>CAYWEX010000001.1:0-140854 GCA_964457785.1 Candidatus Woesearchaeota archaeon
CTCTTTTTAATTCAGCTAAAGCTAATTTTAAATTTCTTTCAATAGCTGTAGAAATTCTGTACTGCCATTTTCTTAATCTGAAATATTTATTTCTACCTTTACCTGATAATTTGAAAATATCTCCTTTCTGACCTACATCTGTTCCTAATCCTCTGTCAAATTTTGTATAAGTCATAGGAGCACCAGTTCTTCTTCTGGAATCAGCTTGATCGTGATCAAATTCACGCCATTCTTGAGAGAAATCAATCATTCTTTCTTCTATTACAAGACCACAATCTTTACAGATAACTTCGCCTTTTTCCTTATTAAGAATTAAGTTAATGCCTCCACAGTCTAGGCATTTTTTTACAAACTCTGGCATTTTCTCCCCCGATATATTATTATGAATTTATTATAATAAGCTTTATAAATAAATTACAATTCTTATATATAAAGCTTTCGGTTCATTTTGCAGTGATTTCTAAGTAGTTAAATTTAAATAAGAGTTTTTGATTAAAAAATAGATGGAAAAAGCACCTTGGGAAATTGAAGCAGGATTAAGCAAAAGAGAATTACTTAGATTGGGTTTATATGGTTGTTTAAGCCTTTTAGCTGTGGGTTTAGGAATTCCTTCTGATTATATTCCTGAAGAAAGATTATTTAATGGAACATATGGTAAAATACTAAAAAGAATTCGACCAAATGCACCTAACCAATTATATATTATAGGACAATATCATAGTTTAAATATTTTAGATGACGATTTACAAGAATTATGGGGAAAAGTTAGTGGTGAGAAGACAGATAAAAAAGTTGATAAAACTCAATTTGAAATTTATAGAATCATTGGTGGATTAATCAAAAACAGAGGGATAAATCTAGTTTTAGCAGAAGGGGCTTTTTCTGATGAAGATAATAAGTGGATTAGAGATCTTATTGATTTAGTAAAAAAAGATTTTAGATCTTCTTTAATTGAAGAATTTAAAAGAGAAGGTAATGATTCTAAATTAGAATATATGTTACGAGATGTAGAAGTTGTCAAAGAAGCTGTATGGCTTTCAGGATTTGTTTACGGAATAAATATTCAGGGAGCAGAATCTAGAATTCTTCATGAAACACAAAGAGCTGCTGCAAATTCATATATAAGACTTTCACTTCTTGGAAAAGAAGATTCACTTGAAGATTTAAATGACTATGTTAAAGAACTTAGATCAGCAGAAATATTAAAAAATTCTCCAGAAGTAATTGAAAGAGAAATAAAAGCTGGAAGAGTAAAGAAAAGAGAAGCCATTATAACAATAGGTGCTGGTCATCTAGGTGAAATGATTAAATTTATAGAAGAAGATCATATAACTATAAAACCACCAAGAGCTGATTTAGATGAAAGGGATGAAGACCTTCATTTAAAAGGAAAAGGATATGGAGTTACAATAATTGTCCCGAGAGAAATTCTAAAAAGAAAGATTTTAGAAAAATAATTATTGTTTAACTAAAACTGCGTTAATAGTGCCTTCCTGACCTGGCCTGGATGTTATTCTTGCTACACCTTTGTCAGTCTTGATTAAAGCACCTTTTGTCATAATATTACGCCTGATAAAGTTTCTATTTGCCAAGTTTTCAGTAATTGTAATTATCTTTAATTTTTCGAATTTCTTAGTTTTAGGATCATAAACATTAGCAATGTTACTAGCAAGTAATTTTTGCTTTTTATTTCCAGCCCTTGTTCTTTCTCCTTTAACTTTTCTTTCACCTAACAATGTTAAAGTGGGAGAATGTCCTTTAGACTTCAATTTCTTGGGTGAAGGCTGATATCTTCCACCTGAAACTTTTCTTCTTGATCTGAATTGAGATATTGCCATTTTGTTTTTCTTATTATTAACTATTTAAAAGCTTTTCTGAGAAATTAATTAATAAATTCTATACCTAATTCAGACTCTATTTCTTTTCTTAATTTCTGGCTTAATTTCTTTTTAGGACCAAAAATTTGAGGAGAATTTACACCAGTTACTATCAACATAGTTCTTATTGTATTTGACAAATCTTCTGAAATTTGGGCTCCCCAGATTATTCTTGCATTTGGATCAAGCCTGGATGAAATAGTTTCAACAACTTTTCTTGCTTCTTCCAAAGTCATGTCTGGACCGCCTGCAACATTAATCAAAGCACCAACAGCACCATCAATACTTACATCTAATAAGGGATTATTAATTGCTTTCTCAACTGCTTCAACTGCTCTGTTTTCAGAATCACTTTCACCAACACCAATTACAGCAACTCCTCCTTTACCCATAACTGTTCTTATATCAGCAAAATCTAGATTTACTAAGCCTGTTTTTGTAACTAATTCTGCTATGCCTTTGACTGAATTAGTCAAAATTTCATCTGCTACTTTGAAAGCTGTATGCAAAGGCAAGTCAGGAGCTAGATCTAATAATTTATCATTTGGAATTACAATTAATGTATCTGCCAAAGATTCTAATTTTTCCAAACCATACAAGGCATTATCATATCTTCTCTGGCCTTCCATTACAAATGGCATTGTAACTATAGCTACTGTTAAGGCCCCCATTTTTCTTGCTACTTCTGCAACTACAGGAGCTGAACCAGAACCAGTTCCACCACCCAAACCACAAGTAATGAAAACCATATCTGCACCTTGAATTTTTTCCTTTATTTCATGTTCAGTTTCGCGAGCAGCATCTTCACCGACTTGAGGAATACTGCCAGCTCCCAAGCCGTGAGTTAATGTTTTTCCAATAAGAATTTTAGTGTCAGCATTTGTGTATAATAAGTCCTGGGCATCTGTATTAATTGCAATTGTTTCTATACCAGTTATACCAACTTCAGAGATTCTATTAATGGTGTTATTTCCACCCCCACCGCAACCTACAACTTTAATTTTAGCTTTTTGCTTAGAGATTAATTCTTCTAGTTCAGCATCTAAAGGATTGGGATTGCGAGGCATAGAAGACTTAATGAAACCTCTTTCTTTGACATTATTTATCATACTATCCATTAAATGGCTATAGTGAGAAGGTAGTATATAACTTTTTCTGAACTCTATTGTTTAGGTTTTGATTTGGGCTTTTCTGCAGGTTTTTTTTCTGGCTTAATCTGCTTTTCTTCTTTTTCTTTAGATTTAAACTCTTCAAATTTTATCTCTTTTATAGCTGGAAATATTTTCATGATTTTCTTTTTTAATTCTTCTTTTAATTTTTCATCTGAATTCATTTTTAATTCTAAAATATTCTTGTCTAGTTTTACTTCAAATTCTTTAACGACTTTTGCAACAACAGATTCTATCTTTTCTTTTTCTTCTTTTAGAATTTTTCTTACTTCAATTTCAAAGATTAAATCTTTTCCTGATAATGGATGATTAAAATCTACAATAACTCTGCCACCTGAGACAGATCTTACTGTACCAATTAAACCATTTATATTAACATTTAATCCTGGGAATGGTCTTAAGTTTTCTTTTGTGAATATTTTTATTGGGACTAATTTCAACAAACTAGGATCTTTTTTTCCAAAGCCTTCTTCTGATTTAATCTCTATTGTGCTTTTACCTTTATCTTTTCCAATTAATTTTTCATCTAATCCTTTTATTAATTCACCTTCACCAACACAAATTGTTATTGGTTTGTAAGTAAATCTAGGATTGTAAAGATTTTTTTCTTTAGCAATTTCTTCTTTAGTCAAGTCAAAGATTTCATTAGTATCTTTTATTTTACCAATAAAATCCAATTCTACAAAATCGCCTTTTTTAATTGCCATTCTGAAACGAGTTTTTCTTATTTTTATAAAGGTTTCTAGATTAATTATATAAGGCAAAAATTTATAAATTAAGTTTTTTTGTCAAGATTAATGACAACGAAACAGGTGACTGCGAGCAGCCTTAAAAAGGGAAATACAGTAGTGTTTGAAGGTAAGTGTTGCGTTATAAGAGATATTCAAACAGGCAAATCTGGAAAACATGGGCATGCCAAGTCAAGAATTGAAGCAGTTTCTATTTTAGATGACCAAAAGATAATCAAAGTCATGCCAGGTGGAGACAAAGTTGAAGTTCCGCTTATTGAAAAGAAAACAGCCCAAGTATTGTCTGTAAAGGGAAATATGGCTAATGTCATGGATATGGAATCTTATGAAACTTTTGATCTTAAAATACCAGAAGAACTAAAAGATCAAGTTAAAGATGGAATCCAGGTAATTTATTGGATAATGTTAGATCAAAAAATTATTATGCAGATCAAGTAAGCTTTTAAGAAAAAGCTTAATCAGATAAGTAAAAAATTAACAAGAAGATAATTAAAAGGAAAAAACCATGGTAAAATTTGCAGAAGCAACATCAAGATTGTTTAAAGGAGTTTTTGTTTGTAGAAAATGCAAGACAAAAACAAGAGCAAATGTAAATAAGATCATTAAAAGAGAAGTTGCCTGTAAAAAATGTGGCAGGAGAAGTTTCAGGCCAATTAAAGGTAAAAAAACTCAGAAGTAAACTTTTAAAAAAAGTTTAATCAAAAATGGATAAACATGAATGTTGATTTATTATTAGCCATACTCTTTTACTTATTTCTATTATTAATATATTATTTTAACAAAGAAAAGTTTGAAGTCAAGGGAAAAATCTTTTTTATTTGTAGAACGCAGCTTGGAATTAAATTAATGGATAAAATTGCCAAGAAATTCAAGATTATTCTGAAGCCTTTAGCATATGTAAGCACAATTGTTGGATTTTTAGGAATGGGATTTATTCTTTATATTTTAATTAAAGGAACTTTCGCTTTAATTTTTATTCCTGATGCACAACCAGCTCTAGCCCCTGTTTTGCCAGGAGTAAAAATTGATGGATTGCCAACATTAGGATTCTGGCACTGGATTATCTCTATTTTTGTTGTTGCTGTAATTCATGAATTTTCACATGGTGTTTTTGCAAGATTATTTAACTTAAAAGTGAAAAGCTCTGGTTTTTTATTTTTCGGCCCAATTTTAGGGGCTTTTGTTGAACCTGATGAAAAAAAATTAGAAAAACTAGAAAAAAGAAAACAATTAGCAATTTTATCTGCTGGCCCTTTTTCAAATATTTTATTGGCAGCATTAATATTTTTAATAATAAGTTTTGTTTCTATTCCATTACAAGAAAGAATTCTGGATTTTGATGGATTAGAAGTAAATAAATTAATTCCCAGCTATCCTGGAGAAAAAGCAGGATTAACTGTACCATTTGAATTAGTTTCAGTTAATGGAAAAGAAATAAAAAATGTTTCTCATTTTGTCTCAATTACAGACCAGATAAAACCAAATGAAAAAGTTATTTTGGGAACAAATAAAGGAGAATTTGAAGTAATTACTGCTGAAAACCCAGATAATTCTTCAAGAGGATATATAGGAATAACTAACTTCAATATAAAAACAAAATTCAAGCCTGGAATTAGTGATGGATTTGGAAATTTCTTGTTATGGGTATTAAAATTAATATTTTGGTTATTTGTTGTTAATTTGGGAGTTGGACTATTTAATTTATTACCATTAGGTCCTATTGATGGGGGAAGAATGTTTTTAGTATTGTCTTCAATTATATTTAAAGAAGAAGAAAAAGCCAAGAAATTCTGGAGCTCTGTAAGTTACTTTTTATTAATTGTAATTTTTATTAATTTACTGCCTTTTTTAATTAAATTATTAAATTTTTTAATAAAACCATTTTTATTATTGGGTTAAAATGTTAGTAGATGTTCACGCACACATAGACAGGTATAGTGAAGAAGAGTTAAAAGAAGTTATAGAAAGAGCTGAAAAAGGAAATGTCAAAGCAATAATTGCACAAGGCGTAAACCATGAAAATAATTTGAGAGTTCTTGAAATTTGCAAAAAATACAAAATTGTTAAAGCAGCTCTAGGGTTATATCCCTTAAATGCACTGAATGTCAAAGTCATTGAAGGATATGATGATTATGACAGAAATACAAAATTTGATGTTGATTCTACATTAGAATTTATTAAAAAAAATAAAGATAAAATAATTGCTGTTGGCGAGATTGGAATGGATTTAAAATTTTCAACAGACAAAGAGAATCAAATTAAGAATTTTACTAAAATAATAGAATTAAGCGAGAAGATTAAAAAACCTCTGATTGTACATTCAAGAGGAGCTGAAAAAGAATGTGTGGAAATATTAGAAACTAGTTCTAATAAAAAAGTTCATTTACATATGTTTTCCGGCAATAAAAAATTAATAAAAAAAGCTGAATCTCTTGGATATTATTTTTCTATTCCTTGTATTATAAACAAATCATCACATTTTCAGATGATGACTGAAATTGTAAATATAAACCAATTATTGACAGAAACAGACTGTCCTTGGCTAAGCCCTTTTCCAGACAAGAAAAATGAGCCTGTTTTTGTCAAGTATACAATTGAGAAAATAGCTGAAATTAAAAAGATGGATAAAATCGAAGTTGAGAATAATATATTTATGAATTATCAGAAATTTTTTTTGAAATAACTATTCCTTAAAGCCGTGTCTTTTAAATAATTTATCAATCTTGTCTTGAATTTCTTTGTCTAAATCAACTTTACAAGTATTTGCAAGAATTATAGCTTCTAAAATAACATCAACAATCTCCTCTTTTAGGTTATTCTCATCAAACATATCTGGACGCATTTTTTTATTAGACAATTGCCTGGCAACTTCTCCCATTTCTTCTGTCAAATGAATATAAGAATGCTCTGGTGTAATTTCATAATTCTTGGATTTTGTTCTAAGTTCAACAAATTTCATAATTCTTTTTTCAACTTCTTTTATGTCTATTTTATAATTCTATAATTTTTCCGTATTTTCCAGGGTTTAAAATAATTGTATCTCCTAGTTTATCTTCTTTTTTTTCATTTTCATGGAGATGACCGCAAACAGCAAATTTAGGCTTGAATTTTTTAATAAATTCCCTTAATGTTTTACTTCCCCTATAACTTTGCATATTGTCTAGATAATCTAATTTTGTTCCATAAGGAGGACCGTGAGAAACAAAAACTAATTTCTCAGTTTCTTCAAATTTAAGTTTAAGCATAATTTCTTCCAATTCATTATCTATTTTTGAAAATCCGCCAGTACCAAAACCAAAAAAAACAACGTCATTTATCTTGAATTTTTTTAAATGGATATCAACTAAGAAATCATATTTTTTACAAAGTGCCTTTAATTCTGTATAATCTTCGTGATTTCCCGGAATAATAACCATCTTTTTATTGGTTTCTTTAAATAATTTGATTGTTTTTTCAAGGTCACCCCAGTCAATTAAGTCTCCTGCGCAAACTAAAACATCAGCTTCTTTAGATTTATTTATTACTTGTTTTATTGCTGCAGGATTTCCATGAACATCTGTAAAAACCAATAATTTCATAGAAGAATTCTAATTTATAGGATTTATAAAGATATTTTTAATTTTCAGCTAATTTAACTTTAAAATAGCTTTTGTAAAAACCTTTATCTCTTGTAAGCAATATATCAGCATTATTTTGAGCGTGACTTCCTATTAAAAAATCAGCAATAATATGATTTTTCCAAAAGATTTTCTGCTTGCATTTTTTACAAAAAAAACTATTTTTCTCACCACAAGATATACAAAAAATTTCTTTATTTTTTATGCTCTTTATATATTCATTCCAAGATTCTGCTGCAGCAATTAAATCTTTATTTGTAAAGTTTACTAGAGAAATACCAAGCTCCTTTAAGAATTGATCAAGTTTCTGTTCAGCAGAAACAGCAAATTGCTTAATAAACTGAGTTAGTAATTCAGTATATACTATTGGAGATATAATCAACGCACCAAGATCATCATATTTCTCAATTGCCTCTTTACTGCTATTGTAAAAGTCCTTGTCATTAAGCAAGATATCTAATAAAATATTTGTATCAATAGCTACACTCATCGCAATTCTTCCATTATTTCTTCTGTTTTACCTTGTCCTAGAAATCCCTGATATTTACTGATTATAGAATCTTTTTTTTTCTTATGTAAAATTATTTTATTTTTCACAATATCAAAATCTATTTCATCTCCAGGACCAATTCCCAGAATTGTTCTAACTTTTTTTGGAATTGTTACTTGGGATTTTTGAGTTAGCATTGGCATGATTATATAATAAGGTAATACTATTTAAATATTACTAATAAAGTAATACAAAAAAATAAAAAAATTAATCTAGGGAATCATAACCTTGCATGAAAAAATACTCTTCTGCAGAGATTTCATCATCTTCAATTAATTCTTCCCTAAATTTATCTGAATAAATGCCTTCTTTCATTTTTCCCCCTACAACTCAATAAATCTTGCTAATTCTTTCTTTGTGTCTCTTTCTAGATCTCTATAATCATAATTCAAATTACTCTTTGCAAATTTTTCAATTAAATGCAGAATATGCATTTCAACTAACCTTTTCTTATACTCATCCCAATTCAGATATTTTGCGTCTTTTCTCCTAAAGTTTATCAACCTCATCTAGATCACCTCCAATATACAAGAATAAGACGATTTTATTTATAAGCGCTAGGCCGGTCCCCGAAATGTCCAGTGAATTTGTCCAGTGAAATTTATAAAGGGGAGAAGTTCTAATTAAATAGTGGTTATTGTTTAGAATTAAATTCTATGATGCTTGATTTTCCTCTTCCATTATTATTTTGGGTTTCTTTTTTAATTGCCAACCCTTTTTCAACAATAACATCAATTTTTCTAGAAAATGTTTTATAAGATTTTTTTCCCCCTGACTGTCGGTAAATAGAAAATAACTCAAAACAGCTTTTACCTGAATTTTCCTTTATTAAGTTCAAAAAAGTATTTTTCTTTTTCTCAGAATTCTCAAGTTTAACATCTTTTAATTTTTCAATTGCCTTTAAAGCATGGGATTCGAGGACTACTTTGCTTGATTCATTTTCTGCTATTAAACCTGCTTCTTTTAACAAATAAATTCCTGATCTTATGTCTGCTTTTTCATGGGCTTTTTCTGAAATTAATTTTAAAGCATTTTCATTAAAAACATTATTTACAAATCCAAATTCAACCCTTTGCTTTAAAATGCCATGAGTCTCCTCTAAATTATATGGCTTAAATTCAAGAATCTCAGGCATTAATCTAGATCTTATTCTATTATCCAAATCTGATAAAAAATCTAGTTCATTTGTTATTAATATTAAAGTTTTTTTATTTAAATCTTCCAAGACCAAGTACAAAATCTGCATGTCCTGGAGTTTATCAACTTCATCTAAAATCAAAACAACTGGTTTTTTGTTTAATAATTTAGTAATTTCTTTTATTAGTTCTGCTGTATGTTTGCCTAGAATAAACCTATATTTTAATTTGTCACAAATTTCAAGAACTATCTTATAGGCTGTATCTTTTTTCCAGCAATTAATATAAATTGGAATTACTTCTTCATCCAAGCCTTTTTCTTCTAATTCTCTTAAAACAAATTTTGAAGCTGCTGTTTTTCCTATTCCAGGAGAACCAGTTACTAAAAGATTTTTTCCATTTCTTTGCTGAAATAATGGTTTAATACAATCTGCAATGTATTTTTGCTGATTTTCCCTATATTTTATTATATTTGGCAAATATTCAAAATCCAAGGCAGTTTCATCTAAGAAAAGAGATTCATTGCCTTTTAGAGTATTATCAAATAAGTTCATCAAATTACTATTAGAAAATCTAGATATAAAGTTTTTTGAATAAAGGAATATATATTTTAGATTTTAACCTATCGTGAAATAAATCCTTTTCCTGCCTTTGCCTTTATTATCTAATTTTAGAAAAATAATTTCACCTATTTCAGTTATATTTTTTACATGAGTTCCGCCATCAGCTTCAATATCAATATTTTCAATTTCAACAATTCTTAATTCTTTTACATCTGGAGGAAAAGCTATTCCCAATTTCACTATTCCAGGAATTTTCAAAGCTTCATCTTTAGGCAATAAATAATTTTTAACCAAAGCCCCTTTCTTTATTAATTCATTTGCTTTCTTTATATATCTTATAATTCTTTCTTTAGAAATTTCATAATCCAAATCAAATCTGGTCTTGTCAACATCGATTTCATTTCCAGTAATCATTGCCTTTAATGAATCGTAAATAACAGAGTGAAGCAAATGAATTGCAGTATGCATTCTCATTAATTTATATCTTCTGGTCCAATCTATAATTCCCTTTACTTTATCGCCTTTTTTTAAGATATTTATAGGTTCGACTGAAAGCAAAACTTTATCCTCGTTTTTTTCTGCTGAAATAACTTTTACAAGTTTATTATCAGTAGTTTTTATTTCCCCAAAATCACTTGGCTGCCCGCCACCTCTTGCATAAAAAGCAGATTGATTAAGAATTATTTTATTATCCTGAATATCTTCAATAATAGCATCAAATTCTTTTAAATAAGAATCAATAAGTTCTAATCTTTTTGTCATGTTTTTGATTAAACTTTTGTTCAACTCTGTTGAACTTATGTCAAAGTTAGAAACTTGTGACATTTTCTTAAAAGTTTAGATTTCTTCCATTCCGTCTTTTGTAATAGCCACTAGTCTTATACCTATTCCTAATTTTAACAAAGCAGACATTAAAGCCATATGCTCTTTGCCTGAACCAGAAATAAAGTTTACACCTACTTCAGTACCTGTTATCTTGTCTTTTAATTTAGTGAAAATATCTTCTCTTAATTCTTTTATTCCTTGATTTGGATTAATTACAATAAATTCAGTTTTTTCATTTTTATTGAAATTTTCCTTACCATATTCGTTTGTGACGAGAATTACTTTATCCCAGTTATTTTCCTGGATTAACCTGTTTACATGACCCCAAGTTCCAGTTCCAGTAGACAAGCAAGCTATTAATTCTGGCATTCTGCTCCTGTTAAACTTGGTTGGAAAAAGACAGCTTGTTCTTCTTCTGTCATCTTGTCAAATCTTTTAGCAGCCTCTTCTAACTGTCTTATATCTTTTTCTACAATAACCATAAGATTTTTTCCTTGTGCCTGAAACCTTTCCTTAATTTTCATAAGGGCTTTTTTTTGCCTAGGATGAAGTAATTCTTGTTTTTTTCTGCCAAGTTTTAATATATCTTGGATAGACTGCTTGTTTATATCAACAGGTTTAAGATCTGAGGATTTTAATCTTCTTAAGGCATTTACCAAAGCTTCACAACTATTCAATATTTTATTTTCTGTTGAAATACTTTCCAAAAATCCACCCAATGCAGTTGGATAGTTTAATACAACAGTATCTGGAACATAAATTATATTTCTATCTCTATACAGTTGTCTTATAAGAAAAGAGTTGTATAAATCATTTTGCGTTATCATGTTAATTTTTGTAAAATATAAGATTTTTATTACTTTCTATTTATTTTTAATATTCTTTTTTTGCGATTACATCATCAACTATTTCATCTATTTTACTATCTGTCAAGTTATCAAGAGCTGTTTTTTCTTTTTCTAAGTCTCTTTCTATTATATCCATAAGATCTCTTCCTTTGCCTTTAAACTGAAGCCAGGCTTTTCTAAGAGTTTCTTTTTTCTTTAAGTCTAATTGTGCAACTTTAGTTTGAGAAGAACTATATAATTTTCTTACTTTTCCCCCAAGATCTCGAAGAAAAGCAACTTGCTGAGCAGTTACTGAGACAAGCTTAATATTTCTTGAATTTTCTCTTTTTAACTCTAAAACCATTTGATCCATAATATCCAGAGTTTCTTGATCATCACTAAGACTTTTAAGAATGCCATCTTGGTAGTTAAAAACTACACTTCCTGGAACATGCAAGTATGTCCAATCTTCCTTTGGATGATTTACTAAATATACGTCTATCCTGCTTGGTATTGAGTTTTTCATATAAATTTTACAAAATAAAAGCTTTTTATTACTTTCGTTTTTAAGATATATATGGAAAAGTATATATCATAGTAAATATTTCATACTAAAATGAGAAATAAACACTTAAGAATATTTGAATACAGCATCTTTTTTTTAATAGGGTTTTTATTGGCAGTATTTTTATTTTCTGGAACTAGTTTTCAAGGACAAGTTATCAGAGAAACTGAGGTTATAGAAAAAGAAACTCTAGTTACTAAAGCTTCTGCTAATATTGTTGCTGTATCTTCTTTAGATAACTCAGGCATCTTAGGCAAAGTTAATGTTGAAATAACAGAAGGTGATGGAAAGATATTAGTTAATACAAATCCTTTTTTAGAGCCAGATTTACAACAAAGCGCAAATATTGCTGCTATAGTTGCGCAAAAAATAGCAATTGAAAAACTAAAAAACAGGAATTTGATTTATACATTTGATGTAGGAGAAGCTAATGTATTAGGAGGACATTCTGCTGGGGCAGCAATGACTATGGCAACATTATCTGCTTTACTTGTAAAAGAATTAAAAGATGATGTTGTTATTACAGGAACTATTAGAGAAGATGGAGTCATTGGTCCTGTTGGCGGATTAATAGAAAAAGCACAAGCAGCTTCTGAACATAATAAAAAAATATTTTTAATACCAAAGGGACAAAGCGAGCTAACTTATTATGAAAAAGAAGTTAGAAAGAAGAAAGTTGATAGTGGAACTGTTACTAGAACTTATTATATTCCCAAAACTTTTGATTTAGTTGCATATGGAAGAGATGAATTAGGAATTGAAGTTAAAGAAGTGGAAACTATTTATGATGTTATGGATTTAATGCTCAAGTAAAGCTTTTTTCTAAAAAGTTTTAGCAAAAAGAAAAAAAGATGAGGAAGAAAATTAATTTTAAATTGAATAAAGGAGAAATATGCTTGGTTTTAGCAGGAACATTAATTGGTGGAATAATTGGTTATTCTCAGGCTCCATTAATTTATTGCATTAGAGCACCTTGCAACCAAATATATCAAATTCCTTATACAATTTATGGACTTTTAATTGGCGGAGCTTTAACTTATTTAATTGAAGTAATTCACAATAATTTTAGGCGAAGACCTTAGTAAAAAGAAATATTTATAATAAAGAGATTGTAAATTCTAATTATGTGTTTTAAATTAAGCAAGAAACAAATTATAATTTTAGTTGTGGTTTCTTTGATTGGTGGAATTTTGGGTTATTTGCATGCCTCATTTTTCTCGGGAGTTCAATGCTTAATTAAAGGAGAACAAACTATATGTCCATCAGATCCGCGATTAATTCTTATGTTTTTTTCCTTTCTAGTTTTTGGAGTTTTAACTTATTTAATTGAAGTAATTTATAACTATCTTAGAAAATAAATCTTTTTTCGAAAATCTTCCGGATTTTTCGGAAACTTTTCACCCCTTTATAAATTTCACTGGACAAATTCACTGGACATTTCGGGGACCGGCCTAGCGCTTATAAATAAAATCGTCTTATTCTTGATGATGAAATATAAAACTATTAATAAAGAAGAACTGTTGTCTTATTTTTCTATAAATCAAAAAAATAAATTATTTGAATTAAATCTCTCTAAATTAACAAAACCAATTTTCATAAATTTACCGTTTATTTTAAATGAAGAAGTTTCTTCTTTAATGGGTTTAATGCCTGATGGTAGTTTAATAAAAGATCTAATGAGAGTATTTTTCACCCAGAAAAAAGATCCGCGAAAAATAGAACTCTTTAATGATTTAATAATTAAGATATTTTCAACAAAGATTAAATTATTTAGAAAAGAAAATTCCAAAGGCAAACAAATCTATGTAAATTCAAAAACTTTGGCTTGGTTTTTGTATTATATCCTTAAACTTCCTAAATCAGATGAACAAATGAGAATACCTGGTTGGATTTTTGAATCACCAAAAAGTGTAAAAATAGCTTATCTTCAACAAGCATTCGATATGGAAGGTACAATTTTAAAAAAACTTACTGAAATAAGATTTGTAAGTGGAGATGAACTTTTCGCTAAAGACATATATAGTTTATTAAATAGTTTAGAAATAAAATCTCATCTTACATATGCCCCAAGATTTAAACAGCCTAACGGGCAATACAGAGTTTCTATTTACAGAAGAGAAAATTTTGAGAAATTTAAGGAAATAAGTTTTAGAATTCCATTCTTAGAAAATAGATTTAATTTATTATTACAAAAATACGAAATTTTATAAATAGCTTTTTTGACAGATTTAATACGTTCCTGGATCATAGCGGAGTTTTGTTAAGAACTATCTTAAAAAATCGCAATAGGACAGCCAGGAGCGCATTAAGTGTTTATGCACTGAATGTCCGTCGGGCTCATAACCCGAAGGTCGGTGGAGGTAGGTTTGGATATCTATCGCCGAATTCAAATCCACTCTCCGCTATTTTATACTTATCTCATTCCCTTCAATTTTAAATTTAACATCCAAGAATTTCTCAATAACTTCAATATTTGATTTAATGTGGTCTGTAATTTTGCTTGAGATAATTTTGCCTTTTTTAGCCAAAGCCATATAGATCAATAATTGGTCAGCTGTAAAATAATCGACTGTAGAATTGGCATTGATTTCTTTTGATAAATTAGCAGCACAATCTTTCCCTATATCTTCTGCTTTAACTCCTAATTTTCCTAATGTTGTATAACCTATAAGAGTTTTTTGATATTTAGCAAAGCCAGAAATAAAACATCCAGGATCTAAGGAAGCTACATATTGCTTATTAGTTTCCAAATCATGATCAATAATGCTTGCAAATCCATCTAATAATCTTTGAGCTACTTCCTGGTCTCTCAAGCTTTGAGAAGAAACAGCAAAAGCATAAATTTTTTCTAAGTTACCTCTTTCAATTAAGTTTAATGGCTTTAATTTTTTACAAGGCATAATTTTAGCAATAATTTGTCCACCACCTTTAGGAACAAACCCTTCTTTTTCGACATTTACTGTTACTTCTATGTTCATTAATCTTAATAATTGCAAAAAAACTGCTTTTATGTAAAAGGCAGGTGGGGCCAGCGGGTTTGAAGTACCGCCACTTATTTTTAAAGTTGATTTTTCTTTAGCAAATAATAAAGAAGGAAGTAATGTCTGCAGAACTAAAGTTGTTGAACCAGCAGTACCAATATCAAATGCATAATTTCCAGGAATAACTTTCGACGGCTTAAATTCCAATTCTTTTGAATGAATAGCATTTCCCTTAACCTGAGCACTACAAATTTTTGCTGCAGCATTAACAGCTGTCAAATGCTGATTTTGCAAACCTGGTTTTTCTCTTTTACCTCTTATATTATTAAATTTGAATGGTTTTTGGGTTAAAACTGACAAACTTAAGCTTGTACGAAGAGTTTGCCCTCCGGAATTTGCGCCATCTATCACTATCATATATATACCAAAACACTCCTATTTAAAAAATGATTTAATTTCCTATGTATTTTGAGAATAGGCTTTTTGCTTCTTTTTCGTCTTTAGCCTTGATTAAAGCCTTATTCTTGAATAAAGATATAGGCAGATTTTCCTTTTTTAACCTATTATTTACTTTGTCAAAATCAAAATTTCCCTTGATTAAGTAATTCGAACTGCCGCAGAATTTAACTATTTCTTTTGATTTTTTACCTTCCAAGTAATCAAATATTTGGTTAGAACAAACAGAACAATCTCTGCTTTTATTTATTTTTATTTTAATTAATTCATTAATTTTTAAATTAAAGTAAATTAAATCTTTTTCATGTTCCTGATTTAACAATATCTTAATAGCTTCATTAACTTGCAGGCTTGAGATTAAATGTGTAGTTGAATTTAGAACACCAAAAGTTTCACAAGTTTCCAAACCTTGAATTTCCTTGAAAATGCAATTAAAGCAAGTTTCTTCAGGAATTATATTAAACAAATATCCTTCATTTCCAATTGCTGAGGCATAAATAAAAGGAATTTTATTTTTTACTGAAAATTCATTTATTAAAAATCTAGTTTCTAAATTGTCAGTGCAATCTAAAATTAAATCAGATTTAAATAAGTTAATATTTTCATTATCTAAATTGTCAAAATAAGATATGATTTCTGTTTCTGTATTTAGTTTATTTAATTTTTCTTTTATTACTCTGGCTTTGCTTTTTCCAACATCTTCTTCTGTATACAAAGATTGTCTCTGCAAATTATGCAGTTCTATACTATCTCTGTCAATTAAAATTAATTTTTTTATTCCTGCTCTTGCTAATAATTCTGCTGAAACAGAACCAACAGCACCAAGACCAATTATTGAAACTGTTTTTCTTGATAATAATTTTTGATTGGCTTTTCCTAACAATCTTTCCTGCCTTATATATCGCATAGAAAATATATTTTCCAGTGTATTTTTAAACTTTTTGAGAAGGCTTTTTTCTAAAAAGCTTAAGCAAAAAACTGAGAATTTATTTTGATAGTATAAGGCGAGAGAAGGTAATTTTTAGAAAAGTATAATTCTACTTCAAAGTTACTAAGTAATCTTTATATAATATCTTAATTTAATAAAAATATTTCATTATATCTGATTAAAAAGATAATTATTTATATATAAAAATCATTTTAAGAGAAGGGGTGATAATAGAGTGAGTTTAACTGAGAAGAATCTTTCTGAAATAGAGTTTGAAAAAATAGCTAATGATGATTTAGAATTAATGTTCAATCACAAAAGCAAAGTCACCAAGATTGTTCCTCCAGATTATATCAAAAACTATAAACAGTTATTGTTCTATTTAAGAGATTTATTAAACCAAGGAAAACTGCCAATGCATCCAAGCAACAACTACTTGGGTGAGAATAAATTAGCACATGACATTTACAAAAGCAAATATTATCTAAAAAATTTAAAAGATGAATTAATAGAGAAAAAACCCGAGGAAACTTTTGCACGACTGGCTGCTTTCTTGGCTGCTGTTGAAACAACAAAAGAAAAACAGGAAGAATGTGCAGTAAAATTCTATAAAGATTTAGTTGAAGGACATTTCCTGCCTGGTGGAAGAGTAATAGCTGGAGCTGGAGATTTATACAGGCTAAAAACTTTAGGAAATTGTTTTGTTTCTATGATTGAAGACGATAATATAGAAAGCATATACAAAGCAGCATATGAATGTGCTAGAACCTATTCATATGGCGGTGGAATTGGTGTAGACATGTCAAGCTTAAGACCTAGAGAAGCTTTAGTTCATAATGCAGCAAATCATTCTACAGGAGCAGTTTCTTTTATGGAAATTTATTCTTTAACTACTGGATTAATTGGACAGAGCGGGAGAAGAGGAGCTTTAATGCTCACTTTAGATGTAAAACATCCAGACATTTTCCATTTTGTGGATGTAAAAAGAATTCCCAACTGGGTAACAAGACAAATTACAGACCAATGCAAATGGTCTAATTTATTCAATGAAAGACAATTGCATGAAATAGAAAGACAAGTTAGAGAGAATACACAAGTAAGATTTGCAAACATAAGCATGAAAGTTACTGATGAATTCATGAGTGCTGTAGAAGAACAAACGAAATTTGGAAAAAATAAATTACTTGTCTACAAAAGATTTAAACAAGATGAACCTGAGGAAACAAGACAAGGATATATTCATTACTCATTTGGTATTCCTTCAAAAGATTTAGAAAACTATGAATTTTTAGAAAAATTTGATTCTGTTTATGAATTAAATAATTTCTTATTAACTCAAAAAAAAGAAATAAATGAAGAAGACTTAAAAAATACAAGTTTGAGAAATATTTTTGGAGACTTTATATTAAAGTCAGATAGTTATGATCTAGCAATACATTATTCTGGAGACTTTTTATTATATTTTAATTCTGACCAGACAAAAGAAGTAAAGAAATTAGTCAAGGCAAAAGAATTATGGGATAAATTTGTTGCTTCTAATTACAAGACAGCTGAACCAGGATTAATTTTCTGGAGCAGAATGGTAAAATACAGCCCTTCAAATTACGTTGGAAGACCTATAATAACAACTAATCCCTGCATAACTGGCGATTCTTTAGTTTCTACTGATAAAGGTTTAGAAAGAATAGAAGATTTAGCTGGAAAAGAAGTTGAGATAGCAACTGACAACAGAGTTCCTATTGAAGTTTTGAACAATAAAGGCGAATTAATGTTAATGGAACAAAAAGATGGAATTACTTTTAATAGATCCCCCAGAGTCTGGTGTTCTGGAATAAAACCAACTTACAGGCTTAAAACTAAAAAAGGCTACGAAATTACAGCAACAGCAGACCACAAAATTATGACTAATAATGGTTTTAAGGAATTATCAAGACTAATAAAAGAAGATAAAATTCTTATCCAGAAAGGAGAAGGTAAATTTAATACAAATTACGATCTTAATTTTGATATTAATGTTGAACCTAAAAATGGCCACTTTTATCCATTTAATTTTCCAACACAATGGTCTAAAGAATTAGGACAAATTTTAGGGTGGACAGTTGGAGACGGATTTGTTGTTGATGATAAATTAGAAATGGTATTTGCTAATGATGAATTAGAAATTATGAATAAATTCAAAATATTTATGGACAAAGTTTATGGTGAGAGAGAAGGATCAATAGTAGACAAAGATTCAACAAAGCATTTACTTTATAACAGCATTTTTGTAGCTGAATTTATGAGAAAATTGGGAATAAAAAGCGTAGATGCTGAATTTAAAACTGTTCCGCAAGCTATTTTTACTGCACCAAAAGAAGCAGTTATTGGTTTTTTACAAGGATTATTTTCTGCAGACGGCACCATAGGTATAGATGAAGAAAAAGGAAATCGATATATAAGATTAACTTCAAAATCTAAAGAATTATTAAAGGAGGTTCAAAAGATTTTATTAAATCTTGGAATGATTTCAACAATATATGATAGAGAAAGAGATCCAGAAGTAAAATTCTTTTATTTTACAGCTAAAGGGGAATATAGAGAATATGAATGTGACGGCAAATTATGGGAATTACAATTAAGCAAGAAAAGTGCACGAAAGTTTTTAGAAGAAATAGGCTTTTTAGGAACTAAACATCAAGAAAAAACTAAAATATTTTTAAGCCACAGGCAATACAAAGACAATTTTTTTGACAATTTAGTTTCAATAGAGTATGATGGAGTAAGAGAAATTTACGATTTATCTGAACCGCATACACATTCTTTTATTGCAAACGGAATTGTAATCCATAATTGCGGCGAAATAAATTTAGAGGATGGCGGGGCGTGCAATTTATCAGCGATGAATTTGTCAAGATTTGTTGATGAAGGTTATACTGAGAATGCCAAAATTAACTGGGAATTATTAAAAGAAAGTGTTACTAATGTTACAAGATTTTTAGACAATACAATTACATGGAATATGTTCATGAATCCTTTGGAGAAACAAAGAATAGCAACTTCTGAAACAAGAAGACTTGGACTGGGAGTGATGGGGATTGCTGATATGCTAAATCAATTGAGTATTGGATATGATTCTGATGAAGGTTTAGAATTAATTGGAAAGGTAATGAAATTTATTGCAAATACTGCTTACAAAGCTTCATCTTATTTAGCTTTGGAAAAGGAGCCATCTCCTTTATTTAATTATGAAGCTTATTCAAAATGCCCATTTTTCCAAGAATCTATTGACCAAGATGTAAAAGATTTAATAAGAAAAAATGGATTGAGAAATATTGCTATCTTAACTATTGCTCCAACAGGAACAATATCGAATGTTGTTCTAGGATTTAAAAATAAAGAAAAATATTATGTTGGTGTAAGTTCTGGAGTAGAACCTATTTTTGCTTTATATTATCAAAGAAGATCTGAGACTTTAAACAAAGAAGAAAGCTCTAAATTTTATAATGTATTTCATCCAACTATACAGGCTTATTTAGATTTAAAAAACTTGAATGAAAAAGCACAAGATATAACTAATTTAGAAGAATTAAGGAAAGTATTGCCTACAAGTTTTTTTAGAACATCTCATTTTATCAAAGCAGATAAAAGAGTTGAAATTCAGGGAATCTGCCAGAAATATATTGACCACAGCATTTCAAGCACAGTGAATTTGCCTGAAAGCATCAAACCTGATATGGTTTCAGATATTTATTTTGATGCATGGAAAAAAGGATTAAAAGGAATTACAATATACAGAGATGGATCCAGATATCCTATTTTAAGTGTTGCCCAAGAACAAACAGAATTCCAAGAAATTAAGAAGAAAACATTTAAAGTTTATACTAACAGCGAAGAGCTTTTATTAAAAGGAGATGAGGTATTTGTTTTAGAAAATGGAACATTAAGCACTGCTTACCATTCTATAAAAGAAAATCATCCAGTAAAAATAGAAGAAATTAATTTTGATACTGGAGAAACTGTTATTTCTAATTTTATAGAAAAAAGTACAGATAAAAATACCTGTGAAATTAAAATAGAAGACGGCAAAGTAATAAAGACTTGTGAATAAGAACCTTGATGCTTATAATCTCCTGAAATTTTGCGAGAAAACAGAAATATTTTAAACTAATTCTTTTTTAATTTTCAGTTATGAAAGTACTACATACTGGGCGAGTTATTGAAGTAGAACCTTTTTCTTCAGATTATTTAAATGAGGCTTTAGGAGTTTGTAAACTTAGAAAACATAGGGCGCTTACAATGCCTGAAATTGTTGATATTAAAATAGAAAATCCTTTTAATACTGATTTGTGGCGAGATTTATATATCAGCACTAGCATGAAAGCTATTGGGCTTAGCAGGCAAGGCAAAAAAAGAATAGTTTACTCTCATTTGAAAGATAATTATTTTTCAAGTCCAGGCAATATTCTGGAAGCAATTGACAAGGGATTAAAAAAAGGTGCAGGAATAATACTTAATTTAGATTTTTACAGACTGATTGAGTTAGATGGATTAACTGATGAAAAAGGAAACAGGTTAGTATGGGTTTTAGATTATGATAATAGGAGAGGAGTGCCTAAATCTTTTACTATTGAAGATGCTTTAGATGATCCTGAAACAATTCCTTTTTTAGGTGGGGGAGAGAGAGCTATTCATTACTTACAAATGCATGGAGAAATGTATGACAATAAAATTTTGTTAGACCACAGCAATGAGTTTAATGGTGAAAATATAGGCTGGTTGCTTTATTTGGGGAATTTTTTGATAAAGGGACTATATGGAAATTATCCTTTGAATTCCAGCGGGAATTTTTTAGGAACTCCTGAAGAAAATTAATTTTTAAGCATTACCATAACTACCAGCTACTGGGCTGCATGTTGTATCCATATTTGTTAATATTTTTGAGCATCTAGCTTCAAATTCATTACGATTATAACGACATCTATCATATTTTTCATTTACTGAAGTGTAACAAGGATTATAAGTCGATTCAGTACCAACTACAGCTAAACACTGCTGATATTCATAATCTGCTTGATTTGTACAAATACTATATTCTGTTTGGGCATTTGTCATACAGTCATCGTATTTTTTTCTTTCTGCAGCTCTGCATTCTTCTTCATTCGAAGTTGGAGTCGGTTCTGCTGTTGATGATGATGTGTCTGTTGCTGGTGTTGGTTCTGCTGTTGATGATGATGTGTCTGTTGCTGGTGTTGGTTCTGCTGTTGATGATGATGTAGTTGGTGTATCATAAGTTCCTGTATCGTAGGTTTGGAAACCTGCTAAATGCTTTCCAGATAAATTTGAAAATAATAAAAAAGAAAATAGAATTGTGATTGTCAATAGAACTAATACTTCCTCTTTTTGCATATAAACTGATAGAACTTTTCTTTTTAAAAACTTTATTACTATCATTAGAAACTCTTATAAATGTATTTGGAGTAAGTAGCTTTTTGGGGGAATATGGTTACAAAAGTCAGGAAACGAGATGGAAGAATAGTTCTTTTTAACAAAGACAAGATAGTTGATGCCATATTCAAGGCTATGAGTTCTGTCAATAAAGTTGACCAGGAATTAGCTGAAAAACTAGCAAATTTAATAGAAGAAGAACTTGAAAATAAGTTCAATAAGAAAGACACTCCACATGTTGAGGATATACAGGATTTAATAGAAAAAGCTTTGATAACAGAAGGATTGGCTGAAGTTGCCAAATCTTTTATTTTATATAGATATAAAAGAACTGTGATAAGGGAAGCCAAGGAATCCTTAATCGGTAAAATAGATGATTCTGACTTAAGCATAACATCATTAAAAATTGCTGAAGCAAAGTATTTGCTAAAAGATGAAAACGGCAATATTATAGAAACTCCAAACCAGATGTTCCAAAGAGCTGCAAAATGTATGGCTAATGTTGAAAAAAAATACAACAAAGACGAGCAATATACTAAAGATTTAGAGAAGAAATTTTTTGAAATAATTTCCAATTTAGAGTTTTTACCATCTGGAAGAATTTTGGCTCATGCTGGAACTGATTCAACTTCTTTATCAAGTTCAATTGTTATTCCAATTGAAGACAGCCTGGAAGATATTTTTACTTCTTTATTGCATGCAGTCACTTTACAGAAAAAAACAGTTGGAACTGGATTTAATTTTTCCAAAATAAGGCCGAGAGGAAGTAGAACTTCTGAAAATTATGGAAAAGCTGTCGGGCCTGTTTCTTTTATGCATATTTTCAACAGCGCGAGCGAATTAATAAAATGCAGAGGAAACAGAAAAAGTGCCAATATGGCTATTTTAAGGTGTGATCATCCCAACATAATTGATTTTATTGGGGCTAAAGAAAACCAGAATTACTTGAATAATTTCAATATTTCAGTTGGACTTACTGATAAATTTTTGGAAGCGGTAAGAAAAAATGATGATTATGAATTAATAGATCCTTCTACAGAAAAATCTGTTTCTAAATTAAATGCAAGAAAAATATTTGACATGATTATTTCCACTGCATGGAAAAATGGAGAGCCTGGTTTAATATTTTTAGACAATATTAATAGAAAAAATCCAACTCCAGAATTGGGAAAATTAGAAATTACAAGCAGCTGCGCTGAAATGGCTTTATATCCTTATGAAGGGGCTTTTTTAGGATCGATAAATCTGGAGAAATTTGTCAGAGAGAATGAAATAAATTATGAAAAACTAAAAGAAACAATCAAGTTAGCTGTAAGATTTTTAGACAATGCTGTTGATGTTTCTAATTATTCAATAGAAAAAGTAAATGAGATAACAAAGTCTAACAGAAAAATAGGACTAGGGATAATGGGTTTTGCAGATTTATTATATGAAATGCAAGTACCTTATAACTCTGAAAGAGCCTTGGAAATTGCTGAGGAATTAATCAAGTTTGTACAAAAAACAGCAAGAGAAGAATCTGAAAATATAGGAATAGAAAAAGGAAATTTTCCAAATTACAAGAAAAGTATTTTTTACAAGAAAACACCAATGAGAAATGCGACTGTCACAGCAATTGCTCCTTCTGGAAGTATAAGCATTTTAGCTGAAACAAGCAACAGCATTGAACCTAATTTTGCTATTGGTTACATGAGAAATGTTCTAGGAAATACGCAAATCATGTTTGTAAACAAGCACTTTGAGAAAATAGCAAAAGAAAAAGGATTTTATTCACCTTCATTAATAAAAACTATTGTTGAACAAGGATCATTGAACGGTATTGAAGAAATTCCAGAAAAAATAAAAAGGATATTTGTTGTTTCACATCAGATTACACCTGAATGGCATGTCAAGATGCAAGCAATATTTCAAAAACATATTGACAATGCAATTTCAAAAACAATTAATTTCCCTTTTACAGCAACTCTACAAGATGTAGAAAAGGGATATTTTAAAGCTCATGAATTGGGATGCAAGGGAATTACAATATACAGAGATGGAAGCAGGATTGAGCAGGTTATAAATTTAAAAGAACCTAACAAATAAGCTTTTCTTTACAAAAGAAAACCTTGGAAAAGAAATAATTAAGTTTGTGAAAATAAAGAATGACAGCAGGAGATAAATTAGGACTTGTACATGTTTATACTGGAGATGGCAAAGGCAAGACTTCTGCTGCAATGGGATTATCTTTGAGAGCCATTGGCCAGGGATTAAAGGTTTTTATTATACAATTTATGAAGGGCGGGGCTTATACTGGAGAATACATTAGTGCTAAAAATTTTCTGCCTAATAATGAATTTCTGCAATATGGAAGAGGATGCATTAAGGAAAAAAAACAACTTAAATTAATTGGTTTTGATCAAGGAGTACATTATTTTGATCATGTAAGAGAAGATATTGAATGTGGGCCGTGCAGATATTGTTTTTTGAATGATGAAGAGCAAAGAAGATTTGTAAGATTAGCATTTGACAAGGCAAAAGAAGTAACTTCTAAAGATGAATACAGCTTAGTTGTTTTAGACGAAATTAATGTAGCTGTAAAATATGGGTTTGTTGATGTAAATGAATTAATTGAGTTGATTAAAAATAAAAATAAAACTACTGAATTAATTATTACTGGAAGAGATGTACATCCAAAAATAGTTGAAATGGCTGATTTGGTAACTGAAATGAAACTAGTAAAACATTATTATGAAAAAGGAGTTTCAGCAAGAAGAGGGATAGAATATTGAACAAAAGATTTATATATTAACTATTTAGTAGTAAAACTATGAAATTTAACAAATTAGCTAAAATAGTTTATTTGGCAGGAGCTCTTAGTTTATCTGGATGTTCTTTAAATCAAAGCCCAAAACCCTATGTAAAGTTACCTCAGACTATAACTATTTCTCCAGATACTAATATTTGTTTTGATATAGTTGATGAGAGCAGAGAAAGAGATATTGTTTCTTGTGAAGCTTATTTAATAGAAAAAAGAACTGGTATAGAAACTAAACTATATTTAAGTGCTTCAGCTATAGATTTAGAATTAAGTGGTGTTGCTTTAGCTCATTGGGAAGTTACTGATCAATATAATCAAATTCCAAGGGGAGATTGTACATTTATTCTTGAAATGAGAGACAAGAAAGGAAAAAGAGGAGAATATAAATTACCAGTTGTTATTAAAGAAGAAAATAAGAAATAAATTTAAATAAGATATAACCTAGTGTTATTTGAATAAAAGTGGTGAAATTTGACAAGAATACTAGAGTTTTATTGTTTGGATTTATTATATTATTAATTTCTGGAATTAGCTTTAGTTTGTTTAATTTTACTATAACTGGTAAACAAGGCGAGGATTTATCTGAATTAAATAATCCAAAGGGTAACGGATATTTGTACTTTAAATATTTCCCTGAAAGAAATGAAGAAGATAGGATAGAGGGGCCTTTTGAATTTAAAGAAAATGATGGTTTTTCTCCAGTTATTAATATAGAATTAAATATTGAAAATATAAAAACTAAAATAAAAAATTATTTTAATGAAATAAGAAATCAAGATATTTCTCCACAACCAAGTATAGACTTGCCAGACAAACTGTTTACTTTATCTCTAAGCCCTGAAGAAAATATTGAATTTACTATAATTGATGATAGTAGGGAAAGAGATATTAAAAAATCAGAATTAGTTTTAAAAAAAGAAGACAAGGAAGATATTAAATTAAATACTAAATTTGAAAAAACTGATTTAGAAATTTCTGGATTTACAAAGGTTTTTTGGAATTCAATAGAAGATTATAAAATAATTCAAGAAGATGGTTTTGGAAAATATGAACTCTCTCTAATATTGACTGATAAAACAGGTCAGAAAGGAGAGAAAAATATTCCAATTGATCTGAAGGATGGAAAGAGAGAAAGAGTTGAAACACCTGATCCCGAAGGAGATAAAGGTCAAAAAGTTGGAATTGAAGTCAGAGAAGATATACCAAACCCACCACCTTTTGTTGAGGATGATAAAGATAAACCCACAATAAAAAAGGATGGGTGTAAGATGACATTAAAATTCGCGGGTAAAGTAGATGAAAAATTAAAAACACAGAAAGGAACAAACAAGGATGAATTAGGAGAATATCTTTATCCTTATGGAAAAAGTTATTTTCTGAAGTATTTTTTTGAAATTCATGCGAATGCAGATCCAAAAGAATATTTAGAGGGACAATGGAGCCAGAGCTTTACTTTTTATGAATATTATGATGATGGTTATGAGAAAAGAGGACAAAAAGAAACTGGATCAGGCTTTAATAAAAAAGACTATCATCCAGAAGATTTTACATCTGATCATTATCATCAAAAGAAGACAGACTTATTGGGAACTTTTATAAAAGAATATAAAGAAGCAGAAAAAGTAATTCACTGGACAGGATATGGAGAAGAAAAAATAGATCCTGAAATGATAAACTTAAATAAAGATATTAAGTTCATTAGCGCTGTTTGGAAAGAAGATTATAGTGATTACTGTTTTTGTGAATTTGATTTAAGTTTATCTGCTAAAAATGAAAAACCAGATAAATTTAGCAATTACAAAAAAGCTGGAACAAAGGCTAGTCCAGATTGGAAAATAAAAACCAGTATTGAGTATATTAAGGGAGTTAAATGCGATACTGGATCTTAACTATCTAAAAAGTCTTAATTTAATTATTTTTTATTACTATACTAAATTAGCTAAAAATTTATATATAAAAACAGAGATAAGATTTTTGAATGGGGGTGAATTAGTTTTGTTTCAAGCTCTTTACAAAGGATCCAGGTTAATTTATGGAAATCCTGAAAGCAATATAGGCATTGTAACTTTATGGAGCAAGCCAAAAGAACTTGCTTCTAGAATTGACAATACCAAATTTTGTGTAATGGGTCCTTTATACAGTTCTGAAAGAGGACTGGATTTATTAATAAGAAATTTACTGGCTAACCCGCAAATTTCTGTTCTTTTATTAACTGGGGTGGATTTTTCCAAATCAGGAATTGTTTTAAAAGATTTTTTTGAAAAAGGTTTTTTCAAAGGCAAGACAGACACAACTGAAAAACCCTGCTGGAGAATAAACAGCCAATATGAAGGATATATTGATTTAGATATTCCAGAAGAAAATTTGAATTTAATTAGAGAAAGTGTCTTATTTGTTAAAGTTCCTGATTTAACTAATTTTGATTTTTCTACTTTACTTATGCCTGAGAAAAAAAGAGAGAAGATGATTTTTGTTAAGAAAGAAGAAGAAGTTAAAAAATATGTAGGAGAGTATATTGGATATGTAGTAAGAGGAAGAACAGTTGCAGAAGCATGGCTTAAAGTTTTAGATACTATCTTAAAATTTGGAAAAGAATCTGGAACACATTATGATGACATGCAAAAAGAAATTGTAAATTTAATGTCTATTATATCTGATGAAGATCCAAATAATTTGAATGTGCCTGATTTTTTTCCTTCTGATAAGCAGCATGTAAATGAATATATTCCGAGAATGACAAGAGATTTACCTGGAGGAACTACAAAAAATGAGTATACTTATGGAAGCAGAATGAGAAGTTGGTTTGGAATAGACCAGGTAAAAGGAGCTATAGAAAAATTAACTAGAGAACCTGTTTCAAGAGCTGTTGTGATAAGTTTGTGGGATACTGTAAAAGATTTAACATTAGGAGGAAGTCCGTGCTTGAATCATATATGGATGAGAATAAATGACAATAAATTATTTATGACATGTATCTTCAGAAGCCATGATATGTTTGAAGGATATCCTGAAAATGCTTTAGCTTTAAGATGTTTACAAGAAGAAATAAGAAAACAAGTTGAAGAGGGATTAAAGGCTAAAGGAGAAAATACTGAATTAAAATTAGGCAATTTAGTTATTTTATCACAGTCAGCACATATTTATGATGATTCATGGGAAAGGTGCCAGAAAATTGTTGAAATGTACTTGCCCAGATATTCTGGTTTATTATCTGAATTTGATCCAAGAGGAAATTTAATTATTAATATAGAAGATGAAGAAATTATTGTTGAACATACGTCAGCTACAAAAGAAACTTTAGGAATCTATAAAGCAAAATCTGCTGAGCAGATGAGGGATTTATTAGTGAAAGAAAACATAATTTCATTAGTTCCACATGCTTTAGATATTGGACTAGAATTAATGAAGGCGGAAATAGCAATTAAATTAAACTTACATTATTTACAGGACAATAAACTTGAATTAAAACCAATTATAGTTGAAGAAAAACCCAAAGAAGAGGCAAAACCTATTGTTGAAAATGCTATAAGCAGAGAAGATAAAAATTTATTAAAGGCAAGCAAAGATCAATTAACTAACATACTAAATAATTTGAAAACAAGATAATGGCTGTATTAAGTGACAGAGACATAAAAAAGAGAATTACTGAAGGATCTTTAGTAATTGATGGAGCAGATGTAAATAACATTACATTAGCTTCTGTAGATCTAAAATTAGGAAACAAATTCAAGATTTTTAAGACTACTCAAGTAACACACATAGACACAAGAGACAGCATTCCAGCTGACATGATGGAAACTCTGGAAAAGAAAGATTCTGAACCATTTATCCTACATCCTGGAGAATTTGTATTGGGCTCAACTAAAGAATATGTAAAAATTCCAGATGATTTAGTAGGAAGATTAGACGGAAGAAGTTCTTTAGGAAGATTAGGAGTTGTTATTCATTCAACTGCTGGAAGCGTTGATCCAGGTTTTGAAGGGTTTTTAACTTTGGAAATTGCAAATATATCAAAAGTTCCTGTAAGCTTATGGCCAGGAACAAGAGTATGCAGATTAACTTTTGACACATTAACTTCACCTTCAGAAACTCCCTACAACAAAAGAAAAGAATCAAAATATAATAAACAGCAGGAGCCTTTAGCTAGCAGGATTTTTCTGGATAAATGACAAGAATACATATTGATATTGATGATACAATTGCTGACACTACTTCTACTTTTTTGCAGTATATGGAGCATAAATATAAATTTAAAGTTAATAAAGAAAAATTAAATGAACATGCTTATAATAAAATAATCTGCGAGTTAATGAAAAAAGAAAAGGATTATTTCAGGGAATTTGAAAAAAGCAATTTCCACAGCAAGATACTGCCTATAAAAAATTCACAAAAAGTAATTGCTAATTTAGCTAAAAAGAATGAGTTAATTTTAATTTCAGGAAGAGATTTTACCAGATTAGAAGGCACAAAAAAATGGATTAATGAATTTTTCCCAAATTGTTTTTTAGAGATACATTTAGTAAATCAATATCCAAGACAAGGAGAAGAAAAGGGCCCAAGTAAAATTGAACTCAGCAGGAAACTTAATTGTAGCTCTGTAATTGATGATGACCCCAGTACTGCAACTTCTTTGGCTGAAACAGGAGTTAAAGTGTTATTATTTGACCAACCTTGGAATAAAACAGCTTATTTAAATGGAAATATAAAGAGATTTAATAATTGGCAGGATGTAAATACTCTTTTAAACAAATAAACCCTTTTAAGAAAAGCGTTTGCGGAAAAATATGGAACTGCTTAAAGTTTATGAACAGAAAAAGGAAACAATAAAGCAACGACTCAATGATTTCAAGAAAATTGACAAAGATGAAGACTTGTTTTATGAATTATGCTTTTGTATTTTGACCCCCCAAAGCAAGGCTAAACTATGCTGGAAAGCAATTGAAGATTTGAAGAAAAATGATTTTTTAAATAAAGAGATTAATCCATTAACTTTTTTACTGGGAAGAACAAGATTCCAAAACAATAAAACAAAATACTTGATTGAAGCCAAAGGAAAATATAAAGAAATTATTGAAAATTTAAGAAAATTGAATGCTTATGAAATGAGAGAGTGGCTGATTGAAAATATTAAGGGAATTTCATACAAAGAATCGGGACATTTCTTAAGAAATATTGGAAGAAGAGATTTAGCAATATTAGATAGACATATTTTAAAAAACTTATATGAACAAAAAGTAATAGAAGAAATACCAAAAACATTGACTAAAAAGAAGTATTTAGAAATAGAGAACAAGTTTAAAGATTTTTCAAATAAATTAAATATACCAATGGATGAGCTTGATTTATTATTCTGGAGCAAGGAAGAAGGATCTGTATTTAAATGAGTAAAATTCTAAGGCAATTAAAAGAACTTGAAAAATTAGGGTCTAATATTAGACTGGCTGCCGAAGAATGGGACCAACCCTGGAAGATTTTAATATCAACTATTATGTCTGCCAGAACAAGGGATGAAGTTACAATTCCAGTTGCTGAGAAATTATTTAATAACTATGATACAATTGAAAAATTAGCTAAAGCAAAACTAGCCGATATTTCTAAAATAATAAAACCAGTTAATTTTTACAGAAATAAATCTAAAAATGTTTTAAACTGCGCTAAAGTTTTAAATGAAAAGTATAGAGGAGAAGTTCCTCTAACTATAGAAGAACTAATTGAATTACCAGGAGTAGGAAGGAAGACTGCAAATGTATTTTTATCTGAAGTTGGAAAACCTGGTTTGGGAATAGACACCCACGCTCACTATATTTCAAATTTTCTTGGATGGTCAACAAATAAGAATCCAGATAAAGTAGAAGAGGATTTAAAGACTTTATTTCCTAAAGAATACTGGATAAAAGTAAATCCTATTTTAGTAAGATTTGGGAAAACATATACAAGCAGGAAACAAAAGAATGAATTATTAGAAAAGATAAAATTAATATAGGTTAAACTTATAAAATTTTTAGATGTTGAAATGAAAATTAACGAAATTAACTTAAGATGGTATAAAGAAATAAAAACAGAATTAAAAACTTTGAAATTTGTTGTTGCCGAAAAAAATATAAATGTCGAGGTAGAGCTAAATGACATTTTAGAAGGGATATATCGTGCTTACAAAAATATATCTGAACTTAACTTTTATTCTGCTTGGGGTTGTTTAGATGGTGCTTTGTTACTTTTAGAACAAATGCTTGAAGGAAAGGGATCATATGCTTTCAAAAGCTTAACTAAACAACAATTTACAAACTTATCAAAACTAGTTAAAGAAGGAAGAGTTTTTCAGCAAGGTCTTCATGACATATGTGAATTTGGAAAAATTTAAATAAAATTATATAATATGAAAATTGATTTTGAAGATCTTATTAGAAAAGCCAGAAAAGAAGGAACTAATAGATTTTCAACTGGAATTTTAGTTGTAAAAAATAAAAAAGTCCTTATGTTATTAAGGAAAGAAGATGACTTTTTACCAAATGTTTATGAACTTCCAGGCGGTAAAGTTGAAAAGGATGAGTCTTTACCTGAAGCTATTAAAAGAGAATTATTTGAAGAAACAAGTTTAGAAATTAAGAAAATTATCAAGTTTTTAGGTTATTTTGAATATGAATCTGAAGATAAAAGCAAAACAAGGCAATTTAATTTTTCAGTTACTGTAAAAAAGTTTGACAAAATAATACATCCCGAGCATCAAAATTTTAAATTTGTAGAATTAAAAGATCTCGATAAAATTTCAATGACTGCAGAAATGAAGAAAATTGTTAAAGAATATCTTGAAAATTGATTTATTTAATAGCCTTAAAATATTCCTTGACTCTTTCCAGGATTGATTTTAAATAAAACTGCTCTATTCTTTCTTCAAAAGTACTTATCAATGTTTCAAATTCTGTAATCCTATAAGCGTTTTTTACTTTTTCAACCAAGAACAAACCTCTTAATCTTCTTAACTGCCTTCTGATATTTGAAGAAGCTATTCCTTTTAACTGCAGCTTTTCTTTTTTTCTGAATTTAATTACCTCTTCTTTAATCTGCTCTGAATCCAGTTCCTTGTCTTTATTTTGCAACAAAACATGAAGAATGTCAACAACAACATCTCTTGAATCACCTGGTTGTAATAAACCAATGGACAGGCATATTTTTCTTGTTAATTCTCTTTGATCTAAGTTTACAGGCTTTTCATATTTTCTTAGTGTTATTTCAGATAATGGAGTATCTCTTGAAATTGTTTTCATCTTTAGTTAAATAAAATGAATTTTGTTTAAATATTTTCGCTTTTGCTACTTGGCTTTTGTTAAAAATGTTTATATAGCTGATTAATTAGAAAAGATTAGAATGAGTTTAGAAAAAGAGGATGGTATAAAAAGGAAACTAATATTATTAGTTTTAATTATTTTATTTATTTTAGTTTTTGGCACTGTTGGCTTTTCTTTGACTGAAAATACTACTTTTGGCGATGGTTTTTTTAAAACAGTTGAGGTTATATCTTTTTTATATGAAGGAGAAACTCATGGCAGTGCAAAAATTGTAAAATTGTTTCTCGCTTTATTTGGAGTAATACTATTTTGGATGGCATTATGGGAAACTTTTGATATTTTAATGGAGAGCAAATTAGTCAATTTTAATTTTCAGGAGGCTAGAATCATGAATAAAATTAAAAAATTAAAAAATCATTATATCATATGCGGCGGGGGGAGAGTTGGGCATCATTTAGGAAATCTTCTTCAACAACAAAAAAAATCCTATGTAATAATAGAAAAAGACGAATTTAACATTAATCAATTAAGAAAAAAAGGACATTTAGTTTATGAAGGTGATTCTTTGGAAGAAGAAACTTTAGAAGAAGCTGGTATTAGAAAGGCAAAATGTTTAATGTCAGTACTGCCTGAATCTGAAAAAAATATAATGATAATTTTAACTGCGAAGGAACTTAACAAGAAATTAAAGATATTTGCAAGATCACACAAAGAAGAATACATTAAGAAGATGAAGAAAGCTGGAGCTGATTTTGTAGTTACCCCAGAAATATCCTGTGCTGAAGAATTATCTAAATTAGCCAAAACTTAAAATTAGATTAAAAAAAAGAATAAGATTAAAATTTAACAAGAGAGATATCTATTGTGCTTACTCTTACATCTCTGCCATCTTTATTTTTGAATCCTTCACTGTCAATTTTTATGTTGTTGACTTTTATTTGTCCTTCTAAAAATCTCTTCACTGCGACTTCTGCTACGTCCACTGCTCTTGTTATGAACTTGCCTCTTGCTTTGATTAGAACTTCACCTGCTCCCTGTGTTGTAAACTGCATAACCACTCCAGTTACATAATTCATGAATGGCTTGGCTCCTATGAAAACCGTATGGTCATCTTGTCTGTCGTGTCTTTCGTGTGTCTCATGTTCTTGATGTTCTTCTTGTTCTTGATTTTCTGTCATTTTTATCCCCCTAAGTATTTTCTAATCTCTCTTGTTTTACTAACCTTGTCAAATAGCCTGCAATCACATTTCTAAGCTTTTTAGATTCTGTCTTAATTAAATCAGCTAAAACTAGTTTGTTTTCATTAAAATCTTCCTTAAATAAAGGTTTATGATTTTTATAGAGCTTTTTAGTAAGATTTTTTACCATTGCTGTTTTTATTCTTCCCATGGAGAAAACCTTTATTTTAGCAGGTTTATAAATGTTATGGGTTTGTTTTGTTTTCATAAAATTTATATAACATATAAGTATTTCTTTATTTAAATTGGGTAAGAAAATTAATAAGAATTCACCTAAAGAAGCAATTTTAATAATTTCTTTAATTATTGCTTTTTTGGTCGGCTTATTTAGTTTAATTTATTATACTACTCCACATGGAGAAAAAATAACAATAGAAAAATATTATAATTTAAAAACTGAATGTATAAATCCTTATTATTGTCATATAAATTTATCATTTATTTTAGAGGATGGATTAAAAGAAAATATTTCAGGAATACAAATCAAATCTAAAGAAGATGTTCTTTGTGGAAGAGCGACAAAAACAATTAATCCAAATGTATACCTGAATAATAAAAAAGTGTATTTTTCTTGTTCTAATAATTTTATTTCAAATAGTATTCTTCTAAAAGTTAAAGAGCCTTTACCAAAAGAAAATAAAATTCAAATTTATTATTCTATTGAAAAAACATTTAATGATATTGAATTGAAAGTTTACAAGAATTAAGAATTTTTTAAGATATAAATTAATCTTTCAACAATATTGCCTTTTATGCTATATTTTATGGGCATTTTAACAGAATCCACTGGAGAATAAATTTCAAAACCAATTTCTTTCACCATATTTTCAAAATCCAAAGTTGTTCTACCTTTAGTTGTCTTATATAAAGGAACTGGAAAAACTATAAAATGATTTTTCTTTACTATTTTTTTTAATTTTACCAACAAATTATAATATATATCTTCAATATTTTTTATTATTTTTTCAACTTCCTTAAAATCAGGAATTCTCTTGAAAAAAGGACCGAAATAAGGCTCTGTAGCAACTGCATCTATATTTTGTATAATCTTATCTATTTCCTTATTATCAAGATTATGAATTTTAAAATTTGATTTTAATCTGTATTTATTTTTAATCCACTCCAAGTTTTTTATTGCTCCTTCAACACTACTTTTATCAGTATCTGTACCTAGGACATTAATTCCCATTAACATAGCTTCCTGCAAAACAGAACCTGCACCTACAAAAGGATCTACCAAGGTTTCATTTTCCTTTATCTGAGATAAATTTACAAGAATCTTGCTTAATCTTAAAGAAGTTACTTTTAATTTATCAAAATAAGGCCTTGCTTCATCTCTTTCCTTAAATTCAGAAGGATTAGAATTTATTATTACTTTAGCTAGTTTATTTTTAAAAACAAATAATTCAAGATCTAATTTCCTAGATTCTTTTGGTGAAAATACTGCTTTTCTTGGTTTTTTCTGAATTGCCTTAACTCTTTCTGTTTTAAATAATTCATATAGCTGGCTTATTAATCTAATATCATTGTACAAGATTACCAAACCAAAAATAATTTTGTTTTTTTCTATTTTTATTTTATTAATATCAAAAAATTCAGCTATTTTTACTATGCCACCAAGTTCTTTAATTGCTTGTTTATAATCAAAACTTTCTATCTGCACTTCGGCAAATAAGTCTGTTACTTTAATTAACCTATAGTTCAGGTCTTTTCTCATTAAATAAGAAATTAATTCTACTAATGACAAGTTCTTGTCTCTGCCGAAAATAAACAAATAAGTATTCATAACCAGAATTAAAAAAGTATATTTTATAAAACTATTCTAAGGGTTTAAATGTTAAATAGCCCTTGAGATTTTCATTAATATATTTTTCTGCTTTTTTGCTTAATTTTCCCCTGCTTAATAATATGACTGGCATTTTCTTTAAATTTCCATTATTAAAAGCATAAATAACATCTTTTTCACTTATGCTTTTTTTATCAGCTGCTTTTATTAAATAAGTTAACTCTCCCAAAGAAGAGGGTAATTTTGAAATTAAATTCAGTTCTTTATTTTTTCTCACTATTTCTTCCTGCAATACTGAAACTTTATTTTTATTTAGAAAATTGTAAACATGTTCAAAGAATTTGCTTTTTTCAACTGGCTTTTTTGTCTTAACTACAGTTTCTTTTTCAGAAACTTCTACTTTATTTTCAACAATTACTTTTTCCTGTACCTGAATAATCTCTGGTTTTTTTTGCTCTATTTGTTCAGGTTGTTTAAAGAAATCTTTTACTATTTGTGCAGATTCCTGCTCTGAAACTAAATGCCATCTCCACGCTTTAATATTATTGTTATTAATGTTTACAAAAAAAGGAAAAGAGAAATCTTTAATCTGGCTTAAAGCAAATCTTATAGATGGTTCCTGCTGATCATCTAATAAGACTTTATTATCTTTTAATAAATTAAATGCTTCTTTTTCTTTTCCAGGCAAATGCTCATATAAAATTGCTAATCTTTCTTCCTGCCCATTCACATAATATACAGGACTTCCGCCCACTTTAGCATGACTTATTTTTATTAATTTATTAGCTATTAATTCAGATAAAATTGCACCAGCAAACATTGTATTAGTATTAAGCCTTTTAGCTATTTGAATTGGCAATACTGGGCCAGAGGCTTTTACAAAATCTAAAGCAATATCCCTGTTATCAAACATATAATTTAGAATTAACAACAGATATTTAATATTTTAGCTTATTTAGCTTGTATTTTATTTAAGATTTCTTCTTTTACTTTTTCTACTGGTTTTTCACCATTAACCTCAATTAAAATCCCTTTTTCCTGGTAATATTTAACAATAGGATTTACAGTATCATAGAATATCTTTAATCTTTGTTTTAGGATTTCTGAATTATCATCTTCTCTTTTTATAAGCTTTTTATGGCATTCATCACAATATCCTTGTTTTTTTGGCTGTTTTCCTAAACCATAAACAATATTGCAGTTATTACACTGATATCTGTTTTCAAATCTCTTAAGAATTTCTTTTTCAAAAGAATAAATATAAACAACTTTGTCTATTTTTGTTATTTTATCCAATGATTTAGCCTGATTTAAATTTCTTGGAAATCCGTCTAAAATAAAACCTAATTTACAATCTGGTTTTTTTAACCTTTCTTTAACTAAATTAATTACAATATCGTCTGGAACTAACTCTCCTTTACTCCAATATTTATCCCTGGCTTCTATACCTAATTTATTTCCTTCATCTGCTAATTGCCTAAACATATTTCCTGTTGAGATATGCCTAATACCAACAATTTCAGAAATTAATTCTGCCTGAGTTCCTTTTCCTGATCCTGGAGGGCCTAAAAAAACAAGTTTCATCAGCTTAAATTTAATTTTTTTATTTTATATAATTTTTGTTATAGAGTCCATGCTCCAAGAATTATTCTTACATCATCAGCAACTGTTTTGTAAGACTGATGACCTTCAATTTTCCTTAACAATCCCCTAGATTCATAGAATCTAATTAGGGGCTGTGTTTTTTCTCTGTAAACCTGCAATCTTGTCTTAATAGATTCGGGATTATCATCAACTCTTCTAGATAATGATTTACTACAATTATCACAAATATGCGGTTGTTTTGGAGATAAATCCCTGCCATAAGTTATTTTACAATCATCACAATTTTCTCTGTGAGCTAATCTATCAATTATTTCTTTATCAGGAACTTCAAATAAAAGAACGTGGTTTAATTTAGTTATTTCCTCTAGTCTTTCTGCTTGAATCAAAGTTCTTGGAAATCCGTCTAAAATAAAACCTAATTTACAATCTGGTTTTTCCAATCTTCTTTTTACTACTTTTATTGTAATATCATCTGGCACTAAATTACCAAGATCAAAATATTCTTTTAATTTAACTCCTAAAGGATCTTGTTCTTTAGCCATTTGCCTAAACATGTCGCCAGTTGCAATTGGGGGCACTTTTAAATATTCAACTATAAGCTTGGCTTGCAAACCCTTTCCTGCTCCAGGAGCACCTAAAAGAACTATCTTCATAGATTAGTAAATGGTGAATTATTCTTATATTAATTATTATAACTGATAATAAGGTTTATAAAATATCTAAAAATCATTTTTTATATGCCTCCGTAGCTTAGTAGCTATAGCGGCGGTTTTGTAAATTTTGAATATTCAAAATCCAAATGAACCGCAGGTCAAGGGTGCAACTCCCTTCGGAGGCTTATTTTCTTAATAACATAAAATTAATATAGTAAATTTGGTAGAGAATATAAAAAAGAAAAAGGTGATAAAATGAACAAATCTTTAGAACCTGATGTAAGACAAGAACATCAAAGAATGTTATTAAGATATAGTATAGATAGAAAATCTTCCCGAACAATTCAAAATGACAGAACAACAGATGGCATAGGAATTTATGGAGAATTTGTTGTTCCAAAAAGAGATTCTCATGGTCCTTTTCTTTATGTAAAAAATATAGTAAATGATAATTATGAAGTTTCATTTAATGGGAATGGATTTTTACCAATATCAATAGTAACTCTTAAAGTGCCTAGTGAGAAAGAAGTTCCTGATGAGAATGGTCAAAATATCTGGATAGGATCTTTTAAAGCAAATCTTTTAACAAAAATTCAAAAAGCAGAAGCTAAGCTTGATTCAGATTTCAAAAGAGATTATTTAGGCATTCGAGAACCAGCACTTAAAAAAGCAGAAAAACCAGTACAAGAAAAATCTGGCTGGTTTAAATCGCTTGTTGGAATTGTAAAAAAAGAAGAACCAAAGCAAGAAAGTAAAAAACAGACCCAAACAGAAGAACCTGGAGATCATGAAGAATTTATTCAATTACTTGAGAGACAACCGCCACAAGTAAAAGATCTTTATCAAAAAGAAAGAAGAAATTTAAGCGATTTATTTGGCTTGCTTAGTGTCATAGAAGAAGAAATTTGGGTGGATTTAGGTGGAGAATGGGTAGTTTCTGCTGACAGAAAATCTTTTTGCGCCAAAGACAAAAACAAGTATTTCTTTGGAGAATCTTCTGAATTTTTTGCCAATAGAGTACTTGGTGTTCATTATAGACCTAGGCAATAAAAAGAAATTTAAAGCTAATTTTTAATGTTTTTTTATACGGGCCTGTGGTCTATCGGTATGACGAATCCTTGACGTGGATTAGGTAGTCGGTTCAATTCCGGCCAGGCCCAGTTTAACCATTTTTGAAAAAAGCTTAACCAAAAAATAAAATTAATTTGTCGGAACTGGCCCAAGATATCCGAGCAGATACAACAAAATCAAAAGAACAATAATTAAACTTAATGCAATATTATCCTTTTTCTTATAAAAAGAATAAATTATTGAAACACATACCAGAAGTATACCAACTAATTCTAATCCAGGCATTTTATCCACCACCAGCAGCTATTAAAACAGAACCGATACCAATAAGTACAGTTCCTAAAAGCTGTTTTTGATATGCAAGAAATATAAAACCAACTGCGCCAATTATGGCACCTAAAATTCTTAAGGCAAATAAATTAATTTTTCCTAATTTATCCATTTGATATTTAATTATATATCTGTCTTTTTATACTTTTCCTTCAGCAAAACATTTATATATCTCCAAATAACTTATATTACTAAGTTTTATTATATTAATTATATAACTTAGAAATGGGAAGAGTAAACATAGAGATTGATCCGGAAGTGCACAAGAAACTAAAAGTAGTATGTGCTATGGAAGAAAAAACCATACAGAAGATAATTAATGATTTATTAAAAGAAAAACTGAAGAAAAAATGAGAAAAAGGGGGCAGGTTACATTTTTTGTAATAGTTGGTTTAGTAGCACTAAGCACGATTTTACTTGGTTATTATACCAAAGATTATGTTGTTAAAAATATACTAAAAAAAGATTTTGAAGAAAATATCATAGTCCCAGAAAAAATCAAGCCAATACAAAACTTCGTTATTTCTTGCCTAAAAGAGTCTGGGAAAAGAGGTGTAGAAATAGTTGGGCAGCAGGGCGGGTATGTTAATATCCCTAGAGATCCATATGGTTTAAGCGAATTAAACCTTGTCTCTAATGCCCTAACTATTTTTCGTGATAATAAAGTTGCTTACTGGTTTTATGAACAACCGAATAAAATACAATTTAGACAAGTTCCAACAAAAAAAGAAATGGAGAAACAAATTTCAGCTTATGTAGAAGATAATGTGCTTGACTGCCTGGGTAATTTCAAGGATTTTACAGAATATGAAATTAAACAAGGTGAAATAAAAGCAAATACTATTTTGAACAGCAATGAAGCTACATTTTCTTTGGATTTTCCCATTGGGATTAAAGTAAAAGATTTTGAATTTGAAATTAACAAATTTTCAAGTAAAATTAACTCTCCTCTGCTTGAATTATATGAAAAAGCCAAAAAAATATTTGATAATTTAGATAATGAAAATATATTGGAGTATAAAACAAAAACAATGTTGATTGCTTATGAAGAAATACCATTTTCAGGTTCTACAAATGACTGTGTTGCTCCTGTATGGATTGTTGACAAAGTCAGAGAGGATTTAAAGAAAATTGTTTCAACAAACATACAAGCATTAAAAGTAAGAGGAACTAATTACAGATTAAGCAGCCAGGAAAACAGTTATTTTGTTTTAGAGCCAGATTTAGATGACCCTTTACTAGATGTAAATTTTTTGTATTCTGAAAGCTGGCCTTTAGATTTAGATGTAAATCCAAGAGAAGGAAATTTATTGAAAGGGCAGTCAGTCACATCAAAATTAGGTCCTCTAAGAGGTTTAGCTGAATCATTTGTCTGCCAAAGCACTTACCACTTTATTTACGACATAAAGTATCCTGTTTTGGTAATTTTAAATAAAGATGATTTTATTTTCCAGTTTGGAACTCAGGTAATAATAGACAATAATGAGCCAAGAAAAAGCGAGATTATTGGAAAATCTTTTGAAGGTTTTGACAATAGAATTTGTGATGCAAGAAAACAAGAATTAACTGTATTTACAAAAGACTTTAATGAAAAACCATTAGATGAAGTAACGATAGAATACAAGTGCATTGGTCTTTTATGCAGTATTGGAAAAACAAGCTTGAATAGTTTAAATGATGCTATTTTAATAGAAAATTACCCTCAGTGTTTGAATGGTGCTTTAATTGGAACTAAAGAAGGGTATCATACTTCAAAAGAAATTGTTTCGACTTTAGAGAAAAGTACAACTACTTTATTTTTAGAACCTTACAAAGAATTAGATGTTGAAGTTTCTGTTGAAAGGGCTGGAAGCGGAAATTTAGATAAAAGCGAGGAAGTGCAAATACAGATTTCAAATGAAGAAAAAGATCATTATGAAACTATTTTATATCCTACACAGAAAAAATTAAAATTAATTACTGGAGACTACAAAGCAATTATCTATGTTATATCTGATTTTCCAGAAGGGCTTGACTTAAGAGAACAAAAAATAGAGACTTGCTTTAATGCTCCTAAAAAAGGAGTCTCCGGAGCTTTGTTCCAGCAAACTGAAAAGAAATGTGTCAAGACAACTATTCCTGGAACTACAGTTGACAAGGTTATTTCTGGATATTCAGAAGTTGAATTTTCTGTTTCAGAATCTGACTTGCAAAGAAAAAAGATTGTAGTTCATGCTCCTTATGCTGGCAAACCAACTAGTTTGTCAGGATTAAGCAAGGCATTTGAAAAGAAAAATGTACAAAAACCAGAATTCAAGTAAAAGAGTAATTGGACTAATGCTGATAATTTTAGTAATTAGCATGCCATTTACACTTGCAGAAACAGTGAAGAAAACAGTTGGCAAGGAAGAAACAGACGGATTTTTGTCTGCTACTGTTCCTGAAAATGAAGAAGATATTACAGATGAAGGACAGCTTTCTGATATTAATATAATTGTAAACAGATATGAGCCAAGAGTATTAACTTCAAATTTACTTGAAGAACAAAATGTTCCAATTTATGCTTATTTATCTGCAACACCAACTGAATCTACTACACTGCCAAGAATACAAAAAGTAACTATAACAGAAGTCAAAGGAAATAGAAGCTCGCAAGCTGGTGTAAGGCATATTGAACCAAAAGTCTGGAGCTGGGCTGACATAGGATCTATTGTATTAAGATTAAGAAAAATAGAAAAAGAACACAAAGTTCCTGACAAGATTACTGTTGAATTAAAGGCAAGAATAGAATATGAAGCTGATGTAACTTCAAATTTATTAGGCGGAGTGCAGACAAAAATAATGAAAGAAACTCCATTAACTTCTTTGCAAGATGTTATATTTGATCCTGAAGCAGATATATTTAATGGAAAGGGACATGTTGCTGTAAGAAGTGTATTAACTAACAGCGCTATGTTCAGGATTTATGACAGCGAAGGAAAATTCATTACTGAAGTTCCAGCTTATTTAGGAAAAGATTCTGCTCCAGTCAGCTTAGAAAGAGGAAGCACTCAACCTGAAGACCAAGTCAGAATAAGGCTGAATAAAATTATTGATGAAACTGAAAATTCTGCTAATGTAATTATTGACGGATTAAATCATACATTAATTAGAGGAACAAGAATTCTAGACTGGAAAGTTGATAGAATTATTATAAAGTGTCCAAGCAAAATAGAAGTAGTGGATGATAAAAATGATGACGAATCTTTTAGCACAACAGAGAAAGAAGTGAAAATACCACAACAAACTTGTTCAGAAACTTCTAAAATAAAATATATTAAATTAATAAGAGAAACTGGAGAAGAAGTAATATTAGTTGAAGGTGAATTTAAAGAACTGCAAGGTATTTATGATGGGACAAATATAAATGATAAAAATTTTGATTTAGATATAAAAACATCTGAAACCTATGTTGAAAAAATAAAAAACGGATTTACTAAAATACAGAGAGACTGGGGAACTGAGTTTAAAGTTGAGGCTATAAAAGGAGCAAGAAGAGCAAGAGCTTTATTTAGAGTTGGTGGAGAAAGAGAACCAATAGAAGTTGAAATTGGCAAAGAAATAACTAAAGGCAATGCTGATTGTAATGATGAGTTAAAGAACAGAAATATTTGTAAAGTAGAAAATATTTTGCCTGGAAGAGTTGTTATAAGCCATCCTGATATTGATTTAAGTACAAAAAAATGTAAGCTTACAACGACAATTTTGGCATTAAGAAATTTAGACAGAAGATATTTATCTGAGGAAGTTCTTCTGCCTGTTGAATCTGAAACAGACACATTAAGTTCAAGTTTCTGCGACAAGACTATTGTTTTGGATGGAATAGAAACTTCAAAAGCTGTTGAATTTACTCTGCTTTCTGGATTTACAAAAGGAATTACTGAAACTACATTTACTTTGGATATACCAATTGAAAAGAGAGCAATAAAATTATCTCCAAGAAGTTTAGATAAAAAAATAAATTCAACACAGGAATTAATTGACAAATTATCAAAGACTATTGAGAAATTAGAGAAAGTTGTTGAAACATGGACAAAAATATGCCTGGCTACAACTGCTTTGTTTACAATATGGAATTTTGTAACTGGATGGGCCAGCGGTACAGGAGAAAAAGAAGAAGAGATTCTAACTCAGGATAAAATTTTTGAGAAAAATAAAGATAAGTTTAAGGAAGGTGACGGACAAAAATGTACAAAAGAGAATGGATTTAGAAAATTAAAAGGATTTTATTCGACTAGTTCAACTAAAAGTTCAACTAAAAAAATAGATGAGAGGTTTGCAACAGATGAAGAAGTGGATGAATCTAGAAAAGAAGTATTTTTACAAATAAATGAAAAAGAAAAAACAATAGATTATTATTTTATTGAAGATGGAGGCAAATGTAAAAGACATTATGCCTATACTATATTTAATGAAAATGATGTTGAATATACTTACAATCCTTTATCTGGAGATGTTGAACCTGTTGCACCATTAAAAGCTGAAGATTATCAGTTTATCAAGATATTAAAAGACAAAGAAAACAGGAATGTTGTTATTATCCCAGTAAACAATGCGAACCAATTAAAAAGAACTTCTGTAATAATCCAGAGACAGTATGATGAATGGCAGAAAACTTATGGGGAAGCAACAAGATCATTTTACTTTGCTTATTATGAAGGGGACAGAGTAGAAGTATGGAAAGGTGTAGGAAAAATAGATTTAACTGCTGAACCAAGAGAAAATAATGATGCTCCAATACAAACTTACACCAAAGGAAGCGACAGAACACAAGTTTATCAGGAATTTGAAAGAAGATTTATACAACCAGTTGGAACTGCGCAAAAAAGAGGAGATTCTAAAGTAAATATATTTGGAGAAGAATATAAATTAGATACTTCGAAAAAAATAAGAGGAGATTCTATTAAATGCGAGGAAGTTTTAGGGCCAACACAGTGCAAGTTAATGTATAATGCATGCGATCCTGTAATGTGCCCTGCTTCTAGATGCAACTTAGGCGGAAGATATGATGTTCCTGATGACAATGTAATAAAATCAGGATTAATAGGATCTATAGTTTTATGCGCTCCTAATTTTATAGCAACAGGAGGAGAGGTAGTTGTGCCTATCTGCTTGTCTGGAATTTTAGCTTCTATGAAAAACATAAGATCATATTTACAAGCTTACAAACAATGCTTGATTACTGCAAAAGCAGATGACAAGGCAGTTGGAATTTGCGACAAGATAAGATCAATATTCATGTGCGAGATAATATGGAAAGAAGCCATGACTATCTTGAATTTGAAAGGTGGATTGTTAAATATATTTACCAGAAACATAGGCGGTGGAGACATAAATGAAATGTCCAGCTTTGGAAAGAGTGTCAAGAATTTAAAAAATACAGTTGATTTTTTCACAAACAGTTATGCCACTACAATATTTGCGTCTTATCAAGGAAAAACTACAGAAGAGATTGGGTCAGAAGTCTGCAAGTCAGCAATTGGCGGGGCATTCCCAAATTTAGGTGAATTTGTAAATGAGATTTCTCAACCAGAAGACCCCCCTCAATTTACAGCCTATTTTGAGGAACATGAATACAGCCCTACACAGAAAGAGTCCAGATATAATGTATTTTATCACATTTATGCTGGAACTCCAAGAGGGACTTCTGCCCAACCCCTTAATTATTATATATTTTTAAGAAAACAAGGATTAAGAGATTTCCCAGTTGCAAGAGGAGTTTTGAAATCTGGAGAATTTTCAGATGAAAGCAAAGATTTCAGAGGTCCTGAAGGATATCAGGAAATCTGCATAAGCATGAATGGTGCTGCACAATGCGGATTTGGAAAAGTAGTTTCAAGCAGCTTTGGAATAAACCAAATAGCAAATAAATATCTTGCTGAAAATTTAGCAAGCAAAATAGAGAAAGCTGAAGATTGTGTTCCTTCTCAGAAGAGCGGGTTGGCAAATTTTGGCGCTGGATATATACCAACTGCTTCTGTTGAAAGAAGATGCTCGTATACAAATCCTTATTCTGGATTAGGCAAGGCAAAAGAAAAAGAATGGTATGATATTGGAAGCTGTGGTGCTGACCAAAAAGGAAAAACTTTAGGACGATGCTGGGAACATGCCAACTTAGAAAGATATCCAAGTATACAAGCACAAGTATTTGAAGATAGCTGTACAGAAAATCAAAATGCCCAATTATGTGAAGTTGACCAAAAATGCCATGGTGGAGTTTTGAGAGAATTTGAAATCAAAGCACAAACTCCTATTCTCACTTCAGGAAAAACAGATTTAGGAGTAAGAGAATGCTGCTCTGGCGAATGCAAACCAATTTATGATCTTAGTAATGCTATTGAAAGTGCATTAAAAGAATTTGGAGAGAAAGAAGAATTAGCAAGAGAAGCATACAAGAAAATAAGATTTGAATTTGACGGATTTAACAATTTAGATTCTGAATTTACAGGATTAGGTGAAGATGAATCGAAATATAAAAATGAATATCATCATTTTATGGCTTTAATATTAACACAAAGAAAGTTATACAAGGCTGCACTGGATCAAATAGATATAATAAAATGCGAAACTGCTAGAGATAAATGCTTAGCAATAGTCGCATTAGAAGAATTAATTAAATTTTATAACGGTGATGCAGAAACTAATATTAATTCCAATGGTATAACTGCTGATAATTTAGATAATAAAAAGGAAGAGATTAGAGGATATATAGAAAAGAAAACTCCAAAAGAAAAAACAGGTGCATCAACAGATGCCAAGAGAATAACACACGCATCACAGCTTTCTGAATTACAGGATAAAGGGAGAGGTATTATCAAAACTAAAAGTTCAGTAATAACCATACAAAGAGATAATGATAAATTTTGTTTATTAAATAATGAGACTTTAGTGGAATGTGATGAATTTGATGAATTTATAGAAAAATACAAGAATGTGATTAAAGATGATAGGCAAGCAATAAATCAACTTATAGAACGACCAGAAAATATTCTCCCCACAGAAAATGAAAAATTCTCTTCTGAAATTACTTACTTTTTTTACCCAGATGCAACTAGTGTCGAAATCTTGAAATTGATTTATAGCGATAAGAAAGGATGGAAAATTGATGACGAAGATTATATTAATGAATTAGGAGATAATGAAATTGCTGTATTCCGAAATTTCTTTGGTCTAATTTCTGATCTAAAAGAAAAAGATTTCTTAACTGGAACGAGAGAAATATTTACTCGGGGTGTGATTGATGGCTCAAAATCCAAAATCTATTATACTAAAAATTCAAATACTGTTGCAGTGAATAGTTTAGAAGATTTACAAAATAATGCTAAAGGTAATCTCGAATGAAATCTAATTTTAAACATTTATCAATATTGACTTTAATAGATTTTATAGCTTTAGCATTGTTTTTTTATTTTACTAGATATGTGATTCAGACTGTAAGAGATTATTATCAGATTATACAGAATTTAACTCCGCAAATAGATCAGTTTGGAGTAGTTTTACAGCAGAATTCATCTTTATTTGACATGAATGCCCTTGCTGGAAATTTAGAAGTTATTTCAAGCATGTCAAACAAAATATTCTTATTATTTTTATTATTAGCGTTAGCTTCTTTTTTAATTTACAATATATCGCAGTCAATAAACTGGAATTTAAGCTTGAATGAATTTAAATTTAAAAATTACAAGAAATACTTAAAGAGATTTACTATTATCAGCATACCAAGTTTTATAATTTTAATTTACTTAGGATTTAAATTAATTGTATTATTAAGAACTTTTATTCTTGATTTTTGGTTTGAGAACTACTTCAATACAAAAGAATTTTTTATTATCTTATTATTAAGTTTAATATCATTAAAGATTATTTATTTAAAATTTGAGCTTTATAAATTAATAAATAACCATTCATTAAAAGACTCAATTTACTTATTAAGGAAAAAAGTATGGAAAAACTGGATTGGATTTGGATTATTTTTAATTACTGCCTTTATTTCTGTTTTACTATTTATTTTAATTTTAAGAATTAACCCTGTATCATTAATAGCTATTGTAATAGCTTCCTTAACTGCATTAATAATATTTAATATCTTCAGAATTTATTTTGCATCAAGAAGTTAAATAATAATCCTCTTCTTATAATCGTTTAATTTTGCAACTATAATGTGATCATATAAAATCAATTACTTTTTATATATTTAATATATACTTAATAATCGTAATCTACCGAAAATGGAATTAAAACATCTTACTGCCAAAGGAAACGGAGAATCAGACTATGATTATATAAATGATATACTCTTTTTTAAAATTAAAGACAGAGAATATCATAAATCAATAGAATTTGAAGATATTATTCTAGACATAGATAAAGAAGGTTTTATTACAGGAATTCAGATTTTTGATGCTTCTAGCATATTTAAATTAAGCAAGGAAGCTGTCAAAGAAATAAAGAAATGGTTTTTTGAAATTAAAGTTGAAAACAATATAATAAATATACAGCTTATGTTTAAAACAATGATCAGAAATAAAATAATTGAGAGAGGACAAAATATAGTCAGAAAATCCCCCTCATTATTAAAAGATTCAGAAATATCTGCAGAAATTGATTAATTCAAATTCTGATGTATTTGGATATACTATTTTTGTTTATTTGTAATTGATGAAATTATTTTTGTATTTTTATCTATGCAAATTTTAGTCATAATTATAGTATGCTCTAAAAATATTTAAAGTATTGCAGGGGCAAGGATTTGAACCTTGGTAGGCACTGAGCCACTAGGTTTCTTCTATCGAATTAACCTAAGCAAAGCCGATTCCTTAGCATAGCCGATTACTAGGATAATCTCTAGCCCGTTTGACCGCTCCGGCACCCCTGCATAGAGAAAATAAGAATTTAACAGATTTAAAAGTTTAACCATTTAAACCTTTTTGAAAAAAAGCTTTACCAAAAACTAATTTAAGAAAAGTTTAATCAAAAACTGTATAATTATTTTTGTCTTTTTGATCTTGTTGCCTTGTTTAATCTTTTGAAAAAGGATTTTTTCTGCCAAGAATAAGATCTTATTTTTGCTGAATTACCATAACCACAATTGCTACAAATAGACTTTTTCTTATGATAGGAAGATCTGCCGCATCTCCTACATCTATAATGCTGCTTGTGCAGTCCTTTTTTTCCTTTAGAAGGAGTTCCTTTTGTCATTTTAGCTCAACATTTATTCAGGAGTAATTAGAATTATTGTGTCTCCTCGTAAAAAAGCAGTCCCTATTTTTCTTTTTATTTGTCCATCAACACGTTCTTCAACATCTTCTAGAACAATATTAATATGAATGTCAAAAGCCTTTAACTTGCCTATTAACTGCTTGCCGTTTTTTAATTCAACCATTATTTTTTTACCACGAGCGTTGTTTAAAGCGTCTAATGGTCTATCTGATTCCATGTAAATAACCCCCAAGGATTTTATAATTTTGGTTGAAACATAGTATATAAAGCTTGTGTTTATTGATCTTTTAAGGCTTAAATTAACAAGTTAATAAGTTAGAAAAAGTTTATAAAGATATTTTTATCTGATCAAATTAAAAAATGTTAAATAGATTAAAAGAAAACCTAATTGAATATAGGAGAGTTTTCACAGTTACTCACAAACCAAGCATGGAAGAATTTAAAGGTATAATTAAAATATCAAGTATTGGTATTGCAATTATAGGGGTGCTTGGATTTATAGTCCATGTTATTTGGAATTTAGTTACATAAAATGCCAATATACGCTTTGAGAACAACAGCAAACAGGGAAGACCAAGTTTTGGATTTTGTAGCCAGTAATGTGCAAAAAAAAGGGCTTAATGTTTTTTGTGTTATCAGACCTCATGGATTAAGAGGATATATATTTATTGAAGGAGAAAACAGAGAAATTGCAGAAGAAAGCTTCCATGGAGTTCCTTATGCACGAGGATTATTACCAAATGAAATACAATATCCTGAAATTGAAAAAATGTTAGAGCAAGTTAAAACTGTTGTTAATATTCAAAAGAATGATGTTGTTGAAATTATCTCAGGACCTTTTGCAAGAGAAAAAGCAAAAGTTACAAGAATTAATCAGCAGAAAGAAGAAGTAGTAGTTGAATTATTAGAAGCTGCTGTTCCGATCCCTATAACTGTAAAATTAGACTCTGTTAAAGTTATAAGAAGAGACGATAAAGACGAGTGAGCCTTTTTAGAAAAAAGCTTTTACGGAAAAATTAGAACCAAGGTTCTTATCAAATCCTAAAGAAATAATTTAGTGAAAATAAAAATGAGGAAATTAAATGAGTGATAAAATAGCAATTATTACTGGCGGTTCTAGTGGCATTGGCAAATGTTTAGCTAAAGAATTATTACGAGATGGCTATAAAGTTCTAATCATAGGAAAAACAAAAGCCAAAGTGTTAAGCGCTTTAGATGAACTTAGAAAAATATCCAATAACTGTTCTGGTTTTGTCTGCGATATAACTGATGAAAAAAGAGTAAAATATCTTGTAAATGAAATAGCTAAAGAAAATCATAAAATTGACTTACTAGTTAATAATGCCGGCTTTTCTTATTATAAAGAATTTGCAGAATTAAGCGAGGAAGAAATTAAAGAAATTGTTAATACTAATTTATTGGGCACTATGTATTTCTGCAAATTTGTGATACCCTTTATGGAAAAACAAGGACATGGTCATATAGTGAATGTTGCTTCTGTTGCAGGCAGAATAGGGTTTCCTAAATTAAGTGTTTATTGTGCCGCCAAGTTTGGTGTTGTTGGATTTTCTGAGAGCTTATATTATGAAATGAAGAAGAAAAATATTAATGTTACTTTAGTATGTCCTGGGGCTGTTGACACTGATTTTTACAGAGATGAAAGTTTTAAGAGATTTCCGCATACTGAAAGACATAAGAAAGTAATGAGCCCTGAATATGTTGCCAAGGAAATAAAGAAAGCAATTGATGAAAAAAGATTTGAGGTAATATTACCTAAATTATTCAAGTTTAAAATAATTTTTAAGGATGTTTTAAAGAGATTTGCTATGTGGTATGTTTCCAGACTGCCAAGATAAGGCTATAAAACATAAGTTTTAAATACGACTATTTTGTTAAAAAGCTAAAATGCCTAAAGAAAAAATGGATTTGATTGTAGAGGGTGGAAAAGCAACAACCACGCCCCAATTAGCCCAGAAATTAGGACCTTTAAAGATAAATATTTCTGAGGTTATCAAGAAGATTAATGATAAGACCAGCAATTTTTCAGGCATTAAGGTTCCATTGAAATTAACTATTGATACTGATACTAAAAATGTTGATATTGCTGTTGGAACACCTCCTGTTTCTGAATTGATCAAGAATGAATTAAAATTAGAAAAAGGATCTGGAGTTCCTAACAAAGATATTAAAGGCAATATTGCTATTGAACAAGTAATTAAAATAGCTGATATGAAAAAAGATTCTATGTATATTACAAACTTAAAATCTGCTGTAAAAAATGTGATAGGATCCTGCAATTCTTTAGGCGTTTATGTTGAAAGTGAGCCTGCTAAATTCTTTATTAAAAAAATAGACCAAGGTAATTTTGACAGTGAAATAAAAGAAATGAAAAAAGAGCCTAGTGATGAAAAATTAATTGTTTTAAAAAATAAATTAAAAGAAGTTCAAGAAAACTACCAGAGAGAATTAGAGAGACTTAAAGCTGAAGAAGAAAAAGCTAAAGCACTTGCTGAGGCAGCTGCAGCAGCTGCTGGCACAACTCCTGGAGCTCCTGCTGCTGAAGGCGAAGCTAAAGAGAAGAAGGAAGAAGTAAAAGCAGCTGAACCAAAGAAAGAAGCAGCCAAAGAAGAACCAAAGAAAAAATAGGGATTGCATCTTTATCAACCTGCAAAAAATAACCAGAAATAAGGTTTACAATCCACGAATATAAGCTGATCTTCTTCTTTTATAATAAACTAAAAAAGCTATCATTAAAAACAAAAATAAAGAGGCTTCGCCAAAAAGCACAAGATTTTGAGTGAGTTTTGATTTTTTGGATATTCCTAATTTTTTTGGATCTAATAAAACAATATCATTACAGCCATTAATAGCCTGATCAATTAATTTCTGAGCTTCATTAAAATTTTCCTGCCTTAAGAATCCTTCTGCTTTTGAAATAATTTCATTTAATTGGGAACAAGCTGTATTTTCAGCAAACAAGTCTTTTGCATAGTTTAATCTTGGAATAACCACTGATTTATTAGAGGCTCCGAATTCTATTGCATTTAAATAAATTGTAGTCGCGTCTTTTATTAAAGGAGAAGCTACTTCTGCATTTATTATTATTTGAATTGCCTGCTTTTCCTGGTCTAAATTAGTTTCTACTTCTAAATTTATGATTTCCTCTTTATTTTGAGCCAAAGTTGGGAAAAAAACTTTATCAAGAGAAGTTTTAACTTTTGAATCTGAAGCAGCAACATTTAGTCTAATGCCCTGCAATAATTCTGAACCAGTGTTTTTCAGATTTATTGGAATTATTACTTTGTCCTTGAGGAAGATATCTTTATTTGTTGGAGCTATTATACCAATTGCAGCATTTTTTCTCGTAATACCGCCGCCTACTTCTTCTATAGTAGCTGGCTCTGAAACATCCTGAACTGATAAAGTTACGTTATTTGAGTTTTTTGTTAGATTTGAATCATTTGCCACGAATACAACATACTCAGTTCCAAACCAATCAGCTGGCTGTGAAAAACTTACAACATCTCCAGCAAAAGAAACTACTATTGCTTTTGTTCCTATTGATTTATATCTTAAAGTATCTCCTTCTATGTCTGAAAAAAAAGAAGATAAATTAAAGGCGCTATTTAAAGAAAAGTCTTCTGACCATGATTGAGAAGAAATTGTTCCTGTAAAATTAGGAGCTGAATTATTTAAAATAGACTGTGAACTTGAATTATACCAAAGACTCCAGTTATCTCCGTCAAAAACTCTTGCTGAAAAAATCCAAGTATTCCCTGTTGTTAAATTCAAATAATTTATTTCTGAGAAATTTTTAAAAGCAGTTATTTCTACACTGTTATTATACCACCTTGTTTCGTTTATAGAATTAGCATCATTATCTGGATCAAAATAATTATGCTGGCCTGTCAAGTTACCAGTTGATTTATTTGCATAATGGCTGTTAGTCAGATTAATATCAGTAATTACTGGAAGCCTGTTTATAAAAAAAGTTAAATTGCTTGTGTAATTACAATTGCTAGAATTGTCACAAGCTTCTGCAGCCCACAAATAACGTCCACGACCCTGAGAAATATTAATAGTAATTATTGTAATATTATTTGCCAAAGCAACAGATGCATTTGTGAAATTTCTCTGATATGTTCCTGTCCAATTACCAAATATTGAAACATTTGAAACATTAGCAATATCATCCCCAACAGTAAGATTAAATGTTAATCTAGTATAAGAAATATTAGAATTATTGACTGGAGAATTTACTGTTATGTTTGGCCTTACAGTATCTGTCACTGTATATTGGAATATTGAAAAGCCAGTTATTGATGGATCAAAATAAAAGAAAGTTAAAGAGAAAAGAAGCACAGCTAATATAAAGTATACGTGGGTGAAAAACTTATGATATTTTTGTATTTTATCTTGCCTCTTTTTTCTCATTAGATACACCTTTTTTTACAGTATTTTGATAAACAGTCCAAATGTTTCTTTCGTCTCTATTTAATAAAATAGAAATTTCGTGAAAATTAAATGATTTTTCTTCTTTAAGAAATTTTACCAGAGATTCAAAAATTGTTAAATTATTTTGAAAAATTGAAAGTTTTAGATTTAGATTATGATGAAGTTCAAGAAACCATTTATCTTTATCTTTTAGGTTTTTAGGTTTTTTCACATCTTTTTACATATTTTATATGTATTTAAAGTTACTTAAATTACTTTTATACATATATTGTATGTATCTTTTACATATATTTTGTGTTTTTTGTTTCCTTCTATATCTTTTAATACATATAGTTTATGTATTTAGCATTAACTTTTTCAAGAAAATCGTTGCGTAAGATCCTTTTGGAAGGGTAAAATAAATATAATCTTCTTTTTTTATTAAATCTTTTATTTCAAAAAAAGCATCCCTGTATAGAGTATCTGAAATTAAAAATGGCATTTGCCTTACAATAAAATCATTTAATTTTATGTTTTCTTTTTTCATTATCTTTTTATATATTATTCCTATCTCTCCCTTAAGCTCAGTATCAAAATTCAATAAAGGAATTTGGAAATTTTTTATTTTCTTTTTTAAAAAAATAAACTTTCCAAGAGAATAGTCTTTTTCCAAATGATCATATTTTAATAAATATTCTGAAAGACAGAGATTAAATAGATAAGACTGATAAGAGTTAAAATAAAAACGCATCTTAATATTTTCTTCGTGCCTGTCTTTTGGCTTTTCAATTAAAGAATTTAATTTCTTGAAATCTTTTTTTAGTATTAATTTTCCCAGCTCATTATTATTTGAATTTATACCAAATCTCTGCTCGTCAAAATAATTCTCACAGAAATTTGTTTTCTTTAGATTATAAGGAAATTTTATCTTAAATTTATTTCCCTTTAAGTCTCCCAAAACAATTCTTTTATTTCCATAGCCAATGAATTTAAGAGAAATATCTTTTATTTTTAATTCATTTATCTTTTCTTTTTTTATCCTAGGCAAAGAAATGTATTGAAAAGTAACTGCCTGCCTGTCTTTATTGCCTGCATAACCAATCTCTTTTAGATTTAGCCTTAATGATTTAGAGATTATTTGCAGAGCATCCATGGTATTATACTTTTTCTTCTTTAGAATAGCATAGGTGAAAGAGCCAGTATCAGTTAATTTAAGATCCAGCACTTCCTTTACCTGAAAATACTCTGGTTTTTGTTTTATGTCCATTTTGATATATAGATTAAAACTAATAAGATTATATAAAAAGAATTTGCTTCTTTAAAAATATGTCCGAAATTATAACTTATGAGATTTTATATGAAATACTTAGAAAGGAAAAATTTGAAAAGGATTTGCAAAGAATAGAACCAAATTTCTTTCAGGCAGTCATTAAATATTTAGAAGAAAAAGAAGCGATTTTAGAGTCTCAAAAGAGCAAAGATTCCTTGTTTTCGAAAGAAAGCGAAAAAACACAAAAACAGCTTGAAAATATAAGAAAGATTTTAAGAGAAATATATGAAAAAAGGGAAAACAAAATAGTCCAATATGGCTTGGTTTCTTCGAGATTTAATGAAAGCAAACCGTCAAATATGCTTGATGAAGAACACACATTTTACGTAGAATTAAAAAACATTCTCAATAAGTACAGAAAAGGAATTCTGGAAAATTTAATCTTGAAAAAGATGCCCAATATCAAAGAAGAATTATTATATAACCAAGCTAGAACAGAAAACAAGAATGAAGAAGTAAAAATAATAAATTCTGAAATAATTGATGAAAAGAAAAAGGATTTAAGAATAAAATTAGTAAGATTTTTGCAGGCAGTTCCGCAATTTATTGGAGATGACTTAATTGTATACGGGCCTTTTGAAAATGAAGATGTGGCTTCTTTACCAAAAGATATAGCAAATTTACTTGTAAAAAAGAATAAGGTAGAAGAAGTAAATCCCAGCTAAACTTTTTCCTAAAAAGTTTAACCAAAAATTAAAATTTATAGCAACATTTATAAATTAAATTTTAAAGTCATAGAACATGAAAATTCCTAAAAAAGTCAACAGATACTGCAAAAAGTGCAAAAAACACACTGAACATGCTGTTGCACAGGCAAAGAAAAGAGAAAGAGGAAGCTTAAAAAAAGGATCTATTTCAAGAGCTAGGAAAAGAGGTCTTGGAAGAGGGTTTGGAAATTTAGGGAAATATGGATCTAAACCAGCATTATCTAAATGGAAAATGGCTGGTGCAAAATCATCCAAGAAAGTTGACTTAAGATATAAATGCAAAGAATGCGGAAAAAGCAGCGTGCAAAGAAAAGGTTTTAGAGCAAAGAAAGTGGAGTTTAAGTAAGCTTTTAGGAAAAGTTTAAGTAAAAATTAAAAAAATGATGAATGAACCAGTATCAAAATTTGTAAAAGTAAGATGTCCAAAATGCAAGAATGAGCAAATAATATTTGGAAAGCCATCAACAAAAGTAAAATGCTTAGTTTGTTCTTCAATATTATCTGAGCCAGAGGGCGGCAAAGGAAAAATAAAAGCAAGAGTACTTGAGGTTCTTGAGTAATGTTTTATAAAAAACCAGGCCTGCCAAACAGCAATGATTTTGTTTTATGTACAGTAAAAAAAATTCTACATCATTCTGTTTTTGTCAGTATAGATGAATATAATAATTTAGAAGGATTGATCAATATATCTGAAATTGCTCCTGGAAGAATAAGAAACATTAGAGACTATGTAAAACCAGACAAAACAATTGTCTGCAAAGTTCTGAAAGTTAATTATCAAACAAGACAGATTGATCTTTCATTAAGAAGAGTTTCTGTAAATGCAATGAAGATTAAAATAGACGAATATAGACAAGAGGAAAAAGCGGAGAAACTACTTGAATTTATTGGAAAGCAACTTAATCTTGATATGGAAAGAATGTATAAGGAAGCAGGAATAAAAATCATTGACGAGTTTGGAAGCTTACATGAATGCTTCAATAAAATAGCCAACAATGAAGAAGATATTTTAAAAAAATTAGAGATAAATGAAAAGATAGCGAGCTTATTAAATAAAACAGTCAAGGAGAAAATCAAACCCCCAAGAACAAAAATAAAATTAGTTTTGGAATTAAGGAGTTTTGAATATAATGGATTGGAAAACATAAAAAATTTATTAATTAAATCAGGAAATGAATATAAAAAGAAAGTGGAAAATCTTGAAATCAGATATATAAGTGCACCAAGATATCAATTAGAAATTACAACTACATCTGATATTAAAAGTGCAGAAATTCTGGGAGAGACTATTGCTAATGAAATAGTATTACAAGCTAAAAAGTCAAATATAATTGGAAAATGGCAAAAAGCATCTTAAAATGTATTAAATGTCAAAATTATACATTAAAAACAGAACACTGCGGGGAAAAAACTATTAACCCAAAACCTGCTAAATACTCTCCAGAAGACAAATATCAAGAGTATAGGATAAAATACAAAAAATCACATAATAATCTTTAAATAGGCTTCTATCTTGCTAACTGAAATGGCTGAAATGAACTGGAAAATAAATCAAATAACTAAGGTTAATATGAAAAATCCTATTCTAATAGAGGGATTGCCAGGAGTTGGAAATGTAGGAAAAATAGCTGTTGACTTTATTATAGACAGCTTAAAAGCTAAAAAGGTTTTTGAAATAACTTCTTATAATTTTCCTCATTGTGTTTTTGTAAATGAAGATAATTTAGTTGAATTGCCTGCTATTGAGATATTTCATAAAAAAATGGGCAATAATGATTTCTTATTTTTAGCAGGAGATATTCAGCCATTGGATGAAAGAAGCTGTTATGAATTTTGTGATAATATATTAGATTTATTTGAACAATATAAAGGAAAAGAAATTATTACTTTAGGCGGGATTGCCTTAGACAGAATACCAAAACAGTCCAGAGTTTACTGCACAGGAACTAATCCCAAGATAATTAAAAGATACCAGACTAATGTTGTAAATAATATTTATGGAGTAATCGGACCTATTATTGGTGTTTCTGGTTTATTAACTGGACTAGCAAGAAGAAGAAATCTAGATGCTGTTTCAATATTGGCTGAAACTTTTGGACATCCGACTTATTTAGGTGTAAAGAGTGCTAAAGAAATATTGAAAGTCCTTAATAGCAAACTGCATTTACATTTAGATGTTGAATTACTAGATAAAGAAGTCAATGAAATTGAAAAAGAAATTGCTGAAAAAACAAATAAAATTTCTAAACCTACAAAAACAAAGAGAGATGTAAGTTATATTGGGTGAGATAAATTTTATTTAAACTATTGTGGGCTTTGGTTTTGTTTTTATTAGGGTTAAGTGCATTAAATAATTATTTTAACTTATTTTTTAATTTGATTTATTTGGATGACAGAACATTGATGCTTTTAAATGGGATTTTTTTGATTATAGCTGGATTGATAATACTTACACAAAGGATGCTTTTAAAGTTTCACGAGAATTTTTAATTTAATGACTGTAAGAATCCAAACCTTTTTGGGTTTCTTCTAATATTTTAGAAGCTTTTTTAATTTCTTTTATTTTTGGAACTTCATTATTAAAATATGGAATCCCATAATTTCCGTCAAATCCAGCCACATACTTAACTTTACCATTCCTTATATTTATTACTGCTTCAGCTATCTTTTCATGAGTTACTTTTTTTAAATCTTCAAAATTAACATCCATAAGTATATTAAACTCAGTATTGAATTTTGAGATTAGGGAATGATATTCATTTAAAACTGTTTTTGTATTTACTCCTTTTTTTAAAATTAAAGATATTAAATCAGCAAGAGGAACAAAACTATAAAATTTTTTTGCATCTTTTTTAATATGGTTTTCAGGCCTGTCAGCTAATGTTTCTATTCTGCTTAATACTCCTATTGTTAATTCTTGTCTGCATTTTGGACAAATATTGTTATATTTTTTAGATTCTTCTGGCGAGAATGAAATACCACAATTTCTATGGCCATCAAAATGATATTTACCATAATTAGGATCTACCTCTATTGTACCAGCAATGCCTTCTCCAGTTCTAATAGCCTCTAAAATGGTTTTATAACTTAAATTTTTCAAGTCAAAAATTGTAGCTTCTCTCCCAAGTCTATGCGAATGATAAGAATGAGGATCGGAAAAACTAACTAAATTTAATTTATCGAAATTTGAAACTCTGTTTAACATTGGAGGGTCTGCAGATAATCCTGTTTCTACAGCATGAATATATTTTGATTTTTCTTTAAAACATTGTTCTATTGAATCAAATCCTGTTTTACTGCCAAAAATTCCAAAAAAAGGAGTAAGTGCGTGCGCAGGAATAATTTCTATTTGATCTGAAATTGATCTCAGCATATCAACTAATTCTATACTTGAAAAACCAAAAATAGGTCTACCATTATAATCTAATCTGCCTTTTTTTAAGAAAGAGTCAATGACTTGAATAACTACTTCTTTATTTGGCATTAAAATTACATGGTGTATTCTTCTGCCTTTTCCATCTTGAGTATACATTAAAGAAATCTCAGTTTGCCAAATAAATGGAAATTTATCTTTTGTCCATAATATTCCATTTCCATCTTCAGTTAATTCAGAAGTAATGCTTTGAAACCATTTTGGATGAAGAGCATCACCAGTACCAAGAACATCTAGACCTTTAAGTTTTGCATTGTCAGCAAGCTTTTGTATAGTAGTTTGTTTACTACAAGCCATAGCATGTGGTCCGTGAATGTGGAAATCACCAATTATTTTCATATTAACTAAGAATTTGAGATTGATTTATAATAATTTAGGTAAATTATCAGAATGATTTTTCAAAGATTTTCTGGACTTTTTTTCCGAAATAATAGTAGTTTATTATCAGGATAACAATTGCAAACAACATCCAAAGTTCAGAGTCAATGTTGTATGGATCAATAGCTACATTTTGCACCAAGTAAACAGCAATACTAAACCCAAGAATTAAAGCACAGAAAGCAAGAAGATTATAAAAAATAAAGATTTCCTGATTTTTTCTCATTGCTCTGAGTTCAACACAGTAATTTGTTTTTCTATTGAACCTTTATAGAAATAAGACAAGACTATATTAACTGGTTCTTCAAAAGCAGTTTCCTGCAGATTAGAAGTTGGAATATCGCAGTTTATTGTTTTTTCATTTAATGCTAATTTAATTATTCCTTTATTAGAGTCCTGCATTTGGGAGCATTTTATATTAACTCCTGATGACGGGGAAGAAACTTCAACATGCAATCTGTTTTTTTCTGAAGAAACATCTGTGCATTTATCTGAAAAAGTTTGTGGGGGATAAATGTCGCCTTTCCCCTGATTTACAATTTTAAAAGTTAATTTTATTTCCTGAGCTGCAGCACTTCTTTGCTTTACATCTTTTATTTGCACTGGGGCTGAAGAAGTTTCTGTAACAACAGAATCAGAGAGAACTGAACATTTGTCTTCCAATACTTTTTCAACTGCTTTTCTTTTCAAGCAAACTTTTGAAATTGATTTTGTCTTATATTCATAACAAACATCTACTCTTAGTGAAGTTGGAAAATCTGCATTTAAATCGTGCTTGTAATTGGCTTCATCAAATTGTATTTCTTCAGGTGAATTCTCAATTATCTGATCTCCTGATTTTACTTTTCCTTCCAAAGGAATTGCTAATTTTGCATGTAAAGATGACAATGAAAAAGATTCCTGATTTATTCCAGACAATGAAGCTATAACTTTATTTGCTGGAATTTCATACTCTCCCTTATTTTGCACTTTTAATCCGATGAAAAAAGGCTCTTCTAAGTTATCCAATACTTTTGCAGGAGGCTGGCCCTCAATAAAAGAAAAATCTAGAGCATCTAGGCCACCAATAAAAATCCCTAATGTCTTTTTATCTTTTTTTTGCGTTCCTGTACAACCTACAATAAATAAAGATAATAGTATTACTAAAATTAACACACTCTTTTTATTCATCATATCACTATAGTTTTAGAACTAATTATTATTTAAATAGTTTACTTTTATTGGTTTTATTAAATTTCCAATTTTGTTACTTTTATAGGACCCAGAGTTTCTATTATCTTGTAAGGATATTCATAGGAAATTTCAAGCACTAAGTCTTCTCTAATTGTATCTTCATCTATTGATATTTCTGATGTACAAGTGATTGTTCTTTCTCCTTCTTTTAATGATATTCTGTCTTTATTTGAACAGGTTAAAGCTGATTCTCCCTGCAAATTTATGTAAAATGAATTAAGAACTTGATCTTCATTGTCTATTTTTCCATTTCCTTTATTTTTTAAGAATATTTTTAAATTTAAAGTTGTAAAACCCTCGTCTGGAATTATGGTTTTCTCTATTTTTGAAATTTTTATAGGGCCCAAGTTTGTTCTTTTTTCAAAACTTGAGATTGTTTCTTTATTCGGGCATCTTAATTCCTGAGAATTACTTGATTTTACACATAATTGAGTATTTACAATTGTATTATGATTTGTTATTATTTCAGTTATAAAATTAGTTGTCATTCCCTTGAAAGCTTTTTGTTCTTCATAAACATAAGGGCCAAAAGTAATCTTTTCTATTGAAGGAAGAACTCTAGTTTCCAATAATTCTGCAGATCCCAAGTAGAAGCTTTGTTCTTCTTTTCCTTGCAAAGAACCATATTCATCTGAAGGAGTATCTGATAATTTTACTGTTCCTGTAACTGCTTCTGGATCATTATTTGACAATTCTAAAGAAACTTTAAAGTTTTGACCAGCTATGATTTCATCTAATGGGGGTTGATTTTCCAAGAATCTTATTGTCAATCCTTTACTTTCTGTCACTACTTTTTCTTTTGGATTTATTACTGGCAGATTAGGCAATCTATTTTTTAGATTTAAATCACCACCTGGGATTTGAGTACAACCAGAAATAATTAAAATTGAAATTACAAATAGTATGATTAAACCTCTTTTCATTATTCTTTTATTTTTCATTAACATATAAATACCTTTCTAACTAATTGGAAGAGTTGGTGACAAGGCTGAATTTGAAATTGTTGCAGCTGCATAAGCTTCAAAATCATAATCAAATTTAGCTTCAGCTTCAATAAAAGCATAATCTAAAGAGTCTGTTACAGCTGACGAATCTAAGGTTATTTCGCAGTATAATCTTTCTTTATCTATTTTTTCAGGAGTATTTATTTTTGCTTCATTTAATTTATTTAATTCAGCTTGATTAAATATTAAAGTATTATCTCCTGAAAGTCTAAATCCCTTACATTCATCTTGATTTTCAAATGAAAAGCCTTGTGGTAGTTTTATTTTTAATTCTTTAAGAGCTGCAATTTTTCCATTCCACAACTTATCATTAGATAATTCAATACCTAGTAAATAGGAGCGATCTGATGTTAATGGCTGGGCATCCAACAAAGTCAAGATTAAAACTCCTGGGCTTTGAGATAATTGTTCTGATCTTACAGACTGGTCATTATTAGATACTAAAGGGTCACTAATTTTAAAATAATTAAATGGATTGATATTTTCAGATTCTAATTTTTCAAAAGTTGAAGACTCCAGAGTATAAATCTTTAATCTGGAATTTACTTTAAAATCTTCATAGGTAGCTGTTAAAGTAAGTTTTCTTTGAACTGTTTGTTTCTTTGCTGAGGCAAGATCAGCAGTAATGTCAATTGGACTAAATTTACACTCCACATTTTTATTTATTTCTCTTTTTTCAGATACAGTAACTTTAGGTTCATTTTCTCCAAAAACTTTAATTTCTTTTGCTGGAATTGATTGTGTTTCTCCAACAACTCCAACTAAAGTATTAGCTACATTTCTGGTTGTTGCAACATCTTCAAGCTTACAATTAAAAGTAACTGTTGTTGGATTATCTTCCAACCCATAAATTTTAACATTAGCTACTGTTTCAATTTCTTCTCCTGATTTATGAATTGGTCTTTTTGTTTCAAATTTTCTAAATTCAACTCCCTGCGGTTTTCTTTTTTCAACTGTTTCTGGAGGTTTAAAAGTTCCAAATTGCGCTATTGTTCCAACTGGATCTTTATAAAAATTATAAATTGGAGTTATAATTGCTTTTATTGGTGTGCTTGAATATAAAACAGACAACTGTGTACCAAAAACAGAAACTCCTCCGCCAGTAAGCAAACTATAGAGAAAAGCCCAACCAAATGAAACTATAAATAAAATAAATAATAAAAGAATAATTTTTCCTACATAAGGAATTTTAAGGATACCAGCAATTATTTTAAAAGGCAGAAAGAAAATTTTTTTTAAATCTGGATGTTCTAAATCATCAACAATTTGTCCTAAAAAACTTTCTTTGAATTTTCTTTTCTTTTCTTCTTTTTCAGATTTTTCTCTCTGAGACCTATAATGTTTTTCCTGTTCGCTTTCGCTTGCTTCTTCTTTCGCTTCTTCTTTAGGTTTATCAGAATCTTCAATCATTACTTACCTCTTTTTAATATAAAAAATTTATTTTGAAAATACTTCCAATGAAACAATTTCAAATTCATTCTTTGGTATTATTTTTATAAAATTTTCATCTTCTTTTAAAAATGCACTTATATCTTTTGAAAAGACATTTCTTTCTGTATCTAAAGTAATTGTATTTGAATTTACTAATATTGTTGCTGAACTTCTTTCATCTTCCTCGTTTGGAACTAAGTGCAGTCTTAATGTAAACTCTTCATTCAAGTCTTCTTCGTTTAAATCAAAGAAATATGTAGGGGATTTTCTTTTTTCAAGTTCAACTTCTAATTCAACCTGCTCAAGTATAAAGTCACCATAATTTTTTTCAAAAGCCAATGTGTTTTGCTCTTCTTCAAAATAAGATCTAGGAACAACAAATTCCTGCTGGGCAGCATCACAAATTATTTGGGCTGAATGGACATTAAACTGATTTAGGAAGACTTTCAATAGTCCTTGAGATTCAGTGTCTTTTAAGCAATTAATGAAATAAGACAGGGTTGCTTTTTTTATTTTTCCTTTATTTAAAGAAAATGATCTTGATTCCTGCACATTTTCAGAAGTTTCTTCTATAACTAATTTTACATCTTTTAATTCATATCTATTTACAGATAAAAATTTCCAGCTAGGTGAAGAAGCTTCAAATCTTAATGTATTTTCTGTTTTTAAATTTGAAACTGGAAGTTCTAAAGGCAGAATATCCGATGATGGAGAACCTTTGAAAGCTAACTTTCCATTTACATAAATCAATAAAGAACCTTTGTTGTTTATTGTATTGAAAAAAAGTCTTAATTTATTTGTATTTTCTGGATTAATAATTGTAAAGCTTAAGTCTTGATAATTGCTGTTAAACAAATTTCTGGAAACAGAAACTAAGTTTGATAAATGAGCTATTTTTTGAGATGTTTTTGAGAATAGATTTATTGATGGAATTTTTACTGTTTCTTTATCTTTTGTTTCTGGAAATAACAAACCAGGAGATTCTAATAGTAATGTTTTTCCTTCTGTTCTTTCCCCTGTTCCTCTAGGAGAAAAATCATTATCAATTTCCCTTCCTTCAAGAATGTCTCTTTGAGCTTCTGGCGGTATTAAGAACATATAAAGAATGATAAGAATAGCCATAAGGATTATAAGGCCTGTAACGTGTATTGTTTCTGATTCTACAGCCCCTCTCTTACCTTTAATCATTTGTTAAATAAGGAAATCTGATTTATATAAAGCTTACGAGAAAAGGCTGAATTTTAGCTTATTTGTAGTTATTGGAAGGTAATAACAATACCGAAAGATTTATAAATATGTTATTTCTTTAAAGTAGTAATAAAAATATCAATTTTAAGGTTTGTAAAAACCTTAAATTGTTCAAAATAATATGGAGGAAAAATTATGGCAACATTAGCAGAATATATGGCTACTTTAGGGACAATGACTCCTGGCGAAGTTTTAAAAACAGCAGCTAAAAAGTCATTGTATGTAATTGTTCCAGTAGCAGCTTTAGCAGCAACTTTTGGAGCTGGAAGATATACTGCACCTAGTACAGTTGAAAAAGGAAATGCAACAATTCAAGGTGTAGAAATGTTCAAGTTCAATGATTTTATCTTAAAACAAGAAGGCGCTGAAGTTAAAGTTGTTAAAGTGGATGAAAGCAATAGAGAAACTTATTCTCAATTGTTAAACAAAGAAGGCCAAGTTCTAGAATTACGTGTTTTAGGAACAGAGTCTTCAATAGTAGAAAATCCTACAAGAACAGCTAAATTAGTTTTTAAATAAGAGATTAAAGGAAGAAATTCCTTTCTCTATTTTTTCTTTTTAAATTTTTTAAATTAAATATTTTGCAAAAGAAATTAATCTAGGTTCATTAATCAGAAGTCTGAATAATAATTTAGATGGGAAATCCCTGTCATAAGTTTCCAGGATATTTTTAACATTGGCTTTTTTTACCAAATAGATTAACTTATCAAGATCATTTTCTGACAATTTATCAAGAACTTTTCTTATCCAGAGATTATATCTTAATTCTCTTCTTAATGAACTAAGAAGCCATTTGTAATTTTTATTTTCCAAGATTGCCTTTGATAAATGCTGAGAAGCTATCAGACCTTGAATTATTCCACCATGACTTGGATTTTTAGTGTGACAGGCAGCATCCCCAATAAGGAAAACTCTTTGATTTTGCAGTTTTTGCTTAGGATCATACATTGGAATTACACCTGACTGGTATTCACGTATTTTTGTATGGGGGGCTCTTTTGCTTAACAAAGACCTGAAAAAGAAATTTGAATTTTTATAAGAAGCTGTACCTATTCTTGCAATATTATTATCTTCAGGCACTAACCAGCCAAAATATCCTTCTCCAACATAAACTTCAATTACTTCTGGATCTTCAACAGGCAAGGTTACTCTTGCCTGAATGCCTATCATGAATTTTCTGTTATTGTAAATATTTACTGATTTAGCTACTTGGCTAAAAGGACCATCTGCACCAACCAAGTAATCTGTTTTGAAAATCTTATTATTAGCCATAAACTCTACACTATCTTTATTTAATTTGCAAGTTTCAAACCTATGATTTAAGAAAAATTTAGCTCCTGAATCTTCTGCTTTTTCTGCAATAAATCTGTCAAATTTCATTCTGTCCAAAACTAAATTAGGATTTTTGAAATTTATTTCAACAGAATGATTTCTTGAAAATACCTTAAAGCTTTTTATTTTATTTACAATTACTTTTTCTGGTATTTTTATTATCTGATTTATAGAATCTGTAACCAGGCCGGTACATTGGACTGGATTTCCAATTGTTTTATGGTCTTCATATACATTAACTTCCTGTCTTTTTTTAGCCAGTAAATAAGCTAAATGACTTCCAGCTGGGCCTGCCCCTATAATTGATATCATGGCTCAATTATACTATAAAAAAACTTTATAAATCTATATGGTTGAAAGTATTTATGCTTGTTGAAACTTTATTGATTTCTCTAGGAATTTTAGGTTTATTGATTGCAACTATCACTGATTTAAGAACAAGAGAAGTTCCTGACTATCTTAATTATTTTTTAATAGGGACGGGATTTAGTTTCAGGATTTTTCATTCAATTTTGTTCAATGAATGGACTTATTTTCTTTATGGATTACTAGGATTTTTAGCTGCTTTTTTTATAAGTTTATTATTATATTTTACAAGACAGTGGGGGGGCGGGGATGCAAAATTATTAATGTCATTAGGAGTTATTTTTGGGACACAACCTATTTTTTTAAAAGATGAAGGAATATTTTTCTTGAATTTACTCTTGAATATTTTTATAGCTGGATCTATTTATGGATTAATTTATAGTATTTATCTTGCTTTAAAAAATAAGAAAGAATTTAAGAAAGAATTTAAGAATGTGCTAAATGGAGACAAAATAATAGTTATAAGAAATATTTCATTTATTGTCGGTATTATTTCATTTACACTTTCTTTTTTCAGCTCTGATTTGGCTACTAAAGTAATTTTGATTGGCTTTTCCGGTTTCCTTATATTTTACATATATTTCTGGATTTTTGTCAAGGCTGTTGAAAATACATGTATGTTTAAGGTTATTCCAGTTGACAAATTAACAGACGGAGACTGGGTAGTTGATGATATTTATTCAAATAAAAAATTAATCTACAGCAAAAACAAACTAGCAGTAGATAAAAATGATATTTTGAGATTTATTAAAGAGGGTGTGAAAAAAGTAAAAATAAAAAATGGGATTCCTTTTGTTCCCTCTTTTTTAATAGGAACAATTTTAACTTTGATTTTAGGAAATTTATTTATTTGATTTTTCTCTTGCGACTTTAAGTACCATTGGTTGATCTAAAAGATCAATGTTGATATGAGTCATAAATCCTGAAACTGCTTTTTTTATTCTATTTGCTGTATTTTTAGAAGCTCCTTTTGATTCAAAATCTAGTTTATTTGTTTTTTCGAGGGTTTCAAGACAATCTCTAAGTTTTTTTACAGCTTTGGCTGTGCTTCCTGAAAGATTTGATTTTAAAAGTTTAACTGCTTCATTATAATCTTTTAAAGCATCTTCTTTCAAACTGTCAAATTCTAAAAGGAGCTCTTCAAGTTCTGGGGATTGTTGAGCAGTTGTTGTAACATTTTGAAGAGCATCATCAATGTTAGCAATAAAACTATTTAGTTCTGAGTTATCTATATTTATTGTTCTAGTAATTTCTGGTCCTGATTTAAAAACATCAACTACAAAATCTTTAGCTGGATTAAGAACATAACTTAATGCAAAACCAACAACTCCAGCAACTACATAACCCCACATACTCTTTTTTTGCGGTCTTGGCATAATGATTTAGAATTAAGATAGTATAAAAAGATTTCTGTAATTTGCTTATTTAAGGTATTCTTTCTTCCTTTCTAGCAACCTTAATCGGTTTTGGTTGTGGTTTTTCAAGTTCCTTTTTTTCAGCTACAATTTTTCCTTTTAATGAGGAGTGTATTTTATCAAGATCTTCTTCAGAAGCTTTTTTTCTGGGCAAATTAAATGATAGTTTATCTTTTTCAAACCTAGGCATTACTTCCACGACTAAATGTGGAATTACCTGGCCAGCTGCTGGACCATTTGAAACAAGAATATTTGTGCCTTGTGCTTTTAAAGTTTCAAATAAAACAGAAGAAATTTTATTTGTCATATTGAACAAATGACTAACATCTTTTAACTGGGCTAAAACAGAAACATGTTTTTTAGGAAAAATTAAAGTATGTCCTATTGAAACTGGGTTTATTTCAAGAGCAGCTATTATCTCATTATCTTCGTAGATTTTTTTTGCTTTTATTTTCCCCTCTACAATCAAGCAAAAGGGACATTGAGACGGTTGAGATTGTTTTAGAGAATTTAATTGTTCTGGTGATAATTTCTTTAGAAATTCAGGAAGAACTTTTTTCTGCTCTTCTTCAGACATTTGAGATATTTTATTTAGCTCTTCAATCTGTTCTTCTGAAAAAATTGATTCATCCATTTTAACCTTTTTGCGAAAAAGCTTAACCAAAAAAAACTTTAAATCAAAGCCCTCCTAACTTCTATTGTTTCAACACTTTCAACTTCTTCTATCTGTCTTAACATATCTTCCAAAGGATCTAAATTTGACTTAGCTTCTTCTGAGAAAAAGGAAATTTTAACTGCTTTTAATCCAAAAGCTATTGGTTCTTGTTCGATTCTTCCTATTTGGCCGCCAAAATTCTTAATTTCCTTTACTGCTTCTTCTTCTATCTTCTTTAAATCTGATTCTGGACTAGAAGGCATTAATTTTATAGTGACTATTACTTGAGCCATTAATTTGGTCCTGAGAACTGGCAACTAAGACATACGTATTTTGAGCCTAATTCTCTGCATTTAAAACATCTTGTGATTTTTGATTTATTGCAGTTTGGACAATTGAATTCTACTGAGCCTTTTAGATTAGCTATATTGGTTTTACAACTTGTACATATTTTCTTTTCTACCATTGGATTTTTGGCATCAATAAATATTTATAAAGCTTTTGTAACCCTTTTAAGAAAAGCGTTTGCGGAAAATAGATTAAAATGGGCCTATAGTTTAGCCTGGATGTGAGCTTTTAAAGAAAAGCTTAAGCAAAAAGATACCAGAAAGAACATGAGATTGCGGATCTCAGAAGCGAGGTTCAAATCCTCGTAGGCCCGAATCATTTTAAAACAGAATCAATGAATTCTTTTTGGTCAGAACTCCATTTCTTATTTGGTGTTTTTTTGATCCAATTAGCATAAAACCTAACAAAATCCAATCTATTTTTGAAATTCTGTTCTTTTTGTTTTTTTAACTCTATTAAATCAATGTTTAATTTTGGGAATTTCATTTTAAAAAAATAAAAAAAATTAATTTACATCTACAATTCCCTTATCTATAACTTGGAATATTGCTTCAGTTTCGGCCAAATGCGGTGCATCTACCATTTTAGCTACTCTTGTTCCCTTCTTACCTTTTCTTAAGTAAACCCTGTAAGTTGAATTATGAACTATAAAGCTATTAGCTATATAATTCTCAGAACCTGGAATTGTTAAATCATAAAATAACTCTTTGTTTTCTTTTCGTGTTATTTTTCTAATTTTTTCCCAGCGAACTGGCATATTTAGTAATTTTTTTAGCCAATCAACTTCTTTTTGAACTTCTGGATTTAATTTTTTCTTTTCAAGAGCAGAGACTATCTTCTCAAAATTTTTCTTTGTAACTGTTTTATATTCTGGTGACCTATAAGTCAAAACTGAAAAAGGCTTTATATTGGCTCTTCTTAATAAATTGATTAAATAACTTCTACTAATAGGGATTGCCTCTCTATTGAATTTTTGTTTTTTACCATATTGCAGCCACTTGTTTATTTGTTCTTTTTTATCTTTTGCAGTCATTCCTATCTTTTCTCCAAATGAATAACAGTCCCTGTTATCAAAACGAAGATTATAAATTAGATCTCCATCTGAATTTACAGATTCTTCGAAAACAGAACGAATATTAAACCTAAGTAAAAGCATTTGGATTATATGCAGCAAACGTTCATTTTTTTGAGAAATTGTTATTCTGGGTCTATCTTTATCCACTGAGCCTTCTGCATCTGCAAATCCCTTAATAAATGATTTTACACATTCATCCCGAGATTGTGACACTAATCTTACTGCTTCTAATAAAGCGTAATTTAGTACTTTAGTTATTGCTTTGCTATTTACTTCTAATTCAAAACAGTTTTTATCTTTTAATTTGAATATCCTTCCTCCTAAATTGAAAGTTGTTTGCATTAATTTTTGGTAATATTCAAGAATGTCTCTTCTTTCATCTCTAAAGCTAATACTATAATTTTCTTGACTTATATTTCCATCCCCAATAAAATAACCTAGAATTCCAGACAATTCTGGGGTGAATTCTTCTGGTATTGTTGTCACATGGTGTTTATTTGTTTCGACTTGCACTGTATTAATCAGCACTTGCCCATTTCCTTGCTGATTTATATTCTCAATTATCTTTTTATTTGTCGGATAATTCTGATTAAGAATCCTTCTTAATTGTCTTGGTCTTATTCCTATCTCTTCACAAAATTCTTTTCTTGTAATTTTATTATCTGATAACCAAGATTTTAATTTCTGCGATTCTAACTTTGGAATTTCAAAAACTTCATCAACTTCAAATTTAGGCAGTCTCTGAATTTTTCCTTTTACCTTGATTTCTTTTGTTAAAGCTAAATAGTCCCCCTCTTTCAGATCCTGAGCATAGGTTTCTTCAATTAATCCTTCTCTGTTTAATCTAAAAAATCTATGAGTTGGTGAAGAAGTTATTCGCGATCCAGCATCTATCTCATAAGCTTCATTTAAATTTACATTTACAAAAAGAGTTTTTAGTTCTTTTGGACAAAATGCAAATCCATTTTTCATATCTAAAGAGATTACTTGATTTGTTGTCGGTTCAAATAAGTCTCCTATTGCTTGAATTGTTCCATCAGCCAACTGGATTAACGTTCCAGCAGCAAGACAGTTATGTCCAACTATATGCCCACCAATTGCAGTGGTTGGATCACCAAAAAAAGTATCAGGTTTAGACATAACTTGATTGGTAATATAAACAACTAGATTATAAGTTGAAGCTAATTTTTGCAGAGTATGTAAATGCTTATTTAATTTCTGCTGCCTGTCGGCAAGTTGACCCCTTCCCGAAAAGTCGGATCTAAAATGCCCCATTAAAGAATCCACAATTACTAATTTTATTGGGAGATTGTCTTTATTAATTAAATCTTCAACTTTATCTGCCAACAACATTTGATGGTCTGAATTAAAACATCTTGCAACTTTTATATTCTTTAAAATTTTATCAGGATCTAATCCATTTAATTCCGCAATTTGTTTAATTCTTTCTGGTCTAAATGTGGACTCAGTATCCAACCACACTATCATCCCTTCTGCCCCGCCTTTTTCTTTAGATAATTGAACATTTACAGCAAGTTGATGTGCGAGAGATGATTTTCCTGAACCGAATTCGCCGTAGCATTCTGTTATAGCTCCGCTTTCCACTCCCCCACCAAATAGTGTGTTCAAAGCCTGTGAGTTTGTATTAATTTTCAAAATATTTTTTCTTTTCTCTAATAATTCATCTCCAGATACAAAACCCATGTCCATTTTTGATCTTGCTGTATTTATTATTTTACGAGCTGTTGCTTCTGTCAATCCAGCAATTTCAGTTAATTCTCCTGGAGAAGCTACTGCTATTGCAAGCATAGTATCAAAGCCAGCTTCTCTTAATTTTTCAGCTGTTGCAGCACCTACACCTGGAAGCTCTTCAATAGAAAGTTCTTTTTTTACTGGTTTTTTCTCTTCTAGTTTTTCTTCAACTTTCAAAACAATTACTTTTTCCTCTTTTTTTTCTTCTAATTTTTGTGAAGCTAAAGGCTTCTTCTCAACTTCTTCTTCTTTCATCTCTTTTTTCTTCTCAACTAATAATGTTTTTTCAACCATGAATATCACCTTCTTTATAAGAACCTAGGTTCTTATCATCTCCTAATTTTTTATCAATTTGTTTATCATAATAAAAAAGTAAATAAAGTTTTGTATGAAATTTCTCATATATTGGAAATTTTTAATGAGTTTCTATTTTGTCCAAGTAAAGATCTTTTGATGCTTCAGTTAACAAAGTCAATACTCTAGGAAGATCCATTCTTCTTAAGTTTATTACTTCATTTCTCCATAGTTCTTCATCTTTCTTTTTAAAAGACCTTGACAAAGACATTGTCTTGAACTCTACTAGATTTCCATTAACTTCACGTTCATTAGACCACAAAGCAATCTTAAAATTGCTAGATCTCCATTCTTTTATAGGTCTATTTGACCTTGGTTTAGAATTTTTTGGTTTTTCCATTTTTTTCACACTCCAATTGTTGCTCTCGCATTTTTTTTCACAACCCAAAAGAACCAATGTTCTTATCAAAGCCTTCAAAATATAATGGCTAGCCATCCCTTATATTAAAGAGGCTTAAAGGGTTAAATACATAAAAGACAATTTTGTTTATAAAGATTAGGCAGGTCCCTGAAATGTCCAGTGAATTTGTCCAGTGAAATTTATAAAGAGATGAAGTTCTAATTTACAAGTAATAAAAAACAAACAAAATAAAAATTTATAATGTTTAATTCTCTAGATAATTTATGCAAATAGATGATAGGACTATTTTAGATAAATTCTGCACTGATTTCTGCAAAATTATTGATAAATATACAAAATATATTATTGTTTCTGGATTTGTTGCTATTGCTTCAGGCAGAGTAAGAGGTACAGAAGACATAGACATGATTATCGAAAAAATAAATAAGAAAAATTTTGTGAAATTGCATAATGAATTAATTAACTCTGGTTTTGTATGCATGCAAAGTGATGATGTTGAAGAAATTTATGATTTATACTTAAATGATAATATTTCTATTAGATATACTCCCAAAAACAAGCTTGTTCCACAGATGGAGATTAAATTTACAAAAGATGCCTTGGATGAATATCAGCTTAAAACAAGAATTAAACTCCCATTAACTGGATTAGATGTGTGGTTTAGTTCAATTAACATGAATATAGCATTTAAAGAAGAATATTTAAAATCTGATAAAGATATAGAAGATGCAAGCCATTTAAGAATTATTTATGAAGATCAAGTTGATGAAAAAGAAATTAATAAAATAAAGGAAATGATTAAAAAAATGAGGTTAAATTGAGAGATAAAACGCACATGGAGTTTATAGAAAAATGGGCAGATTATGTTAAAAAAAATCCTGACTGGAAAAAACAACATTCTGAATTTATCAATGCCCAATTTCAACATTCTGAAGAATTTATTAAAAGACTGCTTAAAGAGAAAAATGGAAGAGAAAAAGTAATCAGGCTCTATAATATTAAAAATCTTAATGGATATAAAGAACTTCTTGGATAAGAAAACCTAAAAATTTATAATAAAACGATAGTTATAGATATCTAATGAAAGAGTGGTTAAGAAAATTAGAGGTATTTATTGACAAGTTTATCCCTTATTTACTTGTTTTGTTAATCTTTGTCATAGTTATAGAATTATTTTTTCATAATATTGCTGAAGAATACAGATATCACATTAATTTATTAGATGGGCTAATTGTAGTTGTATTTTTATTGGATTTATATTTTAAATACCAAAGAACAAGGAACATTCCTCAGTTTGTCGGAAAATACTGGCTTGAAATTCTAGCTGTATTTCCTTTTTATTTATTATTTAGATTTGTAGAAACTACTCTTGGATTTTTAGAGATAAGCGGAGCAGTAAAACAAGGACAAAATATATTACATAGCGGGATTGAAGCTGAAAAAGAAGTTACTTTAATTGGAAAAGAAGTTGGTGAAGCTGAGAAATTGGGAGTAAGGGCGAAGGCATTAACTAGAACATTCAGAACTGTAAGCAGAACACCGAGATTAGTAGCAGCTGCTCAGTTTTATGAACAACCAAAATTTTTGAAAAAAGCTTCAAAAGAAACTAAAAAAGAGTTAAGAAAATTTTCAAAAGAAACTAAAAATAAGCTAAAAAGAATAAAAAAGAAATTATAAATATTTTATATTATATTTTGGAATAATTCCTAATTCTATATATTTCTCTTTAACTTTTTTAGGCAGATACTTGAAATCTTTTATTATTTTTCTGCAGTTTTTGCTTTTACAATTGCATTTCATTGTAAAATCATCTTCATTCATTGAAGTTGAATAATCCCAAGTTATTTCCTTGCCTTTTTTTATGTTTTTAATTGAGATTAATCTTGCTTTTTTGTTTTTAATTATTAATCCTGAATTTGGACTGCAAGAATGATTAATATAATCATCCAAACTATTAGAAGGACCAAGCAGCAGATTTTTTCCAATCTGGACATAATGATCTTCTACTTTATCATAAGGACTAGGTAATTGTTTAAAAGTAAAATACTTTCCTTTGAAATCAATTATTTTATCTCCTTTTTTTAAATCTCTATTTGTAAATACTCCTTTTCCATTTTTTCCCGATGTTTTTAATATTAGAGCATCCATTTTAAAGATTCAGATTGGGAAATGTAAAAAGACAGGTTTTGAATAATAAATAATGTAATTAGAAGCAACAAAATTACAAAAAATATCTTTTCAGTTAAACTATTCGTCCTAATAAAACCTTTAATTCTTTTGGTTGAAAATGGAGAAAATAATGATATTCCGTCTATTGTTAACATGTCAAGTAATAAATGAGATGATATTCCTAAAAAAATAGCCAAGGCCATTTCTTTTAATTCAATAATAAAAGCCAAAGTAAAGTAAATTATTAACGGAAACAGCAAGGAATGAAAAAAACCACGATGAGAGAATATTTTATTTAAGATAAAAGAAGAGGTTTTGAATTTTCTTCCTATTTTTGAATTTGTATTATCTATATCTGGAATAAATGAAGATATTAAAACTAAAATAACGAAAAATAGTTTTGATTCTAAATTCATTGAATAAACCAATAATAAAGAAACCAATAATGCAAATGCTAAATGGGTTTTATACATCATAAATATCAACTCTTTTTATAACATATTAAGCTGAGTTAATATTTAAAACTATCAAAATCAAGAAATCTGTATTTCTTCAACAGAATTAGAATCTATTATTCTCAGGCTATTAAGTTTTTAAAAAAATTAATTTCCTGAAATATAGAAAAGTTTTTATAGTATAAATGACTATTAATTTATAGTTAAAAAACATGTGAATATGTATTGGAAAGAAATCAAAAAAAGTGAACATTTTGAACAATATCATAAAGGAACTTTGGCCTGGAATGATGTTATAACTTTAATTTACAAGATAAAAAATAAAAGGAAAAAAGGAGACAAACTTGAAATCGAAGATGATAAATTTTACATTTTGTGCGAACTCAAGGATCAGATATTATATGTAATAAATGTTAAAAGAAAATAAGGTTAAAAATATGCAATGCCCACAATGTAATTCAGAATTGAGAAAAATAAAAGTACGAATCCAGGAAGCAGATAGTCCTGTAACTAGTTATCAATGCGCTAAATGTGGTTATTTTGAGTTTGAAGAGAAGTCCATAAATAAAGCAATAGAAGAAATAAAAATAAAAGAAGCACCACTGAAAATTAAACAGAAAATAATAAAGCTTTCTCATGACAGGCTTGGCATGTATATAAATAGAGATATCGCAAGAAGCCTTGATCTTAAGGGTGGAGAAGAAGTTTATGTTTCTATGCCAGATAAAAAACATATATTAATCAATGTTGAGAAAAAATAAGTTCATTATTTTATTAAGAAATCTGTATTTCTTCAACAGCATTAGAATTAGAATCTATAATTCTCTGGACATTTAATTCTTTTCTGTCAAACATTTCGTTTTTATTTACCTTAACAACAAGGTTTATTTGCTTTCCAAGAACTTTACCTTTTAATTCCTCAATCTTTTCAGGAAACTGCCTTAATTCATATAATTGTTGGGAAGTTTTATCTAAGATTTTTTCAGCATGATTTCTAAAAGCTGTTGTCCTTATGCTTTCTGTACCATCATCAAAAATAAAATTCAATATTGGGACAAGTTTTTCCTGAACTGAACCATGAGAGTCACAGATAAATTTGCCATCATAAAGCCTTACTTTTTTATTGCATTCTGGACAAGCTTCATAAAACCTTGGCTCAAATATCTGAGTTATCGTACCAAAAACAGAAATATTTACATCAGTATCAGTAAGGTCTTTAATTTGTTTTTTGGGAAAATCTTCCTGTCCTTTAAATTCCCGGACTGATACTGTCTCATTTTCAGGGTTAATTATTATTTGAGACCTGTTGCCTAAGTGAAATTCCTTGAAAGCATTATTTTCTTTAATGTAACCATTTTTTAATTTTAAAATCGAACCTTCTTTTATTTGAAGGTCTTCTAAATATTTTATTAGATTAGTGTCCCACAAAACTAATTTTATGATTCCTGTTTCATCTCCAACTAATATATTAGCTACTTTTCCTGATCTTTTTTCTGTCTTGAATTCGCGAACTCCGAAAATTTTAACAACTTTGCACAATAAATTTACAGAATTCATTCCAGCAATCAATTTATCTACTGTTACTTTTCCAACTGGCTGGAATATTTTAATACCTAGTTCATGAGCAACTATGTGAGCAGCACCCTCTTTTGTTACAAGGTCTGACATTTTTGCCAGTTTTTCCTTTACTTTTATTTCAATTTCCTGCTCAGGAATATTTGCTTCCTGGTTTATTCTTTTTATTATATCTTGATAAGACATGCCAAACATTTTAATTAAAAACTCAAGGTTATATTAAAAGATTACTATACTTCTGAATAGATATATTTTTATGAGTTTCTAACACATAGATAAGGGCATGGGGGAAGATAATGGATTAATGAGAAAACTAAGTGAATGGCCTCAATTAATGCTATATTTGGGATTTTTATCTGGGGGATATTTACATTTTGGCAAAGGAATAGGTTTTGGTGGAGAAGTCCAAAGTAGAGATGCTTTTCTTGAGAGAACTGGTTATTCTATGGCAGCTATGCTTGCAGTTGGATTTTTCTTCACAATGTATGGTTTTTTCTGCACATCAAAAAGATTAAAGGAACCTGTTTTAGAAAATTATCTTAAATACTTAAGCATGCCGTATGTTGACTTTCCAAAATTATTAGAATTAAACAAAAAAGAAGATGTTGCTGGAAAAATTGATTTATTAGAAGAACAAAAGAAAATATTCAAGCATGAAGGATTATTGGATTTAAAAATTGGGGGGCTGTATTTTAAATTAGGGGAACTAGAAAGAGGAATTGACAAATTAAGATCTGCTTTTCAAGATATTTCAAGAGATGATTTTGACGGATTTATAGAAATTGAAAAAAAAGTTTATTCTTTATTTACAAAAATTGTTAATCTTGAAAAAATGGAAAGAAATCCAAAAAATATTGAGAATTATTTTAATTTTATTGCTGCATCTTTGCTCGGCGGTAATTTAGAAGAGGCAGCTGGCTGTTTCCAAAAATTAAGCAACTTAGATTTAGAGAACAGGCTTGAGTTTAATATTTTATTTTCTTTATTTTTAGATTCTACAGCAGAAAATCCCCTTAATAGGAAAATTCGGGAAAAAGAAGAGTATAAGAGCAGCGAGCAATGGAAGAAAACAATTAGGCTAATTTTAGGAAATAAAGCTCTTCAATTCCTATCTTTTGGAGTAGATTCAAGAAACAGGATTTTAGAAATTGGACCAAATGAATTCTTGAGAAGCACTTTTGCATTTAAAACTGGGAAAAATGAAGAAGAATTAAGTAGGGGCTTTTATGTAAATTTGGGATTAAAAAAATTAGGAGAGAAAGTTTTAGGCAAAGGAGAATTAAAACTAATAAGAGGGCTGGATTTTTTTGAAGTTGAAGGAGAATTTTACGATGTCAGCCAGAGAAAACCATCAAAAAATTTAGAAGATCTATTTGACGATGTAAAGGTTTCAATAGATAAAGGAAGGTATATTGTTCAAGCTTTAAGAAACCAGAGGAAAATTCACGAAGTTTCAAGAGAAGGAATTAAGAAAGAGTATTTTACAATTGATGGAATTAAGGTTAAATTAAAAGAATATGATTATAGGGAAACTTTAGAGAGAAGATTAATAAAAAGATTTGGAGAAAATAGAAAAGGAGAAGAGTTAGTTGAAGCAATAGTTGAAAGTGTTATGCCTTATACTAAAGAATTTAGCTGTTTAATTAATGGGGATTTGGCAATTTCTAATATATTTGATGATGGAACTGTATTTGATTTTGAAAGAGCCTGTATTGGAAATCCTGTTATTGATGCTGCAACTACATTAGAAGATCCTAAAAATGGGAAAATAGGAAGAACTGGAATGTTTAGGGATTTTTATTTGGAAAATGTTGATGGCAGAGAAAGGGAATTTTTAGAAGAAAGCTATTTACCTCACAGTGTTTTTATTTCTGCCTGCCAGACAGGAAGCAAATTTGCCCAAGGAATTAAAAAAAGAGAAAACGGAGAAATAGAAAAATCTGAAAAAGATTTTGAGAGAAGCAATGGGTTTGTAAGACAGGTGCTTGATAAGGGAAATCCAGAAATAAAAGACAGATTTATTGGATATTTAAAAAGTTCTGATCAAGGAAAAGAATTGATTAAGGCAGTTTAACTTTGTACTTTTGGTATCTTAAATTCCAAAACTGGTTGGATTGGATATTCAAAAGAATTTGGGTTATTGTTTAAATAAAACTTTTCCTTCCTATAGAAAAATTCAAGCATGTCTGATTTGTCTGATTCCCTGCATTCTAAACCAGCTATCAACTTTTCAGGTTCAGGGCACTTTTCAAGGATTTTATTATGGTAAACTGCATACAACTCAGAAATCTGGCTTAAATCATAAGTCACTTCCTTAGTAAATTTATGATCTATTACAAATTCTATATCACCTTTTGTAAATTTTATATTTGGAGAATGGAATGTAAAGATTAATTTATTTTTTTCCTGAACAAGATCAATTGAATATAGATTTAGATTATTATCTCTAGCATATTGGTTAAACGAATCCTGTAAATAATTTTTTAAATTATACCTTATTTTTTCTTTAGTTAAAATACAGTCTTCAAATATCTTGTAATCGTTCCAGAATATACAAACCTTTTCTTTTTTTAATTTTTTGTTATATCCGCTGTTTTTATTTAGTTCAATTATGGAATTATACATGTGATAAGTAGATGACTCTTCAATCAGATCTAACTTTAATTTAACTTCTCTGTCAAATTCGATTAAACTTCCAGGATATTTTCCAACATCAGCTTCTATTCCTTTATTTACCAGTACATAAAAAGCGATTATAGAAAAAACAACTATAACTCCCAAGACAAGCATTGGTTCAAGCACCAGACCTTTTTTATTTATTTTTTGCAAATTAAATAGTCCCCTTTACATTTGATTACTTCTTCTTTTTTATAAAACTTTGAACAACCATCATTTATTGGGCTGCATAATAATTCATCTTCAGTCATAAACCATAAATCTTTAGACGGTGAGATTAAGCTGTACCATAATTCTTCTGAATTTATGGTTTTTTCAAATAATTCTTTAGAATTAATTATTTTAATATTTTTTAACGGTACAGGAATTTCATGGCTTTTTGAAACTGGGGGAGTTAAAAAGCTTAGATCTGAATACGATGCTTTTTGCTTTTTACCAACCCCTACCCCAATACAATTATTTAACTCTGGATTTAAGGCAGGAAATTTTTGAATTAATGATGTATCAACATTTCCAGTTTTAATTATTGTAGCTACATCAGCAGTTTCTTTATTTAGTTTTGTACAATCATCTATTTTTTGCTTTCCACAGAATATTGATACTGAAGAAGGTTTTGGAGCCAAGGAAATAACTGCCCTTTCAAGGTATTCCAGCAGATTTTTATTAGTTGTATTACAATAAAGAGAACTTAACTGCTTTATTGTTGTTTCTTTTTCTTCAGTTCTAAATTTTACATTTAACAAATAATCTGTAAACTCATGCACTTCAGTATTTGCTTCGCTTAGACTAATAGAAAATTCCTCGTTTGCTGAAAACTGGAGATAAAAGAAAAAAACGCCAAAAATAATTACTATCATTACCAAGGCATAAATAGACGTTGAAAAAGTCAGGAAATCTCCAATTATAGCTTTTTTATTCAAGATTAATCACCATCTCTACCTGAATTTCCTGAAATTCATTATTTATTTTTATTAAAAAATTATCTTTAGGACAAATATAATCATTGCTTAACCTGCAAAACTGTTCATCAAAATTATTTTCATTAATAAAAAATTTATCTGAATTAGAAGTTATTTTTATACCAATATTATTTCTGTTAAAACAAGAACTTAATTTTTCCTTTACCAGACCCTCTTTTTCCAAACAAATTTTCAATTCTGCAAGAGCAATACTTTTTTCCTGCAATTTAACTTTTCTTAAAGCCAATTCCTGATTTTGAGAAAAACATCCAGTTGGAAGCGCTATAAGAAAAGCAACAAAAACAATTAAAAATAAGCGGGGTATTGAAAACATTCCCTGAGATATATCATCAAAAACAGTGCCTTTTTTATCAAGCAATTTTTTCATTTTTTTCTAGAATTAATGTCTCCTTTTGTCTTTTAAATTTTAAAGAAATATCATGATTTTTTCTATATGGGACTTTTATCTCAGCTTTACCATCATTGATTAAAACAAAATTTTCATTTAAATCAAATTTAAAATTTTCCGGAAGATGATAAGAAATCTTTATATTTTCTTCAGGCAAAAACTGCATTACTTCTAAAGTATTTGCAATATCTTCACCAAAGATCCGAGCTTTTAGTGTTGTATCGTTTAATTTAGAGACAACAAAATAAATTGATATGCCAATAATGAATAAACCGAATAAGATAAAACCAACCTCATTCATCAATCTCCTTGAATCGCCTCTTTTATTCATTAAAAAAATTAAGGGTTACAAATTTATAAAGTTAAGTAAAGAATTATTAGCTTACATGTGGCGATATAACTATAAGTTCAGTTATATAATCTTTTTTTAACAGCTCTAATTTGAGATTATAAGAATTAGGATTCTCTTTTAACAAGCTATCTTTATTATCTAAGGCAAAAAAGAATTCAGTTGTATAAACTGGTAATGGTACTGAACTTGAAACGTATATTGAGCCAGCTATATCGTTAAAATTATCCAAATTAGTACAATCTATTGTTTTTTCTTCACATTTAGTGCTTACTATCTTTACTTCACCAGCTTCTTTTGTTTCTGATTCTGATAATTTGCATTTACAAATACATACTGAATCTGTTTGGCATTCCTTTGGCCGAATAATCGCATTAAAATTTATATCTTTGTTAGAAATTGGCTCTTTATAAGAAATTAATTTATTATTATCATCAAAATAAAAATCATGTGAATCGCTGATACTAAATAAAACTTCCTGATTATTTAAATTTAATTTTACTTTTTTATATTGACTATCTTCTAATTCTTCAATAATTTTCTTAAATCCGTCAAAATCAACAGTTAAAATTTCTTCTTGAGTAAAAGCTGGCGCTATAGCATTATATAATTTATATCCTGAAAAACCCAATAAAAGTATTAAAGGAATAGCTAAAATAATAGCTCCTAAACTAGAGGGTAGAATAGCTGTTGATTCTTCTTCACCTTTTTTATTCATGAATAATAAGAAAATAAAAAGGATATATAAGGTTTATTAATCACAGATTGAACCGGGACCATCTAATTGACATCCTACGCCTAAGCTTTGCTCTTCTGCCAATACTGTTGTTCTATAACAATAATATTTCACAAAAGGCTTGCCTTTGTCTTCATCATTTCCACCAACCCTGTCTGCAAAACCATTACCATCATTATCTATGTTGAATGATGCTTTACAAAAAGCAGAATTTCTTCTTAATGGATCTGATAATAATTTAGCCTGCTCACATCTTTGATCACAAGTCTGAACTGCTATTGTTAAATCAGTACCAGAAGCTATTGGGAAGAATACTCTTGAAATTACTTCAGTAATTCTTCCAAAACCACCTAAAAAGAATGTTGTTACAACAATTAAGACAAGAACAACTAGAACTGCAATGATAATAGTATTTATTGTTAAATCAACACCTTTTTTATTCATTTACATAACCTCTTTATTGTTTTAAGATAATTGATTGATATTTAAAGGTTTTTATTAACTGCAGGAAATTGCAGTAATTTTGACTTTTGGTTCTTTTTGTTCTGGCTTGAATTTACATTCTTTATTGGAATTGAAACCACATGGATTAGATTCACAAAGAGATTTATCAGTTTTATAAATTTCGGAGCTTTCTTTATATTCTTCTTGAAAAGCTGATAAAAAAACTAATTTATCCTCTTTTAGTTCGCCACGATTAAAACTAGTAAACACTTGATTATAACCTTTACATAAACCATAATAATTCTTAAAATATTCTTCATTTTCACAGGAAAAACAATCTACTTTGCCTTCTGCTCGGCCCCAAAAACATTTAGTAATACTTGTTTTTTGATTTTTAGCATCTAAACCCATACAAGCTTGGTAAGAATTGTATTTTCTACAGGCTTTATCTTCTTCATTTCCCCCACCAATATTTAGAGAGGGTTTTATATCTTCTATTTTTATGAGATTTTTTGCTTGGGAAAATTTAGAATCTTTGCCAGTAGCTAAATCAGAGGAACTTGAAGAAAGGAAATAGATTATTAAACCAGTGGCTACTACTGCTAAAACCAATATAGGTACTGTGTCTATAGTTAAATACGAACCTCTTTTATTCATTTTATTTTTTAATTTATTTGATTATTTAAATATTGCTTTAGCAAAATCAAAAAAAGATTTTAATACTTCTTCCAAATTACTTTTAAAAGCAAAATAAATTAATATTAAAGCAAATAAAGCAATAATTAAAGCTACAACTTTTTCAATTGAAATTTCGGCTTTTTTGTTCATTTTAATCTCAATATACTACTTAAATCTATTTCTTCAAATAAAAATTTCTTGATCATAGCTATCATTAAAAAGATAAGCACAGCTATCATTAACCACTTTAAAAGATCTAAAATAGTCCAATCAATTTCTGAAGATGCTTTTTTATTTAGTTTCATATTGACCTACAATGTTTTACGAGAGTATCTTGCGATACTAAAGCAACATATGTTCTTAAATTAGATCTTAAATCCTTATCAAAAATGTTATTATAAACGTAAACATTTAGCTGATTTAATCCTAAAGTAAATAGTCCTTGAGCTTCTACATTTAAATAATCTTTATCAGTTACCAAAACAGTATAAACTCTTTGATCTTTACTAATTTTATTGGGTGCGAAAGCAAAGGCAGCTGGTATTTGTTTATATTCTTCTTTACTCCTCATAAAAGTCCCTAAAGAAGTTGATGATATATCTACTTCATTCTTAAACTGAAATTTTGAACAAACAAAACAATAATTATCAAAACTAAAATCCTTAAAAAAATCTAATTTACTTTGGCCAAAATTGTCCCAGCAAGTATAAAGACTGTTAGCCAATAAATCACGTACCTTTTTAGGATCTGTTTCAGTAATTGCATTTTTTCCTGTTTTATCTTCTGTTTTGCATCCTTTTAATTCTTTAAATGATTTTATTCCTTGTAGTTTTACACCCTGCAATTGTGCTGCATTAGCTATTGCAGCTGCATTTTGCACACTGGCTTTACAAGAAGCATTTTCAATTATAAGTTCAGTTTCTGGATATAATTTATTAAATATCCACTGGCCCAAAGCCACAAATGAAATCAGTAAAACAATCAAAGTCACTACTATTGACATACTTGCTTTTTTGTTCATTTATAAACAACCCCGAATATTTTTTGACCAATTTTAATAAGTAAGAATAAAAATAAGATAACTAATAAAATTTCAATAATTGTTTTTAGATCTGCTTTTTTGTTCATTATCTATAATTTACTATCCCTTTTTCTGTAAATCCGCCCATTAAAAAACGATACTTCCTTGTCAATTCCTGGTCTCGTAAGATAATCTCTTTGAATCTTTGAATTTCTTCATAAATAGTTTTTAGATCGTTTGGATTTGGATGTCTATATCTTAATAATTTGTTAGCAACATCAAAGGCAGCATTTATCTGATCAATAATTTTTGATTCTTCTGTTTTTTGAGATTCTAACTTAACTTCTTGTTTTTCCTCCACAGTTAGCTGTTCAATTTCTTCCCCCCATTTACGGTTAAATCTGTAAACTAGGTCTTTATATCTTGCTTTTATTTCATCATCAATATACTCCCGATATCTCATTGGAAAGGCATTCATTTCACTCAAAGCCTTATATAATTCATTGTCACTAACTGTTCTATTGCTTATTATTTTATCAATATAAACAAAAAAAGAATTTATTTCTTTACGAACTTCTGCTGGATCACCTTCTAGTTTTAAGAATTCCTCTTTTTTTTCTGAATTATTTACAGAAAGCTTAGCAGCGATTTTCTCCATAATTTCAATTACATTTTTCTCTAACTCTGGATGCTCTTGAGTATAATTTTTAGCTTTACCGAAAAAAATAGCAGCTTCAATCTGTGCTTTTTCAAGATCGACCTTGGTTGTAGCTGGATTGGATAATAAAGTTTCGAGAGCAAAGATTTTTTTATTTATTTCTGCATCAGTAATCTTTCCCAACCATGAAAGTCTGCTCCCCAATGTTTTTCCAAAGAGATTGCCAAAAAAACTGGTTTTTTCTTTTGTTTCTGTTGGAGTTGTTGTAGTGATAGCTGGTTTGGTTTTGCTAGATTTTAAACCTGAGTGTAGTTTTTTTAATTCTTCATACAATTCATTTTTTTGATAAATAATTTTTTTGTTTTTTACAAAAAATGTAATGCCCCATATATATGCCTCTTCCATATTATTCCAACTATATTTGGCAAGACTGTTTTTAAAAAACAATTTTGATAAAAAGCCTTTTCTTAAGTCTTCTTCATGAGACAAATTAAAGAAATTTCTGTTTATTTCCCTTAAGCCTTCTATTATTCTTTTTGCTTCTATTTCTGCCGGCAATTTGTCCAGCCATACCTGAATTTCCTTTTTTAACTCTTCATTTGCACTTTTACTGGTTTCTTTATTGAATAAGTCTTTATGGTACCTATATAACTGATCTAATTCTGCAAATGATAAATTTGTATAAGCTTCGTAATCTTTAGGCATTTTTTCTTTAGCCAAGCCCTTAAAAATTGCGACTAAAATTAGATACTGGCTTTTTATTTTATCTTCCCTATTTAAACTAACATTTAAATCTGACTGGCCTTTTTTAAAATTAATTAATGAATCAAATTTATTGAGCAAGGCTTCTATTTCTTTATTTCTAGAAGATTTAATTGTATTTTTATACTGCAATGTGTTTTCCTTATACAATTCAAAATAAGACTTTAATTTGGTTGAGTCAAGATTTTTAATGTCTTTTCCCTTAGCAAAATTTTCTAATTCAGAAATTATTTTATTTAAGGAAGTAATTTGTTCATTAGCTTCTTTTTCTAATTCCAAAAATGGTAATTTTGCCTCTTTTTCTGAAATTATTTTTGTTAATTCTCTTAATGAATAATCAATTGATCCTTTATATGTTGAACCTTGTGGAAGTTCATCATGAAGAGCTTGAGCATTAGTATATATAGATTTTAAGGCTTCTAAATTATATCTTGAATGATTTGGATCTTTTTTTAAAATAGCTATAATTTTCTGAAGATCTACAGAAATTTGTTCACTTCTTTTTTGAGATTCATTTAATTTTTGATTGTTCTGATAAGTTGTTTTTGTATTTTGAAGACGCTGCTGCAACTGAGCATAAAAGGGAATATATTTTTCATTTTCCCTGTATTGAGTTGAAAATTTATTTAAAACTGCCTGCGCTTTATCATATTGCTCATTGAAAAAAACAGGTGTCTTTTCGATATCTTTGGCGTAATTTTCAAGAGCCTCTATCCAGGTTTTAGCAGCACCAAGATCTTTATCTGCCTGAGTTTTAGGCCCAAAGAAAGACCAGCTCGAAGGTGTTGAAGTTGAAGATTCTCCGGATCCACCTGCTCCACCTGAAGAACTTTCAGTAGCATGATGACTTTTAATGTAAAAAAAGTAAGATAAAGCTCCAATTACAGCAGCAAATACAATAAACCCAAATAATTGGGTTCCTGTAAATGGCAGAGAAAAAGATGAAAATGTTGAAGAATCTTTTAAGAAAAAACCAAGAGCAACTAAAAGAGCAACAACAAACAAAACAGTTCCTGCAGCTGAGGAAGGCCTGTGCTCATGGAATTTTTCAAATATTTTTTTAGCTAATAAAAGAACAACCATCAATAATGCGAGCAAGAAAACCAAGCCAGCTACTGCCCCAAAATCACCAATATTAAAATCTAACTGCTTTTCCAGAGCCACAAAACCAAGAGCCAGAACCAAAGAAAGAACAACTGGGGTATGACTGCCTAATTTCTTTTCAAGAGTAAGATTAAGAATTCCTATCATTAATGCAAAAGTTATAAAAAAATCCAACCACTGGGCATTTGAATTGTAAAAATTAGAGATGTCACCCAAATCAAAGAATGGGAAGGATAAAGAAGAAAAACCAAAACTTTCATCATAGTAAAACTGAGCATTAACAAGAGGCACTAAATAAAATATTGCAAGAATTAAAATAATTAATTTAAGTTTCATTTTTAAAGCAGTTTTGTTCTTAATTCTAAGAGAGATTTTTTTCTTAATGGCAGGGTTGTATTTGTCAGCTCCATTAATTTTACTATGGCTTCATTTAGAGAATCTTTATCATTTTTGGATATTTTATTTGATAGTTCAAGAAATGTTTCTTTTAAATCTGCATTTGACTGGTGTTTCTTTGCATTTATGAGATTATTAATCAACAATTTTATGTAAGCGTTATGAGATAAATTCAAAGAGATAATCTTGTTATTTACATCTTCAAGCATTAATTTTCTTTCAATTTCCAAGTTAAAGACTTTTTCAAGCTTGTTTAAAGATCTTCTCGAGCTTAAATTAAACAAAAATCTTGTTCCAAAAGAAAAAAACTGTGAGTAAGTGTTAAAAACCAGATTCCTCAAAAATACTCTTTGTTTTTCTGTAATTAAAAGATCTTTTTCTATATATGAAATGAGGATTGTTAATAAAGAAAAGGTATTTGAAATGCTCTGCAAGGAAAATTCTATATTTCTTGCAAATTTTGAGTTTCTGTAATATTTGTTGTATTCATCTGTTGATTTTTCCAGAACATTTGACAAGTAAGCAACAGAATAATTTTCAAAATTGGAGATCACTTGATTTAGGTTATTTAAGAAGATTTTTGACATATCTTCATGTATTGTTCTCCTGTTTGAAAGCGTGTTTATATAACTGTTTAATTGGTTTAAATAAGAATTTATTCTTAATCCAAACATAGTGTATTTGGAAAAATTTTTGTACTGCTCCAAATTCTTTTCAAACATCACTTGCAATTCCTCCAGAGTATAGTTTTCAAGAGAGGAGTTTACATTCTTCAATAAGTTATATGAGTCCTTAGCTATTGCATCTCTCTTTACTTTGGATTTTTTTTCTTCATCAAATTTATTTATGTTATTTTCCAGATCATCCAACAATGACTTAACAAGCATACTATAATCTGTGTTTAAAATGAATTTTTCATAAACAGCAAAATTATTTGTAAATATATCTTTTAATTCCTCTGAATCATAAACATCAACATTATTTAGGACTTCTGTCAAAATATTTACTGTTTGCTCTGCCATTAACTGCTGCTTTTTTCTTATTTTATTTTTGTTTGTTCTTAATCTAAATACTGGGCTGGGCTTAAAAGATTTTAAAACATCAAAGAAACTTACAGAAATCTGCCTTATAGGAAGCTCTATTTTTACTGACTTTTCTTTTTCAAGAGAAGCTAATTTTTCAAGATAAGCAATGTAACGAGAATTAACTTCGCTATACGAAGAATCAAGATTTTTTAAGAAAGATTCTTTCTCAGATTCAGATAATCTTGTGCTGATTATTTCTTTTGTTTCAATGTATTTTTCCTTTATTTCAAATAATCTGTTGTTTATTTCCAGAATTTGGTGCTCTGTTTTGTTTTTTAAATTTATTAATGAATTTAATGATTCTGCGCCAGATTTAAATGAATTAAGCGATGAATTTGCCAGATTTAGATTATTTTCTTTATTTTGTTTTATTTCGTGTTCTTCATATTCTGACTGAATATTTTTATAAAAAGAAATTAATTTGTTTTTGAGATCTATAAACTTGAATTTATAATCTTTGTCAGATTTTTTTACTATTTCCCTTATTTCATCATTAAACAAAAGAATAAAATTTTCTATTTCATCTTCAGTCAATGTTTTAACTGATTCTTTAAAATTATTCAATCTTTTTCTTAAGTCATCATATATTGACTCAAAATTTAGCTTCGGCTCTTCTTTTTTTTCTTCTTTTTTAGATATTGGCTCGTCTGTATAAAGATTTATATGGGCTTTAAAGTAATTATAATATTTGCTTAAATTTTGGGATAATTCAACTGCCTTTTCACCATAAATAGAATTTCTTCCATGCTTGTTTATGAATTCAATTAATCTTAAATCCAAAATATCATAATCTTTTAAAATTAGATTTTTGCTTGAAGATTTTTGCAATAAAGAAACAAAATTATCCAGGTTTTGGGATATTTCCATAAATTCATTTTCAGGAGCATTTTCCTTTAATTGTAAAGGTTCTTTTTGTTTTTTGAAATTAAATAAATTTCTTAGCATTATGAACTCCTAGCTGGGGTTGCTGCAAACAAACCAATTATTCCAATAATTATTGCAACCCAAAACAACAAGTAAAGCAGCTGAAACAAACCACCAAAATAATCAACTACATTTGACAACAAATTGTGGCCGAAAATCATCAAACCAGCAAAACAAATTACATAAGCCCATGCAACTGATGCTACCCAGCCAACACCTAATTTTTTTAAAAATTCAAATATTACAAAAAAAAGCAACAATAGAAATATTAACAGGGCAATTGGGCCGAATGATAAAAGTGTTACTCCATTATATCTTTCCCAAGAAACTAAAGCAAATGACAAGGCCAAAGAAATTCCTATTGACAATGGCTTTGCCTGAGAACTTAAATGACTTCCCTGAAATACAGCCTGGGTTAAGCCTAGAAATATTAAAAGGAACAGGAAAAAGTCTATCCAGCCAGAATAGATTTCATAAATATATAAAACATCATCCAACCCTCCAGCTGATAAAAATCCATAATCAAAACTTTGGTCATAATAGTATTGGGCACTAGCTAAATTTAACAGTAAAATAAGGAAAATACTAATTAACACCACTTTTTTTAACATTGAATAATTGAATATAAGATTGTATTTAAGGTTTTCTCTCACAAAACTAGTTTATAGGGGTTATAAACAGAATAAAAATATTTCCTTTAATCTTTGGCTTCTAATTTTTCTTTTTCCCAGACTTTTAAAAGTTTGTGAATTTCGTTTGTTATTTCCTGCATAAATAATAGAATATCTTTTTTAATCATTCAAACATTAATTTGTTAAGCATAATAAAGTTTAAATAGATTATTATTTGTAAAATAATCAATGGCAGAGGTGTTGATTTTACCAGCAGTTTACATGGGTTTGGTTTTAGGATTATATGAATTTTTTGCAATTCACAAAGACTTGGCTTTTAGAGGAAGCCATTTTTTAAAACATTTCTGGCATTCATTATTAACTACTATGTTTTTTATTTTTGTATTAATGAATATTTCTTTTGTTTTTGAAGCTGTTCCGAGCTTAAACACAGTTCCTTTTTTAGGAAATGAAATTGTTGTAAGGGTAATTATTGGATTAGTAACAATAGCAAAAGTTCATGGAGCTGGTGTTGTTGCAAGAGGAGCTGGAGGAATGGGAAGCATTGGAGAAACTTGGGCTCATGCTTTGATTATTACAGCTTTAATTCAGGCAGCCCCATTTGCATGGCCATTAGTACAAGGATTACTACAACAATATTTACCTTTCTTGCCTATTTAAATTTTGTAAAATAATTTGTATCCTGACAAAAACTTAATTAAAATCTACCTCTCTTGTCTTAAATTTTTTCCTTTCTTCTTCTAATGTTTTTTTTATATTTTCGACTTCTTCTTCTGAACCAACCCATTTACCTAAAAAATATGATAATGGTTTCTTTTTTGTTTTATTTACTAATTTTATAGGTTTCATTGATCTGGATTAAGCATTTATATTTGAAATTCCGCTTGCCAATAAGCTAAATACCAAAATTCCGATTGTTGATATTATTACATAAAGCAAAGTTGAGATTAAAATATTTTTTCCAATAAGATTTTTTTCAGACAGTCTGTCTATGCCTTTTTCAATTCCGCTTGCCAATATTGTTAAAATGATTCCTATTTCAATAACATATAAACCAATAACCAGCTGCAAATAAAATCCAGGGATAACATCCTTGATATTAATTATGTTTGGCAATGCATTAATTCCAACTGCTGATTCTGGAGCCAGAGTTGTTGCTTTTGCAAATTCTTCACCTAACTTGTTAATAACAGTTGTAATCATTGAACCAACTGCAATTACAATGCCAGCTATCATAGGAGTTAAAAAGGCAACCTGTGATTTCATTGAAGAAATTATGTCTGCCAACAAGTCCTTTAATCTTTCATCAACAACATGTATTTTCTTTATATAATTTGAAATTGTCAACAAGGATTTTGAAACTGTCATGGGAGATTTTTTTGCAGCCTGTATCAAGACTTTCATTGAAGTTTCAATTAAAGAACTTGGATAATAATTTAGGGCGCCTCTTTCCTTGTCAAAAACAGCCTCTTTAACATTCATACCAAGCCTTCTTATATTATAATCTATAATCCTGAATAAATTTCCAGTTGGAGTGTTTTTCATATTTTCTGCTACCTGACTAAAAGCAATTTCAACAGGAATTCCGTCTCCCACTCTGTTTCCTAACTGGAACAAGGCTGCTGTAAATTCTTTTTCAAGATCCAAAGTTTCTTTTCTAACTTTTATTATGTCTTTAGTTGTCATATAATAATACAAACCAATAGATATTGCAATTCCAAATGGAATTAAAAGGCTAATTAACATTGAAAAAGTACTGTAAGGACCAATGCATTTATTATCTTCACACTTATAATCGAGTAATTTGACACCAAAAAATTCTGCCTGATTTAAAGAAGGGTCAGCTAAATGCAAAATAATTGGAGTAAATCCAATTAAAACAAAAAAAGAACCTAATAATATTGACAAGGTTTTTACACTGAATTTCTGCCCTAAAAATTCTGTTTTTTGAAATTTTTCTGATGATAATTGTTTTGAAAAAAATTCTGCTTCAGAATAACCAGTTGGTCTTTTTGCCAACAAACTATTTCCTATTGTTATAATTAGAATTGGCAGAAAAACATTGTAAACAAAAGCAAGATGATACCATTTTACCAAGCCGCCAATAAAACTTCCCATTAATGGAAAAATTACCAAACCCAGAATTGGAAGTATTACACCAAGCATATGAAGCATAGTAATTGGGGTTTTTAGATCCTGGGCATAATGGAGCATTCTTTCATAAACTGATGTTAGAATTGTTTCCAAAGATTTTTCCAATAATTTTACTCTTCTTATTTCATCAGGCTCGTACAAAGAACCCTGAATTAAATGAAAGGATTCTATAAACTCAAGATTATACTGCCTCCAATATTTTAAATATTCATCCAAGCTGTCTTTTATTGTAACAAATTTTCCAGTTTCCACATCCCATAAAATTTTTCTTAAATCCAAAGATAAAGGAGGGGCTAAATGTTCGCCAGCAAATTTAACTGCATTTTCCAAATTAGATGTATGACGCATGTAAGTTACAATATAAAGAATACAAAGAACCATCTGGTTGCTTGCTTTTAGCCTGTAATCATTTGCCAACTTTAAAGGATATTTGCTCAGTGGCATTATAGAAAACAAACCAAGAGCTAAGAGGGATAGTGGAATGAACAAAGGAATTTCTTTTATCAACACAGTTATTTTTACTCCTTCTAAAAAAAATAAAGTCGCTAAAGGAACTACTAAAGTTAAAAGACCGCACAACATAATAGAAATACCAACTAAAGCAGCGAAGCTCATTGCTCCCTCTGGCGTTATATCAAGCTGCAATCTTTCAATAGATTCTGTTATTTTCGGAACATCTTTTTTGTTTGGGGAAATTTTTATTATTTTCTCAGCAGAATTACATAATTGCTCATAACGCGAGAGATTTTTCTCAAGGTTTTCTTTTCTGAATATTTTATACTCTATAGAAAAAGAATCATTTGGAAAATTTTCTTCATCACTAAATTTTATTTGTTTTGAAATAGCTTCTCTATATTTTGCCAATATTTCTTCTGTGCTTTCTTGTGATTTCATTTTGTTTCTCTTTTTAACCAGTCTTCCCAGGCAGAATATATTTTTTGATTATCTAAAACACCAGTTTCTTCTTTTACTTGTTCTATTATTTTATGGAAAGCATCATTTGATCTTGCTATGAAATTAGCTTCTAATATTTGGGGCTTGTTTAATTTAAGAGAAAAATCCACCAAAGCCTGATTAATTTTAGATCTTAACATAACTGCATCCCAAAGAGAATTCCAGTCAGAAGACCATTCTTTTGTATTTGCAGCTATTGATTTAAGAACTTCAGAATCTCCATTGATTAAATCCTCTGTTGGCTCCAACTGATCTGTCTGAGGATTATATTTCATTAAATCTACAAAACCTTTTTCAGCCAAGGGATCTTTTTCCCAGTGCTTTCTAACTTCTGTTATTGACAAGACCCTTCTAAATTTATGGAGGCCATCTGGACTTCGGATTGGATTTGAAATTACGATTATGTCAGCTGCTTTGAAAGAAGTTTTTGGAACTTTAAGATCATTTACAACTCTGTCAAAAACACCATAAGGAGAATCTCCATGTATTGTTCCTGCAACAACATTTGCAGCAGCTCCGATTCTCATAGACTCAAAAAGACTTATAGCTTCTGCAGATCTAATTTCGCCGACAATTATAGCTGAATCTCCTAATCTTAATGAAGTTCTAATTCCTTCATCTGCTGGAACTTCTGTTGATGAATGTGATAAAGCTGAACGAACTTTCATTGATTGAATATTGTAACCTATTTGTCTCATTGCTTCTGTATTAATTTCTTCTGTATCTTCAATTACAAGAATTCTATTTTTTTTCATGATTTCAAATAATGATGCGCCCAAAATCGAGGTTTTACCCGAACTACGAGTGCCTGCAAAAATTATGGCTTTGGAATTTTCAAAGAAAAAACTTAATAACGCAGCACCCATAGAATTAATCATTTTATTTTTCATGAATAATGGCAGAGTCCATGGATTGTCTCTGTGTCTTCTAAAAGCATAAGCTAGTCCAAGCCTGCTTAAAGGTTCTGAAATAACAGCAACTCTTGATCTTGCGCCTGGAATTGATAATTCAGTATCTAAAATTGGATTTGCCTGATCTAAAGGCCTGCCAGACAATAACCTGAACTTTGTTGCCCAGCTTTCTGCATCTTCTGAACTTGGAATAATATTTGTTACACAATCACCAAAATCTTCATGAACTAAGAAAATTGGAGTTTGTCCTATTGGACTATTAACTGATATATCTTGAATTTTTGGATCTTGCAACAATAATTCAACAGCACCGAAACCTATAGTGTATCTTACAAGAATTTTTGCTAATTCATTTATTTCTTCCAGCGGCATTTCGAAATTTTTGTTATTAATTAAATCTATCAATAAATCACGGCCAATGTTAAAGAATGTTCTTCTTAATTTTTGAGGTTCGAGAAATTCTTCATCTTTTGGCTTGTGCTCTGAAAGGACTTTTCTTGCAACATTTAATATTTCATACTGGTCTTCTGTTAATTTTAATTCAGGAGGAATTAGCCTATAAAAGTTTTTTACATCTTCCTTTATTTTGTAAATAAAGATATCTGAATTTTTATTGGAATAAGCATCCAATTGTTTTGCTTGTTCTGGAATTTTAACAGAGATTTTTGTGAAAAGAAAAATTGGAGTTATATTTGGCCTGAAAAACTGCTTATATAATTCTCTTGATCCAACTACATATCCATTTAACTGGTTTTCAAAAATCCTGAGCAGCTTTGTTTTCCCAAGAACTCTTGTAATATATTCCAGCTTTTCAAAATAATCCTGCTCTTCAACAAGCTTGTCCTGATCTTTTTCTTTTGAAATAAAAATCCTGCTTTCCCTAGCCAATCTTTTAGATTCAACATAAGCACCAAGAGGATCTGTTTTTAACAATGTAAAAATCAGATATTGCAAAGACAAAGCCTTGTTTCTAAAACTTTCAGAGGAAACATCAGTTGTCTTTAATGCTAAAATCCTTTTTTGTTTTGTCATATGTTTGTATAAATTAGCAAGTTCAATCATGGCCTGAGTTTGTTCATAATCATATTCATAATTTCTTTTTTGAATCAAAATTATTCTTGCAGAAGAAGGAAACTCAACTAATCTTTCAATTATTTTTGACATTACAACAGGATTTTCTTCAATTGAAGGAGAGTATGGCCATTTTGAAGCATCAATTTTAAGAACCTCTTCCTGACCTTCTCTTATAATTTCATATTCTTTTATAATAGCAGCCATTTTACCTCTTTAAAATAAAATAATTTAAATACTATTTAATTAGGTTATGTATATAAATTTGGTGAAAAATGGCTTTAGTTACACAGAATCCAGAGGATATAATTTCTGATATTAACAGTAAAATTAGAAGTCTGGAAAACAAGAACAGCATGCTAACTGAACATCTTTTAACTGTTAACCAAAACAGCATTGAAGAATATAAAAGATTAGGCAAAGAAATAAGCAATTTGAGTTCAGAAATAAGAAAATTAAAAGATGAATTGTTTAATGTTAAACAGGTTTTAAATGGTTTTTTAAGAGAAACAGATTTTTTTGCGAAGAAAAATGATATTAAAATTTTGGAAAAGTATATTAATTTGTGGAACCCATTAGATTTTGTTACTGAAGATGAAATTGAAATGATTATTGAAAAGAAACTCGAGAAATTAAAAAATAAAAAGGTGAAAAATAATGCTGAATAATGGCGATATTTTAGGTAAGGTAGGAGAATTACAAAATAATGGATTTTCTAGCTCTCAAATTTATAATTCATTAAATAAAGCTGGTTATAACAGTGTTCAAATTGGTGATGCAATAAATCAAAAAAGACTAGTTGCTCAGGAAAGTGAAAGTGGATTAGAGGATGTGCCTGAGCCTGGATTAAAACCTTCTTTAATGGATGAACCTGAAAAACCAAGACAGGCTGAAGCAACTGAAAGCAGTTTTGGCGGAGGAAGTTTTTCTAATGTTAATTTTCAAGGAGATTTTCAAAATTCAAGAGCTGGAATGGATGATGTAGAAGCTTTGATTGAACAGATTATAGAAGAAAAATGGAAAACAACAATAGAAAGGATGGGAAATTTAGATGTCTGGAAAGAAAAAGTAAAGACAGATGTTTCTTCTATTAAGCAAGAGTTAATAAGATTAGAGCATAGATTTGAAAATATTGAAAAAGCAGTTCTAGGAAAGATTTCACAATATGATAGAAATATAGTTAATATTGGAAATGAAATTAAAGTTTTGGAACAAGTATTTCAGAAAATAATCACGCCCTTGACAACAAATATTAAAGAATTAGGTAGAATTACAAAAGAACTGAAAGGGGAAACTGAAAAATAATTATTTATTTTGTTGGATAACCGACGCGTCTGACTACTTCTCCAACAATAATTAACATTATTAAAAGACCAAGAATTTTTGGATGCAGAATAGTTCGTTTTAACAAAGACAAAACTCCAATATCACCTGATCCTGGATACTGCAATATTGATGGACCGAAAACTTGAGTTACTGAAAACAAGAATATTAAAGCAATTCCACCAATTGTGACTCCAATTACAACTGCATTTTCTTCTGCTGTTGATTTTATAAACGCAGGATCAATACCTAAGATCATGAAACTCATTATTAATAATAAACCAGCTACCACAAAAATAACAAACCAAGGAGTAGCTACTTCTATAATTTGACGAGCTTCTGGAACAACTATAAACAAAATTGTGACTGCAAAGGCGATTAAAGAATTTAAAGGCTTATTCTCTGAAAATAGTTTTATTTTAGTTAAAATAGCAAAAAATATAGAAAAAATAAAAATAAAAATAACTATTGGCATAAAAAAATTCAAAAGATTAGTTGAAAGTACTGTTGCCATTTTATCGAGTTCCTCCAGATCCTCTCAATCCCAAATCATTCCCTAATTCTTTTATTTTCTTCCACCAGTCTGTTGATTCTGAAGATGTTAAATAAATTACTATTATAATTCCACCAATAAATAACAATGTTGCTCTTGTCTGATAATCATATAATAAATCAGTTAAAAATAAAGGCATTACAAATCCGTAACCTAATAAGACATCTGAACTTAAAGATAAAATTACAAAAATTGCTGCTATGATAAATGCTAAAATTGCAGCTGCATTTTGAAAACCCTGCAGTGCGCCACCAAAAGTTCCTAAAATTAATAAAAACATCAAAGAAATTATCAAGAACATGGCAATATTTGGCAAAAACCTATTAAGCACTTCAATGAAAAATGGATTTCTTATTGCAAGAAATGCCAAGACTAAAGAAACTATTAAATCAATATTTTTTTTATTATTGCCAAACAATTGGATTTTTTGGAGAACTCCAAATGTTAAAGTGAACACTAACAGAAAAGGCATTGCTATATCAAATACACCAATTGATTCAAATGATGTTATAATATCGTAGAGAGACATTTTTCTTCTTTTTTATGAACGACCTTGTTGCCCTTCAGCTCCACCCGGGAAAGCATCCAAGACATAAAGTATTACTAAAATAATTATTCCTAAAAAGACAATTCCTGAAAATGCCGGACCTGTAAACCAGTTTTCCTGAACATAATCCCAAATCACTCTTAACCAAGAATCGCCATTATCTGATTCTATTGCCCCTAAAAAAATTAGTGAAATGCCAATAATCAAGAATAAAACTAAAAAATATTTTGTATATTTATAATTATTAAAAGAAAACTCGCCTGTGCCCATGAAACTTCCCATCAACAACATGAAACTTATTATAACAATTAAAACTAGAGTTACCATTGGTAAGGATTGCTGAAGCACTGCAACGACATTGCTTGCTGCAACAACAAACAACGCAATTGAAAATGCAACCATAGCATCAATATTTTTCTTTGGCTTGTCTTCACCACCAACTTTTTCCTTACCCAAAATCATAGTTTTTTCTAGAACTGCAAAAACTATTGTAAAAACAAGCAAGAATGGAAGAACTACATCGAAAAAACCAAAGTCTTTTAAAAAATTAACTGCTATTTCCAATGGCGAAGGCATAAATTTAAAAAGATTAACTTACTATATAAAGGTTACGTCAGTATATTCTAAAACACTTATGGAAGAAATTACAGAATCAGAAAGAAGAATTTTTGAACAAAGAGAATTATTAGAAGAAAGGCTGAATTTTCTTGAAAGCAGAAAGAGAAAAATAAGAAATAATGTCAGAATTGAAGAAATTGAAATTAGAAAAGAACATAATTGGAAGAGTTTAGAGAAAAGAGATTAGGTGGAGAATATATTGTTAAAGCTAATAGCTTAATTTGGAATATTAATAGAAAAATAAGCACAATTTATACAAGATTAAGTGATTTATCTATAGATCAACAAAATATAGATAGTGCCAGAGAATATCTTAGAGGAATGCCTTAAAATTTATTGCTGCTGCTGTTCAAGTTCTTTTATTTCTCTGTCATCGAAAGAAGGAATAGCTGCTCGGCTAATAATCATAATTCCACCAATTGCTTTTACTAACTGGTGCGGAACAATAACGCCCTTAGCTCCACCAATAAGTTGAGTTAAAGCAGAGTTTTTTGTTGCCTTTATTTTCCAACCAAAAATCTTAGAAGTAGTAATGATGCTTTCTTCTACATCACCAAAATAGTCTCCTTGGTCTGTAAAAACCTTCATTTCATAAATATCACTTACTTTTTTTATTGCTAAAGCCATGTTAATAACCTATTTACATTGCGGAAACCTTTTAAGTATTTAAATATTTTTGTTTTTCAATGATTAAATACAAAAATCTATACTTGATAGGTACTTCACACATATCAAGAGAAAGTGTAGAAGAAGTTGAAAAGACTATCTTAAAAGTCAAACCTAGATTTGTTGCCTTAGAGTTAGACAAGAGAAGACTTAGACTTTTAGAAGACAAAACCCAAAGCAGATTAAGATTAAGAGATGTTAAAAGCCTTGGAATTAAAGGATTTTTATTAAATTTGATAGGAGCCTGGTTTGAAAAAAGGATGGGAAAAAAAGTCGGAATAGAACCTGGGTCTGAAATGAAAAAAGCAATTGAATTATCAAGACAATTTAATATTCATCTGGTTTTAATTGACCAGGATATTAAGTTTACAATAACTAAATTCTTATCAAGGATTACAAGAAGGGAAAAATTAAAGTTTTTAAAAGACTTAATTTTTAGCAGGGAAGATGTATCTTTGGACATAAAAAAAGTACCAAATCAAAAAGAAATAAGAAAAATAATAACAAAAATAAAAAAGGATTATCCTTCATTTTATTTAACAATAATTAAAGAGAGAAACGAATATATGGCACAAAATCTTTATAATTTAATGCAAAAGTATCCTGAAAACAATATTGTTGGTGTAGTTGGTGCAGGACATGAGAAAGAAATAGTTGGTGAGATAAAATTACAAGAAAAAATTTAATAATCTTGATTATTGCAGCTATTTTAAGCGGTTTTGTTTTTGGCTTTGATGACAAGGAAGTTAGATTTATTTTTTCAAACTGGTTTTTGAATTTCCTGAAATTTATATTTTTTAGCGCTATTGCTTTGGGAGTTTATGCAGCAGCACAATATTTTGTTGCAGATAAATATGGCACTAGAGTAGATTATAGTCTTTGGGGAGTACAAAGATTTGGATATCATAAAGCAGCATATGTTCACCCAATAAGATTTGGACCCTTATCAATCAAGAAATTCCCTCTTGGTATAATTTTACCATTATTAATTTCTTTTTTATCCTCAGGAGGATTATATTTTGTTGGAATTATAGCTTCTGCATTTACAATAAATCCATTATATAGACTGGGAAGACTTTTCATGAAATTGACTGAATTTGAAGAAGCTAAGATTGCTGTTTCAGGACCAATGGCAAATATCTTACTAGCTATCATAATAAAAATGCTTAACTTAGATATTTTGAATGGTTTGGTTTTTGTTTGTTCAATAACAGCTGTCTGTTATATTCTTCCTTTACCAGGACTGGAAGGACCAAAAATTTTATTTGGATCTAGATTTTTATATATTTTTAGCTCTGCTTTTATTTTAATCAGTGCATTTTTATTAAATTTCTTAAGCGGATTTTGGGTTTTGTTTTTAAGCCTTTTAATTGCTTTAGTTATTTTAGGACATTATTTTTACAAACACAGCTGAAATTTTAAGAATTTTTAAGAATTTTTGCAGGACGCACACCACGCCAATCATGAGAGTTTTCAGGATGCATACTAAAACAAATGCCAACATAACGAGAATCAGCAGAAAAGAAGGGAACTGCTCTAGAAAAAGAATTAGAAAGATATTTTTGAATTGATTTTCTTGGAAGTCCTTGTGAGGTTGAATTATTTAACCAATCTTCTAAAATCTCTATATCATTCTTTTCTAAAGCAACATCTCCAATAAAAGTATCTTCATCTAAAGGCTCGGTTATTTTAATTAATTTTCCATTTACAAATTTTGGATAAGATACTTGAAGAGTTCCAAACTCAAGAGAATATTCATGGTTTAACCATTCGCTTCGTTCGGGATCTCTTTTTGACAACCTTTCTTCTAGTAGATTCTCCAATCTTTTAGGATTAACTTTTTTCCCTAATTCATTAAAGGCTTTCCCAGTTCTGCACATTTTTAGAAATTCTACGAATAAATTTGGAGGTAGTATAAAACGCATATCATCAAAAATATTTCTTTGTTTCAAAAGTTCGTGAGTTTTTTTATAAGTATGATTATGATAGGTTACTTCTTCAGCTATTAATAAATCCGGGTGAGAAGCTGTTTCTGGAAGAATTAAATAGTTTGGAAGTTCTTTCTTATCTTCAGTTTTTAATTTTGCCATTTTTTTAATAATAAATTAAACTAAACAAGCCTTTCTGCAATAACCATATTGCGAATATCCAAGTGAAACTAAAATAATATCCAAGTGCAGCCGAAAAGAAAAATACAGCTGTAATTAAATCAATTACACTTGCTACATCTTTTATGAAAATTATACTTTTTATTGCCAAAAAAATAGCCAATAATAAACCAAGATCAACAAAAAAACCGAATTTAAGAATAAGTATTACTAAAGCAGATACAATATCCAATAATCCTAAAAATTTCAACAAGACCATAGCGTGTTATTTGAATCACCTCTATTTTTAAAGTTTTTTATAAATTTATAATTTTTCCTTTTTTTCCTACATTTAATACTCTTGTTTTTCCAACAATTTCTTCTATTCCTTCAGCTTCATGAACATGGCCACAAATTAATAAATCCGGCTTGAATTTATCAATTGCTTTTTTCAATCCCTTGCTGCCCTGAACAAATTTTGAAAATAATTCCATTTTAGTATCTGCTGGGTGAACATGAGTAACCATTATTTTTTTAGGCATATCTTTTATTTTTTCAAAACCTTTTTTCAGAGTTTCGTAAATTTCATCTTCTGTCAACTGAGACAAACCAACATTAGCACCACCACATCCAAAGAAACCAATATCGCCAAATTTCATATAATAACCATGCAGATTAGTAATATTGTATAATTCAGCCAGGAAATCTGCTGTTGCAATAGTTTCATGATTTCCAGGAAGAATAATTACTTTTTTATTTTTAGCAAGAAATGGACCAATAATCCCAGAAGTATCTTCTTCTTCAACTAAGTCACCATTTAATACAACTAAATCGACATTTTCCTTTTCAGCTAATTCTGCTAATTTTTTAGCTGCTGATTTATCTCCGTGAAAATCCCCTGCAGCCAATAATTTGAATTGTTTTTTTGACATGTAACCTTTTAAGAAAAGTTTAATCAAAAAGCTTTCGGTTTAAGATTTTGGGAAAAGTTTAATCGAAACAAATTAACTATTTCTGGTCTAAAATTTTTGCACGACGTACCCCGGGAGGATATTCTGAGGCTAATGGAAAGTCATCGCCACCTAAGCAGATGCCCCCGGCAGAATTAGAGAGCCAAACAGCAAGCCAAGCGACCCGCCCATCTTCGGGAGGCCTGTAAAATGATCTTCCACTAGATATTTTTGTTCTTGGTAATCCTTGGGAAGTTCTATCCCTCCCATTTATCCAACCTTCTAAATTTATTTTACTATTTTCAATTAATGTATCTTGATCTAAGTTTTCTGTAACTTCAATTAATTTTCCTGAAGAATCAAATTTATGATAAGCAACTTGTAATTGATTATCTTGTTTAGAATATCTATCATCGAGAAATTCATGAGCTACCCCCCCTCCCCTGGGGCGAGTTCTTGATTCAGAAATTTCTCCCAATATTTGCTCAAGTTTTGCAGGATCAACTTGATTCCCCAACCCATTATGGGCTTTTCCGGACTTGCACATTTTTAAGAATTCAGCCAACAAATCAAAAGACAACATAAAACAATCTTCTTTTTCTAATAATTCTTTGTATTGATTATGATCATAACCATGATCTGTTACTTGTTCTGAGATTAACAAATCTGGGTGTGTTGTTGTTTGTGGTAAGATAATATATTTTGCTAAGTTTATCATTTCATTCATTAATAAAATCAATATTTATAAAATCGATTTATTACTTGTTTTAAGTAAATTAAAATTATTTTTTCTTTACTGCCTTTATTTCCTTGAAACTAGTGTATTTATGAAGAACTTTTGGGATTTTTATTGAGCCGTCTTTTTGCTGGAAATTTTCCAATATGCAAGCAATTGTTCTTTGTACAGCCAAGGCAGTATTATTTAATGTAAAGACAAATTCAGTTTCATTATTTTTTGTTTTATATTTGATGTTTGATCTTCTTGCCTGAAAATCTTTGCAGTTTGAACATGAAGCTAATTCCCTATATGTTTTTTGAGCAGGGAACCAAGCTTCCAAGTCTATTGTTTTAGCCGCAACATTACCAGTATCTGCTGAACATAATAATGATAATCTATAAGGTAATTTTAAGGCTTTATAGATTTCTTCCAAGTTCTTTAAAATTAAACTATATTCTTTTTCAGCCTGAGCAGGAGTGCAGAAAACAAACTGCTCTATTTTCTCAAACTGGTGAACTCTGAAAATGCCTTTAGTATCTTTTCCATGAGCTCCAGCTTCTTTTCTGAAACAAGGGGAAATACCAGCAAATCTTATTGGCAATTCCTGTTCATTTAAAATATCATTTGAGTGATATGCATTTAATGCATGTTCTGCTGTACCAATTAAGTATAAATCCTCATTATCAATTTTATAAATTGTATCTTCGAATGTTGAAAATGTTATTGCTCCAGATAATGCTGACTTTCTTAACATATAAGGAGGCTGCATTAAATTAAATTTCTTTTTGATTAAATGATCTAAAGCAAAATTTAACAAAGCCTGATTTAGTTTTACGAGTTCGTTTTTCAAGTAATAAAAACGAGCGCCTGCAACTTTGGATGCTTTTTCCAAATCCAAAATATTTAATGCTAATGCTAGATCTGTATGGTCTTTTGGAATGAATTTAAATTTTGGGATTTTTCCAAAGACTTTTATTGTCTTATTATCTTTTTCATCTTTGCCAACTGGAACAGATTTATCCAAAATATTTGGTAAATTGGATAATTTTTCATTTACATCATGCTCTAAATGATTATAGCTCTCTTCCAATTCTTTTATTTTATGAGGTAATTCTTTGATTTCTTTTATTTTATCAGAAATGTCTTTTCCTTCTTTTTTCAATAAATTAATTTCTTCTGAGAGTATATTTCTTCTATGTCTTGAGTAATCAAGCTCTTTTTTAATCTTGATAGATGAGTCGTGATTTTTTATTATTTCATCTATCCATTTTATTTTTTCAATTTGATTTCTATTTTTCAGATTATTTTTTACGACTTCTGGGTTACTTTTTATAAATTTTATGTCAAGCATAAGTTTAAAAACTAATAAAGGAGCTTTTAAAATTTTTGGTAGAACATTTATAAAATAATTGTTTTCAAATATATTTTGAAAAAGAAACATTTAAATACAAGTTGCATTTTTTACGCTTAATCATGAATTATAAAAAAGAGGTACTTATGGAAGAGGAGGAAGCTTAATGGTGAAAGTACCGAAAGATATTTTTGAGGTTTTTTTTAGAAGAAAACCAGCAATGATTTTAGTGGCTTTAAGAAAGGGTGGCAAAAATAGATATGGTTCTGTATTAGCAAAAGAAGTTGATTGCACTTATTCTCATGCTGTAAAGATTTTACAGGAAATGGAGAAAGCAAAACTAGTTGATTTTGAAAAATCTGGAAGAATTAAGACAATCAAGTTAACTGTTAATGGGGATAGAATAGCAGACCATATAGAGAAAATAAAAAATATTTTATTTTAAGCAATCTTTTTATAAAAAAGCTTGACCAAAAATATATAAAAAAAGAGATTTATTTTTTGATTTAACCCAAGTAAGTTAATTCTTTCTTTTCTTGATTGGAAACAACTTTTTCCTTTTTAGCCATTAAATCTTTTATTTTAGCTTCAAATTTAACAGCTTTTTCTAATAAAGGTTTGTAATCAACTTTTAATCCTAAATATTTATCTAAAACTTCTATGACTTTTGCTGCTCCTCTTGAATCTGGCAGAGCTGAATGAGTTTCTACAAACAAAGAAAGAAGATTGTTACAATTTTTTAATAATAAGGCGCCGCTAACACCTAAAATAATTCCTTCTTTTAAAGGATTTAAATTTAATTTTTTATCTATTTTTTTATTAGCTAAGTAATAAACATTTACATTTTCTGCATTTTGGCTTCCAATCCCTTCAATTGAAATTATTTCCTTAACTTTTAACTCTTCCTGTAGTTTACAAATCTCATTTTGCAATGCCCATTCAATTCCTGCAACAGAAGTTAAGGCGTGAAGAATAACTAAATTGTATTTTTTACTATAAAATATCCCAATTGGCTCTACAACTTGGCCTTGATGAACTGCTACAATTGGGGGCAATTCATCTACTCTTATTTTACCAATTTGAACTGCACTTAAATGCTCAATCAAGAATTCTGTTGTAATTGTACCAATTAGACCAAAGCCAGGAAAACCTGTTATTAATCTTGCTCCTTTTGGTTTCTTCTCTAATTCTAACCTCATTTTTAATCTTTTAAATTAGCAGATATTTATATATGTTTGCATAGATTTTTAAATTAAAATTTTATTGAATTGGAATATGGGCTCGTAGCTTAGTTTGGTAAACTTTAAAGTGAAACAAAACTTTGTTTGAGCAATTTGAGCACCTGGCTCTTAGCTTAGGAAGAAACCAGGAAGTCATGGGTTCAAATCCCATCGAGCCCGTACAAACTTTTGTCTAAAAAGTTTGATCAAAAATTTAAAATGAAAATAAATGTAGGATCAAAAAATAAGGTGAAAGTTGATGCTGTCAAGGAAACTATCCAGAGTTATAATTTTCTAAAAAATTTTGAAGTTAGTGGATTTGAAGTTCTTTCCAATGTTTCTGATCAGCCGAAAACTTTGGATGAAACTATTGAAGGTGCAAAAAACAGAGCAAAAAATGCATTTCTAAACTGTGATTTTAGTTTTGGTATTGAAAGTGGCTTGTTTAAAGTTCCTGGAACAAAAAGCGGTTACATGGATATTTGTGCATGCGCAATCTTTGATGGAAAGAATTTTCATATTGGGATGTCATCTGCTTTTGAATATCCAAAGAAAATGATGGAATTGATTTTGAAAAATAAGTTAGATGCAAGCAAAGCAATGTTCAAAGCAGGGTTTACTCAAAATCAAGATATAGGATCTGATATTGGAGCTATTGGATTTTTAACAAAAGGAAGATTAGTCAGAAAAGAACTTACAAAACAAGCAATTGTAAATTCTTTGATACATTTAGAAAATCCAGAATTATATTAATTATTTTTTTCTTGCTACAACATAAATCATCCATTTAAGAAAATGTGCTGGTGTTCTAGCATTACCTTCAATTTCTTTTGAAACTCTTTGGATATCGCCATTAAAAGCTTGAATTACAACAGACTCTAAATTTAATTTTTTTAAAAGTCTCTCCATTTCATCTTCAGTAAAAATAGCAACATCTAATTCTCTACCTACACCCAAAGAAAAATCTTCTTGTTTATAATAAGTAACATCTGTCCACCTATATTTTAATTCAGCATGAGAAACATTAAAATATAATCTATTTTTTGAAACTCTTTTCATTTCTTTCAGAGCTGTAATAATATCTGATCCTAATGTACTTAGAATATCTATAGATACAACCATATCAAAAGAATTATCTCTGAATGGTAAATCAATTGCAGATGCAATTACTTTTTTATATTTACATGGTTTTGCTCTCCTTAACGCTTCATAAGATATATCTAAACCAACATAATTTTCGGCGCTTTGTGGAAAGGGTGAATCTTTTAAATCTCCACAACCAACTTCTAAAATTGATTCTTGTTTAGGTGAAAAAGGAAGCTTTATGTAACTATCTCCAAAACCACATTCTGGTTTTATCCATTCAGTTTCCCATAATTCTTTCATTTCAATTGTATTCATTTTCTTGCATCAACAAAAATTCTAGAATTAACATTTGGAAATTCACAATCAAAAGAGCATACTGGAGATCCAACACCAAGATAAATAACATCATACTCTGTAAGAACTTCAAGAGTTTCGATTTTTAATTCTAATTTTTTTAAAACACTTTCGATGTTTTCTTTAGTGAAGAAAGCTTTTTCTCCTGATGGCGAATGTTTAATTAGAAAATGATCTTCTTTTTTTATGAATTCTTTATCGGGATTATGTGCTTTTGCAATATCAATATGTGATAATGTAAAAACTAATTTGTCTTTTGAAACTCTTTTCATTTCTTGGAGAGCAGTATAAAAATCTGAACCGAGCAAAGTAATTGTTTCAATTGAAGTAACTAAATCAAAAGAGTTATCCTTGAAGGGTAAATGTGTTGCTGAAGCAACTACAACTGAAGCTGGTCTTTTTATATAAGTTAAAGCTTCTTTAGCTTTTTTTAAAGCATTATGAGAAATATCTATACCCACATAATAATCGCCATCTATACCATTATAACAAAGATCGCCACAACCAACTTCCAAAACTTTCCCAGATTTTTGCGAAAATAATTGATAGGCATATCTAGTGCCTGCGCTATTCAAACTATCTTTATAAAATTCTTCCCAAAATTTTCTCTGTTCAGCCATAATCATCTTTTTTTGGCAAATAGAATTGTTTTTAAAGTTTATTATCTTGGTAAAATGTGAGATGAAAACTAATTCTATACAAAATTTTGAAAAATTGGGAAAGGTGATATCTGTGATAAAAGATAAAGAAGAATGGAAAGAAAAAATACAACAAACAGATAAAGTAATTATTGTTGAAGGCAAGAAAGATAAGGAAGCACTGAGTTCTTTAGGTGTAAAAAACATTGTTACTATAAGTGGACCTTTATATAAAGTAGTTGAAGATGTAGCTGAAATTACTGATGAAGTTGTTATATTAACTGATTTTGACAGAGAAGGAAGAAAATTATATGGTTTTTTAAAAAATAATTTTCAAAGAAATGGCGTGAAAATTGACAGATATTTCAGAGAATTTTTAATGACAAATACAAAAATAAGTTGTATTGAAAGTATAGAGAAAACTTTTTAAAAGCCTTTAGGGAAAAACAGAAAGAAAATATTTCAGCAAAAATTAAGGATTATCTTCATTATTTGTTTTTTTCTTTTTTATTTTAAATGGGGTAACTTCTTTTAATGATAGCAAAATCTTTTCCATTTCTTCAATTCTTTCTTTGTGTTCTTTTAATACATTCTCATATTGATTATGCTTTGATTTAACTTTAGAAAATGCCTGTTTAGTCTGGATCTTATGGTCCCTAAACTTCATCATTAAAATTTTAAATGCTTCACTTCTTGCTAAAAACCAGTCACCTATTGGAATAATAATCACCTCTTAATTAAGATATAAAATTGATTCTTTTATTTATAAATATTTCTTTAATTTTGTTACTGACTGAAAGAACAAAGGATATTTAAAGAAAAAAATACTAATTAAATTTAATCATATTCATGGGTTTCACAGCTCAGAGAAAAAGGGGGAGAATTGTTTCTGGGTTTTCTTATAGGGACTTAGCTCATTTTGCATTTTTAAAAAATTTCTGGGGTGATTTATGACTCTCTATTTGGGAATTGATGAGAGCATTGTTAATTTAAGAAGCAGTAGCAGAAATGCATTTATCTATGTTGGGACTTTTTCTGAATATGATTCTTTTGGTGAAGAAAATCAAAGAAAATCTAAAAAATTAAGACATGATAAAAATCTTTCTTCCTTGGACCTTAATGGATTATTTGGGTTTTTATTTGGTATTTTTATTTTCGAGAAAAATAAACTCGATATCGGCATCCAACAGCTAATCAGCATTTATACTTTAATCAAAGAAGGAACTGATATTGTAAGGGAGAAATTTTCTTTAAAAGATGAAAAAATAGATATTGATATTGATGGAAGTGATAGTTTTTCTATTGGTGGAAACCTAAATGAATTACTTTTAAAAAAATATGGATACGGGATTAAATTAAATTTTATACCACAAGGAGATCAAAAAGTCAGAGTTATTCATTTTGCTGATGCTATTGCTTATATTCTTAGAGAATTAGATGGTTTTGAAAAAAATAAACCAGAAGTTATAGATAAAAATTTAAAAGAAAAGGGATTAGCAACTTTAGTGAGAGATGATAATCCAAGAATTAAAAGAATTATTCCCTATCATTTAGGATATTCACCAGAAGTTTTAGAGAAGAAAGTTGCCTGAAAACATATTTATGAGATTGATAAAGAAAGAACCTATAGAACCGTTATATCTAGCTTATTTAGCAACACAAAGTTCGGCCCAACATAATGACAATATAAACTGGAGTATAGCAGTTTCATTTTGGGTATTAATTTCTGCTTTACTGGCTTTTGTTAGTTTAAATTTTTTTCAAAATAAAATAGATATTTTAATTTTATTGGCTTCTTTAATTGGTAGTGTTCTGTGTTTTGTTGCTTTAAAATATTCTATTAAATATAATGAGAGAATAAACAAAAAATATGAGCTTCTTAAAGAGATAGAAGGGAAAATTGAAGAAAAAACTAATTGTGAGTTTTTTAAACAACACAGGATAATTCAAAAAAGGAAAAGAAAAATTACAGATTATCAAATTATTTGTTGTGTTGGAATTTTGTATTTTGCTTTGGTTTTTCTTATGAGCATATTTTATTATTTTTGATTAAATGTTTTGATCTATTTAAAGATTATAAGTTTTAATCTTTGTTTAGAATTTATTAGCTAAGTATATGATTAAATGTTTTGAGCAAAGATTAAATTTTACTATTTGTAAATTTAGTATACTCTTTTAACAAAATCTTGAGTTAGTGGAATGTGAACTGATTGGGCTTCAGAGTAATCTCCAGCAGTATAACCTCTGAATTTAACACCTATTACTTGCAAGAAATATTCTTCTGGCGCTAATTCTTTCTTTTTCATATCAAATATTACTCCTCTAACAGAGATTGGGGTGTTGGTTTCTGATGATGCCTTTAACATACTAACTAGTTTACTTGTTTCCTTTTGGTTCTTAAAGGCTCTATTGCTTACCTCAAATTTTTCACTTTCACTTAACTCTTTCCGTTCCTTATTAGTAAAATAAAAATCTGGATTCCATTCAAATAATAAAAAATTTCCAGAATCTTGTAAAAACCCAGAAACTGAATATTCAGATGCAAAACGGTTTCTGGCAATACCCCTTGCAATGCCATTTACTTCTACCCTTTTTCCATGAAGATCGTGTTTCTCATTAATATTTAAAATATCTAACTTTTCGTAATTTTCCATGTCTATTAAGTTAAACGTCTAATTTATATTCCTTTCTAATACGCGTAAAATACATTTATAGGCCTTATAGAGGCATTTCGTAAAGGTTATATATAACATTGGACTATAGAGATAGTTTAGTCCCGAATGAGATACTAGCATGAAAAAAGAGGAAATTTCTAAATTTGAAGCTTTTCTTAGAAAGTTTACTAAAAAAAGTGGGAAGAAATTGGGTGAGAGAACTATTGTTGGAATTTTGATATTATCTAAATTTATTGAACTAACAAAAGAAAATGAATCTTTAGAAAGTTTGATTTCAAAACATAAAGATTATTTAGAATCTAAAAACCATCCAATAGCAAGATATAGTTTGTGGCTTTATTTAAAATCTTTAAATTACTCTGAAAAAATAATAAAAGAAGTGGTTAGTTTTCGAAAAAGAAATTTAACAGCACTAACTGATGAAGAAAAATTAGCCGCTTCTGTTTTATCTAAAAAAGAATTAATTTTTTTAGTCAATTCTATTACTAATCTCCGAAATAAAGTTCTTGTAAAAATGCTCTATGATAGTGGGGCAAGAATATCTGAGATTCTTAATTTGACATTGAAAGATATTGATTTTGAGGCTGGCGAAATAAGTGTAATGGGAAAAGGTAGAAAACCCAGAACTAGTTTTATGCAAAAAAGTACTATTGACTTATTAAAACTTTTAATCAAAAGCAAAAATATAGTTTCTCCAAATTCTTTAATTTTTACAATAAAACCAAAAACAGCTTGGTATCATTTAAAGAAATATGGGGAAAAATTCCTAAATAGAGACTTACACCCACATATGTTCCGACACAGCCGCTTACAACATCTCGCAGACAATGGTGTAGATGCTTTTGAAATTAAAGCTCTTGCAGGGCATTCTACAATTTCCATAACAGAAACTTATGTTAAATCTTCAAAGTATCAAGGAAAATTAGCTTTTCAAAAAGGTGGTGATATATGGGAGGAAAATCATGATTAAAAATTTTGCTTTAAAATTAAAACTTTATGAAGGAAAAATTTCATAAATACCCCTTCCAGGAAGTCTTTTTCGAAAACCAGATTTACTTTTTTTAACATCAGATTTCAAAATATTAAGATTAATCCAAGGATCCATCCAAACTTTTCCAGAAAATACTAAAAAATGACCTACTGGATATTTTTTAGATCTTTTAATAAAAACAATAGTATTCTTTTTGAATCTTTTTCTATTTTTCACATATTTATAATCATATTTTTTACCTGCTTTTTTTAAGGCTTCTACAATATCTTTACAATAAAATCCATTTTTATTTGCATCTCCGAGTCCTTTAAAATATTTTTTCTTGGCTGTGCTGTAATTTGTTTTACAAATAAAAGCTACACAGGCTATACTGCATCCCAAGTTGTCTTCCTGCCTTATGGTTTTCATTATTATTCAAATAATTCAAGAATTATTAAACCTAATGCTTCTTTAATATATCCAAAAGCTTCTTTCTCTTGGCTTTATCATAGAAAACAAGGCCTTTTTCTGTTGTAGAAATGAATATTTGACGACCCTTTCTGGTTTTTTTGACTAATCCATGTTCATTTAATAAATTAACATAATCAGAAATCATAGATCTAACATCGTTATAGGTTTTTTCAGGATATAATTCCTCAGCCAAATGCTTCATAGCTACCCTTCTTTGATTAGATTCTATCTGTAATAGACCTAGTCTCATGAACAAATTCTGCTGAATATTTGTTAAATCCTCCCATTTAATGGTTGGATTGTTTATAGGAATATCAGTATTGATAACTTGTTGTTCAATAGTTTCTTTTTTACTAGACTTTTCTTTTGGCGATTCTTCAACAGAGTCTAATTCTTTTAGATTTCTTATTATATTCTCCAAATAGTGGACTCTTTCTTTTAAGTGATTTATCTTATCATCATGAGAAAAAACTACATTATTTACTTTGTGAATATCTTTTTTAATATTAAAGAAAGAATTTTTTAGATTCTCTTCCATAGTTTTCATTCTACTAAATAAATGAATATCATGAGAACTACTAGTTTCCCTCTTTTTATTTGAAAATAACCACCACATTGGTTAAATTTAATAGAATTTTTTTGTTTAAATAAATTTCTGTTATTATGACGCGTCACTGGAAGTTCCTATGACGTCAGTGACGCGTCACTGACGTCAGTGACGTCTCGTTTTATTATTATGAAGTAATTATTTGAAAATTTTTATTCAAAATTAATGATTAATTAAAAAAATTATGTAAATCGAGAAACAAAAATAGAATGAAAAATTAAAAGAAACTAGAGAGTTTAGCTATGTGAGAGTTGTTTGTATTGGATCAGATCGAGAAAATAGATTAACTAAACGACCCTTAAGATTCAAAGATCTGAAAGAATTATCAATTAGGAGGAGAGTGAGTTTATTATTAAGACGGATTTTTTGCAAGGGAACTGCCTTTTTTAGCATTTGTGAGACATAAGTTCTAATACAACCTTCTGATAGAGATAAGTGTCGTGAGAGTTCAAGATAAGAAACTCCCCTATTTAGATCTTCTTCAAGTTGATAAATAGTTAAAAAACATAGAAATTCTCCTTTTGTGAGAGTTAAAAATAAAGAATCAATATCTTTTAAGTTAGATAATGACCATTCTTTAGAAATTTGTTGAGATTGTTTAGCTAGGTGAGAGTTTATTTGCGTATCTGTTTGTTTGCTTGTCTGTTGAATGTCTGTTGAATGTCTGTTGAATGAATGCATATGTGAATGAATGAATGAATGAATGTCTGCATAGACCCCTTGATTTCCTGTGGAACTTATTTCCTGTGGAACTTCTTCGTTTGTTGATGGTTTTGAATCTAATTTTTGTTCAGAATTTTCTTTTTTTGTCAGTTCTTTAATAAGGCTTTTAACCTCATTTAATTGGCTTTTTAGGGTTTCTATGTCTTCTTTTACTTTTAAGAAAGATTGTTTTATTTTCTCTTTTTCATCTATGTCCATAAGAAGTTGTATTTCTGGAAAATTTATATTGATTATGTCAGTTAACTGACTATGTTTATGTGTTTAGAATGTGCATAAGATGTGCATGAATGTTTAGAATAATTTTAATTTATTAAAAACTTCTAGATATTGTTCTTTATCTGGTTTTATACCTGCATCTAAAAGCAGCCTAATCAGGATTTTACTTGATTCTTTTTTGTTTTTTAAGTTATGTTTAAAATTTAGTAATTTCTTTAATGTATAAGAACAAAGAAAACCTTGGTTTAAGCCTATACAGACTGAATTCTTATTAGATTTATTTAAAACCTCCCTTTTATTTAAATTCACTATAATGTCATTTGGATGTATGAATAGGTTTTTTTGTTCTTTAAAATTATGTGATAACAGTTCTTTTTTTAACAAAGAAATCAGAATATTTTTATGTTTTGGCAAAATTATGTTTGTTTGTTTAGATTCTAATTTATAATATCTTCCCAAATATAGGGAAACTTTTTGTTTTGGAAGATTTTTTTTCCAGGTATTATGTACTAAATAAGCATAGAAATTTTCTTTTGTCTTTGTAGTTCTTTTTTTTAATCTGATAAATGTCATAATGTATTGGGCACTATGAAAGTATATATATTTTACGACAATTTAACAGAATTTTAATAAAACTTTTTTTGAAAGTTTTTAACCAATATAGCTTTCTGGACTAGATTTTGGATTTACTGTTGGGAGAGGTAAATGCGGCGGAAGATTAACTTCTTGTGATAAAGATAATGCTTTAATTGTCCCTTTTACTAGCACAGCATTTACTAAAGCAGAAGTAATATTTTGTGGTATTTTTTTATCTTTTTTCCAAGATTTAAAAATATCCTTAATTACTTCTGGCTCATCAAGATAATAAATAAAACCAATTAGTTCAACTTCTCCAACTTCCGGCTCATATTTTAAAGAAAATTTAAAATCAAATTTTAAACCATCTGATTTTGCTTTTCCTGTTGGAAGCTTTTCCTCTTGCACATTTGTAATTAGAACATCATTCTTTATTTGAATGTTTGTAGGTTGGTTGTCTGCTTTTTCTTTCTTTTCTACATGTACTTTATTAAAATTGAATCCGACTATTGGCATGGGTTTTAATAAAAATAGTGGTTATATAAACTTTTTTATTTTTCTTAGAATCTCTTCTTTATTTTTCCAATCTAGGGCTTGTTCTAGAACCTCTTCGATTTTTGAAACTGGAATTATTTCAATTTTGTTTTGTTTGTCTTTTGATAAAATAACGTCTTTTTCATTAGCTTTTGGTATTATTACTCTTTTAATTCCTGAATCAACAGCAGCTTCTATTTTAGCTGAAACTCCACCAACTGCCAAAACTTCCCCCCTAACTGATAAGGACCCTGTCATAGCAGTATCTTGTCTTATTGGTACTTTTTTTAGGGCAGAAATGATTGCGGTTGCTACAGCTATAGAGGCTGAGTCTCCTTCTAAACCTTCATAAGTTTGAATGAATTGTACAAAAATATCATATTTTTCTTTTATATCTTCACCAAAGTATTTTAGAATAATTGCTGAAACATTTTGCACTGCTTCTTTTGCAATTTTACCTAATTTACCTGTTGCGATTATTTCTGCTTTTTTTCCACCAGGAGTAATTTCAGATTCTATGGGCAAAACAATACCAGAATAAGACGAGTCAGACCCCATTACAGCTAAACCATTTACTCTTCCAATCTGAGTGCCTTTTGTAATTATAATTTCATATTTTCTTTTATTTTCTATATATTTATCTGCTAATTGGTGTTCTAGGGTTTTTGCTAATTCTTTTGCTCTTATTACTTGTGATAAGTTAACAAACTCTGATTTTTCTTCTAATGCTAAATCTCCTGCAGCTCTTATTAATCCACCTAGATCTCTTAATCTTAATGTTAATTTTCCGTGTTTTCCTGTTCTTTTTCTAGCTTCTTCTATAATTTCATTTACTGCGTCTTCTCTAAAATGCGGAATTTTACCATCTTTTTTTATTTCTTGGGCTATAAATTGTATAATTTTTTGTCTGTTTTCTAAATTATCATCCATTTCATTATTCATATAAACTTCATAACCATAACCACGAATTCTTGATCTTAATGCTGGATGAATGTGTTTTATTGTTTCTACATTACCTGCTGCAACTAGGATAAAATCTGTTGGTACTGGATCTGATCTTACCATTGCACCACTAGATCTCTCTGATTGGCCTGTAATAGGATATTTTTTTTCTTGGATTGCTGTTAAAAGTTCTTGCTGAGATTCTGGTTTTAAATTTGCAATTTCATCGATGAACAATACTCCCTTGTTTGCTTTGTGAATCATTCCAGGAACTAGTCTTTCATAACCTGGAGTTCCTAGACCGCCAGAGTTTTTCACTAAAATACCATTTGCAAATAAATTACCAGAGTCTGTAGTTAGGTTATATAAATAGCCATTATATGGTATTTTTTCAATTTTCTTGATTTTTTCTGATTTTAGATTCATTTTAACCCTTTTGAAAAAAGCGTTAAAGGAAAACGCCTATTAATTTTTATATAAGGAGAAGAAATTTTATAAATCTTGGGGTTGAGTATTTGTTGTTTGTTTAATTAGGTCTTTTAATGCTTTATAAGTTTCTTTCCATTTATTTTCAATGTCTGGGAGTATAGAGAACTTTTTTATCGAATTAATTATAAACATCATTAAAATCCTCGTGATTTTTTATTATGTAAAGAGACGCTGGCGAAAGACTAAGTATGTTCATGATCTTTTCTTCTGTTTTACCTTCTTCGAATAATTCGGAAACTCTTTGTCTTTTTATTTCTGAAAATTCATTCATCGTATTAACTAGTTTTGCTTTTTTATATATACAATAATTAATTTTTGTCAGAGTCATAAAATTAACTACGTTCTCAAATTCTGTTGAAATTAACAATTTATAGGTTTTGGTTGGTTCCCCCTCTCTATTTTTGTGTCCTTCATCATTAATAGAAATTTTCCCTGTATTAACAAAATTTTCATTTAAATATGCAGCAATATAATTTAAAAAACTTGTTCTGTTTTGAGCTAAATCATTCTTACCTGTAATTCCTAGACTAAAACAATCTAAACTATTTTTATGCGCTTTTGGAATTCCAATTTCTCCACCTATAATTGATCCAAAAAATTCATCTTTTACTTTTTTATCACTTTTTAAAATCCATTCTGGAACTATTAACTCTATTTTGCCTTTGTCTCCAATTGGAGCCCCTAATGCTTGAAAAAATCTTATTACATTTCTATTCGTATTCTGATAACACCAAGAATGCCCCCATTCACCCCCTTCAATTATTCTTGAGTTCTCTTCTATTTCATTTCCGAAGACTTTTTTTAAATCTTCACCAAATGCTTTTACAGCCTCTAATTCTGAGCTTGATAAGAAAATTGCATTTAAATTTCTGAAAATACCGCCGTCTCCAAAAGCTGCGCCTAAAAGTTTAGCAATTAAAGGTAAATTTGGATTATCTTCTGTTAAAGGAATTAGATTCTTCTCTTTTAGCCAATTTACTGTTTGAATTGGAACTGGACTTCTATTTTTTTCGTGCCACCATCTTGTTTTATGATGTGGTTGATTTAGAAGTGTAGCAATTCTTTTATGACCAAACTTTGGATTTTCTTGCTTTATTTTCTTATAATCATAATATAATTCACTTTGATCTTGTTGCCATTTATTATAAGTATTGATTATATTTTGTTCTGAAATTATTACGCTAGCCCCTTTTTTCGTCATAAAGGTATATAAGATAATTTAGTATATAAGCGTCAGGCAGGTCCGCGATGTCTAGTGAAATTTTGTCCAGTGAAATTTATAAAGGGGAAAAGTTACTATAGAAAGTAGTAATTGGTTTTAGAAGATTAATTTAAAGTTATTAATTTATGCCAAGGTTTTAAATTTTCTGCAGAAATATACTTTATTTTACTGAAGAAATCTTTCACAGCGACCTTATGCTCTGGTGTTACAATTAGCTCTTTTCCGGTTTCTGTTGTTAATTTTATTAAGTTGCCTTTGAATTTATATCTATTTGCTGATAAAACTTCTGTTTCTTCTACTTCATTACTTTTATTTCCTAGTATATGTAACTCATTTTTATTTGTGAAAAAAGCTTCATATGTTCCTTTTTTTATTAAATTGTTTTTATTTTTTTCAAATAAAGGATCTAATAATTTATTTAACTCAGTTATTTGTAATTGTTTTAAACTGGTGTTGTTCTTGGTTTCTATAGTTTTTATAATTATTGAAGAGGGATAAAAAGTCTGTAAAGGATCGTGTAATACATCGCCTAATAAAGCACCTGCATGCGCTCCGGAAGCATCTAAAAACGGAACTTTTTTGGTCTGTGAGTTGTCTATTAATAATTTAGGGACTTTTGAGGTTATTTTTACTCTTCTATTAATATTTAAAAACAAAATAAATGCACCTAAAAAGATCATTGAGCCTATTAAAGAAGCAGCAGCCATAATGTCACCGTATTGTTTTCTGATTAACCAAGGAGTTATCATCGATATAATTACTAAAATAAATATGAATGTGCTTTGTTTTTTAAATGAAGTAATTGCCTGGAGTCTTGCTTTTGAAATTATTTCTTTTCCCTGTCCTTTTGGAACTGTTTTAATTAATGGGGTGTTTTCGTCTATTGGATTATCATAAGAAAGAACATCAACTAATCTTTCTGTGGGCAACAACTCAGCTAGGGCCTGACTTATTAAACTTTTACCAGTGCCTGGATCTCCTATTAATAGCACATTTCTTCTTTGTTTTGCTGATTTTTTGATTATTTCTAAGGCCCTGTCCTGACCTATTACTTGTTCGTGCACTTTATTAGAAACTTTAATTTCTTGTGTTGATTTCATATTAATAGAAAAAGAGATGTAATAATTTAAAAAGGTTTAGATTATATCTTCTTCAGAAACTACCACAAAATCGCCAATAGCTATTACTGATGAAAAAGGTATTAAAACACTTCCTGTGTTGTCTTTTTCTAAATTTAAGTTTTCAATATATGGTGTGGTGTTTTTTAGGATTAGTTGTATTAATTCTCCTGTTCTTGTTTCAAATGTAATATTTCCTATTTCACCAAATTTCTTGCCTGATTTTGTTACTACTGTCTTACCTAAAAGCTGTTTAGAATACTTTTTTTCTTCTTCTACCATTTTTCTTAATAAATTAAACTTATTTATAAAACTTTCTAGGTTTTATCATATAACACCCACCCCTTACTTTCTTCTGGAGATTTATTTGTTTTTAAGCTGTATTTTAAAGAATTTTAATAAATAAAGAATTTTAAGTTGAAAAGTTTATTTTTTTATTTTTTTATTTTGCTTTTATAAATTTATTTATTATATATTATATATTTTTATAAATCTATTTTTTAGTTCTATAAAATTTATTTTTTCATGAAAAATTTTCGGAAATTTCGTGGTCTCTACATGAAATTATGGGGTGAGTACTTAAAAATACTTAAAATAAATATGTTTAAATAGAAAGCTTGCTTTTTTAGAAATTCTATGGTTGATGAAAAGGGGTTAACTGATTTTTTTGAAGGTTATTTAAAAAAAGATTTTGTTTTCAAAAATAGGAAAGTTTTACAAGCCAGTTATATTCCAGACAACATTCATTATCGTGAAAATGAAGTAAAACAAATTGCAAATATTCTAGCCCCAAGTCTAAAAATGGATAAACCATCTAATCTTTTTATTTATGGAAGAACTGGAACTGGAAAAACCCTTTGTGTTAAATATGTAATTAAAAATATGCTTGATCTTTCAAAGAAGAAAGGAATTAATTTAAAAATTTTTTATTTGAACTGCAAACTAAAAAGAATTGCAGATACAGAATACAGATTATTAGCACAGCTCACAAGAGAATTTGGCGGGGACGTGCCTGCGACAGGACTACCAACAGATGAGGTTTACAAAGGGTTTCTAAAACATTTGGATGAAAAAAAACAATTATTAATAATTGTCTTAGATGAGATTGATCAATTAGTTAATAAAATTGGTGATGAGATTTTATATAATTTAACAAGATTAAATTCTGAATTAACAAATAGCGAGATTTCTTTAGTTGGAATTTCAAATGATATGGTTTTTGCAGACAACTTAGATCCCAGAGTAAAGAGCAGCTTGAGTGAAGAAGAATTAGTTTTTTCCCCATATAATGCAATACAACTACAAAAAATTTTGAAAGAAAGGGCTGGAATTGCATTTAAGGAAGAAATCATAGGAGAGGGAGTAATAGAAAAATGCGCTGCTTATGCTGCAAAAGAACACGGAGATGCTAGAAGGGCTTTGGAATTACTTAGGATTTCTGGCGAATTAGTTGAAAGGACAGATGGCAAAAATGTTACTTTAGAACATATAGACGCTGCTGAAGAAAAAATCGAAAGAGACAGAGTAGTAGATATTGTAAATAGCCAGCCGAAACAGTTTAAATTAACTCTTTATTCAATTTTTGAAATGTTTTTGAAAGCAAACAAATGTATTTTTACAGGAGACATTTACGAGCTTTACAAAAATCTTTGCTTTAGAACAGGAGACAGACCATTGACTCAAAGGAGACTTAGTGATATTGTTGCTGAATTAGATATGTTGGGAATAATTAATGCAAAAGTAATCAGCAAAGGAAGATATGGTAGGACAAGAGAAATTTGCCTAGCAATTCCAAATTCAGCTGCTGTTAAAATAAATAATATGTTAAAAGAGGATTTAAATCTTTAAAATGGAAAGGGGGAAAATTGTACAAGAATTTTTACAAAAAGGATATTTATTAAGCCCTGATGCTTTGGATGATGATTTAGAAATTGAGAAGAAAATAATAACTTTTGAGGAAAAATTTAATTCTTCTGACAGGCCTCTTATAATTAATAAAGATATTTTAAAAATTAATAATTTTAAAATAATATTGAAATGGGAAGAATTTGAAAAAGCAAGAGTATTGCTTGAGAAAGGCAGAAATGAAGAACAATATAATCTGTTTTTAGAACAAATAAATGAGACTACAGAAAAAACACCAACTATTTTTAAACCAAATGTAAAAATAACTAAAGATTATGTAAAACCAGACAAAAAAATTGAATTACAAGATTTCGTTGAATATTTTAGGACAAGATATAAATTATTAAGAGGAATTTTAGAAAAAAGACAAGAATTACAAGACGTTATTTCCATAAACAAAGTTTTGAATAAAAAAGACAGGGAAAATGCAACAATAATTGGAATAGTAATGAATAAAGCGATGACTAAAAATGGAAATTTTATTTTTGATATTGAAGATTTAACAGGGAGAATTAAATTAATTGTTGGAAAAAATGATATTGAACTGTATAATGCTTGCAAGGAAGTTTCCTTGGATGAGGTTATAGGCATAATTGGCAGTTTTGGCAAGGGGGTATTGTTTGGAAGAAAGATAATTTTTCCAGACATTCCATTAACAAAAGAGCTTAAAAAGAGTCCTGATGAATCTTATTTAGTATGCACTTCTGATATTCATGTTGGCTCTAGATTATTTTACAGGGAAGATTTTTTGAATTTTATAGATTGGGTAAATGGCAATGTTGGCGATGAAAAACAAAAAGAAATTGCAAAGAAAATAAAATATATAACAATGACAGGGGATTTGGTTGCAGGTGTTGGAATATATCCTGGACAGGACAAAGATTTAGAAATTAAAGACATAAGAGACCAATATAAAGAATTAGCAAATTTGCTTTCTAAGATTAGAAAAGATATAACTATTATTTTATGTCCTGGAGATCATGACGCTGTCAGAGTAAGTGAGCCACAACCAGTATTTGACAAGGATTTTGCTCCTGACCTTTTTGAAATACTAAATGTTGTTTTAGTTACTAATCCTGGCTTTATTAATATTCATTCTTCTGAAAACTTTTCTGGATTTGATGTAATTTTATATCATGGAAAAAGTTTTGTTTATTATGCTGACAATGTAGAGAGCATAAGAAGCAAAGGCTGGACAGCAAGAGGAGATCTAATTATGAAATATTTATTACAAAGAAGACATTTAAGCCCAACACATACAGCTACTTTATACATTCCAGATGCTAAAAATGATTCTTTATTTATTGATAATATTCCAGATTTTATTATTACAGGGCATTTACACCAAGTAAGCAATTTGAATTATAGGAATGTTTCTTTAGTTGGGTGTGGGTGCTGGGAAGGGTTAACTCCTTATCAAGAAAAAACAGGAAGCAAAACAGACACCGCCAAAATTACTTTAATAAATTTAAAAACCAGAGATTTAAAGATTCTAAGTTTTTTAAAACAAACTTTTGAAGAAGCAAAACAAGTGTGATTAAATGATTGTAGCCAGCAATGCTATAAAAAAATATTTTGAAGATTTTGATAATGAGATAAATAAAGCTTATGCTCTTGCTAATAAAGCCAGGACAAAAGGATATGACCCAGAAACTTTTGTTGATATTCCCTTAGCTCAAAACATGGCTGAAAGAGTTGTTGGATTAATTTCTATAGTTGCTCCACAAGTAAAAGATAAAGAAATAGAGAAAAGAATTGAGGAACTTGAGAAACAATATGGAAGACTAGACTGGAGAGTTGCTTTAACTATATCTTTAGAAATTGCACAAGAAAAATTCTGCAAGTTTAAAGATAAAAGAGAGGCGATGGAGGTTGGAATTAGGTTTGGACTTGCTTATATTACTCTTGGTGTAGTTGTTTCCCCACTTGAAGGTTTTGTAAGATTAGAATTAAAAAAAAGAAGAGATGGGAAAGAATACTTTGCTCTTTATTATTCCGGCCCAATCAGGAGCGCTGGAGGAACAGGAGCTTCTGTTTCTGTTGTTGTTGCAGATTATATTAGGCTGAAAATGGGATATGAATCTTATGATGCAACAAAAGAAGAAGTTAACAGGAGTGTTACAGAGGTAAAAGATTATCATGAAAGAATTACTAATTTACAATATTTGCCAAGTGATGAAGAGATTGTTCATTTAGCTTCGAATTTACCTGTGCAAATTACTGGAGATCCTTCTGAAAAGTTTGAAGTAAGCAATCATAAAGATCTTGATAGAATCGAAACTAATTTGATTAGAAATGGTTTTTGTTTAGTGTTTGCTGAATGTTTTGCACAAAAAGCAAAAAAAGTAAATGCTCAATTGCAAAAGTGGGGAAAAGATTTTTTTAACACTGAATGGAATTTTTTGGATGAGTTTTTAAAAATACAACAGAAAAGCAGAGCACAAGAAAAAACAGATTCGAATGTTTTGATTAAGCCAGACTATACTTATATCAAAGATTTAGTTGCTGGCAGACCAGTTTTTACTTATCCTTTGGCTAAAGGAGGATTTAGATTAAGATATGGAAGAGGAAGAAATACTGGATTAAGCGCTCAGGCTATACATCCTGCAACTATGTTTATTTTAAATAATTTTATTGCTATAGGAACACAACTTAAAGTTGAAAGGCCTGGAAAAGCTTGTGTTGTTGGGTCTTGTGATAGTATTGAAGGACCAATTGTAAAATTAAGGAACGGAGATGTTTTGTTTTTAGAAGATCCTGAACAAGCCAAGAAAGTTGCCAAAGATGTTGAGGAAATTCTATTTTTAGGTGATATTTTGATTAATTATGGAGACTTTCTGAATAGAGCACATAAATTAGTTCCCTGTGGTTATAATGAAGATTGGTTTTCAGTTGAGACTGGAATTAAAGAGAAAAAAATTTCTGTTGAAGAAGCTAAAAAATTATGTCTTGAGAAAAATTTACCATTACATCCAAGATATTTATTTAGGTGGAGTGAAATAACTAAAGAACAATTTAATATTTTAATTGAATGGCTTAGAAAAGGAGCAATTAAAGAAGATAAATTAGTTATTCCTTATAATCAAAAACCAGAATTAAAAGATAATAATTTACCTAAAAGAATTTTAGAATTAGTTGGAGTATCTCACAAATATGTCTTAAATGAATATGTAGTCATAGAAGGAGAGTGGAAAGAAGCTTTGATGTTAAATTTAGGCGGTGATTTTAACTTTGAAACTATTTTAGAAAACGCGTTTGTGGAAAAGGAAAAAGAAATAACTGTTTTGGATATTTTAAATGAAAAGTGCAAATACAAAATTAGAGATAAATCCGGCACTTCTATTGGGGCAAGAATGGGGAGACCTGAAAAAGCCAAAATAAGAAAATTAACTGGCAGCCCACAAATTTTATTTGCAGTCGGCAATGAGGGCGGGAAAACAAGAAGTTTTAACAATGCTTTAGCTAAAGGAAAAATTAATTCTGATTTTCCAAATTTTTTATGTGAAACTTGTAATAAAGAAACTGTTTATTCTATGTGCGAAAATTGTGGAAATAAATGCATACAAAAATTCTTTTGCACTACATGCAAAAAAATAAGTGATAAAGAAGAATGCTGCGGAAGAAAAACTTTCAAATCCAGAAAAAGGGAAATTGATATAAATAATTATTTGAAAAACGCCTTGAAAATATTAGATACGAATTCTTATCCTGAATTGATTAAAGGTGTTAGGGGAACAAGCAGCAGTGACCATATTGTTGAACATTTAGTTAAAGGAATTTTGAGAGCTAAATATGGCTTGTATGTAAATAAAGATGGTACAATACGATATGATATGATTGAAATGAGCTTGACTCATTTTAAACCCAGAGAAATTGGATTGAATTTGGAGAGACTAAAGAAATTAGGATATGAAAAAGATGTTTATGGAAATGAAATTACTAATGATGAACAGATTATAGAAATGAAACCGCAAGATATAGTAATTCCTTGTTGTCCAGATACTCTTGATGAAAGGTGTGATGACATTATGCTTAAGATTACTAGATTTATTGATGAGTTGCTTGAAAAATTGTATAAAGTTGAGAAATATTATAATCTTAAAACTAAAGAAGATTTAATTGGACAGCTAGTTATAAGTTTGAGCCCGCACACTTCTTCAGGGATTGTATCAAGAATAATTGGTTTTTCAAAAACCCAAGGATTTTTGGCACATCCTTATTTACACTCACTTATGAGGAGGGATTGTTTTACTTATGAAACTTATTTGCCTATTATGAAAAATGGAATTTGGAAAAATGTAAAAATAGGTGAGATAGTTGAAGAATTAAAACCAGATAAAAAAGTTGATTCTTTTGGGACTTTTGCTAAGAAAGTTGATGGATATTATACAATTGGTATTGGTAAGGATGGAAAACCTACTATCGTAAAGGTAAATGATTTTACCAAACATCAACCCTCTAAGATTTTAATGATTAAAACACAAGATGGAAGAGAATTGAATGTGACGGAAAACCATAAGTTTTTGATTAAAGAAAACGGGAGTCTAAAACAATCATTGGCTTCAGAATTAAAAGAAGGCACGCAGCTGGTTGTCCCGATTAATTACCCTGCTGAAAGCAAAGATGTTTCTTTTATAGATCTAAGCCTGCAATTTGCCAATAGGGGAGATATTATGATTAGAAATGTTAAAAGTTTTGTAACCTATTGCATTGACAAGCTTGGATATTCTTTTTATCCCTTTATTAAAAATAATTTTAATTTGACAAGAAGAGCCTTTTATAATTATTTGTCCAGAGATAGTTTTCCTTTACCTATTTTTTTAGCTCTCAGTTCAGAATCTGGATTTAATAAACTCCCTAAAGAAAGTTATTTGGCTGCCAAAAGAGATCACGTTAATTTACCAACAAAAATTCCAATGAATGAAGAAATTTTGAATATCATTGGATTATATGTAGCAGAAGGATATGCTAGGAGAAAACCAGGGAGAAATGGATTGAATCAAGTTGATTTTTCTGCTAGTGAAAAAGCTATAAGAGTTAGAATCAAAAAAGTTATGAAAAAATATTTCAAACTTAATCCTTCAAATATAAATAAAGACCGTATTACTTATTCCAGCAGGATTCTTTATGAATTATTTGTTGAGATCTTAAAATGCGGCAGAACTGCTTACAAAAAGAGAATTCCTGAGATTATAATGAATTTACCTTTAGATAAGTTAAAATTTTTCTTACAAGGTTATTTTGACGGGGATGGCAGCGTAAGCGATACAGATTCTAGAGTTACTTGTGATAGTGTAAGCGAGCAATTGTTACAGGATTTAGAATTTTGCTTGAGGAGATACGGAATTTATTCAAAAAGATATTGGTATAAGAAAAAACCAGGACCACAAGTTAGGAAATTTTATATTAAAAAGAATAGAGAAATACCTGAATTTGAAATAACTAAATTAATTATTCCAAGCAATTTTTATGAAGTATTTTACAATCAAATTGGGTTTTCCTTGGAGAGAAAGCAAAAAATTCTGAGATATTTAATTGAAAATACAAAACCTTATGGAATGAGACTTGAATCTGATGATGCTTATGTTTATCCGGAAATTAAAGAAATTAAAGAAAAAGGAATTGAAACTTCTTACTGCTTGGATGTTGATAACCATGTTGTAAGTGCTAATGGTTTATTTGTAAAAAATTGTGACGGAGATGAAGCCACCATTATGATGTTGATGGATGTTTTGCTTAATTTTTCAAAAAAATATTTACCAAAAACTAAAGGAGCTACACAAGATGAACCTTTATTATTAAGTTCTAAATTATTACCTACAGAAGTAGATGATATGGTATTTGACATGGATGTTGCTTTTAATTACCCTTTAGAGTTTTATGAGGCTGCTTTACAATATAAAAATCCTGGTGAAATTAAGATATCTAAAATAAAGGATTTTTTAGATACAGAAAAACAATATGAAGGATTTGGGTTTACCCATGATACCAGCAATATAAATAAAGGAGTTTTATGCAGTGCTTACAAGTCAATTCCTTCTATGAGCGAAAAAGTAAAGGGACAATTGGATTTAGCCAAGAAAATAAGAGCAGTAATTGAACAAGATGTTGCAAGATTAGTTGTTGAAAAACATTTTATTAGAGACATCAAAGGAAATTTAAGAAAATTTTCTACACAGCAATTCAGGTGCGTTGAATGCAATGCCAAGTTTAGAAGACCGCCTTTATCTGGGATTTGCCTAGAATGCGGTGGAAAATTATTATTTACTGTTGCTGAAGGATTTGTTTTAAAGTATTTGAATATGAGCTTAGAGCTTGCCGAGAACTATGATCTGCCACTTTATTTAAAACAAAATTTGGAGATTACCAAGAAAAGAATAGAGGGCTTGTTTGGAAAAGAGAAAGACAAGCAGAAAGCTTTGATTGGGTGGTTTAACTAATTTATAGAATATAAATGTTTAAAAAGTTTTGACTACCTAAAATGATTATGTGGAAGAAGCTTTACACTACTGCTGAATGGAGCGGAAATGCTGCTGATCATTTGGCTAATTCTGAAAACTTATTTTCTTTTGCTGCAAAAAATGCAATGCGACATTTTCATGAAAATGGAGGTAGTGAGGCAGAACCATTTGGTTGGGTTCAGGATATTGCTAGTGCTGTTACAGTCCCATTTACTTTTTTATATTATTTAGTTACTGGGCCTTTATTATATAGATACGATGCTTTACCAATTGAGATTGAATATGATATTCAAGAAAAAGGAAAATTTGAACTGAGAAAAATAGTATCGAAGAAGGGAAAATTAATGGTTATCCATCTTGATAAGGAGAGTTTGTTCTTTTATGATTTGGAAGTTGCAAAAAAAGTTTTTTCTGACAAGGGAATCGTCTTAAAATCTGAGGAAAAATTAGAAGACAAACTATAACAAAAAGTATAATATCACTGGCAATAATAAACAACCCATTAATTGATTTTTATTTACTTCTTTTAATTGTGCGTAAATTCCCAAGGCTGTTGATGTTATTAAAATTAATAAACCAATAGGTTTTGAGATTATTAAAACTAGTGAAGTTATTAAAATGATAATTCCAAAACATAATTTCTTGTAATTTATTCTTGAAATTAATTGGGAGAATATTCTTGAGAAATAAATAGTTAGAATTGTTGCTATAAGTGTTGTGATTAATATAATTGAAATTATTAACAATAATTTATTTACTGTTAAATTGATTAATTTTGAGACTGCAACAGCTATTCCATTCCTTGCTTTATTTATTGCAAACAAAGTTATAAAGCTTCCAATTAAGTTTACTGCATTAATTGAGCTGTTTAATATTAAAAAATCCCTTGATTCTATTTTTCTTATTACTGATGAAGTTAAAACTGAGATTTGAGATGATCCAAGACCAGGAAGAAAGGCTGAAATTATTCCTGCTATGAAACCAAGAAAAACAAATTTTATTTTTTTAAATTCGATTTTAAAATTTGAAATTACCTGAGTTGGAATTTTTGTGTTGTTTTTAATGCTTAATATTAATGAACTTAAACCAAATAAACCAGACAATAACGGCAGCAATGGTTCTTTTACATTTGGAATGTTTAAAGTTATTATTCCTAAAGTTCCAGACATTAAGAAAATTGTTAATGCTAAAAATCTTTGCTTTTCTCTTAATATTAAGATAACTGCAAGCAGAATTAAAATTATGTGGATGTGGTTTTTTAGAGTTATATTTAATTTTGGCAAGAATAAAATCAAAATTGGAACAAATAAACAGATTAAAATTATTGAAAAGAGAGTTCCTGTTAAAGTTAGTATTATTGCTTCATGAGCTTTTCCTTCCAATAGTAATTTATGGGCTGGCATAATTGTAATGGCAGTATTTTCATTTGGAACTCCCAAAAAAACAGAAGGAATTGCATCTAGGAAAATATGAGTTATTGACATTGAAATAATTATAATTATCAGGTTTATATCTGATGTGTAGTTTAACAAGAAATTTGAAAATGTTAAAATTATAGATGCAATTAAGTTAATGTGAAGACCTGGAGTCAAACCAGTAATTATCCCCAATATACACCCAATTAAAATTGATAATAGTTCTGCTATCATTCGAATTATAAAGATAATTTTTTTTATAATAACTATGGGGAAATTTTCGAAAAATTTACGGATTCTTCAACTTAACTAAATTGGGACGAAAACTTTCCATTTTTTTCGTAAAATATTTAAATACATTATGAATGAATTTTAAACGATTTATGGAGTAAAAATGACAAGAGTTGAAATTCCAACATATGGCGTAATTGCTGAAAATGAATTTTATGGTAGAAAGACAACTGGTTTATTAACACATGGAAAGAGAAATGAGCCCAGTACTGAAGTCTTATGGATTTCAAGATATAAAACTCCAACAAAGGAAGAAGTTAAAGATTTTATTATAAATGAAGCGAGAAAAATTAAGGCAAAAAACAAAAAAGAAAAGAAAGAACCAAATATATTTAGCAATTTTCCGTTTTTAATAGATCTACTTATACAAAAAGAAGAAGATCTTCTAATACACTTATCAAATCATTATCAAGAAGGAGATATACAATCCGGTAGAACTTATTTAGCAGTAAGAATTAGCGATATCTCTGATGTTAATCTTGATGAAGCTAAAAAATTGGAGAAAAAGAGAGGAAAAACAATTTACAAAATCTGCGTAGAAAATTGTGGTTTGAATCAAAGGGCTTTACGAGTAAGACTTTCAGAAAACAATTCTTTACCAGAAACTTCTGAATTAGAATATCTTGTTGATAGAGGAGTTAGAGTTAGTGATGTTTTTGCTGTACATGGAGAATGTCAAGACTATAGCAAAATTGCCGAGTTAATAAGATTAATTTATAATAGTTTAGATGCTGACAAAGTAAAACAGATAATTGATGTAAGTTCAATTTTTACTGAAGCTAAAGCAAGAGCAACTATTGATGCCACTGGCCAATGTATAGCTATGGGCACTACTTTACGAAATTTACCGGATATTCTTGGTAATTTATTTAAGCAGCGAAAAAAATTAGAATAATTTATTATAATATTTTTATTTCTTCAGCTTCAATTTCGAAATCTTTCCGGAAGGTCCTGAATTTTCCTGTGACTTCTACTTTTTGTCCTTTTTTTGGTTTTATTATTTGATTTTTTTTATTTAAAATAACATTTATTGATTTAGATTCATCTTTAACTGTAAGAATTGACAAGGAATTAGTTTCTTTAATTTCTGTTATTTCTCCTTTTATTTTCACAAATTCATCCAGATTTTCTTTTGATAACAAGTTTATGTTGTATTCTTTTGGCTTTACTTTATCTAGGATGAAGAATAAAATAATTATTCCCACTATTGAAAGAACAAATGAAACTTTAAGCAATAAGTTTTCTGCCATTTTAACTATAATTTCTTATTTATTAATAAGGCTTTTGTAAAAGTTTACGGATTTTTTGGAAAATTTTTACTTTTTGTGCAAAATTTTCGGGAGAAAGTTTTATAATATATTTTAATGATAGAAATAAGATGGATACTGAGACAAAAATAGATCTAGTGAAATCTTTTGCTGAAGAAATTTTAACTGAGAATGAACTTAGAACTCTTTTTGAAACTAATGACAAACCCCTTGCTTATGATGGATTTGAGCCATCAGGTATCGCGCCAATCCATTTTGGACTATTGAGAGCAGCCAATTTAAGGAATATGTTAAAGGCTGGGATTAAATTCAACTTATATTTGGCTGATTATTTTGGTTTTATTAATAATAAATTAGGCGGAGATCTAAATAATATTCAAACTGCTGGAAAATATTTTATCGAAATATGGAAAGCTTGCGGAATTGACACTGATAAAGTAAAAATAGTGTGGGCAAGTGATATTATGGATGGGATTAAGTATTGGGATAGAGTTTTGAAAGTAGCGAAAGAAATTTCCCTTGAAAGAAATTTAAGGGCAACTACAATTATGGGTAGAAGACAAGGCGAAAAATTAAGTATGGGGCAATTGTTTTATCCACCAATGCAAGTTACAGATATTTTTCATATGGACATTGATATTTGCCAATTAGGAATGGATCAAAGAAGGGCGCATATTCTTGCAAGAGAAGTTGCTGATAAATTAAAATGGAAAAAACCAGTTGCTATTCATCATCATATTTTGCTTGGATTACAAGGATTACAGAAAAAAGAAACTGAAGAAGAGACTATGATGGCTTCTAAAATGTCTAAATCAGATCCAAAAAGTGCTATATATATGCATGAAAGTTTTGATGAATTGAGAAGTAAAATTAATACCGCTTATTGCCCTCCAAAAATTGAGGAAGGAAATCCTTTATTAGAGTATTGTAAATATATTCTTTTTAAGAATTTTAAAGAAATTAAAATTGAAAGACCAGCTAAATTTGGCGGAAACGTTGTATTTGGAAATTATGAAGAATTAAGAAAATCATTTATAGAAGGACAATTACATCCAGCAGATCTTAAGACTAGTGTTGCTATTTATTTAGAGAAGCTTATAAAACCAGTAAGAGAGCATTTTGAAAAAAATAAGAGAGCTAGGGAATTATATGAGTTAGTTAAGAGTTATAAAATTACACGATAATCTTTTATATATTCTTTTTTGATTTATTCTTATGAAAATTGTTAAAGTTAAGAGTTCGCAAGGAAGTCTGGGAAAGAATATTGGTTGTGAGAACGGACCGGATTCAATTCTTAAGGAATTAAGAAATAAGAATTTTCAAATCTTGAAAGTTAAAGTAAATCCAAATAATATTGACGAAACTAACAAAAATATTGAGAAAGCTTCTGGAGATGTTTTTTTAGGCGGAGATCATAGCATAACTTATTCTTTGTTTAAAAGATTTGCCAAGAAAAATAAAAATTATGGGTTATTGATATTTGATGCTCATCCTGATTGTGCTTTATATGTGAAAAGTGCAAGCCATGAGGATTTTGTAAGAAAATTAGTTGATGATGGAATTTTATATAAAAAAAATTTAGTTTATGTTGGAGTAAGAAAAAGTGGAAAAAGTGAAATTGAGTTTTTGAAAGATGTTAAAACTATTAGCGTGAAAGAGGTTCATGAAAATATTGGTAAAGTTAAAGATGAATTAATTAATTTCTTTAAGAAATTTAAGAAATTTTATTTAAGCATTGATATTGATGTTTTAGATCCTAAATTTTGCCCTGGAACAGGGTATTTAGAACCCAATGGGCTAGATATTAAAGAACTTATTGATTTAGTTTCTGAAATAAAAACTTTAAAAAACTTGGGGAGAATTGATTTAGTTGAAGTAAATCCTTCGAAAGATATTGGTGGAATTACTGTTAAAAATGCTACTAAAATCTTAGATGAATTAATATGAGATTATTTATTGCTATTGAAATACCTGAAGAAATAAGAAATTATTTATTTCGTATTAAAGATAATTTTAATAGAAATTTAGCCAAAGTCAACTGGACTGCAAAATCTAGAATTCATATCACTCTTAAGTTTCTTGGTGAAGTTGATGAGAAATTAATTCCTAAACTTATTGAGAAATTAAAAGAAATTAAATTTGAAAGTTTTGAATTGGGGTTGGATAGCTTGGGAGTATTTCCAAATGAGAGTCATGCGAGAGTTTTGTGGGTTGGAGTGGAGAATTTTAACAAAGTTATAGAATTACAACAAGATATTGAAGAAAAATTAATGGATTATTTTGAGAAAGACAAGGAATTTAGCGCACATATTACACTCGGGAGAATTAAAGTTGTCAAAGATAAAAGTAAGTTTAAAATGGCTTTCAGAAAAATAAAAATAGCGAGACATAAATTTAAAGTTGATTCTTTTAGCTTGATTAAAAGTGAATTAAGCAGAGCTGGGCCGACTTATACAATTGTAGACAAATTCGTCTCTAATTAATAACGCCTTTAAAAAGATAAGATTTAAGATTATTTTGAAACTATGTTTTTAGCTATGGAAGATGAACAATTGAGAGAATTAATAAGAAATTCTTTTTCATTTTTAATGAATTATAAACATCCCAGAACTCGAATGGTTGGCGATTTAATTGGATATTTAAAAGATGTTAAAAGAGCAGAAATGAATGGTTCTTTAGAAAATTTAGCTGCAAGAATAGTCTTTAAATTTACATACGGTGGTTGTTTAGTTGAAGACAAAGTTCAGTTTGATCCGACAACTAAAGCAAGATATAAAGTCGTCAGCTATAAATTAAATCCAAAATTTAATTTTGATGCTGTTGTAAATGAATTTTACGAAGCTTTAAGAAAAAAAGAGACAGTATTAAGAGATTAATTTTCTTGATATTCTTTTTCAAATAAATCCATTATTTTTTGTGCTTTCTTTTTTCCTATTTTCTCAACTTCCTTTAATTTTTTTAAGTCTGCATTTATAAAATTCTTTATTGTCTTGAAATTTTTTAAAAGATTTTTAGATATTTCTGAACCTATACCTGGAAAAGATCCAACAATCATTTCCTGCTGCTCTTTAATTGTTAAAGGTTTTCTTTGTAATAATAATGAAGAGAGATTCTTTGGTTTTTCCAGTCTTTTAGCTATTACTGAAATTAATTTTGATGTGTCCCTATAATTTCTTGTGTGAAGGATTGGGACTTGGAAATCAATTGCTATGCTAGCCATCATTCCCCTTACAGCATTTGGATGAAATTCTCTCATCCTATATAAATTTTCAGTACCTTCAATAATTAAAACTGGATGCTTAAAATTTTCTCTTAAGGAAATTAATTGAGAAATTAGTCTTTTATCTACAATTGAATTAAGGAAATCTTCGTTAGTTTTTCTTTCTATACCAATTATTTGTTTTTCTCCTTCTGCGTTGTTTCCTTCAATAATAAAATCAGCTACTACTAGTTGTTTTATTTCTATTTCATTATCTTTGGCTAGTTCTTCAATTATACCTGAACTTTTTTCCCTATGATCTATTATTATTTTTACCATTTAAACCTTTTTAAAAAAAGCGTTTACGGAAAACGCTATGATAATTTTAATTGTTTTTCTTGTTTGTTTTGAATTTGTGAGATAATATTTTTCATTTTTACTTCTTTTCTTTTTGAAGTATAAAAATAAGCTATATCTCTTGAGTTTTTGGTTAATAAAAATATAATTTTTCCAGCATTTATTCTACCCACTCTTCCTCTTCGTTGAATATTTCTTATTTCACTTGGAACTGCATCATAAAATATGGCAAGCTTAACAGCTGGCGCATGGATACCCTCCTCTAAAATACTTGTACCTATCAATATGTTATATACATTCGCCTCAAAATCATTTAAAGTTTGAATTTGATGCTTCTGAGTAACTCCTTCTTTCTGCCCAACTAAAGAGATTGGTTTTGCATTTTCAACTGATTTTAATTCATTTACTATTTCATGAACTGTATTTCTAAAATTTGCAAAAACTATTATTTTTATATTTGGATCATTTATTAATTCATTAGAAATTATTTCCTTTAACTTATGGATTTTTGGATGCTTAATTGTTTTAGATAATTCTTCTGTTTTTTCAATTACTGTTTTTATTTTTTCATTATTTAAAATTATTTTGGATGCTTTTGCTGTTTCTGTTTTTAATTTTTCAAAATATTCTTTTAATTGGTTTAAACCCTGGGTTTCTAATAAGTCTATGGCATGATCAAGTTTTAATATCTGAGAAACTAAAGAAATACCATAAAATGCAACAAAACTTTTTTTACTAATTTCTGCCCTAAATCTGTTTTGCAATAAAATTAAATCTTTTTTACTTACTAAATATAACGGCTTTGTAAAACCGACTTTCTTCAAATCAAGCATTTTCTCATTTTTAGCTTCTTTTAACAGTTTTTGAAGTACAATTAATTCTTCCGGCAATTCTACTAAAACATTTTCAGTATCTTTTTTTTGAATGTGCTCTTGAACATCTTCGTCTTGTTCTGTTCTTATTTCTATATTGCTTATATTTAGATTTTTACAAATTTCTTCTATTTTTTCTTTTGTGTTTCCTGGTGAAGCTGTTAGGGCGAGAACCTTATTTTTGTAATCTTTTGCAATAATTGTACTAGCATAACGCATTCTAGACCTATGGCATTCGTCTGCAATAAACAAAGAAACGTTGTTTAGATTTAATCTGTTATTTTCAATATCTTTTGCAATAGTTTGTGGAGTAGCTGCAATAATTGTTGAATTGTTCCAGATTTCCTTTCTTTTTTCTGGTTTTGTTGAACCTGTTAATAAGGAAATATTTTCTATATTTGTATTTCTTTTAAATTCTTCACATAATTGGGAAGCTAACGGCTTGGTAGGAGCGGTGATTAGTACTTTTGAATTTGGATTTTTATTCAGTTCATTAATTGCCAATAAAATTGCAATTTTTGTTTTACCAAGACCTGTAGGAAGTATAACTAAAGTGTTTGAGTTTTTTGCTGTTTCAAGAATGCTATTCTGGTAATTTCTCGGTATAAAGCCTTTTATTTCATACATAATTGGTTTTTGAATAATAAAGTATTTAAATCTTGATTTTTAAGTTTTAATTTTATGGTTTACAATTTCAAAGAGATTGAGGAAGAAGTTGGCAAAAACTGGAAAAAGAAAGATATAGTTAAAAAGACTTTTGCAACTGACAAAAAGAAAAAGTTATTCTCTTTTTTAGAAGGACCACCAACTGCTAATGCACCGCCTGCATTACATCATGTTGAAGTAAGGGTGTTTAAAGATTTATTCTGCAGATTCAAATATATGCAAGGCTATAATGTTCCTAGAAAAGGGGGATGGGATTGTCATGGCTTGCCTGTTGAAGTTCAAATTGAGAAGAAATTAAAATTAAATTCCAAGAAAGATATTTTGGGTTTTGGAATTGGGCCATTTATCAAGGAATGTAGAGAAAGTGTTTTTTCATATATTAATGACTGGAATAATATGACTGAAAAAATGGCTTATTGGATAGATTTAGAAAAACCGTATGTAACTTTAGAGAATAATTATATTGAAAGTGTTTGGTGGAGCTTAAAAGAACTTTACAAGAAAAAATTATTATACGAAGATCATAAAGTTGTTGCTTATTGTCCAAGATGCGAAACTCCTTTAAGCAGCCACGAAGTTGCTCTTGGATATAAAGAAGTTGAGGATCCAGCAATTACTGTAATGTTTAAATCTGAAAAAGATGATAAAAGATATTTTCTAGCTTTTACGACGACTCCGTGGACGACTTTATCTAATGTTGCTTTAGTTGTAAATCCAAAATTAGATTATGTTGTTGTTAAAGAAAATGGAAAAGAATTTGTTTTAGTTAAAGAATTAGCTGGAAAATATTTTACCAAACCTGAAATTATCAAAAAAATAAAAGGAAAGGATTTAGTTGGGGAAAAGTACAAACCTTTATTCCCTTATTTTGCTGATTTAAAAAATTCTTTTAGAATAATTCCTGGAGATTTTGTTTCTATTGAAGAAGGCACTGGTATTGTTCATGCGGCTGCTGCATTTGGCGAAGATGACTATGATGCATGCAAAAAAAATAATATTGATTTTGTACAACCAGTTAATCATGAAGGAAAGTTTACTGAAGAAGTAAAGGAATTTGCCGGCAAATTCGTAAAAAAAGCTGATCCTGAAATAATAGAGCATCTTGAAAACAAAGGATTATTGTTTAAAAAAGAAAGATATCTTCACAATTATCCATTTTGCTGGAGATGCAATACTGTTTTAATTTATTATGCCATGAAATCTTGGTTTATTGAAGTTACTAAATTTAAAAAAGAATTATTAGAAAATAACCAGAAGATAAACTGGTATCCTGGGCATATTAAAGACGGGAGATTTGGGAATTGGCTTGAAAATGTAAAAGATTGGGCTTTAAGCAGAAGCAAGTTCTGGGGCACCCCTTTACCTGTATGGAGATGTGAATGCGGCAATGAGGAGATGATAGGGAGTGTTGAAGAATTAAGAGAAAAGGCTGTAACTAAACTTGACAAAGAAATTGACTTGCACAAACCTTTCATTGACACTATCAAATTAAAATGTTCAAAATGCAGGCAGCAGATGAGCAGAATAAATGATGTTATTGACTGCTGGTATGATTCTGGAGCAGCTCCTTTTGCACAATTTCATTATCCTTTTGAAAATAAAGATTTATTTAAAAAAAGTTTTCCTTATGACTTTATAGCTGAAGCTATTGATCAGACTAGAGGGTGGTTTTATACTTTGCATGTTCTTGGGACTATTTTGTTTAAGGATACAGCTTACAAAAGCGTAGTTTGTGCTGGCCATGTTGTGGATGAAAAGGGAGAGAAAATGAGCAAGAGCAAGGGAAATGTCCTAAATCCCTGGGACATATTTAATGAAGTTGGTGTTGATGCAGTAAGATTACAGTTTTGCACTTCTGCTCCTGGAGACCAAAAAAGATTCAGCATGAACTTAGTCAAGGATAATTCTTTACAATTATTAAATATTCTGTGGAACTGCTATGTATTTACAAAAAATTTTAAGACTGAGAAGCTTAAAGATTCTTCAAAGCTCAAATTTAAAGATGAAGACAAGTGGATTTTATCAAGACTCAACAATACAATAAAAGAGACAACAATAAATTTAGAAAAACATAATTACAATTCGTGCTATAATTTGTTTAAAGAATTTGTTGAAAATGATTTTTCAAGATTTTATATTAAATTAATCAGAGAGAGAGCATTAGATGCTGATGAGGAATTAATTTTTGTTTTAAATACAGTCATGAATGGAATCATTAAATTAATGGCTCCATTTGCTCCTTATTTAACAGATAAAATTTATTCGGAATTAAATGGAAAAAAGGAAAGTGTACATTTAGAAGACTGGCCTGTTGATTCTGGAAAATTTATTGATTCCAAGCTAGAAGAAAAATTTAATCAATTTAAGGATTTATTACAAGTTCTTTTAAGCGAAAGAGAAAAAACTGGCTTGGGAATAAGATGGCCATTACAAAAAGCGTTAATAAAAGGGAAAAATATTTCGAATTTAAAAGATTTAAGCGAGTTAATTAAAACTCAAGTTAATGTAAAAGAAGTTTCTTTTTTTAATTTAGATACTGAAGGATTTAAAGTTGAATTTGACAAAACAATGACTAAGGAATTAGAAGAAGAAGGATATTATAGAGAAATTATGAGAAGAATTCAGGATTTAAGAAAGAAAAGCAATCTAAAAAGAGAAGACAAGATTAATTTAAATATTTCCTTTGATGTAAATTTAAAGAATTTCGAAAATGAAATTAAAGAAAGAGCTGGAGTTAAAATATTAAGCTTTAACAGTAAAAAGTATAAAGAAAGCATTAATGGAAAGATTAAAGAGAAGGATTTTGAGCTTAGTTTTGAGAAAGCCTTTTAGGAAAAGCCTTTAGGGAAAACTGAGATTAAAGAAAGCTTTATATAATATTTTTAGTTTAATAATATTAAAAAGATGGTGATAAAAAGAATTTTTTTGTTCATATTAATAGTTTTATTAATTAATCCTTTTACTTATGGAGCTGTTACTTCTTATGGTTACGGAGGGTCTGGAGACTTAGGGGAATCCAGGCCAGATGACAAGGAATTAAGCACAAGAGTATTTTTTAGATTAGGCAATCAAGGATATATTAAAAATAAAGCTCCTGAACTGACTCCTAATTATCCGACTGATGGAAAAGTTGTTTCCGGCAACTTAGTTGAATTTAGCTGGAGTTTTTATGATTATGAAGGAGATGAGCAATTAAATTATAATCTAGAAATAGATGATGATCTAAGATTTGTCAGCCCTTTATCTTATTATGGATTAAATGAAATTAAAAGAAAAATATATCTTGTGGAAGGAGACAAAACTTATTATTGGAGAATACGAGCAAAAGATTTATTTGGATGGGGAGAATTTTCTGCTACAGAAGAATTTTATGTTGATTTCAGCAGGAAGATATGCGAAGATGGAACTCTTTATTTTCAGTGTTCTTCAAATGATTTCAAGTATTGTGAGGCTGGAGAATTAATTGAAGACTGCAATTTATGCGGGTGTCCTTTGAACAGCGAATGCACACTTAGTGGAAAATGCGCTGAAAGAACATGTTTTGATGGAACAAGATATGGAACTTGCAGCACCAAAGAGCCACAATTTTGCCAGAATGGTAATTTAAAAGAAGTCTGCAGTTTATGCGGGTGTCCTGAAGAAAAAGAATGCAATGCTGATGGGACATGCAGTGTTATTATTAAAGAAAAGATAATTGAACAACCAAAATTAAGCGAGAAGGGATTTTTTAAGGGGTTCTTTAGTTTTTTGAAAACTGTTTTAGGCTTTTGATAAAAAAGAGCAAGATTTATATAGCGTTTTTTTCTAAGGACAAGGAATTATGGTAAAAATATTTGATGTTGATCAGAGCAAGTTAGTAGAAAAAACAGCTGAAGAATTAAAGAAAATTGATTTTGTAAAGATGCCTAGCTGGGCTAATTTTGTCAAGACTGGAGTTGCCAAGGAGAGACCTCCTATTGAAAAAGACTGGTGGTATAAAAGAGCAGCTTCTATTTTAAGAAGAGTTTATGTTTATAAGTTAGTTGGGGTTAATAGGTTAAGAGTAAAATACAGTTCAAGAAAAAATAATGGGCATAAACCTGAACATACTGAACAGAGCGGTGGAAAGATTATTAGAGTTATTTTACAGCAATTAGAAAAGGCTGAATTTGTCAAGAAAGCAGAAATTAAGAATAAAAAAGGAAGAATCTTGACACCCAAAGGAAAAAATTTTCTAGATAAAATAGCCAAAGATGCCAAATAATCCTGAAATAGAAGAAATTCAAAAACAAATCCTTCTTCTTGAAAATACATTAAGAGAATATTTAGATAAAGAGGCTTTAACAAGATATTTTACAATTAAAACAGCTAATCCTGAATTTGCTTTGCAAGCTGGATTTTTCATCAAGCAAGCGATAAACCAAAAGTATATAAATGAAAAATTAACAGATGCTCAATTTAAGGATATATTAAAAAAATTACAAGGCCCTAAAAAAGAATTTCATATTAGGAAATAAACCTTTTCCAGAAAAGCTTTACAAAAAGCGAGAAAGGAATTGATTTAAGGTAAAAAATGTCAAGAGTTAAACCAGCAGCGAAAAAGAAAAGATTGATTAAAAGAATGAGTCAAACAAAATGGGCTCCTTTTTGGACAGTTTTAAAAATATATGGACCTAAAAGAAGAATTCATCCAGGAAGACATACAGAAATAAAAAGACACTGGAGAAGAATAAAAACTCGCGCTTAGCTTTTCTTTAAAAAAGAAAACCTAGGAAAAGAAATAATAGTTTAGAAAAAGTTTAATCAAAAGAACCCTTTTTGGAAAAAGCGTTAACGGAAAAATAGGAAAAGAAAGAAAATAAAAAATGGCAGAACAAGAATTAGAAAGAATTTATAATGTACCTTTGAGAAAAAGATCTTCAATGGCTGCAAGATATAGAAGAGCAGCTAAGGCATCAAGAGTTCTAAGAGAATTTTTAGTTAAACATATGAAATCTGATGATGTTAAAATTGGAAAATATTTGAACCAAGCTATTTTAGAAAAGGGAAGAAAAAATATTCCACATCATGTTTTAGTTAAAGCTGTCAAGGATAAAAATGGATTAGTTAGAGCTGAATTAGTGGGAGCTCCTGTTGAAAAAGTTCCTGAAAAACCTATTAAAGAAATTGAGAAAAAAGAAGATGTAAAGGCTTTAATGGATAAAGTTGATGCTGAAGCTGTTAAAAAAGAAAAATTTGAAGAAGAGAAGAAAGAAGTTTTAGAACATCCTGTTGCTGAAAAGAAAAGGGAAGAAAAACATAAAAAAGAATTAACTAGTGAAGATGAAGAAGAAATTAGAGGAAAAGACAGGCCGAAAAGAAAAGACAAAAGTGAAATGATCAAGAAATAAACTTTTAGAAAAAGTTTAATCAAAAAATTTAATCAAAAATATATATAAACCTAAAATTCTAGCTTTTCATTATGAAATTTTATTTATTAATTATTTTATTCTTAGTTTTTATTAATGGGTGCAGCTCTGAGAGAAATTTATGCTTCAATGAAAATTGTTTTCTAGTTGAAGTTGCTGATACTGAATCTGAAAGAAAAATTGGATTAATGTACAGAGAATATTTAGATGAGAATCAAGGAATGCTGTTTATTTTTGAAAATGAAGGATTTCATGGTTTTTGGATGAAAGATACTTTAATTCCATTAGATATTATATGGATAAATTCCGATAAACAAGTTGTATTTATTAGAGAAAATGTTTTGCCCTGCAAGGAACCTTTTGAGAAAAGTAGTTATGGAGAAGAATGTGAAGTTTACAAGCCTGGAGAAAAGGCTAAATATGTTTTAGAAATTAATTCTGAGAAAGTAAGAGAGTTAGGTATTAAGATAGGTGATAAGGTTGAGTTTTAATTAAAGTTTTCTAAATTAAATTTTTATTTCTCTCTCTAAACTTTTTCGCGCGCGAGACGTACCCCGAGGCCGGCACCCGAGTACAAAGGAGCCCTATCGCAGCCCAGGCCAGCCCCGTCAGCATCAGCATTGAACCTAGCGACCCTATTTTCTCTTGGGAACCAACAATTAAAATCAGTTCCTTCTTTTGTTGGCATTCCCTGTTTATTAAAAGAACTTAATTCAACTTCACAATTTTTCATTACACAAGTTTCCAAAGGCTCAGATTTTAATGGGACTAATTTCTTTCCTTTAAACCTGTGATTGTAATTAATATGAAAAACCCCATTTTTATCTTTAAATTTAGCATCCAACCATTCAGCCCTGTAAGGATTTCTTACTTCTACAATTTCATTATATATTCTTGTAATCTCTAAATCTAGCAACTTATTTCCCAAGCCATCTTCAGCATTTCCTGATTTTAATAATAAAAGAAAATCTGCAAATTCTCTTAAATTTAACATTCTTGCATCTTGCTTGTGAACTGCTGTCTGCGTTTTATACCAATCTTTTCCTTGTAAAGTCCTTTCTTTTGCTACGTAGATGTTATGACTTGGTAGATGAATATAATCTGTTGGATTTATCTGCTCTGTTTTTTCTTCTTTATGTTCTAATTTACCTTCTAATTTTTCTTCATCTGGTTTTTTATCAGGAGCATTCATTACTCTATCATAAGCTTCTTTTGTATCTATTCCAAAGATTTTATCTGGAAGATTGGACATTTATTGAGCGCTCCTGAAATTTTGTTTTTCATATGCAAAACGAACACCTATACTTCCATCTATATCGTCAGGATCAAATTGACAGTTAAATCCTGACCATGAAGAATTTGCTTCATAAACAGCAACATTATTTCTTTCTGGTTCATAAAAACCAAAACCACCAATAAACGGAGCTGTTGGGAGCCCTTGGCGATTGAAATCCTTTAAATGGACTCGCACATTTGCTTTTACATAATCTTCCAACAATTCATGATTTTTAGGTCCGAAAGTTCCATTTGGCTCTGATCTGTAATTAAAATCAATAAAATTAGGACTGCCATTTCCAGAATCATCTATGAAATAGGCATCTAAAAATTCTCCCCTATGAGGATCTCTTTTGTCTGTTATTTCATGATAAAGAACCTCTCTCTCTATTGTTGCTAATTTTTGACCTAATCCATTTTCTACAATACTAATGCCCTGTATTGAACTCATTGAACCCAATAATAAAAGAAAATCTGCAAATTCTCTTAAAGTCAACATTCTTGCGCTTTGTTCATGCAGTTTTCTATGTGAACCATACCAATCTTTTTTTAATTCTGTTCTTTGTTTTGCTACATATAATTCATGGTTAGGCAAGTAAATATATTCTGATAAGTTTACTGCTATTGGTTGTTTTACTTGGGGTTTTGGTTCTTCTTCTTTTGGTTTTTTTGTTGATTTTCTTTTTTTAATTTCAGGTGGTTTTACATCTGGAGCATTAATTATTTTATCATAAGCTTCTTTTGCATTTATTCCAAAAATATTGTCTGGGAAGTTTGTCATTTAGATACTCCTATATTGTCATATACTAAACGAACACCAACATAAATGGCTAAACCTTCAGGATCTTTTCTACAATCTAAACCAGCAAAAACCGAACTACATGAAAAAGAAGCAACCAAACCTTCTTTAGGACTTGAGTAAAAAAAATCTGACCCAGCTTTTTCCGGAAGACCCTGTTTGTTAAACTGGTTTAAATCAACTAAACTATTTGATCTTAAATGTTCTAGTGTTCGCTCTAATTTTGTTGGAAGTAAAGATCTTAATCTACCAGTTATTAATTTTTTATGATTATAATTAATTATTAAATCACCTCTGGATTTTGTAAATCTTGCATCAAGCCATTCACCCCTATAAGGTTCGTGTGTGTCGACAATTTTTCTGTACATATGTGTTAAAACTGATTTTGATATTGGATTTCCTTCACCATCTTTTGCATCTCCAGATTTTAATAATAAAAGAAAATCAATGAATTCTCTTAATGTTAACATCCTTCCATTTAAATCTTGTGCTGCTTCGTGCGAAGTATACCAATTTTTTTCTTTTAATGTAACTTCTTTTGCTACAAAGATGTTATGGCTTGGTAGATGAATATATTCTGATAAATGAGGACTTATGTTTTTATCAACTCCTGTTTTTTCTTCTGTTTCTAATTTATCTTCTAATTTTTCTTCTTCTGGTTTTATATCTGGAGCATTCATTATTCTATCATAAGCTGCTTTTGTATCTATTCCGAATATTTTATCTGGGAAGTTTGTCATTGTGAACCTCTGTAGATTTTAGCTTCACGAACTCCAACTATATTCTTTCCCATATCTGGAGTCAAATCTAATTGCAAATATCTTGCTTTAGAATCAACACAAAAACCAACTGCTTTACCATCTTTTGGCGGCCAATAGAGAGTATCTCCTGGACCAACATTTATTTTAGGCAATCCCTGAGGTGTTGGATTATTTAACCATTCAATTAAACTTATTCCTAATACTTTACCACTACTTTCAATCAATACTTTTATTTCTAATAAAGTTTTTTCATCCAAAACTTCTGTAACTTGAATTAAATTTCCCAAGCTGTCTTTTTTTTCATAGTTTACCCCAAGCACTTGATTCCAATCTATTACTTGAGATTTATATAAATGATTTAACCATTCTGCTCTCATTGGATCTCTTAATCCTATTATTTCATTTGAAATTGTTTCCAATTCTTTTGAATCAATTTGTTTTTTATTGCCATCAAGTACATTTCCTGATCTTAGCAAATTTAAAAATTCAACAAATAATTTTGGATTTAGCATAAATGAACCTAATTCCTTAAGCAAATTTCTAGCTTCAAAAAAACTTATTTTATCTATATATCCATCATTACCATTTTTTAAATCAGAATATGCTGGAATTCTTTCAGCTAATGTTTTTATTCTTTCATCATAAACTAATCTATTTTTAGCTATTAATAAGTCTGAACGCTCTGATGTTCTTGGCAGTAAAATATAATCTTCAAGACTTATATCAATTTGTTTTGTTGATTTTTTCTCTTCTGGCTTTTTATCTGAAGCATTCATTATTCTATCATAAGCTTCTTTTGCATTTATTCCAAAAATATTGTCTGGGAAGTTGGACATTTTTTTGATGAAACTTTTAGAAGTTTCTTACAAACCTCCTATATGTATCTTGAGCAA
>CAYWEX010000002.1:0-87173 GCA_964457785.1 Candidatus Woesearchaeota archaeon
GGCATTTTTAATAAAACTTAAATTTTCTGTATATAATACTTTCTGACTGCTCCAGGCCATAACCAACATAAGGTTTAAAAGGTGGGCTTTTGAAGAAAATAGCTATGTTCGAGTCAGAAGTTAATATAATAGGAATGCCTACATATGATATATATGGCGAATATTTGATAAGAATAGTTAGGATCCCGACTAATCCAGAAAATCCTAAAGATGAAAACCATATTAGGGAAACTGGAATAACTTCTGCAAGAGAATATTTTCACAAAGTATTGGGAAGAGATTTTGATATGGAATCTCTGGATTCTGTTGTCAGTTTTCATATTGATAATTATGCTGATTTAAGAGGAACATTTAAAATTAAGAAGAAAAACGGAAATTCAGAATGCCGGTAGAATATATTATTTTAGAAGGAAGTAAACCTAATAATGGAGTAATTTCAATAGAAGCTTTATTTGGATTTACTGGGGCTTTAGATAATGGTGCTATTGCTGATGCCAAAGCAAGAATTGATGCTGAAATTAAGAAAAAATTTCCAGACCTTGACAGTTATAGATTAAGAACGTGCATAGACATTGACAGCAAAAAATCATTGGCAAGTATTAAGGGAGAAGGTTATTTCAAGACTAAAGAGGTTCAATTTGATATTAATAACACAGAAAATATTTGCTGGGAAGGCTGCACAAAAATAGGAGAACGAAATGTTTGAAAGCAATGAACCATTATTAAAAGGAATTAAAGTTGAAGAAAAATATGATGGATTAGCACAGAGATTAAGTTTTCCTGTTGAGCTAGAAGATTTTAATGGATTTCCTGAAACTGTTGCAGACATATTTGGATATGAATTAAGAAGAATCTATGGACATAGAGTTGTAGCTGAACAAGTAAGAGATTTGAAGGCTGTTTCAAATGGAAATGGAAGCAAAAAAGTAACTTTTACTTATGATCTTTTTTTAACTTTGGAAACAAGTCGTGTTGAAATTGATGGAAAAATATTTTTAGTTGAAATATAATGGAGATTAAATGCAAGATTCTAGACTAGAGGAAATAGCAAGAAACGAGGGAAGAATTACTGTAAGACTTAGTTTAGCAAATGTTCCAATCTTTTCTTTTGAACTTCCTCAAAGATTATCTGGGATTGGAGAAAGAATTACATTAAAAGAATTAGCTGAGAGCAAGACTGGAAAATCAGCTTATGAAAAAATAATTAAATTTGCAAAATCTTTCCTTGAAAGAGAATATAAAGAAAGATTATTAGATGCTTCTCCAGATATGAATACTCCTATCAGCTTGTTTTTGCAGGAAATGATGATAGATCAGAAGTTTATCATGTTGTATGCAACTATAACATAGAATTAAATGATGAACAAGAAGGACCATTTACAGATTAAAATGCAAAAACAAGAATGTTTGATAGATAAGATAGGCAAAGAAGTAGTAGAGAGAACAGAATTTAAACTTAGGCTGGTGAGAGTAAAACTTGGTTCTGAAGGGCTTCCTAAATCTCAAAATGATTTTTTACAGTGGCAAAGGCATTTAAGATATAAACTAGATGAATACTTAAGTGAATTTTATCTAGGAAGAGTAATTTCTGTTGAGACTCCTTTAGGTACAAATCTAACTTGCAAAGAGAATGAACTACACAAATTAGAGTATGATATTAGTGCAACTTATTTTGTTTTAGTTGAACCTGAAAAGCCTAAATCTTAATTTTTAGATTTTTATTTAGGATTAGAAGCCGTATTTTCCTTTTAACGGAACAAAAACAAATTTACCAAGAGATTCTTTTTTTATTTCTTCATCTTCTTTTGTTATTTTTATTAAATCTTGCTCAGCTAAACTTCCAACTGGAGCTAATAAAATTCCATTATTTTTTAACTGCTTAACCAAGTCAAAAGGAATTTTGGAACAGGCTGCTGTAACAATAATTTTATCATAGGGACTTTCTTTTTCATAACCTTTATTTCCATCACCAACAATTACTTCAACATTTTTTATTTTTGCTTTTTTTAAATTTGATTCTGCGAACTCTGCAACTTCCTCGTTAAATTCTACTGAGAATACTTTTGTTTTTGTAATAAATGAAATCAGAGCAGAATTCCATCCTGAACCAGAGCCAATTTCAAGGACTTTGTCTTTTTCTTTCAAATTTAATTTTTCAAGCATGAATGCAACAGTATATGGTTGAGAAATTGATTGGGAAGAGACTATTGGCAGAGCTTGGTCTTCGTAAGCCAATGTTTTAAATTCATCAGCAACAAAAGTCTCTCTGGGGATTTTTTTCATGGCTTCAAGCACTTTTTTGTCTTTAATTCCCTTATTTTCAAGGCCGGCTATCATGTTTATATTCATTTTTTATAAAGAGATCTTTGTTTTTAATAATCTGATCATTTTTATTAACTACACACTAATACGAACAAAATGTTTATATATTTTTTATTGTTGTAAACTTGTGAGGGGACTTGATTGAATAATATTTTATGGTTTAAAGAAATTTCTGACTCTGATTTAGTGAGAGTAGGAAAAAAGGCTTTAATTATAAGCAAGATTTTTAATAAAAATCTGCCTGTACCAAACGGCTTTTGCATTTCTAATGAAGTATTTAAGAAATTTCAAGAGGAAACAAAAATAAAAGAGAGAATTTCTGAATTAATATCTAAATTGGATTTAAATGATTTAAACTCTTTGTATGGTGTTTCTGAAAAAATACAAGACATAATTGTAAATACAAATATGCCGAATATGATGAAGTATGAAATTATAACTGCTTATGAAGGAATAAGTGTAAATATTGATGTTTATAGAATGGCAGGCAAACAAGCTCTTGAAATAATCAAAGCAGGAAGAGAAACTCCTGTTGTTGCAGTAAGACCTTCTTTAATTAATGAGTCAATCAATCATCAGCCAAATATTTTAAATGTAAAAGGAAAAGAAGATGTAATAAAAGCTGTACAAAAATGCTGGGCTTTTATGTTTACTCCAAATTCATTAAATTTAAAATTAAAAAATAAAGTTCCATTAGATTACTGTGAAGTTTCTGTTATTGTACAAAAGATGATTGACTCGGAGAAATCTGGAGTTGTTTATACTTGTAATTCTGAAACTAAAAATAATGAGGAATTGATTATAGAAGCTTGTTTGGGACAGGGAGAAGTATTAGATACTGGAGCAATAATTCCTGATAAATATACTATTCTAAAAGATTCTTATAAAATAAAAGATAAAGTAATAAATGTTCAGGATTTTATGCTTGTTAGAGATGATAATATTGGTAAAAACATTAAAAAGAATTTATCCAATAGTGAACAGAAATTAAATGAAGATGAAATCAAGAAAATAAGTTCTTTTGCCTTGGAAATTGAAGGTATATATAATTCTCCACAAGAAATTGAATTTTGTCTTAATAAGGATAAGATATTTATTTTGCAATCCAAGCCACTAGTCATTACCCAACCCATTTTAAATAAAACCTATATTGATGAAATTGAGGAAGAGATTAGCACTAAAGAACAAAACATATTGGCGAGAGGATTAAATGCAAGTCTGGGTGTAAGAAGCGGGTATATAAATATAATTAATGAGGAAAACACTTTTAATAATATAAAAGAAAACCAAATTTTAGTCTTAAAATCAAGCGATTTAATAGACTTAAGTTTTATAGACACTGATCAGTTGAAAAAAATTTCTGGAATAGTAACAGATAATGATACTATTGACAGCCCACTTGCAAAATTATCAAGAGAGTTTGGAATTCCATGCATTGTAAGCGCTGCTGATTCAACAAGAATCTTGAAACAAGAACAATTTGTCACAATAGATGCAAACACAGGATTAATTTATGAAGAAAAAATTACTGAAAAAAAACCAACAAAAGAAATTGATTATTTTGATACTGCAACAGAAATAAAAGTTCTTGTTGATGATGTAAATCAAATAAATCCAGATTCAGAAAAAAATGAAGGGATAGGGTTATTAAAAATAAATTTAGATTATTTTGATTATGACAAAGAATTTTTAATTGGGTATATTACAAATGAAATTAACAGCAGAATAGATTATTTTAGGAACAAACCAATTTGGTATTATGTTGATTATACTATTGAGAAAATTGATTTAATGAAAGCACAATTTGAAAGCTTGAAGAAATTACAAGACAATGGAATTACAAATATTGGGGCTGCTTTGGGAAATATAACTGAAATTTCTTCTTTGAAAAAAGCAAAGGATATTTTTAGAGAGATTAATTTAGAACCACTGGAAGAAATTGAACTTGGTGTGATAATAGACACTCCTGCTTCTTCAATTTTGATAAAGGAAATATGTGATGAAGGTATTGATTTTGTTGTTATTGATTTAGAAAAATTAACTAAAATGACTTTGAATTCTAATGAAAGTTCTTATAATGAATATCATCCTGCTGTTTTAAGACAGATTTCAAATATTATAAAAACTTGCAGAAGATTAAGCATAGAAACCAGCATTATAGGGAAGCAGATTACTGAGCCTGAATTTATTGAATTCTTGATAAAAAATGGTGTAGACAGTTTAATTTGTGGTGTAACTAATATAGGAGAAACCAAGGCTAAAATAGCAAAAACTGAGAAAAAACTTATTTTAAAGGCTGTAAGAGATGAATATCACAGCCAGCAATTGTAACTAAAATGTTACTACTTTAGAGTATTAACAAAACGAAAGATTTATAAATACCGAGTTCTATTAAAATTGTATAATATTTCAATAAAATTATGGAGGATTAAAAAGAAAATGGTAACAAGTACAGGCGCTCCTGCACCTGATCCAAAGGATGCATTAAAGGCACAATACGAAGCTTTAGGAAGTAATTTATTTAATCCTGATGCTTTTAGAGCAGCTGTTATGGCTATAGGGCCATTAGATAGACTAAGCAAATTAGAAATAATTGCAGCTTATGACAGGGCTCTTATTGATAAGGATCCAAGAGCAAAAGTAAAAGCTTTATACCAAAATTTAGAAAGAGCTGGTTCAAGAATTGACTTTTATATTTCAAATCATGTACCAGACAGCAACAAAGCAGAAGACGAAATTGATGATTCTATAAGAAAAGGTAGAAGATATCTTGATTCTGAATTTGGTGTAAGAGAAAGATAAAATTTCTTTCTTTTTTAATTTTTTATTATGATTTTAGACGATAAAATAGATAGTGAAATAAGAAGAGCTATTTCTGATTATCATGCTGTAAGAACTGATCATAAAAATATTGTTGATATAAGTCCTGAAATCATGGAGAGATTAAGAAAATTAGAATTTTTAGCAGAATTTGGCGGATTACAAAGAATGGAAGATGAAGAGAGGAGGGCTAAAGAAACAGCCTCTTTATATGCTAGAGTAAGAAATACTTTTGCACATTATATTGGCATTAGAATTTTTGAAAAACTTAATTTTTCTTTTAAGATTTCGCGAGAAACTTATATGGCAATTGGAAATTTAGTTTTAGACAATAATCCTTAGTAATCTTCAATATATTTCTGCATTCCTTTTACAAAAGTCTGGGTTAATTCATAATATTTATCATATTCCTTACCTGTTATTGATTTTATATCTCTATGGACTATTTTTTTAAATAAAGAATATAATTCACGCATTACATCTGCGTATTTTCTATTAACATGACCTTCTCTTACTAATTTTCTTTCCAATAAATCTGCAACATGCTCTGGACTTGGCGGAATTTCTCCTGATTTCATTAATGCTGCATGAGCTGCGTCAATTGCTGCCCAATATAAATCAACAACTGCTGTCAATAAATGCTGCTGTGATCTGTTTAATGAAGCTGGAGCCATTGTAAAATAAGTGTAAACTGATTCTTCACTTGGCCTGATTCTTCCTTGTTCCAATAAAATTTGCAAGGGATCAAAAAAACCAGTATCAATTAAAGCAACTCCTGATCTTAAAATATTAATTGCTACTGGGTCGCCTGCTCTAACATATTCCCAGAATGAAGAGAATTTCATTGATTGAATATGAAGTCTTTGAGGATCGACATTTGCAACTACTTTTTCTGTTATAATTCTGTAAGTTTCAACTAATTCTTTAGAAAATTTTATTTTTACATCATCTAATATTATTAGTATATCAATATCTTTTTTTGGAGATGCTGGAGATTTGGTTGCTGAACCAAATAAAATCAAGCCGCGAATAAATGTACCAAATTCACTATACATTAAACGGGCAAATTTTCTTGCTGTATCAATATCTCTAGAGTAATATTTTTCTACATTTCTCTGCTCTTTTTTTTCAACCTGAAATTTCATTTTATCCTCTTTTTTAATTAAGTAAATTTGTATTCTTTTTAAACGTTACTCTAGCTGTGTTTCTGACCATAGTGTCCAATCTTTTGAAGGTGCCAAGTCACCAACTAAATAATTTGGAGAACCTGTTCTTCCAAAGTAACTTCCTTCTATTTCTGTCCATGTTCTGCTCATTGAATCTATTCTATAAATTGGAGAGTTTAAGGTACGCCATGCGTTTGTCATAACATGAGAATCTTCTCTTTGACCGCCAGCTTCTACAACCATTTTTCCCTTGAATCCTTCTTTTGTAATCTTGTCAACAAACTGTTTTATTGGAGCATTACCTTGGCCAGGAGGAATGTGAATATCTTCGTAACCAAAATTATCATTTATGTGAACATGACCAATTATATTGTCTTTTGTAAGTTCACCAACTTCTTTCATAATCCATTTATTGAATTTTTCACCAGTTGGATCAGGTTCTTTAAACCATTTTCTCCAGACATTAACATGACCAATATCAAAAGTAGCTTTTATTCTTTCTTCTGCAATTTTATCTGCTTCTGGTCTTGATATGTTTTTTTCCTTAACTAATTTCTCTGAGAAAGCCTGCCTTGATTTTATTATGATTTCTTTTAATTCCCGAGGATGACCGCCATAAAATTCTGTCCAGACATTTTCAGGAGAAATTACTATTGGTTTTTTTAGATCTTTATTTTTTTCCTGATCATAAGCATATAATGCTCCTCGTGCAACAGCATCTGCTGTTTTTCCCAATGCAAATTCTTCTATTGGTTTAATTTCACCTAGCATTTTATTTGTTTCTTCAATTTTTAATTTAGCCTGATCAGCTGCTTCAAATGCCTGGTCTTTTGCACGCTTTGTTCTTTCTTCTATTTCTTTTAAATATTCTATTGGATTTTTTAAAAAATCATTATAACCTTCTGTTCCTTGTCTGGGAGTTAATCTTTCTCTTTTTTCTTCTTCAAATCTTTCAACCCACCTCATAGCATTGTATTTTGCATTTTCTGGGTCAATTTTTTTTTGATCTTCTAGATCTTTCCTTAATTTTTCTATAAATTCGTATTCTCTTTCTATTTTTTTTGCCTGGGATGCCTGATTTTTAGCTTCAATTTCTGAAAATTCCAGATCTTTTTTATAAACTTCTTTAAGAATATATTTTACTACATCTTCTCCTTTATCTTTTGCTTCTTTCTCAAAATCTGAAATTTTCTTCTTCTGCCACTCTTTTACAAAACCAGTTTCTGGATCTCTTTCTGGGTTTGTGAAACCTCCTTTAGGAATAGGAATCTCGGCATCTCTTGGAAAAGCTTTTATTTCTCCTGTTTTGCCCTGCACATAATATATTGGAGCTTTTTCTTTTTCATTTGCATAAGCTTCAAATTCTTTTCCTGCTTCAAAAGCAGCTCTAGGAAATTCCTGAGTATGAACTGTTACAGGGCCGCCCCCAGCAACGTCTGCTGCAAATTCTATTGTTCTTTTTAATTCTTTTAAACTCGCTTCCTGAACTTCTGGAGAAAATCTATTTTCTGAAAAACCGGACAAACCTGGGGCATTTGCAGGACTATGAGTAGTTAATTCAATATCATTTACTTTTGCCAGTTGTCTTAATTCTTCTCTTTCTTCTCTACCATATGATTCTGGTGTTGGTGCTTGTGATCTAGAGGACTTACCAGTACCAATAAAACTTATTTCAACATTTTTAGTACCTGAAAATATTTTGGCTTTTAATTCCTGCAATTGTTCTTTAAATGGATGAGTAGAAAAACTAACAACATCTGTACTTATTCCAGTATCTTTTACAGCTTTTCTATCCATAGAATGCCAATAATCTGAATCCCAATAATCCATTTTAATGCTCGTGTTTCTCCTTTTTTTTAGTCATATATAGTTCTGTTGTCTTTTTAATATTTTCTTCTGTTGTATTTATTGATTGATCTTGTTTTCCAGGATTTGTTGTGCTTGATATTTCAATTTTTACTGGTTCTTTATGCTGCCCATAAGAAGAATATGTACCAGCATACTGCAGTTCTTTTTTTTCCTCTGGATGACCATATAATTTTCCAATTTTTATTTTTTCTTTCTTTTCCTCTTCTAATTCTTCAGATTCTTTTTTTACTAATGCATCTAATTCTTTGGGGTTTTCTTCCAGTTTTTTTGGGATTTTCTCCAAAGATTCAACATGTTCCTGCTCAGATTCAGCTTTTTCAATTTCTTCTCCAAATATTTTTAAAAATCTTTTACTTTTATTTTCAAGAAGAATTTTTCTTAATTCCTTTTCCCTTTCTACAGGATGCAGCTGATCAAGTTTTTTCAATAATAATTTTTTAACTTTTGGCATGAAAATATAAACTCTTTAACTTATATAAAACCTTTTAAGAAAGTATTTATTAAAATAAACTACAAAGGAGTTATATAACCGTGAGACTTCTTGTAAACATCATATAAAATCCAAGACATACTTTCAGCATCTTTTTTTGCCTTGCTTTTTTCAGTATCTTCTTCTGTTTTTTTTAATGGAAGCTTTTCATCTGATTTTTTAGACTGCAAATTTAGTATTTCTTTAAACCCATCTATTATAGCCTTAAATGGCTCGAAAATTCCTTCCTGCGGCTTTTGCTGGCTTAGGTATAAAATTGCTCCTTCTACTGTTGTTGTTTTCTTTAATGCTTCTATTGCCTTTTCTTTTTTGACTCCTGTTTTTTCCATTACATTTAATATCTCTTCCTTAGGTATTGGGAGATTTTTTTCCTTAGCTCTTTCTAAATATTTAACTAATTCATCTTTTACTGCTGTCAATGAGTCATCTAAAGAACCAATTAATTCAATGTCATCTCTTTCTATTTTCTTTTTATATGCTTCTATTTCCTCCTGAGTTGCTACATAACCATTAATCAAAATTTCTGTTCTTCCCATATGGATAGCGCCTCTCTGATATTCTTTTTGATAAGACATCTCTGGTATTGCCACGAATCTCATTTTTACATGAAGACACGGGAAATATTTTTTAAATTCCTTATCAATCTCAAATTTACCATCAGGAGTTAATTCAGTATAAACTTTTCTTATTCCCAATAATTCAACTTCTATTTTATTTGTTTCAAATGTACTTAGAAGATGAGGATCTGCTATATCTCTTGACATTTCTAATTGTTTAATATTTCTCAAATAAGGCTTTAACCAATTTATATACATTCTAATTGTATTAAAATGCTGCCTTAAATATGCAAGAACAAATCCATTTCTGTCATTAAGTTCTTTTTCTGTTTTTTCCTTCCATTCAATAAACTGAACTAATTTTCTTGCCAAAACTTCACGGACTTTTTTGTTTATATCTCTTTCCAAGGTATTAACTAATTTATCCACTTCTTTTGGGTCTTTGGGATTTAATCTATAAAATAAATCTGGAAGAATCACAAAACCAACTTGAGCTGCCAATCCTGTAACAGAACCTGGATTTTTTGCTCCACCCTCAACTAAATCAACCCAGACTGATTTTAGAGCTACACTATGAGAATAATTTCCTTCATTATAACCTTTATAATAAGCTAATCTTTCTTCTAAGATTCTTAATTCCCTTAAAATCTGGAACATGTCTTTAATCATTTTTCCAATTGTTGCTAGATAAGATGAAACTTTTTCCTGCTGAATTGCTTTTCTTTGCTCTACAGAACCCCACATACTAGAAGCTTCACCAGCTGCGAAAATATCTTTTAATTTCTGCACTTCTCCTCTTTCGCCTGATAATCTTAAACCAAAATCTTCCTTATTTTCCATAAATCTTAGAAGCCAGTAATAATTAGCTTCAAGACCACCTTTTAATTCGTCAATAACCAGCTTACAGCCATCTTTACCACATGCTTTTGCCCTGACTAATTCGCCTAATGGTTTTGGGCCTTTTTCTTCTTCTTTTTTTGCTGCACCAAAAAATTCCTCTAAAAGTCTTTCTTTAAATGAATAAGTTGTTTCTTTTTTTTGTTCTTGAGCTTGAGCCAAAATATCACCTTTTAATTAATAATCTTTATATATAGCCTTACTTTTAAAGGTTTTGTAAAAAGAGGGAAAATGAATAGAAACAATTTTAGTATAATTTTATCAGTAATTTTGATAGACTATATCTTGAAGTTCTTTGCACCTTATAAAGTAAGCAATTATGGAGCTGCTTTTGATATTTTAGAAGAGCAAAGAGCGACTTTAATTTTTATTTCTTTTTTAGCTTTATTTTTATTTCTTTTTTTGTTTGATAAATCTGACTTAAGTAAAGTTGGCTTAAGCCTGCTAGTTGGCGGAACTTTAAGCAATTTATTTGACAGATTAGTTTTTGGATATGTTGTGGATTATATTCCTTTTTTTGACTTATTTTACTTTAATGTTGCTGATTTTGCAAATGTTCTTGGTTTAATCTTTGTGTTATTTGGATTTTTTAAGGAATCTGAAACAGAAGAAGATGAGGAAAAGATTTTAAAAAAAGACGTTAAATCTAGGTATAAATTAAAAGAAAAATAAACAAACCTTTTTTAGAAAAAAAGGTTTATCAAAAAAGGAAAAGTTTAATCAAAATATATGAAATTCTTTTAAAGGCGATATGTCATTATTTCTTCTCTTTTTGAATGTCCCAAGTATGCTTAGCTAACCTTCTTAAATAACTAGCATAAGAACCAACACCAAGATTATCATAGTCTGATAGTCTAATGCTTTTTCTCGGAATTTCGGAAAGGTTTTCTTTAACTGAGGATATTTCCTCTGCTAAATCTTTAGGTTTACAGCTTTTTTCTTCTAGAACTATATTAACTAATTCTGCATCTCTTCTCATTTCCTCTATTTGTTCTAGCGTATATCTACTTTCTTCCATTAAATTCTCTACAGCAATTCTTTTTCCAGCTTCTTTTAGCTCTTTTTTGTTTGCTTTTTCAATGCATTTTATTGCCTGAATTGTTTTTGGAACTAATTCCTGGTATCTGTTTAATACTAATGCTGATTTTGCATGATCAAAGAAACTAGGTTCTTCTAGATTGTCCCAATTATCATCTATATCTTCATGAAAATCGAAAGGATTGCCTTTTTTTAGGGCTTCTTTTTCATCTAAATAGAATTTTATTTTACAATAAATATCAATAGCTTCATCAATAAATTTCTTTGCTGAAACTGGTTTTTCTTCTTTTAATCTCGGATTTTTTTCTTTATCTTTTTTCTTTTTAGAATCCGATATATTAGTCTCAAAAAAGCTTGGTCTTTCTAAACCTTCATCAAAATTCCTAATTAAAACATTATCTCCAAAAATTTCAGCATATAAATTAGTAAAACCATATTTAATATCTGTTTCAAAACCTAATGAAAACGATTCTTGCAGTTCTTTTTTTGGGTTGCTTCCGAATAATGATCTATTACACCAAATTAGTAAATTTGGATTTTTAATTCTTTTAGAAGCTTCTTCAGAATAAAAAACATGACCACTTGCATCTGAAACTTGGTCTTCAAAAGCTCCAGTTATAGGAATTCCTTCAATTTTGCTTTTATCATCTAGACTTCTTTCTAAGTCAGAAATTCCACGTTTATTCATTTCTTGAGCAAAATACTCTAGCCAGTTTGTTGACATTTTCTTTATTCTTTTATTAAAAATGATTTATAAATCTTTCTGTGTGTTATTATTCTTAAGTAGTTAAACTAGAAAGATTTAAAAGGCTCTATTGTGCTAAATTTCTATATGGAAGAAGGAGTTAATATTGGAAATGTTGAAGCTATACGTAGATATCCGATAAAGAGCATGGCTGGAGAGAAACTAGATCAAGTTTATTTTTCCCAATCAGGGATAGTTTTGGATAGAATTGCTGGTTTCAGACACATAGGAAAAAATTCAAGCAGAAATAGTCAGAGACATTTAACTGCAAGAGAACTTCCAGAAATGGTTAGAATAAAACCTGATTTTAGCCAATTTGAAAATTCTGGATTGATTTTTATTGATATTCCAAATTATGGAAGAGTTAGTGTTCAGGAAGCTGTCAAAATTTTAGAAAAACTTAGCGGAAAAGGGCCTCTTGAATTTATTATAGATAATGAGAATAGAATACAAGATAATAATCAGATTAGTTTAGTAAGCAGACAATCTCTTTTAAAAGTTGAGCAAGAAATTCCTGGTGTTAATGATGGCTGTTTTAGGATGAATCTGCATGTTAATTTTTTAGGAGATTATGACAGACCTTTTTCTGAAGATAGTTTAGTTGGAAGATATATTAATTTGGGAGAGGCTGTTTTAGCAATAAAAAATTTAGTTAATAGATGTAAGATGGTTAATATTAATCCAGCATCTGGAGAAAGTAATGAACAAGTTTTAGGTTTTATATCTAACCAGAGGAAGGCTAAATTTGGTATATATGCTGATGTAGTTCAACCAGGATTAGTTAGAGAAGGAGATTCTGTTTTTTTAATTAACTGATAATGAAAAGAAAACTAAGTTCTAGGAAATTTGAAACTCAGGAGGAGCTAATTAGAGAGGCTAAAAGATTATCTGCTTTGGTTTTTTCTGAAGGGGAAAATCATAAAGAAGTTTATCTACCTAAATTTAAACCAAATTATTTTTATTTTCCAGCTATTTCATATTTTGAAAATGAAAGTATTACTCCTGAAATGATTAAAAAACTCCAATCTAGAGGAAATTTATTAAGTGTCGGGTCTGGAGATGGACATTTAGAAAGACTAATTACTGAAGGATTTAATGTTTCTAAAAAAAGAATTGTTTTAAGTGATATTGAATTAGATCCTGGTTTAGAAAAACGTAATTTTAGAACTTGTGAGTTTGACATGACAAAACCTTGGCCAGATTTTCAGGAAAAATTTGATTATATCTTTTTCCCACAATCTTTGGGTGTTGCAGTAATGCATATTGGTGGGGACCAGAATACAAGACGTTTTTTTGATTTTATTGGGGGAGATACAGAAAGAATACTTAAAGGAGAAAATCCAAGATATCCTGACTTTTTTAGAGACGTGATTGAAATGGATATTCCAGTTGTTAATCTAAAATATAATATCTTTAAAGAAGCACTTTTACATTTAAAACCAGATGGAGAAATAAGAGTTAATTATGGTATTGGAGAAAAGCAACAAAGAGCTTATGTTATATTAAGATTAAAAGAGGAAAACCAAAAAATTTCATTTCCGCGGCCAAATGAAGGACATAATTTTACTATTAAATTAAATAAGTAAAAAAATCTGAGAAATTTACTGAATTATTAATCTATAGGAAAGAGATGTTTAAAAAGCTTGTTATTTTTATTTTTTTGATTTAATTAGGTTTAAATATTATTAAATTAAAAACTCGATTATATGAAAGGAACAAATTATTCTACTTTTGAATGCATACGAGATTATTGGATTTTACTTGAAGGACAAAAAGTAAAATTTGTTTTCTTCTCTTTTATGAGATCTTTGTCAAATATAGCTTCTTTCTTAATATTTTATTGTTTAGGGTTAATTATAGATTTTTTTACTAAGTACAATACAGGGCAATCTCTTTATACTTTTTATTTTCTAAGCTCCTTAATTTCCTTTTCAGCTATATTACAGGTCTGGCTGAGAATGCATGCGAAATTGAAACTACATATAATTGGTGCAAATTTGAGAATGAAAACAAGAACAGAGGCTATGGAAAGATTAGTTGAATTAGATCTTAAATGGCATGAGAAAGAAGAAACAGGAAGCAAGATTCAGAGGATAAACAATGGTGGGGATGCCATTTATAAGGGTATAGATTTATTTTCAAATTTCGGTTTGAATACTATTACTGATATTTTTACGAGCCTATCTCTTTTGTTAATAATAAATGTTAAATATGGCCTCTTTGCTTTTATTTATATTTTAATCTATTTTTCAGGAGAGTATTATTTTAACAAAAAACTAATTCATTTGGAAGATGAGAGAAATAAAATACAGGAAAAAGTATCTGGAAAGTTTCATGAATCTGCTTCAAATTTATTGACAGTTAAGTCTTTAGGATTAGAGAATGTTTTTAAAAAATCAACTTTGGATTTGGAGAAAGAATTTTATAAAATCTGGCTACAGACAAAGAGATTAGGTAATTTAAAGAGCAAGATTATAAAAATATTTGCTGCTTTTGGATTTTCAGCATTTATCTTTCTAATTGGTTTTGATGTAACCACTGGTTTAATAACAGTGGGATCTATTTTAATTTTATCAAATTATTTCAGCAAATTAAAAAATGGCTTAGAAGAAATAAGCAATAACTTAAATGATTTTATTTCTGTTAAATCTGGTATTGGAAGATTTATGTATATTCTGGGAGTTAATTTAAAAAGGAACGGTAATTTGGAATTTCCTACAGACTGGAAGCAGATTAAGTTTGAAAATGTTTCTTTTAAATACAAGAATAGATTTGTCATTCAGAATTTAAATTTAACTATCAATAGAAACCAAGCAATTGGGCTGGTTGGAAAATCTGGCTGTGGAAAATCCACTTTAGTCAAACTTTTATTAGGAATTTATACTCCGCAGAAAGGAAGAATACTAGTTGATGATGTAGATATAAAGAAAATAAATCAAAAATCATTTAGAACTAATATTGGCGTTGTATTGCAGGATTCTGAAATGTTTAATATATCTCTTTTTAATAATATTACTTTTTTTCCTTCTAATTTAAATGAAAAATTATTTAGGAAAGCTATTGAAATTTCACAGCTTAAAGAATTAATTCAAAAATTACCTTTAGGATTAAACACTTTAGTTGGGGAAAAAGGATATAAGGTAAGCGGTGGAGAGAGACAGAGAATTGGTATCTCAAGAACTATTTATAAAAATCCTCCTATTTTAATTTTGGATGAAGCTACTTCCCATTTAGACAGCAAAACAGAAAGCAAAATACAAAAGGGAATTGAAGAACAATTAAAGGAAAAAACCCTGATAATTATTGCCCATAGATTATCTACTTTGAAGAATGTAGAAAAAATTTATGTTATGAATAATGGTAGGATTGTAGAACAAAGAACTTTTAATTTTTTAATTAAAAACAAAGGAAAGTTTTCTGAACTGCATAAATTACAAACAAGATAATTAATGCTTTGGTATGAAATTCTGGATAATTCCATTTTTACAATAACCACAACCAAGGAAATCTTCCTTATTTTTTATAATAAACCAGCCTTTTAACTCTTTATTGCATTCTACGTTTTGGCCATTTAACCATTCTTCTTTTTGATTTATTTCAAGAACATTTTTTCCAGCTTTTTTTCCGATTAGCTGAGAGCCTGAAACACTTAATCTAATTGAATTTTTTTCTAGTTTAGCAAAATACAAGCCAAATGAATTTACTCTAAATTTAGATAAATCCAGTTTTTGCATATCTTTTGTCATCAAGAATATTTTATCTTCTCTATTAACATAAAATAGATAGTCTAATTTGGTTTTAATTCCAAATTGAGATTCTAGCTTATTGTTGATTTCTTTTATTTCCTTGCTGTTTAGGGGTTTCATTGTTTTTTATAGAAAGAGTAACTTTAAAAATTAAATAGTTTATGATTAATTATGCACAATGTTATTTTAAAGTATGCTCTGCAAAATGCAGCAAAATATGAGGGAAAAGCAAACTTAAATGCAGTTATTGGAAAGGTTTTTTCTGAGTTAAAAGATCTCAATAAAGGAAAGGTTGTTGAAGAAGCCAAGAAAATAATTAATGAAGTTAATTCTCTTAAAATAGATGAACAGTTAAAAAAATTACAAGAGTTAGCTCCTGAATTGTTAGAAGAAAAGAAAACAGAGGAAAAAGAAAGACCTATTCCTGATTTAGAAGGTGCTGTGAAAGGAAAAGTAGTAATGAGATTTGCTCCAAATCCAGATGGGCCGCCTTCTTTAGGAAGAATGAGGCCGGGTTATTGGAGCTGGATTTTGACAAAAAAATACAATGGAAAATACTTGCTGAGATTTGACGATACTGATCCGAGAACAAAATATCCAATTAAAGAGGCTTACAAATGGATGGTTGAGGATTTAAAATTCATGGGTGTAAAACCAGACAAAGTAATTATACAGTCAAAGAGATTTAAAATTTATTACAAGTATGCTGAAAAAGTAATCAAAGATGGGAATGCTTATGTTTGTATTTGCAATGTTGAAGAATGGAGAAAATTAATCTGGAAATCTATTGAATGCAAATGCAGATCTTTACCATTTCAAGAACATCTAAAAAGATGGAAAAAGATGTTTAAAGAATATAAAGAGGGAGAGGCTGTTTTAAGAATTAAAACAGATATTGATGCTCCAAATCCTGCATTGAGAGACTGGCCAGCTTTTAGAATTATTGAAAAACACAAGCATCCATTAAATAAAAAAGCAAGAGTATGGCCTTTATTGAATTTTGCATCTGCAATTGATGATCATGAATTGGGTGTAACGCATATTTTAAGAGGAATTGACTTAATGATTTCTGATGAAAGACAAAAATATTTGTATAAGTTTTTTGGGTGGACTTACCCAAAAACAAAATATGCTGGAAAATTATTATTTCATGGAATTAAAAGCACTTCCAAATCAAGAAAATTAATTGAAGAGGGAAAATTAACTGGGTGGGATGATCCTAGATTACCAACTATTAAAGCTTTAAGACGAAGAGGTTTTAGGGCAGAGGCTTTACAAAAATTCTTAATTGATTCTGGATTAGGAAAATCAGACATTAAAATTCCTGTTGATAAATTAGCTTTTTACAATAAGGAGATTATTGACAAGGATACAAACAGATACTTTTTTATTCAGGACCCTAAGAAAATTAAGATTAAGAATGTACCTAAATTAAAAACAAAAATTGAATTACACCCAGATTTTCCAAAAAAAGGATTCAGGAATTTTGAGACTTCAGATGAATTTTATATTGAAGACAATCTGGAAAAAGACAAATATTATAGATTTATGCATTTGTTTAATTTTAAAAATAATGAATTTCACTCTGTTGAATTGAACAAAGAATTAAATGCTAAATTAATTCACTGGCTGCCTGTTTCAAAAGATTTAGTTAATGTTGAAATTGTAATGGATGATGCTTCTATTGTTAAAGGCTTAGCAGAACCTGCTGTAAAAAAAGTCAAGGTAAATGAAATTGTACAATTTGAAAGGAAGTTTTTTGCAAAATGTGATAAAAAGGAGAAAAGTAAATTAATATTTTATTATTTACACAGATGATAGACTTACAATCTTTTGTTTTAAATTATGTTAACAGTTTTTCTTACTTTGGATTATTTATATTAATGGCAGTAATAGCCTTAGTTCCTGTTCCAGAAGAGGTTGTTTTATTATTTGCCGGATATTTTGCTGGTTTAGGTTTTGCTGAACTGGATAAAATCTTAATAGCCAGCTTTTTAGGTGTTTTAGTTGGAGATAATTTAATTTATTTTGTAAGCAGAAGGGGGCATTATTATTTTAAAAAAATAAAAAACAAAATAGCTCCAAAAAAATTATTAAAGTACGAGAAATTAATGAAAGAGCATTCAGGAAAAACAATTTTTCTTCTCAGATTTATTGTTGGATTGAGATTTTTAGGGCCCTTTATGGCTGGACATATGAAAATTAAGTGGAGTACGTTTTTCTTTTTCAATCTGCTTGCTGTTTTGATTTATGTGCCTGTTTTTGTTTTAATTGGATATAATTTTACAACAATATTAGACATAATTATTGAAAATATAAATAAAGTCAGGCATGGAATTTTTTTAATTATTTTGTTAATAGTTGCGATATTTGTTTACCAGTTTATTGACAAGAAATTTTTAAATAAAAAATAACCTTAGATTAAAAATACACTGAAACCTGTCCTGAACAAGTAAATAACTGTGCCTGCAACCAGAGGAACAATGAAGTTATCGTCTATATCTGAAACACCAATTTTAAAACCAGCTCCCTCGACTATCATTGCAAACAAGCTTGCGAAAAAAGCTTCTGTATAGCTCACAAATAAAATACTGCTTAAAAATGCAAAAAACATTCCAGCCAAGATTCCTTCTAATTTTTTAAGACCATTAAAAGCTAATTTTGTTTTTCCAAGAAAATGACCTACTAAGTAGGCTGTTGAATCTCCAAATGTCAGGATTATTATAGAGGCTAAGGCTATATCTTTATCAAATATTTTGATTACTAATAAAGAACCACCTAGAAAAAAGACCATGCCTTTAAATGGAAATTTTTTAATGTATTTCTTTCTTTCAAAATTTGTTAAAAGGAAGTTGATTACAGGAATTTTAAATTTCATGCTTAATAGCGAGAGAATGCCAAAGAAAATTATTAAAAAGAACAGATATTTTTGGGTTAAGACATTATAGTAATATGTTAAGACAATAAACAAACCTGTACAAATGTGAGCTAATTTTCTTTTTACTTCTAAATTGTCCATTTTAACCTTTTTATAAAAAGCTTAACCAAAAACTTTTTGCTTTTAATTTTTGTTATTAAACAGCTTTATAATATTTACCCCAACTAAAATCCCAATCAACATTCCACCAATTATATCTGATAAATGATGAACACCCAAATATATTCTTGAGAGAGCAACAAGCAAGGAAATTGTTAACCAGGTATATTTGTATTCTTTAAAATTTGAATAAAATATTGGGAGTAAAGCAAACATTATGGTTGTGTGGCCAGAAGGAAAAGAAAAACTTGATGTTTCAATTAAATTGATTAACGGCCTTGGTCTTTGTATAATTATCTTCAGAATAAAAACCAATAATCCTGCTGCGAGAAAAGAAGTCCAAAGAGCTATAAGGTTTTTTAACTTCTGATTTTTAAATAATGGAATTAATGTAATTATTACAGCTAAAAAGTAATAATTAAAGTATTTTGAGAAGAAAATAAAGAATTTATTCAAGCTTTCGATTCTTAAATATTCGATTAAATCTAAAATAAACTTGTCTATATAAAAACTTAAAATCAGCATAAAAGTTAAACCAAGCAGTATTTTAGTTGTTTTTTGCATCTTTTGGAAATCCTATAACTTTTTATAAACTTAACTTTTTATACTTTTATGAAATACTTGCATAATTTAGGAATAAGGCTTTTAACAGCTTTGTTTTTATCTATTTTTGGAATCTATATAGTTTATTTTTTATTAACTTTACCTACTTTCTTTGCTTCTTATTTAACTTTATTTTTTTATAATCCCGCTATTTTTGGAAATATTTTAGTTATAAATGATATACATCTAGAATTTATTCCAGCCTGCATGGCTGCTTCAGCTTATGTTTTATTTGCTATTTTAATTTTATTAACAAAAGATATTGACTTTAAAAAGGGAATAAAGATGTTTTTATTAGGGGGCTTTATTTTATTTATGGTAAATATATTAAGAATATTTGTTTTGGCAATTGCGCTTATTGAATTTGACAAAAGATGGTTTGACACATTACATTTGTTTTTCTGGCAGATTTTTTCTACTTTTTTTGTTGTTATGACTTGGATTTATTTGACTAAGAAATTCAAAGTTAAGACAATTCCGATTTATTCTGATTTTATGTATTTGAAGAGGCATTTAAGGATAAAGTAAACTTTTTTAAATATTTAATTCCTTAAAGATAGTGTGTTGTTCTAGAAGTCTAAATCCTTCAATTCTACAATTTCTTTAAATCCTTTTAATCCTACACCTACAGATGCAATGGTTTGTGCTCGTGCTTTCATAACCTTTAATAATCCAGAATTAGGCCTTGAATGGAAATAAATAGCTACACTATTATATGCTGGACAAGGAAACCTATTCTTATTTTTATTAGTTAAGAGTGCGAGATTGCCTTTTCCATCATTACCATATCTTGGATTTGGAAAAATCGAAACAGGTCTATGACATCCATGTTCATCTGGAACTTGAACAACTAAGTCTTCAAGTTTAGCAACTATATGTGGAATCTCTTTTTGAGCAATTTATGCTTCTTCTTTTCCAACTTCGCACTCTCCGATTTGACCAGTCACATATGCACAAATTTCTCTTTCAAAACTGCCTGCATATGTATCAGTATCTATAACAAATAAATAATGGTCAGGTTCTTCTCGCTTAACAGGCTTTACCATAAACATAGGAATAAAGCAAGGCTTTATAATTTTTTGCAGGGAAACTCAAGATAATTGCGAAAAGTTTAAATATTACTTTGTATTACTTGGTAATATGATGGAAACTGTGAGCTTAAAATTAGAAAAGAAATTTTCCAAACACCTAGATAAAGTTATGAAAAAACATAGTTATAGCACTAAAACTGAATTTATAAGAGAAGCTATTAGAGACAAGATTAATGAATTAGAAACAAAGCAAGCTTTAGAAAGGGCAAGAAAGATATACGGAGCTTCAAGATTAAAAACTACAGATGAACAATTACATAAAGCAAGAGAGAAAGCAGTTAAAGAGCTAGAGAACGAATTTGGATTGTAGCAATTCTTTGGGTTTTTTTACTTCTATAATGTTATCAGTTTTTCAAAATGTTTATCTCTAGAAACCATAATCGCGTCATTATCTCTTGAAATGACGGCGTGTAAAACATCTCCTTTAGGTATATCTTTTTGAGAAGCTAATTTTTTTGATTCTTTTTCTTGATTTCTAGTTATGTGCACTCTTTTTATGTTTCCTAACCTAAATATTCTAAAAATCGAATTTATTTCGTCTAAATTATAATTTAAATCTTTTAATTCTTTAATGTGAAGATCAGATAAAATAATGGTGACATTCTCTTCAATTAACTTTAATATTAATTTGAGGGCTTCTTCACCATTTTCGCCTCTTTTTTCATAAGCATCTAATAAAATAGATGTATCTAAATTATAAGTTGTCATAATTTATAAAAAATAATTTGTTGCTTATAACTCTTCTCTAAAAGTTTACGAAAAATCTGAAAGATTTTCGAAATAATTCGTAAGTTAATGAAGTTTTTTATTATTTAAATAATGGAAGAATATTTCTTTTATTAATGGAATTAATGAGACTATTATAATTAATATTATGACTATATTAAAATTATTCTGAACAAATGGAATATTTCCGAAGAAATAACCAGTAAAAATAAACAGACTACACCAAAGAAAAGCACCAATTGCATTATATTTTAAAAAAGTTGAATATGACATTTTCCCAATACCCGCAACAAAAGGAGCAAATGTTCTTATTATGGGTATAAACCTTGCAAGAATTATTGTTTTTTTACCGTGTTTTTCATAAAATAACTGGGAGCGTGTTAAATGCTCTTTATGGAATAAAAATGAATTTTCTTTATGAAATATTTTTGGACCAATATATTTGCCAACATGATAGTTTACTGCATCTCCCATAATAGCAGCGATTAAGATTATAAAAAAAACGAATTTTATATTTAGAGAACCCAAAGCAGCTAAAGCCCCAACAACAAATAAAAGAGAGTCACCTGGAAGAAAAGGAGCTACAATAAGACCAGTCTCCATAAATATAACAAGAAATAAAAAAACATAACTTAAGGAAGAATATTCCTGGACTACTATTTGGAGATATTTGTCTAAATGTAAGAAAATATCTATTAATTTTATTGCCATATTTTTAAGAAATATTACTGTTCATTTTTAAGCTTTCCCTGCATTACTATTAAATCTTCTGTTGTTAATTTAACTCTATTTTTTATTTTTTCTTCTACAATCTTTGATTTTTCCTCTATTATCCTTTCCTCTTCTTTTTTTCTTGCTTCTTTTTTATTACTTTCTCTAAAAGATGGATTTATTTTTCCAATTTCTATTAAGTTTGTATTTAGTTCTAAGCTTAAATTTTCAGAGTTTTTATTAATTTCATCTACTTCTTTTTGTTTGTCTTCTTGTGATTTTCTTAATTTATCCAATTGCCTGAATAAATCTTTAAATCCTTTATTTTCTTCTTTATTACAATTCAGGATTTCTTTTATTTTATTATGATATGAATTTGCCTTTTCTCTTTCTTCTCTGATATCTTTTGATAATTTTTCTATTTTTTCCTGAATTACAAATAATTCCCCAGAATTCTTAAAATCTGTCTTCAATTTTCTTATTTCAGCCATCAGCTTTTTCTCTTTTTCAAAAGAAATAACTTCTGTCTGGATTTTTATCTCTATTTTATCGATTTTTTCCTTTAAAGCCAAAGGATTGTAATTTATTTTAAATTTCTTTTCCACTTCCTTAGTTTGGATATTTAATGCTTTTAAGGCAGAAACTAAATTTTTAACATTTGTATTATGAGAATCTCTTTGTTTTTTTAATTCTTCTAATTCAGCAGAAAATGTATTTTTTTTGTTTTTGAATTCGTTTACTTTATTTAGAACTTCCCTAATTTCAGATCTTATTTTTTGTATTTCTTTTAATTTTTCTCTTTTTGTTAAATTTAAGCTGTTAAGGTTACTTCTAAGTAGATTAATGTCCTTTTTTAATTTATATAAGTCAGCTTTCTCCATATTAAAAATAAAATAACTGAAGTCATCAGTTTAAGGCAAGGCTTATCCAAATAATGAGCCTAAACCTGCGGCTGCTGCTTCTTCAGCTTTCTTTTCGTCTTCTGCTGATTTCTTTTCTTCTTTCTTGGCTTCTGCTTTTGTTTCTGCTGCTGGTGCTGCAACTGGTATAGCTGCTTGTTTTATGACTTCGTCTATATTTACGCCGTCTAAAGCTGCTAATAAAGCTCTTGCTTTCATTTCGTCTGCATGACCACCTGCTGCATCTACAACTTTTTTAACTCTATCAGTTGTCAATTCTGCTCCAAGTTTATGGATCAGCAAAGCTGAATAAACATATTCCATATTTAACCTCCGAAATTATATTTCTCCTCTAATTTTTTTATCAGTAAGCTGTCTTAAGATATCTGCTGCTCTCTGCATTTCATCTTTTTCAGCATTAACTTTTTTCATTTCAACTTTAGTATCATTATTTTCTTTTACTTTTTCAATTTCTTCTTTTAAGGAATCTTTTTGAAAAGAAGCTTCACCAAGAGCTGGTTTTTCTTCAACATTTTTCGGTTCTTCTTTCAATTCTTCAGTTTTTTGTTCTGGTTCTGAAACTATTTCTTCAGAAATTTCATTAACTTCTTGTTTTACTTCCTCTTTTGATATTTCTATATTTTTTGTTTCAACTGAATCTAAATTTGGTACTTTTGTTTCTAAAGCTGATGCTTCTAAATAGGCTTTCTTCACTAATATTTCTATAGTTTCCTTTACTGGATATGATATGTTTACTGCTAAGTTTATAGATTCATGGAAAGCTAATTTTAAATTGTTTAGGAATTCCTCTTCATTTATATCCAAGATGTCTTTTGTCAATATTTCTCCATTTTTATAGGTTAATATTAGATTAAAACCAATTTCCATTGGCGCAATTCCTAGTTTGCTTAGAATACTAGCTACTTTTGAATTTATTTCTTCGCCTTCTCTTACAATTAGTTTATCTTCTTTTATATGTATTTTTCCTTCTAAAACTTGAGTCTTAATTCCTAGCTGTCCGAATTCACCAATCATAGGGCCTGGTGTAAATTGTGTTGGACCTGCATTTATTGTAATGTCTTTATTTGCAATCTGACCTGGCTTAGCAAAAGCACTTGATTTATTTTTATTTAAGTTTTTTTGCAGCTTGAATTCATCTTCATTTGTGAATAATAATGCTGGTGATCCCTTAATCATGTCTCCTATTTTGGAAATTTCTTTTTTTTCTTTTTCCAATTGAGACAATGCTATTTTTATCAATCTTTTTTTAGTGACTTTTATAGAGACCTTATCTTTTAATTTATGCTTTATTTTCAAAAACTGGCTGGCTGGGAGATTTTGAAGATTTAAAACTCCAATTACATTATGCTTTCTAATTAAATCTTTTAATTGCTCTATTTCTTTCTTTTTATATTCACTTACATGAGCTACTTGGACTTGCTGCATTTAAACTTTTAGAAAAGTTTAATCAAACATAAGAACCTAGGTTCTTATAATCTCCTAAACTTTTAATTTACCTCCTTAGTTTTCTTGACTTTTGGTTTTTGAATTATCATTTCCAATTCTTCTTTTTTATATTCTTTTTCTAAATGAACTGGAGAGCCCATGGACATTTTTATAATTGCACTTTTAATATTATTTTTTTCTTGAGGTAATGAGTGTAATACTGATGTATAAACATGCAAGATATTATCTGCCAATTCTTCGTCTTTCATAGATTCATTTCCAACCAAGGCTTTAACTGTCGGCTCATTTTTAGTCTGCAATCTTATTGTTTTTCTTAATTTTTCTGCCAATGGCTTTAATGTTGGAACAGCTCCAGGTATTACTGCGCCGACTTTAGGATTTGGCATTTTTCCCAATGGTCCAAGTATTTTACCAAATAATGTAGCTATTTTTGGCATTATATCTGCTTGTGCAATAAAAAAATCATTCTGCCTACCTATTTTTTTTAATTCTTTTTTTTTGTCTTCATATTTTGGAAACTGGTCTTTTAGAATTATAATGTCGGCAATTTCTTTTGATTGCTTTTCTAGATCATAATCTACTAATGCTGCTATTTTTACTTGTTTTCCTGTAGAATGCGGGAGCTGTAGGAATAAATCAACATTACCTTCTGGTTTTTTTACATTCATATTTTTTAGATTTATGACTATGTCAAAACCTTGCTTAAAATTTCTTTTCTTAGAAAGTTCTCTTGCTAATTTTATTGCTTCTAAAACTTCATTCTTTTCCATTAATTCCCTCCTACGAACCTTTTTTGGGAAAAGCTTCACCAAAAAGCTACGGATAAACCGTTGTAGTTCAAATGGGTTATATTTTTTGTAAATTTAGGATTTATAAAACTTAGTATTTATTCTGTTATTTCTTTAGAATAGTAACAAAAAGAAAGGTTTAAATACAAGTTTATGGCTTTTATGGCAAAATGGAAGAAGGTATAAAATGAGCTATTCAAGAAAATTAAGTAAAGCAGAAAGAGAATTAATAGGACAAAAAGTAGCTGAATTAGGAACTTCAAAATCCCAAATAGTTAAGGAACTTGCTTTGGAACTTGCAGAATCAAGGAAAGCTGTTTCTAATAAATTTTATGGCCATTCTAATCTTTTTGATATTGAAGCTAATGTTTTATACAGAATTTTAGGAGAAGATCCAATATTGAATTTTTTAGCTGATTACAAACCATTAGTAGAACCAATTGAAGTTAAAGAACCAAGAAAAGTAAGGGAAAAAGAACAAATTGAAGAAAAGAAAAGCTACCAAAGAAAATTAAGTAAAAAAGAAATAGAGAAAATATCACAAAAAGTAAATGAATTGGGAACTTCAAAATCACAAATAGTTAAAAGATTTTATCAACAAACAGGTATGAAAAAGAGTTCTGCCGGGTATAAATTCTTTGGGTTATGCCCAATAACTGAAGAGGAAGCTGGGGTTTTGTATAAAGTTTTGGGAGAGGATCATAATTTAGATTTTTTAATTAATTATAGAGCTACGGAAGTAAAAAATCCAGAATTAGTTGGAGAGAAAAAACCAAAGAAAGAAAATGAAATTTTTCCTGAAGAAAAAGAAATATCTGAAAAACCAAGATTACTGAAAACTTCTTTGTCTGCTATTGAAAAAGCCAGGGAAAAATTAATTGATATTTACCTGGAACATATTAAATCTGATTATTTACAAGGTGATTCAGAGAGAAGAATAGAACTTACACATGGATTGGAAAAATTATTAGAAGACTTGGAAAAATAATTAATCTTTAGTTTTGTTTAAAACAAAAATGCTCAGCTATGATTTAGAACAATTTGTAAATGATCCTGAAAAGCAGAGGTCAAGAGATTTAATTAGAGAACAAGTTGAAAAAACTTTTCCAGGAGACAGATCTAATTTAAGAGTTGCTTTTTTTACTGGCCCTTCTTTAAAAGAAAGCGAAATATATGAAAAAGCTGGAATTAAACCTGGAAATATTTATGGGATAGAAAGAGATTCAGAAGCGTTTAATTTGGCACAATTAGAAAATCAGAGAAGGTCTTTAGAAAAAAAAATTGTCCTTTATCATGGGGATTTTGAGAGATTTGTAAGACATGGAACTAGACTAGATGTAATTTCCTTGGATTATATTCAGACTTATGGTTCTGAAGTAATTAATGGAATTAATTCTGTTTTTGATACTCCTGGAATTTTGGCTGACAAGACTTTGCTTGTTGTTAATACGCAAGCAAGAAGAGAAGCTGCTGTTAATCAAATGAGATTGAGATTTTTGACTTTTGCAGGAATGGCATTGAATGGAGCAGATGCTGCTTTATGGTGCGAAGTTATAGATGAAATTTCTGGGTCTCCCAAAAAGTTTGACAGGCAACATCTCGAAAACATGGATGAAATTTTAGTTGATACTTTGATGGGCCCATTAATTCAAAGACATAAAGGGGTAAATGTAAAAAGCACTGAGTATTTGGCTTATTCACGTTATGGTTTATTTCAAGAAGTTTTGATCAGAGCTGCTTATCCTTTATTGAGGGGACTTCAAGGAGTTAGAATAGATGATTTATTTTATAATGAACATTTTGGTGAAGAAGTCAAAAAAGCTGGAAGCGAAGAAAAGAGAGAAAGTTTTAGATTTTTAGCCAAGGCTTTGGATGATATTTTAGTAGAAAAAGGAGATTCTTTATCAGATCCAGTTAGATTAGCATATGTCGGATCTTTATCAAGCGGACGTTTTTTCCCGCTTCTTTTTAAAATGCTTTCAAAAAATCTTCCTATGCCAAATATTGAGTTAAAGGATAAGCAAAAGATTCATTCGGCTTATTTATATAACAGGAGTGTAGCAAGAATGATTAGTTCTTATTCTACATTTAGCTATACTAGCCAGAGTAAAACACCAATGCTTATGCATTTTTTTAATTTGGAAAGAGCACATAAACTTGATGAATTTGTAGAAGGAATGCAAGGAGGTCAAAAAACAAGAGAAACAGCACAAACTTTTAATAATCTTTTTTTTAGCATGGATCTAAAATATAAGGAATTTAGAAATTTTTTAGTAGAGAAATTTGGAAGAGTTTCAATGAAAGATATTTTCTCCATGGATGTTAAGACTTTAAAATCTTTTAGAGCTGGCCAGGAAATAATTAATAAGTTTTTTTCCAAAGAAGGAAAAAATGAAAAGTCTTCTATTTCCAAATTTATGAAAGAGACAACATCTTTTATTGATAGAGATATAACTTTCCAAATGCAGGAATCAAAAATTATGCTTGAATATGTAGACTTTGTCAAGGGAATAGGAAGTAAATTAAGAGAAGAAGAATTAAGTAAAATAGAAAAGAAGAAATCAAGAATAGAGGGAGAAAATATGAATGAACCTAAGAAAGAACTGGAATATAAGTCTCCTGGGAAGTCCCTGGAAGAACCAGCTCCTGGGTTGAGTATTGATGGCTATTTAGATAGAATTAAAGATAAATATCTTAATGGTGATGCTGATCAAAGATTTAAAGTTACAAAAGGGCTGGAAAAAGTAATTGGAAATATAAATAATGGAGATACGAAATTTGAGAATCTTTCTGATCTTTCTCCTGAAGATAAAAACAAAATAAGAAAAATGAATTTAGACGGTAAAACTCCAAAGGAAATTCATACAACACATTTTAAAGAAAGCAATGTAAGTGTTTATCAGATTGCAGCTATTTGTGCATGGAATAAAATATGGAGAAACAAGTATCCTGATAGAATACAGGTTTCTTAATTTTATTTTTGAGTATTCTAAATTAATTAAGCTATATCTCTGTGAGTTTCATACATAAATGAAGCTTCTTTGCTGTGCTTTTTTAGTTCTTTTACAACCTGCTTAAAAATATCATTTGAAGTAACTGTTTTTTTAGTTTTAATCCATTTTTTTACACAAGCTGTTACTTTCTCACATATTTTTTCAGTTTGTTTTTTATTAAAATTACAACAGCTTAGGGTAGCTTCATAACATGAACCATATATTTTCCTTTCATCAAATTTTTCCTTATGACCTTTTCTTTTTACAATGTGCTCAACCATAAACCTTTTTAGGAAAAAGCTTTACTAAAAAAACTTTTTCTTTTGACCTCCTTAACCGAAATTTATTGTTCCATTTGCTATTAATATTAACAGCCAGCCCATGCTAATTAACAACAATCCAGCCATTAATCTCATATACGCCCTGTTTTCAAATTTCCATTTTTTAATATCATACAATTTCTTTCCAGCAGACACTAATAATAAAATAATAATTAATGGCATTACAAATATTATATTGTATAAAATTAACAACATTAAAGCTGTGAAATCAAAATATTGGGATAATAAAGTTATAATTGCCAAATATGGGGCTCCTGTACAAGGAAGCTCTACTGCTGAAACAAAAGCACCAAGAAAAATTACTCCAAATGCTGATGTATTTGATGCAAGCTTGTCTAATTTTTTTGAGAAAAAATAAGGGATAGCCAAAGAGAAGCCTTTACCATACCAGAAAAAATCTTTTAATTCCAATAATCCTGCCAAAATAATTAGAGTTCCAACTGTTATTGAAATATATTCTGTAACAACCAGAGGAATTTTTGTGAAAAAGTAAACTAGACCCAAACCAGCCAGTAAATAAACAGTTAAAACTGAAGCAATATATAAAAAGCCTAAGAATAATAATTTCTTAATTGATCTGTGGGCTCCTAATAAAACTGAAATCATTAAAATTAAAACTCCAATAGCACAAGGATTAATTGAATCTATTCCTGCTGTTATTAATACAGTTGTTATAGTTGGAATATATGCTTCAACTGCCACTTAACTCACCTTTTCTTATTGATGTTTTATAACTTTCACAACTATGCTTTGTTTTTTCTTTTCTTTCATCAAATTCTATAATAATACAATCTCCTGGGGGAACAGCTGTATAGGGAGAAATTACATAATTATCATAATCTTCTAATTTTTCCTGATTGTAAACCCAGTTTTTTGTATTTTCTGGATTAATTACTTTTAACAAGAAAACCTGAGTAAATGCTTTTTTTCCATTGCATTTATCGATGTTTAATTTTTCATTATTATGATTAATAAACATCCAGCGATCTTTTTCTATTTCTGCATCAACCTGTTCAAAAAATTCATGCAAATTTATATCTTTCAAATCAGTTACAACACCTTCAACATGGATTCTATTATCATTGTGCTCATGATAAACTGGAGATCCTACCCTGTTAAAGAATCCTTCTGGATCTATTAAATCTAATTTTTCTCCACAAGCCCAAAATTCAAAATCAGCATGCCAGTGAACTGGGCCTTTTGTTATTGAGTTCATATTTAATGAAATAGTTGAATACGATAAGTAAAATGTTGTTGTTAAAGTGATTAATACCATTAATGAAAATAAAATTGTTTTTTCATTCTTTTTCAGCTTGTCTTTATGCAGGGAGTAAATTATTAATAAAAGAATTAGAATAAAAGAACCAGCACTTAATTGAAGAGAATAATCTTGTTTTTCTATTTCCTGTCCATGAGCAAATACATTAGTTAATAAGATTACAAGTAAAAGAATTAAAAATTTCCACCTCATTTTATTTTGTATATTTTCAAGAATATATAAATTTAAGTATTAAAAATTAAACATAGTTAATTTAAAAATGGAAGAAGATTATACTTTTTTAAAGGTAGGAAAAATGCTGGATTCTAATATTTTAAGAAAAACTGGAAAATTAAATGCAGCTGCTGGAAAAATGGGGCAATATGCTTCTCTGCTTCTTGGTGTTTATGCTGTATCCAGAGGAACGCCAGATATATTTACAGCTGTTTTGAGTGGTGCCAGTTATGTTACATCTATTGTTTTAGAATCTAATGGAATATCCAAAATCTCAAAAGCAGAAGCAATTTTAGCTGCTGAAAAAAAAGAAGAATTAGATAGAAGATTAAACCACTTGGAAAGAATTGCAAAAGGAAGAGTAGAAAGCGCCAGAATCATAAAACCTCAAGGAGAAGATCTTGCTGAACTTGAAAAAGAGATAATTGTGGGTTCTAACCAAAAACCAGAATATGAACGGCTTTTACCTGGAGAGAGAGCAGAAGCAGACACAGCAAAAGAGACTTTTCCCAAAAAGGGAGATACTGACAAAATTTCTAAGCCACAAAGCGGTTGGAAAAAACAGGCTTAATATATTAAATAAACAAATAGTTTTTCAAAGAAGAATTTTTGCTCACTTAATTTTTTAAATTTAAATCTGTATTTTTTTATTATTTTATTTACATCTAGAGTTAATGAACTGAAAACAATTAAGATTTTTCCGTTTTTATTCAAATGTTTTTTAGCCTGTGAGAAGAATTTATCCAATATTTCTGAACCTTTTTTGCCACCAATGTAATTTAGGTCATCTTTTAAATTTAGATTATCATCTGGAAGATAAGGTGGGTTGAAAATTATTAAATCAAATTTTCCTTGAATATTGCTGAATAGATCTGATTTGACTGCTTTTATTCCTAATTTTTTACAATTTTTTACTGCTTCTGAATTTATATCAGCTGCCAAAACATCTTTTGTTTTTTCTAATGCTGTTAAGGCTTGAATACCGCTGCCTGTGCCTAAATCTAAAACTTTACCTTTTGCATATTTTCTTACTTGTTTTTGCAGTAAAAACGAATCTTCAGCAGGCGTGTACAACATAAATTGTTTTACGATAACAGAATTATAAAAGCCTTTTCTTTGGATTTTTTTACTCTTATTTTGTCTTTTTCATTTAAATAGATCATTTTTTTGTTGTTATCTGCTGAAACCAAGGCTTTTCCTTTTAATAGAATAAAGTCAATAACGTCATTTTCTTTTAAAAATTCATGAGATCTTGCCAGTACATTGTTGAAAGCAAGACCAATTCCTTTTGTAAAAGTTAATCTTGTTATAGAATTAAAATAACCAGTAGTACCAAAAACAGTACTTACAACAATGCCATCACCTATAAACTGGGAATTTAAATTTTTATTATTTATTTTTACATTAAACCTGATTGCTTCATACTGGTTTTTATTTCTGATTACAATATCGTTTACTGCAAGTAATTTCTTATTATTGTAAGAACCTTCTAATTTAGTGTATTCTTTTACTGAAAATTTCTTTTGATTTAATTTTTTAAGAACGAAATCAATATTTTTTATATCATATATTGAGCATAATTTGCATATGCTGTTGTCCCGAACAAGTATTTTAGGTATTTCTGGGTATTTTCTTTCATTATAGAAATAAGTTCCATCACCACCCAAGCTGATTATAATCTCTGGTTTTTTACTTATTTTTAGATTTTTATACTTTAAAATCTGCTTTCTAACAAAAGAAATGCTTTTTGGGTTTCTGCCAACAACTAATATATTTAACATTAATTTTATAAAATGAATTTTATTAATAAATCTTATGGCTATATTTGTTATTGAACATTTAGATGGAAAATTATGGAAATGGTGCTTAATTGAATACAAGCATATTTCTAAAATAGTTGGAAAAAGGAACTTATTGTTTACAAACATCAAAAATAAAGAATTAAGCAAGTATGGGAAAGTTACTAAGAAATCTGTTTCTGAATTAGATTTAAAAAATGCATGTGTTTTAGATCCTGATGCAAAGAAAACATTGACACCTAAAGAAGCTAAGAAATTCAAATATTTTATTTTTGGGGGAATTTTAGGAGACTATCCTCCGAAGAAAAGAACTAAAAAAGAACTAACTAAAAAATTGAATTTCGCAGCCAGAAACATAGGGAAGAAACAGTTTAGCACAGATAATGCTGCAGCTGTTGCTAAAGAAATTACAAAAGGAAAGAAATTACAGGATTTAAACTTTAAAGATAAAATCGAGATTCAATTAGGAAAATACGATTCTGTTATTTTACCTTACAGATATTTACTTGTAAATAATAAACCATTAATTTCTAAAGAGTTAATAGAATACTTGAAAAGAAGAAATGAGTTTTAGTTTTTACGTTTACATAACGAAATATTTACAATATTTTTATTTTTGTTCTTGAGAAGATAGTTCATTTAATTCCACGGTTAATTGCTCTGAATACATTGCTGCTTTTGTCAATTCTTCTTTTACAGCTTCCTGAGACTGGTTAATGTTAGTTATCTGTGTTTTTACTAAATGCATGGCTTCATCTAATGTTTTTGTAACTAAAACTCCAGCACCAACATTTACAATTACATTTCCGGGATCTGCTAGTTTACTATTAATAAAAATTCCTGATCCTAATGAGGAAAATACTTCAGAATCTTTTTTAATATCTCTCATTTCTATCATGGAAGTTTCTAAAGTTGTTAATTCACCCAACTGATGCTGTAAAATCATAAATTGTTCCTGGACTTTTTTTATCTGCTGGTTAAGAATCTGCAATTCAATATATTTTTGCTGGATCTCTTCTTTCATTTAAATTTTTTTAAAAAAAAGCTTTACCAAGAAAAGCTATTTCTTTGCTCCTTTTGATTTTTTAGCTTTAGTTTCTGTTTTAGTTTTTTTAGCTTTGGGTTTTTCTATTTTAACTTTAGGCTCTTTTTTTGCCTCTTTTTTCTCAACAACTTTTTCTTCCTTTTTTATTTCTTTTTTCTCAGGAAGAACTTTCTTTTCCTTCTTCTGCTTCTCTTTTATTTCATAACCCAATACTTTTAACTCTCTTTTTATTGTTTCAGAAGCTTCATTCTTTTTTATCTCTAATTTTTTATCTAAAGTTTTTAAATGAAGAACGTTACATTTTCTTCTTCTTACCTGGCCATCAATTAATACAAAATTATCATCTATTTTATCAACAACAACACATACTGAACCTGCTTCTCTTCCTGCTGTTTTTATACAAATCTGGCCTAAATCTAATGGAAGCTCTTTAAGATCTTTGAATTTTTCTATTATTTTTTCTCTTGAACAGTTTGAACATAAGTTTCCACCATAAGGTCTAGCTACTGTTTTTTGGGAATAAGGCAGGTTTCTAAAATCAGAAGGCCTTTCTCGAGGAATACCAATTAATTCTTTATGGCAATTACCGCATTTTGCTATACTTGGTTTTCTTTTTTCATAATGAGTAACTAACCTATTTCCAGGAGTACGAACTTGAATTCTTCTTAAGCTTCTTGTTGCCTGTGGTTGTATTGCCATTTTAATTCATTTTTACCTTTTCATTGCCCTTTATAAACTCTATTTTTTTTGACATTTTAGTGTATTTTTAATATTTTTCTTAAAGCTATGCTGAATATTATTGAAAACAATATGTAGGAACCAAGCCACCCAAGTTCAATTCCAAAAGGTAGGTTTAATAATATTTTTTCTGGTGGAAAAGTTGTTCTTAACCAACCAAATATTAATAACAATGGCAATAAAGTTACCAATGTTGCTGGCATGGAATGTTTCAAGTATTTCATACTTGTTTCCATTGACTTTTTTTGTATTTCTATTAATTTTTGAGGATCATTTTTAAACTTTTTCATTTCCTGCTTAAAGAATTCGGTTTCTTCTTTTAGGGATTTCATGACATTTTGATTGGTGAAAAATTTCATTGCCAAGTTTACAATTAATGTCAAAATAAAAGAAATTATAATAATATCCCAAGGACTACCTAAAGCTAAAATAGGTCCAAAGATAAAATTGAAGAAACTTTCTAATGCCATTTTATTTATTCTATCATTTTCCTTAGAGCTGGATTCATGTCTGCCATGTGCTGCTTTGTAATATCTTCATATAGTCTATATATAATCATTACTGTAAGAAGAATTCCAGTACCGCTTGATAAGGCGCCAAGCAAGTCAGCTACTGAAGCTAAAACACCAACTACTATGGCTCCCATTACTGTTAATGGAGAGATATATCTTTCCAGCAATCTTTCAATAACCCTGGGATCACGTCTAAATCCAGGAACTTGTAAACCCGAACTAATTATTTGTTTTGCCTGGGATGAAGCATCCATTCCAGATGTTTGAACCCAAAAAACTGAAAATATGATTGAACCGACTACAAAAGCCAAAACATAAACCAAAGATTTAAGCAACAGTATTGGGGCGAAACTTCCACCAAGGATTTCAGCTGGCAAATTAGGAGCAAATAACCAAGCAACTAAACCAGAAGTTGGAACATTTCCTGCAAAAGTCCCTAAAATAGGACGGCCCCAGCTTTCTAATAATCTTGCCCATAACTGAATATTTGCAAATAAAGCTGCAATTAAAATTACTGGAATATTTGAGGTGTAAATAAATTTCAAAGGCCATCTTATACCATGACCCCTTATTCTTCCAAAACTTAATGGAATTTCAACTTTCATTGATTGTGCGTAAACAGCAACTACAAAGATTAAAACTGTAAAGAAAATTAATGCTGCTGCTAAAAATGCTTCTCTTGGATTTCTTCCAATTAATGACAAGAAAAATACCCACAACTGACCTACAGGACTTTCTCCTGAACTAAATGCAAGTGTTCCTGCTCTTGTTAATGGAGAAAATATTCTTATAAAAATCTGCGATGAAACTCCAGCAGCTATAAACAATGATATACCAGAACCAAAACCCCATTTATTCAATACTTCGTCCATGAACATAACTATAACACCACCAATAAATAATTGTATAATTAAAAATATTTGAATCAAGAGGAAACTTTGCTGATCTGGTGCAGGTGCAAGTCCACCGAGATAAACATATACAATTGCTTCAAAAATTATGAAAAATATTGCTGCTATTTTCTGAACTCCCTGAAATTTCATTCTTCCTTCTTTTGTTGTTGTGTCAAATTTTATTATTTCAGAACCTACCAACAACTGAAGAACTATAGAAGCAGTTACTATAGGACCAATACCTAAAGACAAGATACTGCCAAAACTAGCTCCCAATAATATAGACAAGGATTCAAATTGAGACAGAGCATTTTGCCCCAAGCCATATAAAGGAACTATGCTTAAAATAAAAAAAGCTGATAAAATAATCAAAGTCCATTTTAGTTTTATATTAAAAGCCAGATATTTTTCTTCTGGCCCCTTTACTTCCGGCAGTTTATGAATTATATTCTCGAGAATACTCATTTTACTTTTCTAAAATTTGTCCACCTATTTTTTCTATTTTTTCTTTTGCATTTCCTGAAAAGCTTTCAACAATAATTGTAACTTTTCTAGTTATATTTCCTTTGCCTAATAATTTATTATAGCCAAGATCTGTTAAATTTATTTTATCTTCCTTGAATTTATTTAAATCTTCAACATTTATTGTTTTTACTTCTGATAATAATTTTTGAGGTCTTCTAAAACCCAATTTACCAAAGTAAGCATGGCCAAATTGCTTCAAGATCATTGTTTTTCTATGATCAGATCTTTTACCAGTACCAGACATTCCATGACCACCACGATTACCTGCTTTTCTGTGTTTTTTCTTACTACCCCAGCCATAAGTATAACTTCCTTTCTGTCTTGAATTTTTCTTTCTTTTATTTACCGGCATATGATCTTTTTGTGAAAAAGCTCAACCAAAAACGTTAAACTTTTCATCCTCCTATAACATCCTCTGGATTAATTCATTTATTTTTTCTTTTCTATAACCTAATGAGCCACCTAATGAATATGGTTTTTTTGTGCCTTCTTTTTCAAAACCGCCTCTTGGAGGACACAGTTTAAAAAAATTTTTAAGACCAGGAATATCCTTGAAATCTTTTTTTGAATTTATGAATTGTTCTGAAAAGTCTTCTAATGACAGCTTTACTTTTTCTTTAAGATAATTTTCTGAGAATTTCTCTTTTTTAGTTATCTTTCCTCTTTTTGACAATAATAATTTAAAAGTATCTTTATTGATTTCCCCCCATGTAACAAAATCATTTATTTTTTTGACCATGCCAGCATAATTTTGTGAAGAAGGAACAACTATACAAGTATATTTATTATATAATCTTAGAAATTTAAAAGTATCTCGAATATCTTTTTTAACACCAACATTTCCACACATTCTTATGATTGCTAACTTTTTACTATTTTCCATTTTTAGGATATAACCTCTGGAATTGGCTCTCTTCTATTGCTGAATGTTTTTGTTGAGCTTAATTTTTTCAAGGCTTCAAAACATGCTGTGATTAAATTTAATTTTGTTCTTGACTGGCCGAAAGTTCTTGAATAAATATCTTTAATTCCTGCAAAAGCCAACATTTTTGCGCATTCTTTTTCAACACACAAGCCAGTTCCTTTTGGTGCTGGGAATAATTCAATTTCAACTGACCCGCATTTTGACTTAACTGCAAATGGAATTGAATGAGTGCCTTTGCAATTACATTCCCATGAACCGCAGCCAGTTTTTATTTTAATCATATTTAATTTTGCTTTTCTTACTGACTTTTCCCTTGCTGGAACTGTTTCTTTTGCTTTACCATAACCATAACCAACATAACAATCTTTGTTACCTATTATAGCTAAGGCTGAAAATTTTGGCTTGTTACCTTCTGCTGTTTTTTTCTGAGTTTGCCTCCAAATAGATCTTTTACCACCACCAAACTTTCCTTTGCTTTGGCCTACTAGAATAAAATCAGTTTCTAAATTAGGAATTAATAAATCAACAATATTAGCTTCAAGAATTCTCAATCCTTTTCCTAAAATTTCATCAATATCAGTAATTTTTCTTTCATTTACAAGCTTACCTAAATGTGTTTTAGGTTTCCAGTCACTTAGCTCTTCTCTTATAACTACACCAGCAGGCAATTCTGCCTCTACTCCCTCTGTCAAAGCTGCAGCTATTTCAGTGCTTTCAAGCTTGCTTTCTTCTTGTTCTGGTAATTTTTTCTTTTCCATTGGAACCCTTTTAACAAAAGCGTTCACGGAAAACCGTGGCTTTTATTTTATTATTTTTGCTTTAATTTCATTTATATGTTTTCCTAAATCAGGCACTTTGTACTGCTTGTTTAGTTTTTGATAGTGATTTGTAATATGCTTGCCTTCTAACCTGTCTTGGGAAGGAAGCACTTCTTTATTATGAGGAATATCAAGGCCAGCATCCAAAGATCCTTTTAATACTGCATATAATCTTGAGCCTTTTACATTTCTGTAAAGACCTGTATCTAAAATTACTTTTTTAATTCCCTTAGCTAAAGCTTTTTTACCAACTAACAAGCCAAGCAAATAAGCTGCTGGAATATTTTTTTTAGATGATTTTAAACTGAATTTCTTTTCTAATTCTTTTGTTGATGCTGACAATAATATTTTATCCCCATTATCGTGATATTCTACTACCTGAGCTATGGTATTTTTCAAAGATTTTCTAACTACTAATCTTGGCAATCTAGATTGGACTAGACTTAACCTTTTTCTATAATCAGTACGACCCAGTAACTTTCTTTTGTATTGCATTTTATTTTCTCTTTACAAATAAGTTATTTTCATCTAAATATAGTTTCAAGTGTCTTTTACTTCTAAACTGGTTGCCTTTTATCATTCTGTAAATTTTAGTGTAAGTTTCTCGTGCAACCAAATCTTTTAATCTTAAGCTTTTAATAAATTTTCTCTGGACTCTTACTTTTGTGATCCAAGCTCTTTTTCTTGGTGTTCTTGCTGTTTTTGTTCCTTTTCTTGAACCGGGACCTTTTCTTTTACCTTTTCTCTTTTGAGCTCTTAATTTATTTGCCCTGAAAGATGAAATTCCATGTTTTTGTTTTGCTTTTATTGCACCATCATTTATTAACTTCCTGATATCTGCTTTTGTGATAGCTTCTTTTATTTCATTTAATCTTGTATTGTCAAACCAAACTCTATTTTGACCTGATTTCAAGATGTCTGCGGATATTCTTTTCTGAACATTTAATTTCATTGCTTTCCTCTTAATGCTGATTCAACTTTTCTTGTTATTTGTGATAGTTCATATAATGTTAATTCTCTTTGATGATCAGCAGGACCAAATGTTGAATCTATTTTCTTTTCTATATCATCAAATTCTACTTCTATAGCTGCTTCTAATCTTCTCTTTGGTTTTAGATTGGAAACTATTCTAATTTTTTCTACTTGTGTTTGCTTTGATCTAGTATTTTGATAATCTTCAGCAATAATTTTTGCTACATAATTAAATACTAAGTCATGAGGGAGTAATGTTCCATCTTTTTTAGAAAACATAAATGCAACTGGAAATTTTAAAGGCTTTTTTCCTTTATCTCTAAAAACGCTATAACGTATATATAGGCCTACATTGTCTGCTATTGATCCACAAGACTCCATAGCTGAAACATCATAAGTAAATGTTTTTGTTCTTAATTTTGTTGTCATAATCCTGCCTCTAGTACTTTTCTTTTTTCTTCTTGTTCTCTTTTTTTCTTTTCTTCGTCTGTTTCTTCCTTTTCTTCCTTCTTTGATTTTTCTTCTTTTTTCTCTGGCTTCTTTTCTTTTAGTCTTATTCTTTCTTTCTTTTCCTTTACTCTTTTTTCAAATTCCTGAGTTAAAGTTTTGATTTTTTCATCAATATTTTTTATATTCTGGATTTTGAAGCTTTTTTCTTTTATTTTCTTTAATATTTCAATTCTTTTCTTGTTTCCAACTGTTCTTCCAATAATTATAATATTATTTTTAGCTACTTTTGCCAAATCATTTAAAGTATGAATTAAAATTGGAACTAAACCTTCTCTGCTTAAACCACGAACTAATCTTGGAGATTTATATCCAACACTAGGCTGCTTTCTCTTGCCAAGCTTCTTTTTTCTCATCTTGGAATGAATTCCTTTTGGTTTTCTCCAAGTTTTCTCCAATCTTTTTCTGGCAGGATACTCTTGCCTGATAAATTCTGGCTTATTATCCTTAATTTTTTCTCTTAATTCCAATAATTGCTGAAATGTTTTCATTTTACAGGTTCTCCTGCTTTCTCTATTATAAATACGCCATCTTGGAATACTCTCCTATCTTTATTAGGAATCTTTGTTGCCATTTCTATATTTGCACTAACTTGGCCTGCTTTTTCCTTGTCAACACTTTCAACAACAATTATATCACCATTGACTTTAACATCTACATTTTCGAGAATATTAGCTATTCTTGCAACTTTTTCACCCAAGAAGTTTTTTATTATTACTTTGTTTTTTTCCACAACAACATTCATAGGAAAATGACCAGAACAAACTTTTAATTTATATACATAATTTTCCTTTGCGCCCTTTACCATATTATGAAAATGCGAGATTGAGGAATTTAAAAAATCCTTTGACTTTCTTCCAACACCATGAACAGTGAAATGCAAAGTATTATTTTCTTTTTTCAATTCAGTTTTTAAGAATGTAAAATTTTTATGAACTTCTCCTTTTTGGCCCTTTATTTTTAACAGATTTTTATCTAATGAAACCTCTATTCCTTCTGGAATTTCAATTTTTTCTGATAAAACTTTAGCTTTCATTTCAGTAAAAATAAGCAAATAACCTTCCGCCTAATTTTTTCTCCTTAGCCTCAATATGAGTCATTACACCCTTGGATGTAGAAACAATCAAAAAACCAAAATCTTTAGCAGGAAGATATCTTTTTTCGAATTTTTCATAATCTGTTTTTTTAATATTATATCTTGGTTTTATAGTACCGCACTTGTTTATGTTGCCTAATAAATGAATTTTAGCAGCACCACCTTTAATGTTTTCTGTTAATTCTACATTTCCCAAGTAACTGTTGTTTTTCATGATTTCAAGAACAACTTTTATTGTTTTTGAAATAGGTTTGATTAAACAAAACTGTTTTCCAATTTTTTCTGCGTTCAATATATTTGACAGCGCAGTTGATAATGTATCGTTCATTGACATTTTAGTTGTATTTTTTAAATCCTATATCACGAGCTATTTCTCTGAAGCATTGTCTGCATAAATTTAATCCATATTTGCTTATATGCGCTCCAGTTCTTCCACATCTCCTGCATTTATGATGCAATTCCCCGACACTTCTTTTTTTGGGAGCATTATGTTTTATGAACTTCTTTAATTTCACTGGCTTGTTTTTCAATTGCTTAAATACTTTTTTGTAATTGCTTGTTGTCATTGCGCTACCTCTAAAGCGAATTTCTTATTTATGAATTCAATTGCTTCTTGTTTTGTTATTTTGTGGTTTGGCGGGATTTTTCTTTTCATTACTGCTCTTTTTCTAATTCTGAAACCAGGCCTTTCCAATGTTACTGAAATATCAAAGCCAATAATTCCAATAGAAGGATCATATTGTATGCCTTGAATTTCAAGATATTCTGAAACTCCAAATGAAAAATTACCTTGATTATCAAATTTTAATGTATTAACATTTTCTTGGTAAGCTTTTAATATTCTTCCAAGCAATTCCTCAGCTTTTTTTCCTCTTACTGTAACTTTACAACCAATCTGCAAACCTGGCCTAATGTCCCAAGTTGGAATTCTTTTTTGAGTTGTAGTTGGAACTGCTTTCATATTTGTAATTTTATTTAATAATTTCATACCTTTTTCCAGTCTTTCACCTGGACCACCTGTGCCTATATTTAAGGTGATCTTCGCTATCCGAATTTCTTTCATTGGGTTCATTTTTCAATCACATATGAATAATCTGCTAGTGTTTCATGCATTTTGTTATCTATTTTGAATACAATAATATCTTTTGAAAATCCCGGTGCTTTCTTGATGTCAACTAAAATTCCCTTGTTTCCTACATGAGAGCCCCCAGTTAAATAAACTAAAGCATTTTTTTCAAATTTTAAGTGCTTTACAATTTTATTGTCTTTCAAAATAACAGAATCACGAACTTTGTAACTATCCTTGTCTATCAGCATATTTTCACCATTATAGAAATTTAATTGTGTTTTCTTTTTCTTTAGAATTGTTTTTCCAATTATCTTGCAAATTTTATAATGACTTTCTTCTTTAGTTGCTTCCTGCAAAGTTAATTTTCCTTTATGAGTGTAACTTATTTTGTAATTTTTGTTTAATTCTGGAATTGACAAAATATCAAAAACTCCAACTGGGAAATCAAATTCTTTTCTTGGCTTGTTGTTAACAAGAACTTTTTTGTTATTTAATATAATTTTAATTTCCCTTTTGTCTTTACCCAAATCTAATATTTCCCTGAGTATAACTCCCAAAGGCATACTTTCTTCTAATCTATGAGGACCTGGTGAGGGCTTTGTAATGAAAGTTGTTGTCTTTCTTTCAACAGGCCATGTACTTGGTGCATTAATTCTTTTTAAGTGCGTCATTTTTTGACTCCAATAATATTTCTTTCAATTGCTTTTTTCCTTTCTTTATCTTCTAAATTTAATTCTTTGATCATAACATTGGAAGGGTGGATCGGGTAAAATGCTTTTGTGCCATCTTTCTTAACCATTTCAGCTCCATCAACAAAAATCCTTAATTTTTTAAGATTTACTTTGTTAATGTTTCCTAATTTTCCTTTGAACTGACCACGCATTATTACTACCTTATCTCCTTTTTTTACTGAAATATTTCTTCTTTTGTATTTTTTAATTAATTCTTCTGACAAATGCGAGGACATTAAATTTTCTTTTATATTTAACGGAGCATTGGCTATGTATTTTCTCTGCTTTCTGGGCTGAGTACTTGCAATCCATTTTTTTGAAAATTTATTTTTCATTTTTATACAACTATGCTAGCAACCTTTGCTACTGGCGGCCATCTCTCACATACCTCCTTAGCAATTGGTCCTTTGAACATTGTTCCTTTTGGATTTCCTTTTTCATCTTTTAATATAATTACGGCATTGTCTGCAAATTTTATTCTTGTTCCATCTTTTCTTCTGTATTCTTTTTTCTGCCTTACAACGATGGCTGGAACAACCTGTTTTCTCATTTCAGTTTCTCCTTTTTGAACAGCAACCCATATTAAATCTGCAACTCCGCAGGATGGTTTTCTTCTCCTTACTGTTTTTGAACCTTTAACTGATACAATCCTGACTACTTTTGCTCCTGAATTATCACAGGTTTCTACTACAGAGCCATGATTAAGGCATTTTGTTATTCTTGCTTTAAGCGCTTTCATTTTCTATAATTACAAAATTTTTCATCTTTGATATTGGCCTGCACTCCATGATTTTTACTACATCACCAACTTTTATATCAATGCAAGGAGTAGAGTGAACGTGAATTCTTGAATTTCTTTTTTCATATCTTTCATATTTTTGCAAGTAAAACAATCTAGGGAATTCTACACGAGCTGTTTTTTGGGAACCAATTTTTGTAACTTTTCCTGTGAAGAAATTGCCCCTTATTTTCAGGCCTTTATGGAAAGGACAATGCTTATCATCACAGCTTTTGCTAGGTAATTTCAAATTAATTCCTATTTTTGATACTTCTTGCTTTTTCATTTTTTTAATCTGTCTTCCGGTCTTCCAACCAAAAGTTCTCCACTTACTTTTATTTCATTATTATCTACAAAAATTTTTAATGTAACTTGGTCTTTTAACAAAGTTTTATTATGATGAGAACCAAGATTATTATTGTCTTCTACTTTAATTTTTAAAGTATTTCTAGTTTCATCTATTATAGTGCCCTTGATTCCGATCAAGTTCTTGTTTTTTGATTCTATTACTTCCATTTTTAAACCTATCAGCTCATGCCTCAAAAAATCATTTAGATTCATTTTAGTTTGTTTCTATTGATTCTGATGAAAAACCCAATCTTACGAGTTCTTCTTTTGTTTTTTCAGCATGTTCTCCCTGTAATTCTATTGTATCTCCTTTGACTGTGCCTCCACAAGCAAATTTTGATTTTAATTTCTTTGCCAAATCCCTAAGGTCAATTTCCTTGTTGTTTATTCCATAAACAACTGTGATTAATTTTCCGAATTTTCTTTTTTCGATTTTAACTTTTATTCTTTGACCTTCTTTAGCTATTGTCTCACAAACACAAAGGTCTTTTGGCAAACCACATTTTGAACATATTTCGTTCATTTCTTTTTCGCGACCTCCACAGACTGGGTCTGATTTTTTGGATTCATTAATGTTAAAATTCTTGCAATTGTCCTTCTTGTATTTCTAATTAAAGCTGGCTTTTCCAGTGTTGTTCCTCTTGCCCTTTTTGCATTTAAAACAATCAATTCTTTTCTAAGTTCAACTATTTTAGATTTCAAATCTTCTTGTTTTAATTGTCTTAATTCATTGATTTTCATTTTCTTCTACTTTTTCCACAATTACTTCTTCTGTTTTTTCTTCTACAATTTCTTCTTTGACTTTTTTTGATCTTTTCTTTTTCTCTTTTACTTCTGAACCTTCTTTGGGAGAAGCTTCACCAAGTGCTGGTTTTTCTTCTACAATTTCTTCTTTTATTTCTGGCTCTGGTTTTTTCTCGACTAGATCCATGTTTTTATCTAAAATTAATATTTTATCTGGAAGCACTATGTCTGGAGTCATTACACTTACTTTTATTCCAATTACACCAGATTTTAAATTAGCTTGAGCAATTGCTTTTTTTACTTTATCAGATGCTATATAACCTGATTTTTTTAAATGTCCTGCTTTAAATCTCCAGCTTCTTGCTCTTGCACTTGGGACTTTTCCTGAAATAACTATTTCGGCTCCAAGAGCACCAGCATTAATTATATCCTGCAAGGTTTTGTAACCAACTGACTTAAATCTCTTTGAACCAAATCTCACCAGAGTTGATGATATTTTATCTGCAATGAAATTTGCATCGAGCATAGGATTTTGCAATTCACCAATTTCAATTTGTGGATTTTCCATTTTGAATTTTCTCTTCAAAACATTTGTTAGTTTCCTTATGTTTTCTCCTTTTTTACCCACTACTAGACCTGGCCTTGTTGTGTAGATAATTACTTTTTCACCTAAGGGAGTTCTTTGAATATCTATATGTGAAAATCCAGTTCCACCAAATTCTCCTTTAATATATTCCTGAATCTGGAATTCCTTTATTTTTTGACTGACAAATTGTCTTTCTATCATTTTTTTGAACCTTCTTTGGAAGAAGCTTCACCAAGCATTTTTTTGGGTTTTTCTTCAACTTTTGATTTTTGTTTTTCTGAAGCATAAATTTCAACATCAGTTCTTTTCATTCTTCTTCCTTTATGCCTGCTGTAATGCCATGATACTGATCCTGAATTTGCAATTGCTTTTTCTATTTTCAACAATTCTGAATTTAGGCCTTTATTTTTTGCATTGCCTTCTAATGTTTGAAGCAATTGTAAAAAGTGCATTGATGCTTTTTTAGGATAAAAACCAGGACCTTGATGTCCTGCTTTGTGTCCTCTCTTATGATAAAATCTTTTTAATTTGATTACTTCTTTTTCTTCCAAAACATTGTTCAATACTTTTCTTATTTTTGCAATTTCCTTGCCTTTCATAAATGAACAAATTTCAATTGCATGCTTTGTTGAAATAGGCAAACCTGATCCAGATACTTTTGCTAAATTTTTTTCTTCTGTCATTTTACTTCTTTGGAGATGCTCCTGAACTAGATCTTGTAGCTCCTATACCAGGGGCTGAATGCTGAACTCTCCTTCTTGTTATTACAAATTCGCCCAAGTAATGGCCTAATTTTTCTACTGTTATTGCAACAGGAACAAATTCCTTTCCACTATAAACATGTATTATTGTACCTAAAAATTCAGGTATGACTATCATATCTCTGCAGTGAGTTTTGATATTTTTCTTTATTTTTCCCAGCTTGAATTTTTTTATTTTTTCAATTAATTTTTTATGCTGGTCTGGAAGACCTCTCTTTAAATTTCTTCTCTGCCTTGAGGTTGTTAAATTCATGAAATCAATTAGAGTCATATCTTTGAATTCTCTTTCTGTCTTTCCTTTATATGTTGGTTCTTTAGCCATTTTTAATTAGTCCTTATTATTTTTTTTATGTCTCTTAATTTCTTCCAAAATTCTTTTTTCAACTTCCCCAATTTTTTCATCATCACCGAATAAAACTACTGTCATATAATTATCTGGATAGGACCGAGCTTCTGTTTTTATAGCAATATCTTGAAAGAAATGAACATATGTTCCACGTGATATTTCTCTGATAATTGTCTCTGCTCCCATCATATTCATCATACCATTAAAAACAAGAGGATTACAGAAATTTTCTTGTGGTCCGTTATAAATTTCTTTAGCCATTTTACTTTCTACCTGTTCTCCTTGCAGCGACTTTACCTACTTTTCTTCCTGGTGGAGCATTTCTACTTACTACTTTAATCTTTGCGTGCATTCTTCCTCTACCAGAACCATAAGGATGATTCAAAGCATTCATAGCAACTGCTGAAGTTTGAGGATATATTTTTCCTCTTGTTCTCATATAATGCCATCTTTTTCCAGCTTTTACAAACGGCTTGTCTTTTCTTCCGTGACCAGACAAAGTTCCTATTGTTGCCCTGCAATCTGGCTGGAATTTTTTTTGTTTTTTTGACGGCAACTCAATTAAAATTGAATCTTTAGTTGAGCTGATTATTTTTGCAAATGTTCCTGCAGCTCTGCAGAATTTACCGCCATCTCCTGGGGAGCTTTCTATATTATATATTAAAGTTCCCTCTGGAATTACTTTTAATGGAATTGTATTTCCGTTGTTAATGGCTGAAGTGAAACCTGATTCTATAATATCATTGACTCTTATATTCAAAGGAGCCAGAATATATGCTTCTTCATTATTAGCGAATTTTATTTTTGCCAAAGGTGTTGTGTGGCCAGGACACTTTACTAAATCGATAACTTTGCCTGAAATTTTTGATGATTTTTCAATTTGATCATATTTTCTGTATTTTACATCTGCCAAAAAATGACCAGAGTTAGCTCTATAAACTGGTGTTCCACGTCCACGTCTTCTGATCATTATTCTCTTTCCCATTTATAATTGAGCTCCTACATCAGCTAATATTTTTACTAGTCTTGATCTTTCGCTTTCTGGAAATATTTGAATTCTATCTTTTGTTAAATGCATCATGCTGAATGAGGATATTGGTTTGTAAGTTACAATTCCATCTAATTCCATTATCCAATGATCTCGTGCTATGATAAATTCATTTTGTTTTCCTCTTTTTTTAAAAACGTGCTCTCTTTTTGTTTCTGATAATCCTAAATATTCAGCTTCTTCTATTTCTCCGTTTGGATATTTTTCTACACGATAAACATTTCCTTTTGTGAGTGCTGGTTTTTTAAAATATTCTTGCATTTTACATTAGTCCTAGTTTTGTTGCTACATCCATGGCATTATTTTCCTTATTTAATTTGACGTATGCTTTTTTTCCTTCTACTCCTATTAGAGTATTTATTTTTTGAACTTTCACGTTGAACAGTTCTTCAACTGCTTTTTTTATATCTGGTTTTTTTGCTTTTCTGTCTACTATAAAAACAATTTTATTTTCTGTTTCCATTAACTTGAAACATTTTTCAGTTGCTACAGGATATTTTATTATTTCGTGACTTTCCATTTACTTTTTTACCTTTGAACCTTCTTTTGAAGAAGCTTTACCAATAACCTTTTTTGAAACTTCTTGCTTTATTTCATTTGTAAATAATTTTTTTTCATTTAATATATCAATTGCGTCTTTTGTGAATAAAGTTAATCTTCCTGGTGTTCCACCTGGCGCTAATAACTCGACATTGATATTATTTATTAAAGTACAGTCAATTCCTTTAATTGAAGTTAAAACTTTTGAAACCTCATGCTTTTTACCGAGAACAAATAAGGGACCTTTTTTATTTTGATATTTTCTTCCTCTTTTACTTCCCTGGCCTGCCTTTACTTTTTTTACATCCAATCTTTGAAGTTCATTTTCAAGACCAATTTTTTCCAAGAATTTTAGTAAATCTTTTGTTTTCTTTAGATCATATAATTTATTATCAATAATTAAGGGCAGGTATTTGAATAAATGGCCACGAGCTTTTACTAATTCCTGATTTATTACTGCGCTTAATGCAGACCTGATTGCTTTTCTGTTTTCTTTTTTATTTATTTTTTCATCATAAATTTTGTAAGCTTTTGGAACATGAGCTCTTCTACCTTTGTATGTTCCTGGAGCAAATGCACCCATCCATTGGAATTGTGATCCTCTTCTTAACAATATTTTTCTAGGTGCTCTGGAAATCCCTTTACCATAAGAACCTCTAAAGTCGCGTCTTCTTCTTGATATTTTTGCAGAAACTCTCTGACCTGCAGTTGGATAAGAACCATAAGGTTGTTTTTTATTTGATCTAATTGCCAAGAAAGCTCTTTGAATTAAATCTTTTCTTAAAGGCTCATTAAACTGACTAGGCAATTCAACTGAACCTGATTTACTTCCATCTGTGTTATATATATCTGCTTTCATTGTTTAACCTTTAAATTTAATGATGTTATTTCAAAAGATTCTGATTTTTTAGGCAGTCTTGTTGGCTCTGTCAATACAACTGCTCTTTTTCTTGTTCCTGGCAGGGAACCTTTTATCAAAATAAAATCATTTTTAACTAAACCATATTTATGAAATCCTGAACTTGGATTTATTTCTTTAGAATTATTACTTACTTTTACAATTAATTTGTTATATTCTGTTCTTTGATGATAACCCATTTTACCTGTATTGGGAACTGTATATCTAACTTTTGAAGGATTCCATGGGCCTGGTGTACCGATTCCACGTACTTTTTTCTTTGACTTGTGCCTTAATCTTTTTACACCGAATCTTTTAATCGGGCTTTGGAAACCTTTTCCTTTTGTCACACCATGAACATCAATTAACTGATTATTTTTGAAAACATCTGATATTTTTATTTCCTTATCCAAGAATTGCTTTAAAAATTCTAATTTTTCTTTTAAACTTTTTCCGCCTGATCCTAATTCCAATATCTCTGGTTTTTTCCTTTCAACTGTTGTCAAAGATGGTTTTGTATAAACTACTAATCTTACATCATCAAAATTTTCAGGAATCTGGTTTTGTTTTTTAGGAATATGAATTCTTCTTTTAATTTCTTTATCAATATTTTTTGAAAAAACTTCAGAAAGAACTTTTAAACCATCAAAATGTTGTTTGTAAAATCTTAAAGAAAGAGCTTTTAACGGCGGGCACTCGAGAATTGTTAATGGGATGGAAATAATTTGATTTTTTGTGATAGAATTTGGAGTATTATCTTTGACCATTGCGTGAGTCATTCCCACTTTATAGCCAATGAAACCAAGTAATTTTGATTCTTCTCTTTTGACCCAATTTTTTATTCTAGCGTATGATCTTTGAGACCTCTTTCTAGGCCAGACCTGCATACTTCCCCGTCTTGGATGATGCCACTTTGACATTTTATTATTTTCTCTTTTATTCTCTCTTTTTGGTAGTTCTAGCTAAGAATCAGCGACTAATTTCTGATACAGTAAGGGTAATTTTTTAGAGAAATAGGATATTTATAAAGCTGCTGGTTTTTTCAAAAAAAGAAAAATTTAAATATAAGTTAATTACTAAAAAGTAGTATGGATGAAGCAAAAATAGATTGGGAAGAAGTGAGAAGGCAAATAGATGTATATTTAACAAATCCCCAAGAAAAGCCAGAACAGAATTTTCATCTACTAAAAGGTAAAATAAAAAATGAAGATATTCTAAGAAAGTTTCGAGAAAAAGGAATAGAAATAAGAGAAGCAGCTGCTTTTGATATTCATGCGGAACCAATTCCTGGTATGGTTGCAGTTTATAGAAAGAGAAAAGAAGGACAAGCACCATTAGTGATAAGAGAAGGTTGGAAAAAATCTAAATTAGAGGAAGAATTAGAAAAAGATGGCTGGGAATTTATTGGTAATTATGCTAAACCCGAGTATGCCGAGTATGCGAGACAACCAAAAACCCTTGGATACGGTTTTAATAGAACTAATGATATCCAAATCAACGATATCAAATAATTTAGACTTTAATTTTGACGACCAAAAACATTAAAAATAATGAAATCTATTAAAATTGTATGGCGCAAGAAACGGTTACAATAACAAAAGAAGAATACGAATTGCTTAAAAAGCAGTCCACAATAGATTTAGCTTTACTAAAACAATTCGTAGAAAGTTTTAAAGATATTAAAGAAGGTAGAATTAGAAGAGTTAAGTAGGCAGTTTATCTTCACTGATTAATTTTGTTATCTCTTCCTTAAATAAATCAAATAAAAACTTTATGGTGTTAATTATTTTTTGTTGGTCATTTTTATCACTAGTAGCAACCATAAAAACAGCATTCATTTCTTCATAAATAATAAAATAGATTCTATATTTTCCATAACGTTTTTCTCTAAACCATTCATAATCTATTTTATCGCCCAAATAAGGATTTTCTACAAGCTGATCTTCTATTTTATCAACGCGATTTAGAAAGTCTTTATCAGATTTCTTTAGCTCATCATCAAATCTTTTAGAATGATAAACTTTGAACCTCTTTTCCATCAGGTTTTTGTATCTTTTATTTATATATAAATTTGCAATTAGATCTTGAATACTAAATCTTTAGCTTTTACGCGAGAATTTACTTTTAGACCAATTTCAAGACCTTTTTTTGCTTCTTTAATTTGTTCGTGCTCCATTTGCATTGAATCTACTTTTTGCTTAAAAGATTTTCCATGACCTTCTATGTGGATTGTGTCTCCTTTTTTAAGAATATTACTGAGTTTTACAACTGCTACTGAGATATGATCATAGAAATGAGTTATTTCACCAATTTTTGTTTTCTTTACTGTTTTTTGTTTTGAAGGTTGTTTTAAAGCTATTTTTTTGGCTGGCTTTCTTTTAGATACTGTTACTTTTTTTAGTTTAGAAACCTTTTTTGGTCTAGTTTTAGAAACTTTCTTTTTAGAAGATGATTTCTTCTTAACCATTAAAAATTACATAATTCTATTATATTTAAAGCTTCTGGCGGGACATGTTTTCTTTTAGTTTTAGCATATAATTTATAAATTTCGCCTTTAAATTAAATGGCTATGAAAAAATTGACTTTGTTGATAATAGACTATAATTCTGGTCATCATATACTTGAATTGCTTGATAGTTTAAAATATTCTAGTTTCAAAGACTATGATTTTTTAATATTAGATAATAATTCTACAAAACCAGAAGCTGTTGAGGCAAGAAGTAAAATTGAAAAAATTTCTAATATTAAATTAATTAAACTAACTAAGAATATTGGATTAACGGGCGGAGTAAATGAAGCTATTAAATATATTAAAACCAAATATGTTCTTTTAATAAATCCAGATACAATTATTGACAAAGATACTATAAAGGAAATGATAGATTTAATTGAAAGCGACGAGAAAATAGCTTTTGTCAGTGCAGCAATTTATAATTACAAACATAGGAATATAATTGACTCTTTTGGAGGAAAAATTAATTTTTTTACAGGTATTGGAAAACCATTAAGAGCTGAAAACGAAATAAGAGCACTGAGGTTCGGAGAGTATTGCGATGCGTGCTGTCTTATGTTTAACAGAGAAATATTTGAAGAATTGGGCAAATATGATGACAGGTATTTTGCATATGCTGAAACAGAAGATGTTTTGTTCAAAGCTATGAAAAAAGGATACAAAGTTTACATTAATCCAAAAGCTAAAGTGTGGCATAAGTTATATGGCGGCTCTGGCGGAAAAAGGAGCAAAATTGCAACATATCTTTTGGCTAGAAATAGAATTTTGCTTATGAAAAAATATCTTAACTTACCAAAATTTAGTTTATTTTTATTTATTAATTTATTTGCAACTATGCCTATTCAAACCTTATTATTTATAAAAAGAAAGCAATTTGATTTAATGCCAAGTTATTATAAAGGAATTTTACATGGATTAATTGGAAGATATGGCAATTCTTTTTTGAATAATCATTCATAAGTTTTTTAAATAAAAGAATTGGGTTTGCTGGTTGATTAAGATGAAGCTTTTTATAACTGGGGGTTGCGGATTTATTGGAAGTAATTTTGTCAGATTTGTTTTGAATAATTTTACAGACGTTGATATAATTAACTATGACCTGCTTACTTATGCAGCAAATCCCTTACCGGATTTTTCTCACTCTTATAATCTCTCTGATATTGAAAAAAATAACAATTACAAATTTGTAAGGGGAGATATATGCAATGAGATTCTGCTGGACAAGCATATGAAAGACGTTGATTTTGTGGTTCATTTTGCTGCAGAATCTCATGTTGATAATGCTTTGAAGAACAATGATGTATTTTTAAATTCAAATACAATTGGCACAAAGAAATTATTGGAAGCTGCGCTTAAAAACAATGTTAAAAGATTTCATTTTGTATCCACTGATGAAGTTTATGGGAGTATTGAGAAGGGGTATTTTAAGGAAGATGCCCAATTAAAGCCAAGCAACATTTATTCTGTTTCAAAAGCAGCAGGCGAACTATTATGCCAAGCATTTTGGAAAACTTATAACTTGCCATTTACTATTACGAGAGGCGCAAATAATTTCGGACCTTATCAATTTCCTGAGAAAGTTATTCCATTGTTTATAACTAATCTTCTGGATGGGAAAAAAGTTCCTCTTTATGGAGATGGGCTACATAGAAGAGACTGGATTTTTGTTGAGGATCATTGCAGGGCTATTTGGCATGTTTTAAAAAATGGCAAAACTGGTGAGTCGTATAATGTTACAGCAAACAATGAACTGGCTAATATTGAACTTACCAAACTTTTATTAGAAAAAACTGACAGAGATGAATCTTTTATTGAGCATGTAACTGACAGGCCGGGGCATGATAGGAGATATGCAATGAATGCAGAAAAACTTAATGAATTGGGATGGAGACCTAGTTATAGTTTTTCAGAAGCTTTAGATAATACTGTTAATTGGTATAAAAATAATGTAAGCTGGTGGAAAAGACTTAAGAATACAAAATGAAATTTCTGATTTTTGGAAACGGGTGGCTGGGAAATAAGTTTCATAATTTTTTTACTGAAAGTTCTATTTCCACTAGCGATATAACAAAATTTGATTTGGTTGAAAAAGAGATAATTTCGAAAAAACCGGAAGTAGTCATTAATTGCGCTGGAAAAACAGGAAGACCAAATATTGACTGGTGTGAAGATCATAAATTTGAAACTTATTCTTCAAATGTAACTGGACCATTTACTCTTGCTTCTGCCTGCAGCAAGCTAAATATCAAGTTAGTACATATTGGCTCGGGATGTATTTATCAGGGAGACAATAACGGCAAAGGATATTCTGAAACTGACGAACCTAATTTTTTCGGTAGTTTTTATTCAAGAACAAAAATATGGAGCGAGGAAGCTTTAAAAGAATTTCCAAACGTTTTGCAGGTAAGAATAAGAATGCCAATAGACGGAATTCCTTCTGATAGAAATTTAATAACTAAAATTACAAATTATAAAAGAGTTATTAGTGTAAAAAATTCAATTACTGCTTTAACTCCTGATTTTTTTAATGCTGTAAGAATTTTATGCGAGAGAAATAAAACTGGGATTTATAATTTAACTTTTCCCGGTTCTATTGAGCATAAAGAAATTTTGGATTTATACAAAGAAATTGTTGACAGAAATTTTTCTTATGAACTTTTTTCTTTGGATGAATTGCATAATGTAACAAAAGCAAAGAGATCAAATTGTGTTTTGAATAATGACAAGATTACCAGAGAAATTCAATTACCAAATGTCAGAGAGGCTTTAAAGGAATGCTTATATGAATATTCAAATAATTTTAACAAGGTGATTTCAAAATGAAAGGAATAATTTTGGCTGGAGGGTTAGGGACAAGGCTTTATCCAATTACCAGAGCTGTATGCAAACAATTACTTCCTATTTATGACAAACCAATGATATATTATCCTCTATCAGTCCTTATGCTGGCTGGAATAAGAGAAGTTTTGATAATTTCAACACCTCAAGACCTGCCAAGGTTTAAAGATTTGCTTGGTGATGGTTCTAGTTTAGGTATGAAATTTTTTTATAAAGAACAGGCAAATCCAAATGGGCTTGCAGAAGCATTTATTATTGGAAATGATTTTATTGGAAAAGACAATGTCTGCTTAATTTTGGGAGATAACATTTTTTACGGCAGCGAGTTTCATAATAAACTGGTTGAAGCGAGGACTTTTGTTGAGAAATATGGCGGCGGTTTAGTTTTTGGTTATCATGTCAATGATCCAGAAAGATATGGTGTAGTTTGTTTTGATGAAAATAAACAAGCATTATCTATAGAAGAGAAACCGAAAAATCCCAAGTCAAATTATGCTGTTACTGGTTTATATTTCTTTGATAATAATGTTGTCGAAATCGCCAAAAATCTAAGGCCTTCAAATAGAGGAGAGTTAGAGATTACTGATGTAAACAATGAATATTTGAAAAAAGGCAAGCTAAAAGTAGAACTTCTTGGAAGAGGTTTTGCCTGGTTGGACACAGGAACTTATGAAAGTCTTTCTGAGGCTGGAAATTATATATCAACAATTGAAAAAAGACAAGGCTTGAAAATAGCCTGTATAGAGGAAATAGCTTTTCAATTAGGTTTTATTAATAAAGATCAATTGCTAAAACTCTCGGAATCATTAAAAAAAACTGCTTATGGACAATATTTAGTCGGTTTGGCTAATGGTTTATAATTATTAATAAATTAATATTTAAGAAGCATATTTAAGAAGCGCCGGATAATTTAATTCCATACAACTGATTATCTTTATGACTTCTAAATTTATTATAAACAAATTTGTATAAGTTTTTTATGTGTTTATTATCTGGCATGTTAATTAAAACTTTTAACAAGCCAGTTTTGTATATGATTGGGTAAGCTGAGGCAACTGCAAACCATTTTTGCAAATGCTCTACTTGTTTTTTATTTTCCAGTTTTACTATTGTAGTTTCAAAGAATTTAGGACCAATATCATTAAAGTCACCCTCTAATAATCCTCTTGATGCTGCATATTCTGTTAATGGCAAACCAGGATAAGGCTGGAAAATTGAGCACCAAGCATACAAAGGCTTACATTTTATATTCATCTTTAAGGTTTCCAAATCTGTTTCCAAACTAGATTCTGGCAAGCCTAAAATATTTTGAAGCATAATTCTTATTCCATATTTATGAAGCAAGTCTGCGGCTTTGTAAACTGTTTCTTTATCCATTTCTCTTTTAATTACAACATTTCTTATGTAATCATCTGCTGCTTCCAAAGCCATATGAACTGAATAACAACCAGCCTCTTTCAATAATCGCGCTGTATTTTCATCTACTGTATTTGGTCTTACATGACAATGAAAGGGCAAGTTAATTTCTTTTTTGTATTTTTCCGAAAATTCTTTTAGCCATGGCTTATTCATTACAAAAATATCGTCCTGGAAATAAACAAATTTTCCACCGTGTTTTTGGAATACTTCTTTTATTTCAGTAATTAAATTATCTACAGATCTCCATCTCACCCATTTTCCTTTTCCACCATATATCTTATCTATAGATGCATTAAAACAGTACTGGCATTTATAGGCGCAACCTCTGCAAGCAATGAAATGTCTTATTGGTTCATCTTTCCATAACTTATGTTCATATGCGACGTCTCTGTCTGGAAAAGGCAATGTGTCCAGACTTTCATTTAAATTTCTAATTTCATTTTTGTAAATTTTTCCATCTTTTTTTATCCAAAGATTCTGGATTTTTGTATAATCTTTTCCCTGATCATAATTATCTGCAAATTCTGCAATTGCTTCTTCACATTCACCCTGTGCTACAATATCCAAACCCTCTTCTTCCAGTACTTGCGGATGAAAAGTTGGATGAGTTCCGCCCATTAATGTTAAAAAGTTATGGTGCTGTTTTAACTCATTTGTTATTCTTAAAAATTCTGTCTGACCGCCAGTCATTACTGAACCTGCAACAACATCTGGCTTGAAATCCTGGACAACTTTTTTTAAATCGTCTTCACCAATAACAGCTATTTTTGTTTGATGATTATATTTTTTTAGAATTGCACTTATGTATAATAAACCTAATGGTTCTACAGGATGCTTCCATGCCAAAAATAGAAATTTCATTTTTACCTCTAAACTATTGTTAATTAAGTATTTTTATAAAGATTTCGATTAAAGTGATTCTATTTGTAATCTTTTAGAAATATCTTTTCCTTGTTCATGCATTAGAATAGTCTCAGCCATATATTCTATGCCATCTAAAGTTCCGTATTTTTCTTTTAGTCTTTCATTAAATCCTTTATTCATTTCTGCCCTTTTTATTGCTTTTTCTAAACACTTTCTTGGATCTTCTTGATCAATTTCAACACCTAATTCAAGATCTAAAACACCCATATTATTCATTAATATTTCCGGATCGTCTTTTGGTTGATATTCTGGAAATAGTAATCCAACATTTAAACTCAGTTCTGCTAACATATGAACAGACCATACAGAAGACCAGCCTGTTCTTGCTATCTGTGCTTTAATTTTTGGATTTCCTATTTTATTAAAAGGAAGTTTTATTCCGTTAACTCTTGCGTTAAACTCATCATCATTAGAATAAATTTGCAAACCCATTTCTCTTGCAGAATCATAAATTCCAGATTCAGCTACTCCTTTAATTCCTGTTACAGCAACATAAATTCCATCTGTTGGTAATTCTGTTGTATCTAATTTAGGAACATGAATTTGTGGTGGACATGGCAATTCTGTTAGTTTGCTTTTTCTTCTTTCAACATCGTATGAAAATACTCCTGGATCTGAAATGAAATGTAATTTTTGATAATTTGTTAATCTTTCTGCAAGAGGAATTACTTGCTCTAACAATTTTGGATTTATTTCTGAATTAAGAGCTAAAAGATCTAATGCTCTTTCTAGAACTTCTGAAAAGTAGCCTGCACCAGCATTCATATAAAAAGCATTTTTATGTGGGAATCTTATTCTGTTATTAAAATCAAAAACCGCTGTTATGTCTCTTGCATCTATTGGAACTTTTTCTCCAGATAATGTTTCAACTTCTCTTTTTCCATTTTCAATTAATCTTTTTAATTCTTCTTCATTTTCTGCATTATGTTCCAAGAAAGCTCTTAAAGCATCTTCGTAATTTGATCCTTTGAAAAAAACCTTATCTAATAAAGCACCAACTTTTAAATCTAATAAAAATTCATCAGGATGTTTATCAAGAAAATCTTTTCCTGCTGCTTCTTCAGCTGTTTCTTTCATAATTCTTCTTTGTTTAGAACCAGGAATTTTATTTTTATCAATATAAGAAGGAATTAAAGGAAATACTGCCGGCAGTCTTGAAAGTCCTCTTTGTTCTCTTTGATTATTGTAAGAAATAACTAAATCAACCATTCTTGAGAATGGCCCATTTCCATGCGCAAAATTAACATAAATGTGATTCATTTTTTTAAGAGTCTTTATTGTGTTTATATAAAACTGATTTATCTGCTTTAAGTAATGAAAATTTGTTATTTTTTAATTATTTTTTATTTTTAAGATTAATATTGAAAAGGCAAAAATAAAAGTTATTGAATTTGCAACTAAAAGTGGTATGTCTTTAATAAAAAATCCATAAGCTAACCAAAGAAAAGTACCACTACAAAGAATTATGTACATTAAGATAGAGATATCATCTGTTTTTCTTGTTTTAAAAGTTTTAATCACTTGTGGCAGAAAAGAAATGGTTGTTAATGTTCCTGCCAGTAATCCAAGGTATATTATTAAGCTCATTTTTTAATGATTACATTTAACCACATTGACAATCTAGCAAAGAATAGTAAAATAGTCCAGTAAAATTCTCGTATATTTCTTGGGTATGATAATGCTGAGATAGTACCTTTAATTATTTCATTTTTTAGAGATTTTACTTTCGCTTCCTTTATATGCAACTTGTTTTGAATAATTTCGTGCTTTTTAGCGTGTTTTGTTTTTTCTTCGAACCATTCATTTAGAGTAACTGGGTTTTTTATTAGTACTTTTGCATTTTCCAAGTATTTTATTTTGTAGAAATTCCTCCAAAAGATATATGGTATTAAATGGTCTTCTGCAACTCCAACAGGAATTTCCTTTACAAATCCATTTTTAAAAGCAAATAAATAGTTGGTACATTCAAAGAATTTTTCTTGTTCTGATAATTCTTTTCTTATTCTATGGGCTCCAGCATCTAATAATAGATGAGACCAGTAACCTAGTAAATTATTTTTTGAATTTAGTGAAACTGGTCTGCCAGTTACACATCCTACTGTGGGATCTTTAAATGCATTTAGTGCTTCATTTATTGAATTCTTTATTAAGATTGCCTGATCTGTTGTGACTAAAATTATTTTATTTTTTGCCATTTCAAGACCAGCATTTATTAAATTTGAAGAATTTTCTTTTTGCAAAATAATCTTAATATTATCATATTTTTTAACAAGATCTTTTACTTTTTTGTCTTTGGAAGAAATAATAATTTCGCAAGGAGCATTTATTTTTTGGTCTAAAATTGATCTTAATGTTTTTTCAGTTTCTTCTAATTTATTAGACATTAAAATTATTGACAAGGATTGTTTTTTTACTTCTAGAACTGCATTAAACAAGTCTTTTACATGAACGCCATCTATACAACTTGGAGTTCTTCCATCATAAGAAGAGTAACAGCCTACACAATCTGACTGAGTATAAATCTTTAAGCCCTGATTATACATTTCTATTTCCTGAGGTGCTGTCTGTCCAAAGAATGTAATTGTATTTCTTTTTAGAGCCAATGCAATATGCAAGCCCAAAGAATCTGATGTAACAACTGTGTCACAAACTGAGATTAAAGAAGCTAATTCAAAAATATAATTGCCGCAGCCAGCATTTATCAAAGGAACTCTTGCTTCTGTCATTATTTTGTCATTTCTTTCAATTTGATCTTGTCCACCTAAAAGAATTATTTTTGCATTAAGTTCTTTGTATAATCTCTGGATTAATTCTATTGTTTTGTCTATTGGCAATGATTTTAAAGGCCATCTTGTTCCTGCCCCTGTATTAATTCCTATGATAAAATCATCTTTCTTTAAATTATATCTTCTTAGGAAATCTTTTGCAAATTCTTTTTGTTTTCTAGTTAAAATCAAAATTGGCGGGTCTTTTTTATATGTTAATTCAGCTAATTCATAAATAATTTCAGGATAAGTTTTCTTGTTTTTCTTTTTTAGAATATCATTCATTGGTTTTGGACCAATAAAAGATGTTTTGAAGTAGTATTCTGCTGACGGAGTAGGAACTATTTTGTTTTCATTATTTACATAATATCCAAATATTCTTGATTTTTTATTTAAAAAATGGGAAGTTAAAGAGCAAGCTTCAAAATCTTCATCCAAATTAATTACTATATCAAAACTTTCCTGCTTAATATTTAGAATATTTTCTTTTCCATAAATAATAATTCTATTAATGTATGGGTTTGTTTTTACAAGATCCAATGCTTCTAATTTTGTGAACCATGTTATTTTAGAATTTTGATATTTTCTTTTTATACCGGCAAGTATACAAGTTGATCTAAGTACATCACCCAATGCACCCTGTTTTATTACGAGGATATTTGTCAATATAATTAATTATATTCTGATTCTTGTTCTAATCCTGATTTTCGGATTGATCTATCGCTTTGCTCTTTTTTTCTTCCTTTTTCTGAATCATAACCTCTTTTACTTAAGTAATCGCGAATTCTTTTTTCTTTATTTGGAAATTGCAATAAAGCAACATATAATAATCTATTCGCAACTATGCTTTTAGCAATCTTTAGTTCAACCTTACTTACTCTTCTTTTAGAGGCCATATTTTCAAACCTATTTATTTTATCATCTAAAAATTCTTCTAATTCACTCATTTTAATTCATCATCCTGGACATATTCTAAATTTTCCTGCAATGCTATATAGGCCTTTTGCAATTCTCTACCTAAATAAGCACAATGATCTTTTCTAATTGGTATTTTTTCTTTATTGATAATTGTTTGATAAATGTCAATTGGTTTTTTCCCATTTATTTTTAAAACTAACTTATTTCTTTCATTACAAAAACCAACTTCAATTAAGTTTTTTTCTTTATTTATTCTTATTAAAAAATAACCTGCTGGATCTAAGACAAATTCTTTATCATCATCATATTCGGCTTCTATTTCCCTTACATTATTTTCTTGAAGCTCAGTTGTTACTAATTCTCTTTTATCCTGAACATCAATTACTTTTATTGAATTTGTAGGGCAAGAACTGGCTGCTTTAATCAATTTTTCAGCTTCCTCGTCAGAAAGTTCTATATTCAAGATTTGAAAATTGTTTTTTGTTTCTCCTTTTTTTAAACTCGCTTTCTTGTTTTTTGTTTCAAAATGAGAAGGATCTATATTTATACAGCTCCTGTTATCTATACATTTTTCCATATCTAATTCTACTCTTAATTTTTTCATTTTGCTAAGAACACCTTATTTTTGTAGATTTAATGGTATTAATAAGGTTTATAAATTTTAAGGTGGTTTTAGTCTTTACAAGGGTTTATTTTTGATTAGCTAAAATTTGTTGATTTATTTCTTTACATATTAAATCAGCTGCTTTTACACAAGTTCCTATTTTGCCTGAAAATATGGAAAATTCGTTATTTGAAATTCTTCTAACAATTGTAGGCCTTGCATCATCATGCTCGTGACCTGGAAGAACTGTTCTAAATGTATACATAGAACCAATATGAACTGCTTTTTCTATATTTACAAAGTATTCTTTAGCTGAATCTATGAATTTTGAAAAGTTTGTTATTTCTGGGTTTTTTACAATTCCTTTATTTAACAGATTTCTGAATTTATCTGGTATATGAGGAAATTTACCTGTATTAACATGATGAATAGCATGAACAACATTACCCATCACGTGAAATTCTGAATCTCCTAAAGGATCTATACACATAAATGGGCCATCTAATATTACAATGCTTTTATTTTTGTATTCTTCGGGCAATTTCAATACAAGCTTTTCACATAATTCAAACTGATAATCTTTTTGAAAATGCTCTCTATCTTGAAATGGGTGGTTATTGTTTGCATAAAGGGCATAAATTAAGTAATTATAATCTTTAGAAAATCCCTTATTCCATTCTTTAAAAATTACATTTACTTTATTTTCATTTAATTTATTCCAGCATAATTTACGCAGTTTGTTGGCATCAAATAAATATTCTTTTGGCTTAATTGACAATGAAATAGATTCTTTTTTTACTAAATTTGTATAAGCTTCTTTGTGTTCAAGATTTAAATCTCTGCAAAATTTTAAAAAATCAAGATGATTTACTTTTGATTCTCTTTTTGAAATACAATAGTAATTATCAGTTTCAACCAAGCAATCTTTATATTCTTGAGCAAAACTTTCAAATTGCTCTTTACAATCCAGAGCAGTTTCCTTGCTTCTGGGATAATGATAACCGCGATGAAGCCTATATTGATTTATTCCAGAGGCTGCCTGAAGAATGTCTTTTTCTTTTTCATATAAATCTACTTGGTGGCCGAGATTTGCCAGTTTCCAGGCTGATGTGACTCCAAATATTCCACCACCAACAATCCCAATCTTTAATGCCATGTTATTTTTTTGCTAGCTGTTCTTTATATAAATTTAAAGTTTTTTCTGCTATTAAATCCCAATCATAGTTTTTAGCTTTTTCTATGTTGTTTTTAGAAATTTCTTTTGCTAGTTTTTTATTTTCCAATAGAAACAAAATTTTCTCTTTTAATTTTGCTATGTCCCCATATTTTACAAAAAATCCATTTTCTGGATCAGATATTTCAAAAGGAATACCGTTTACAGGAGACGCAACTATTGGAAGACCAGATGCCAAGGCCTCAATTAAAGTCAGTGGCAATCCCTCGCGATAGCTAGGCATTACATAAACTTCAGAAGACTGGTACATTTGGACGATTTTTTCTTTTTCTCTTATTGGACCTAAAATAATTATATTTTTTTCATCTTTGCTTAATTCTTTTACTTTATTTAGCATGCCTTCATCAGGACCGACTATTAAGAATTTAACATCTTTTCTTTCTTTTAGAATTTCTTTTGCAGCCAAGACAAATTTATCAGGGCCTTTTGTTGGATTTAGTCTGCCAAAGAACAAGACTATTGGATCATTAATTTTTAATTCTTTTTTAAAGTCATTATTTTTTATTTTCTGGAAAAATATCTTGTCAACGCCATTTGGTATTGTTATTATTTTATTTTTATTTCCTCCATATTTTTCTATAAATGGAATTTCCCATGGAGTAATTGCAATTATTTTATCTGAGAGTTTAAAACTTATTCTATTTATTGTTTTATATGAAAAATTAACCAGAATTCTTCCTGCCAGGGATCTAAAACCTTCTGTCCAAGGACAATGAGTTGTATGAATTAATGGTGTGCTTTTTAGTTTAGCAATTATAGATCCAAAAAAAGTATGTGCATGGCCAGAAACATGAGTATGAATAATGTCAAATTTGTATCTTGATAAAGTCCATAATACTGAAGGAAAAATAGAGGCAAAATTTGCTATTTTTAAAATATGAAAATGCCTATGAACTTTAACTCCATTAATTATTTCTTCTTTTAGTTTTATCCTATTTTTTTTATCCCAATCTGATGTAAAAACATGAACTTCGTGGCCCTGCTTTACATATCTTTCTGCCAATTCCTTTACAACCTGTTCGACACCGCCAATTGTTGGATAATAGAAGGCTGTTACATAAGCAATTTTCATAAGAGATCCCCCAATTTGAGTATTTCCTTAAATTTTAAAAACCTTCCCAAAGGCTTAAAAATTAAATATATATAGGTTTTGATCATGAAAATCTTATACTCTAACAGGACTTTGTATCCTTATGAGGGAGGAGCTGATATATCTGCTTCTATTCTATTAGAACATTTGTCTAAAAATCATGATGTTAGTGCTGTATATATTGGCAAGGAATTAGAAAATTCAAAGATAAAATGCTATCCACAAAACCTAAAAAAGAAAAGAGGAATATGGATTAATTTATATTTTCTAAATAAAAAGTGGTTTAATATATTAAGTGCAATTGTGAAAAAAGAGAAACCTGATTTGATTATTGCCCAGGATTATTTAATTCCCGCAACTATAAAAGTTGCCAAAAAATTTGGAATAAAAACAATTTCATTTTTGAGAAGTTATGTGCATATAAGCATTGATGGTTTTATGACTTATTTGCCTGAAGACAAAAAACCTGGAAAAACTTCTGATTTTATCCACAAAATACAGTATCCATTTTATTCTAGAGTTGTAAAAGATTTTGAATGGGCTCTTAAGAATACTAACTTAATTATTTGCAACAGCCATTATCTGAGCAGAGTTACTAATGATTATTATAAAGTTAAATCTGAAGTTTTAAGACCATTTGTTCCTGTTGAAAAATATAAAGTTGAAAACAAAGGAGAATATATTACTTATATTAATCCAGATATTCACAAAGGGGTTAAAATTTTTGAACAACTTGCTGAAAAGATGCCAGACAAAAAATTCCTGGTCGCTGGAAAAGAAGGATACAAGCTAAACAAACCAAATGTTGAAGTAATTGGCTGGATTAAAGACATGAAGGAGGTTTATGCAAAAACAAGATTACTGGTTGTTCCTTCTATATGGCCTGATACTTGCCCAAGAGTCTGCATAGAAGTTATGCAATCTGGAATTCCCTTTATAGTAAGTGACAGGGGAGGTTTAACAGAGGAAGCTGAGGACTGCGGAATTGTTGTTAAAAATATTTTCAATACGAATGAATGGATAAATGCAATCAACAAATTTGATGACAAGAAATTTTATAATGAAATGTCAAAAAATGCCATAAAGAAATCTTCTGAATTTGAGTCAAAAGGACAGCTTAAAAAGTTTGACTTATTACTGCAAGATTTATTTAAATTATAATCTTTTCATTGCTTTATTTTTAATATCTTTAATTAATTCAAAGTCTTCATTGTCAAAAATCTTTAGAAGATAAACTAAAACTGAATAAATTACAAGTATGATTATTATGAAAAAAAACAAATTAAATAAAGGCGAAAATTTAATCTGCATTTTTATTAGAGAAGTTAAAATCAAAGTTAAACCCAGAACTAGCAAAATTCTTGAGTAATTAAACATAAATGGGTGCAGTCTGCTGTAATGGTAAGAAATTGACATCATTAAAACAGCACCAATAAAAAAAGATATTGAAGTTGCTATACCAGCTCCAACAATTCCATATTTTGGAATTAAAAAATAATTTAAAACAACATTTGACAAGGCAAAAGTCGCTATTATGCAAAATATTGTTTTTGTTCGTTTTAATACTGACAATATGTTCATGCTTATGTCGCTTAAGGAGAAAAGCAAATACCCTATGCTTAAAATTGTCAATGGTAAGGCTGCCTTAACATATTCTTTTCCAAACAAGGCAGAAATAATGTCTTCTGACAGCAAGGATATTATTATGAAAATTGGTATGTTCATTAACAAGGAGTATTTGGATATTTTTTTGTAAATTTCTTTTATTTCAGTTAAATTATTTTTTCCATACAATTCGCTTATTATTGGAAAGAACAAGTACATAATTCCATAAATAGGGACAATTATAAGATTAGAAGTTGGCAAAGCAACATTATAGATACCAACGTCAGAAGTGGTTTTAAAATAACCTATCATCAACAAATCTGTCCAGGCTATAATAAACCACATAAAATTTTTCAGCATTAATGGCAAAGAATAATTTAAAAGTTCTTTTTTATTTCCTTGTTCTTGAATTTCTTTTGAAAAAATATTGAATATTTTTTTGTTAAATGTTATAAAAACCAGGAAAAACATAATAATAGCTGCCAATGATAAACCAATTAGAGCGCCTGTTAATTTAAATCCAAGAGCTATCAATATTAAAGTTAATACAAGTCTTAAAGATTTTTCCAATAATTCCTTAAAAATAACTTCGTATTCTGGTTTTTGAAAGGCTCTAAACGACACTAAGAAAATATTTGACAATGCTCCAAACGGCAATATTATAGCCATAAAAAAAAGAACTTTTACCAACTCGTATTCATCAAATATATTTGAAATAAAATCTGAAAAAACAATAAGAAGGACTGCAAAAAACAAACTAGAATTTAATACTGTTTTTAATGCTGTCAAAATTGTGCCCTTTAAAAGAGCTTGTTCATTTTTCCCCCTATAAAAAGAAACAAACCTGATTACTCCCTCATCCAGGCCTAATAATGAAAAGGCTATAAAGAAAGATATTATTGCAATACCAAGACTTAACAAACCATATTCATAAGAACCCAGTTTAACAGCAACCAAAATAACAAAAAGATAGGAAAAAAGTTTTCCGAAAATCATTGAAAATAGAACGAGAAAAGCTCCTTTCATGATTTTTTCTATATATTGGAAAGAATTCATCTTTTTTAAAAAGAAGTGTTAAATTTAAAAACCTTTCAGTATGGCTTTCTGGGATGTGCGGAATAGCTGGATTTAATTTTGAGGACAAAGAGCTAATCAGGAAGATGTGCGATAGCATGGAATACAGAGGGCCTGATGATTCTGGCTATTACACAGACAAGAATGTTTCTTTAGGAAACAGAAGACTAAGCATTATTGATTTAAGCACAGGCAAGCAACCAATTCATAATCAGGATAAAACAATATGGGTTGTTTTTAATGGTGAGATCTATAATTTTATGGATATTAAGGATGAATTAGAAAAAAGAGGGCATAATTTTTATACAAATACAGATACTGAAGTTATTGTTCATGCATATCAAGAATATAAAGAGGATTGCGTCAAACTATTCAGGGGGATGTTTGCTTTTTGTCTTTATGATATTAATGAAAAGAAATTATTTCTAGCAAGGGACAGGACAGGAAAAAAACCTCTTTATTATAAGGATGATGCTGAGAGATTTTTATTTGCTTCTGAATTAAAGGCTTTATTATGCGATGAAGAACTGAAAAAAGAAATTAACCCTGAAGCTGTACATCATTATCTTACTTTTGGCTATGTTCCTACGCCATTAACAATTTTAAAAGGAATAAAAAAACTAGAACCAGGCCATTATTTAGTTTTAAAAAACAAAGAGATAACTATAGAAAAATACTGGGATTTAAATTTTAATGAGCTTAAAAGCAGCGAGGGATATTTTGCAAACAGAGTTTATGAAATTTTGAAAGACAGTGTAAAATTAAGATTAATCAGTGATGTTCCTTTGGGTGCATTATTATCTGGTGGCATAGATTCAAGCATAATTGTTGGATTAATGAGCAAATTAACTGACAATGTAAAGACGTTTTCTATTGGTTTTAGTGAAAAAGATTTTGATGAATTAAAATATGCAAAAATTCTAAGTGAAAAATTTAATACAGATCATAAGGAATTTAATGTAAATGTCAATTTAGTAAAAGATCTTCCATTAATTGCAAAGCAATTAGATGAACCATTTGTCGACCCCTCCGCCTTGTCAACTTATTATTTATGCAATTTAGCTAGAAAACATGTAAAGGTTGTTTTAAGCGGTGACGGGGGAGATGAAATTTTTGCAGGCTATACAAGATATAATTCTGCCTGGGAACAGGACAAGATTGTGAAATTTTACAAAGTAATGCCTTCTTTTTTAAGAGCAGGATTCAGCAAAGCTTCCGGCTTATTGTATGACAAAACTGAAAATAATTTTTTCAGGAAATTCAAAAAAATCAATGACTTAAGCAACCTAAATAAAGAGGAGAGATGGATGAGCAAGTTAAATTTATTTAATGAAGAGGAAAAAAAAGAACTATATAATGAAGCACCCAATGTTCCAAATTCTTTTACTGTTTTGAAATATCATTTTACAAAATGCAATTCAAATTTTTTAAACAAGCAATTATATGCTGATGTGAAAACTTTCCTATTAGATGACGGTCTTGCCAAGGTTGACAGGATGAGCATGATTAATTCTCTTGAAGTCAGGTGCCCTTTTTTGGATACTTATGTTATTGACATGGCTTCCAATATTCCCTCTTATCTTAAAATAAAAAACAATGAAAATAAATACATCTTGAAAAAGGCTTTTTCAGATTTACTTCCCAAAGAAATTTTAGAGAGGAAAAAACAAGGTTTTGATGTTCCAATCAAGCATTGGATAAAGAACGAATTAAAAGACCTAATCAATACAGATTTAATTAATGATATTAAACAGAGAGGAAATTTCAAAATTAGTTATATAAAGAAAATAATTGATGAACATAATTCAGACAGAAGAGATAATTCAAGAAGAATTTGGAGCTTGTTAATGCTTGAATTATGGAACAAGATTTATATTGACAATATTGATGTTAAGAAAATCAAATTATAATTTTATTTTAGAGACTCGTATAAACTATCCATGATAACCATCAATGCTTTTGGACTTACTGGTTTTCTTATGAAATAATCTATTTCCAAACCTTTCCATTCTTCTATTCCATTTGCTGCGCCAGAAGTAGCTACTACTCTTACTTTACTAATTTCCTTTGCTCGCGAAACTATTCTTGGGCCATATGGAATATTAGCACAATAAGTATCTGAAACAATAATATCAAATTTCTTTTGAGAAACTAATTCAAGGCCTTCTTCTTCTGATGCTGCCCAATCTGGGTTAAATCCACTTCTTCTTAAAACTGCTGATAAAAAATCAGCTACCAGGTATTCATCTTCTATTATTAAAACTCCTAAATCTTTCTTTTCTTTCTTTTCCATTTTGTTATTACTTCTAAATAGTATATATAAAGTTTTCGGTTTAGGGAATAGATTTATTAATTTATTTTAAAGTTTCCTGCTCGAAAGAACATGAAAGAAATAAGTTTTTTTGGAACATTACCTCCTTTAAAGCAGAATGTTTATTATTGTGTACCTTTTTTAAAAGCATTAGTAAAAAAAACAGATGTTCATTTTATTTCTATAAAAAAATTATATCCTGAATTTTTATATCCTGGAGGAAAGCTGGAAGACAATACTTTTGAATTTAATGAAAAAGAATATAAGAATTTGGATGTAAAAAGGATACCGACATATGCCAATCCATTAAGCTGGATTTATACTGGATTAAAAGTTAGAAACAAAATTTTTCATATACAGTGGTGGGGAAGCTTACCATTATTTCCAATGTTTTTTACAATAGCTTTTATAACTAAAATCAGGGGCATTAAGAATATTATAACTGTACATAATATACAGAGTCATGAAAAAGGCGGGTTTTTATACAGATTTTTAAATAATTTGCTGTACAATGTATCAGAACATTTTATTGTTCATTCTTTAGACAATAAAAAGGTCTTTTGTGAAGTTTTCAAGATAAAAGAAGAAGATGTTAGTGTAATTCCAATGGGCATTCATGACAGCTATATACAAAGAAAAATAAGCAAGGAAGAAGCAAGAAAAGAACTTGGATTTACAAAAGATGATTTTATTATTTTTAATTTTGGAAGCATTAGAGAATATAAGGGAGTTGATGTATTAATCAAGGCTTTTGCAATTGCATCAAAAGAAAACAAAAATGCAAAATTGGTTATAGCTGGAAAACCTTGGATTGATTTTAAAGAGTATGAAAAATTAATTTTAGATTTAAACGTAAAAGACAAAGTACATTTATTTTTAGATTATGTTCCAATGAATAAAGTAGAAAGTTTTTATGCTGCTTGTGATTTATTTGTATTACCATATAAATTTTTTGATGCCCAAAGCGGACCTGGAAATATTGCCTTGGCATTTAACAAGCCAATTATTGTAACTAATGTCGGGGGTTTGCCTGATTTAGTAAAAGACAAGGAAGCTGTTGTTGAAAAAGATAATTTTAATGAAATGGGGAAGATTATTTTAAAAGTTTCCAATGACAAGAATCTGCTTAAAAAATTAGAAGAAGATTCCAAAGAATTATCAGAATATTTTTCCTGGGATTCTATTGCTGATGAAACAATTGAACTGTATAAAAAACTCTCAAGTGTTAATTAACAATCATATTTTTTATAACTTTTAATGCTGTTCTTACATTTAAAGGAATATTTACATATGATACTCCAGCCAATGGACAGTGACATTTTTTATTAAATATATATTGTCTTACATCCTTTGCCTGATCAGAGTAATATAGTTTCTTGAAATCATAATTAAAATCTCTTACATTTCCCATTGGTTTGTTATAAGCTAAAGTTGCACAAGACCACAACTGACCACGAGCACTTAAATGAACACTACCAGAACCTGCATAACATTGTATTACCTGCCTTTGTTCTTTGATTATTTTAATTGCAAGATCATAATAAGTAAGCCTAAAAGCCTGAATAAATTTTGACAAAAAACTTTTTCCTTTCATATTTCTTTTAACTTCTTCCTTAAATGTATTTACAACTTTTTCATATTCTTCTGGAGAAGGAGTCACATCATCTTCAAGATTAAACATTTCTTCCCTTTTTTCTGCAATTTCGTTTATGTATGTGTCAACATCCTGTTTTTTTGCATAATCTGCTATTTCCTTTATTTTATGCATATTTAATTTTGAAATTACAGTTCCAAGGCCAATATCCAAATTAGAATATTCTTTTTTTAATTTCTTTAATTTCTCTAATGTTTCCATTAGTTTCACAAAGTTTCCCTTTACGCCTCTTATATAGTCATGATCTTCACCAATACCATCGTAAGAAGGCTTTATTGTAAAAATAGTTTTGTTGCCGTATTTTTTTATTATTTCCATTATCTCTTTTGTTTTCTTTTCTATTACATCAGGAGATAAAGCGTTTGTTGGGGTATGAATAACTTTTGGCTTTAAATATTTACAAGCTAATTCAACTATCTTTGGCAAGTCTGTTCTTAAAAATGGCTCACCTCCACTAATATTAAAATAAAAAACTGGATCCATTGAACTAAATACTTTCTCTATTTCTTCAATCTTTAAATCGTCCTTAATCATAGAAGGATTTTTTTGAAAGACTAGGCCAATATTGCATGATTTACATAAAGACTGACAGGCACTTGTAACTGAATAAACTAAAATTACTGGTTGGGGAGATTTAATTAGACCTAATTTACTTAATCTGTAGCCAATCATTCTAGGAACTACAAATTTTGCATATTTTAGATTTTGAAGAAGGCCCATAAAAGCACCTTTTCTAATAAAAGAAGATATATTTATAAATTTTCTTAAAAAGGTGAATAGAATGGTAGAAGTTGAGGCTTTTGGTGTTGATTATGAAAGATATGCTTTAAATAAATGCATGAAAAGAATTGTAAACAAATTAAAAATAAAAACTATTTTAGAAATTCCAGCATCTGGGATGAAGTTGATGCCTGGTTTGTATTCTTTAGGATTTGGTAATGCTGGCTGTGAAGTTACTTTAGTGAACTGCCATGAAAAAACAAAAAAAATATGGAAAGAACTGGGATTTAATGCTAATTTTATTGAAATTAAGGATTTAAATAAAACTGAATTTGAAAGTAATTCTTTTGATTTTGTATGGAACATGGCTACTTTACCATTAAGCACGGATATTAAAAATAATTTTGAAGAAATGTGCAGAGTGTCAAGAAAATATGTAGGTTATTTTGGTGTAAATGGTTTGAATGTTGGGTTTCCAGTTCATAATCTAGTTCACAAGATAAACAAAGTTCCATGGACTCATGGAGATAGAAGATGGTTTTTTCCTTTTTTAGTTAAGAGATATTTTAAAAAAAATAATTTAAAAATTGTAAAAAATAATGTTGTTGACTGCCCGCCATGGCCTGATACTTTAGGGTTTAGAGATATGAGGCTACATAGAATGAACTTAAATAATGATGACATAGACTGGTATTCAAATACAATTGATTTTATGATGAAAAGAAAAGAGTATCCAAAATGGATAAAATATGTTTATGCTTTTGAAAGATTTCCAATGCCATTAGCAATAAAGTATCTTTATTCGCATTTATATTATGTAATTGGAGAAAAGAAATGATTAAGTTTGCATTAATTGGAACAGGACATATTGCCCATGTTCATGCCAAAGCTATAAAGAGAATCAAAGGAGCAGAATTAATTGCAGTAAAAGGGAGTGATAATCAGAGAACAAAAGATTTTGCAGGAAAATACAATATAAAAGATTATTTAGATTATGATGAATTATTAAAAAATAAAGATATTAATGCTGTTGATATAGTTACTTTAAATAATTTGCATGCAGATTTAGGAATAAAAGCTGCGCAAGCAGGCAAGCATGTTCTTGTAGAAAAACCAATTGATATTTCATTGGAAAAAGCCGAAAATTTAATAAGAACCTGCCAAAAAAATAAAGTTAAATTAGGAGTTATTTCTCAAAAAAGATTTGATAAATCAATTTTATGGCTAAAAAAAGAAATAAATTCAGGGACTTTTGGAAATTTAATCTTAGGAAATGCTTCTGTAAAATGGAATAGGACAAGGAAATATTTTGATTCTTCACAACAATGGAGAAAGAAGAATGAAATTTCAGGCGGAGGGGTATTAATTCTTCAAGCAATTCATTATATAGATTTATTATTATGGTTATTTGGAGGTGCAGAAAGTGTTTATGGAAAAATTGACACAAAACTTCATGATATTGAAGGAGAAGACATTGGTTTAGGCATAATAAAATTTAAATCAGGAGCATTAGCTACTATCAGTGCAACAACAACAGTTGTAAAAAATTTGCCAGATATATTGGAAGTTCACGGCGATAAAGGTTCAGCAGTTTTGACAGCTGGAAAATACAGAAATTATGTTTCTATACTTAATTTGAAAAACAGAATCAAAAAGTTTAAAGTTAAATTCTATAATTATTTTGTTTTTAGAAAAGGCACTATAAAAGACCAGATTAAAAATTTCGTATATTCTATTCAAGAAGAAAAAGAACCTCTCGTTACTGGAATTGATGGAAAGAATGCATTAGAATTAGTGCTTGCTATTTATAAATCTTCAAAAACAGGCAAGGAAATAAAATTATAATTCTTCTGGTGAATCAGCTTTGTTTAGTTTATTTTTTGATTTATTTTTAATTAAGTCTTTTATCTCTTTTCCAATTAGTAAGAAATAAAAACCACCAAAGATGAAATGGGGGAGCATAGATATAATTCTGTAAAGCAATACTGCCAGAGCAGATATTTTTACATCTATATTTAGCAGGAGTACAAGAATGCTGCCCATAGTAAGATCTCTTGCTCCAAATCCGCCTGGAATGCCTGAAATAAATCCTATTGTAAGACTAAGCCAGTAAGCTATGAAAGCTATAAGATAGGTAGTGTTTATTGATAATGACAGGAAAATAAAATAAACCATTAATGGAATTAAAAAGACAAATATCACTGCTGCAACAAGATACTTAATTAAAAATTCTTTTGTTGAAATTAATTTTTTTAAATTATTTAAAATATCATTTGCTATTGACAGAAAACGATTTCTAACTTTAAATATCATTAATATGAAGACTAAGAAAATTGAGAGTGCAATTATGAGCTTAATGTAGTTTTTGTCTGTTAAATTTGGAATAAACTTGAAGAAAAGACTAACAACCAGTACCTGGATTAAAAGATATAACAGAATATCCAGAAAAAACACAGCACAGGTTTTATCAGTTGGAACATTGTACTTATATTTGTATAAAATTGGGGCTGATACTGCAGAAGTGTATCTAAACGGTGTCAAGTAACCGATTAAAAAAATAAAATTGTTTATTAAAAAAAGATCTTTTATTTTTAGTTTTATGTCTAGAACTTTAAAAGCAATCAAGTTCCTATAACTTATGATAAATAAAGCAATAAGGTTTATAATCAAGCTTAAAAATAGAAAAGATATTTTCATAACACTGAATTTTTTATATAACCCATTGCATTTTTTACATATTTATTAAACTGAGATAAACTTTGAACCTCTTTAAATCTTCTTAATATGTATTTAGGCCTGAAATAAAATTCTCTATAAGCTTGTTTCTGAATTTTTATCAGATATTCTTTTGTTAATCCTTCTGGAACATATACTGGGCGAGCTGAATGCCCGCTCATAAAATCAGGATTGTCTTCAAATTCTCCAGCACCACTTTTGGCTATTTCGTATAATTCGGTGCCTGGATAAGGGATTGCAAAATTAAACTGAACACTAAAGAATGGAAGGCTTTTGGCAAAGTCTATTGTTTCTCTAATTGTTTCTTTGGTGTCTGTAGGATGGCCCAACATAAAAAATCCTCTTGTTGAAATTCCTTTTGCTTCACATGCTGTTATTACTTTTCTTACTTGATCTACAGTTGTTGGCTTTCTAATATCTTTCATGACTTTTGCATTTCCTGATTCAATTCCAAAAGAAATGTGCCAGCAACCACTTTTTCTCATGCTTTCAATTAATTCATTATGGTTGTTTATAGTTGCTATTGTACCTAAACATGACCATGAAACATCTATATTTTCTTTTATTATTAAATCTGAAATTTTCTTTACTCTTTCTGTGTCAACTAAGAAATTGTCATCAAAATATTTTATGTCTTTAATTCCCCATTTTTCTTGCAAATATTTTATTTCTTTTACAACATATTCTGGTGAATGTGGTCTATAGTCCCAATCCCAAATAGTATGAATTGCACAGAAATTGCATTTGTAAGGGCAACCTCTACTGCTTATTGAGATAGTTGTTGGCAGTCTTTTATATTGATAAGGAGTTTTATAATACTCAGATGTAATTGAAGGTTCTAATAAGTGTCTTGCTGGAAATGGTAAAATATCTATGTTTTTTATAAAATCTCTGTTTGGCGTTTCAATTATTTTATTATCTTTTAAATAACTTATACCTAGAATTTTACTAAAGTCTGGATTTTTTTCATTTAATAAGGCATCACATAATTCTAGAAATGTAAACTCAGCTTCTCCTTTGACAATAAAATCAATATTTTTCTCTCTTAGAAAATCTTCTTTCAAAGATTGGAGATAGCCGCCAGCTATTACATAAATAGATTTATTGAAATCTTTAATTTGTTTACTAACTTCTCTTACTGGATTTAGCATTATTGAAGAGCTACAACTTAAACCAATTACAGACGGGTCGTAATTTTTTATATATTTAATTAGATCTTCTACTGACATATTAAGAGAATAAGCATCAATGACTTTAACTTCTGGAAATTTTGTGTTTAATAGTCCTGCTATGTAGCAAAGCCCCATTGGAGGAGAGGTAGTCATTTTTTGACCCCATCTAAAACTTTGATTACCAGTATCTGGAGTATTAATCAAAAGAATTTTATTCATCTTAAGCCACCTTTACTTTTATTATTACTTAAATTTATAAAGTATTCGCTTGTTATTTTTTGACACTACATGCTTTTCTTGAATTTAGAAAACTTTTTATATCGAATATATTAAGAAATTTTATGCAAAAATTAAATCTTGGTTGTGGGACAAGAGTCTATAAAGATTATGTAAATATAGATTATCATAAACATTCAGGTGTAGATGTTGTGCATAATTTAAGCGAGTTTCCCTGGCCTTTTAAAGATAACACTTTTGATGAAATTTTAGCTATTGATATAGTCGAGCATTTGCCTGATGTTACTAAATCTATGAAAGAAATGCATAGAATATGCAAAAATGGGGCTGTAATAAGGATTCAGGTACCTCATTTTTCTTCTGCAACAGCTCATCATGAGGAGCATTATCATTTTTTCAGGTGGAAAAGTTTTGGAGATGGTGTAAAGGATCTTGATAAGGTGCTAGTTTTTGGCAAATTGTTTAAATTAAGAAAGAAAAAAATTCATTTTTTTAATGCGCCTTATACACCAAGCCTTTTACATAGAGCTTTGTTTTATAATTATTTTATAGAAAAATTAGTTAATATATGGAGACTGCCTTTACTTTATGAAAATACTTTCTTAAGAAGTTTGTTTCCTGCTATTGCTATGTATTTTGAATTAGAAGTTGTCAAATAGCTTAATTATTAATTTATGTGCAAAGCCTTTTAAACAAGAAGCTTTATAAAGTTTTTAATGTATAAATCTTCAGATTACTGGGGTGATCAAAATTAAAATATTGTTTATTATTCCACCAAACACTTTTTTTAAGGGAGATTTTAGAGGATATATCCCTTTTCCTATTGGAATAGCTTATTTAGCTGCAGTAACTGAGAAGTATGGTTGTGAAACGCATGTTTTAGACTGCATGATAGAAGATGAGAGTGAAAAGGATATTGGTGGAAGCCAAGTACATGTCGGTTTAAGCTGGGAAGAGATTGGAAAAAGAGTGAAAGAAATAAATCCCGATATTGTAGGCATCAGTTGTTCTTATTCTGCACAATATGATAATTCTGCAAAAGTTGCTAAAATTGTAAAAGAAGTTAACAATAAGGCACTTACTTTTATTGGCGGGTCTTATCATTCTGCAATGCCAAAAGATGGATTAAAAGACAGCAATATTGATTATGTTTTTATTGGAGAGGCTGAAAATACTATTATTGATGTTCTTGATTCTTTGCATGGAAAAAAAGATTTAACGAAAATAGACGGGATTGCATATAGGAAAAGCAATGAAATTGTCATTAACCCAAAAACAAAATTCATTGAAAATGTTGATGAACTACCGTTCCCAGCAAGGCATTTATTTAAGTTTGAAAAATATACCAAGTATGACACTTCATATACAATAAGAAAACCACATGCAACAATGATTACATCAAGAGGCTGTCCATATGATTGTACTTTCTGCTCTATTCATTCAATCTGGGGATATAAGTTTAGGGGCAGGAGTCCTGAAAATGTAGCTGATGAAATTCAATTTCTAGAAAAAGAATATGGAATAAAAGAGATTTATTTTTTAGATGATATAATAAATTTTGACAGAAAAAGAATGATGGGTATATGTGATGAAATTATAAAAAGAAAAATAGATATAAAATTTGTAACTCCAAATGGAATAAGAGTGGACAGGCTAGACAGAGAATTGTTAGTAAAAATGAAAGAAGCTGGATGCAGTACTTTAATGTGCAGTGTTGAAAGTGCAGATGAGTTTATTTTGAACAAAGTTATTAGAAAAAATTCCAATCTGCCAAAAGTTATAGAAAATGTTAAGATAATGAATGAAATTGGAATAAGAACAGTTGGTTACTTTATAGTTGGAATGCCAGGAGATACACAGGAAACGATTATGAAAAGTGCTGACTTGGCAGTTGAACTTGATTTTTGGGATGCTTACTTTGCAATAGCAACTCCATTACCAGGAACTCATTTATGGAAGATGTGCAAAGAAAATAAATATGTTGATGAAGATATAGATACAAAACCCACCATGAGAATGAGATATGCTAATATAAGCACACCACAGCTAAGCGCCAAAGAAGTTGAGAGATTAAGAAACAGGGCATTGCTTAAGTACAATTTTTATAAAGCAAAAAGGCATCCTATTGAATTCTTTTCCAACCCAAACCATACATGGAAATTAAAGAACTATTCCAAGGTGCTTGCCAGAAAGATTTCGAATAAATTGAAGAATACAGCTTTAAGCATAGTCAGCTAGAGTTGATATATTTTTATATTCTCTGTTTGATAAACTAAATTAAGTTTGTTTAAATTATCTCTAGTTATGAAAAAATCCATATTACCAGTATTTTTTACATCGCCAAAATACAGATTGTCATTTGTCCAAAACCCAATGTAACTTAGAAATTGTTTTTCTTTTAATTCGTCATAAAGAGCTGTATTGTTTGTGAAGGGACTTCCTTTATACTTTGAATCAATAAGAATGTTTGATATTTTTTTGTCATTGCTATTGAGCCATAACCCAATTTGAAACTGTTCATTGTCTGACTGAGAGCTGGCTCTATAATAAGAGAAAGAAAAGTTTATTGCACTAGTTAACAAGAAGAAAACCAATGTTAAATAAAATATTTTTTTAAAGTCTAATTTATCTATTAATAATATAGAAAAAGCAACTAAGATAAATATAATTGACATGATAACATATACAATTAAATTAAAAGAAGAACTAAATGTTACTCCGTTGTTTATTAGAGATTCTATTAATATTTTCACGGCTCCAATAAGAGAAAGTGATAAATTATTGATAGGCAACAAAGGATAAATTAAGAGCTGAGAACCTATTATGAAAAATGGAATGCTTAAAACAAATGTTTTGTTTAATGTTTTTTTATTTGGTTTTTCTTTGTAGTTATTAAGACCAACGGCCCCTAGGATTATAATCAAAGGGGTTAACATATCCAAGTATCTTGTTATTGGTCTGTTTGTTAAAAAGGAGAATATTGCTGGAAGTTCAAGCGGCTGTGGGCCGAGAGAATTATTTGCCAGAATAAGCACATAACTTATTAATGTTATCAGAGTTACTATGAACAGAATCTTTAACTCTCTGCTGCTTTGTGATTTAAGAGCGAAAACAGAGAGGAAAAAAAAGAAAATACCAGAAGCCAGAGCTAAAGTAACCAAATTTAGTATTATCCAGTTTAACAAAGCAAATAAAAAGAAATCTCCGTATCTTGAAACTGAATTTATGTTGTCATTTGCTCCTCCCCCCAATATACCATAAACGCTAAACCCGAAATGAGAGGAATTTCTTATAACTAATGGAGAGATAATTAAGAAAATTATTAAGAATCCTAAAAATATATTCTTAATTCTTAATTTTTCTTTTAATATTATTTTATTAAGCAGATGAGCTATCAAATAAATTAAAATAAGCACTACTCCTGCTGGTTTAGTTAAAAATGACAGTGCTATGAAAACAGCTGCCAAAAAATTATTTTTCTTAGTGTTTTCTTTTAAAGACTTATAAATATAAAATATAGAGAATAAAAATAATGGGAAAAAAAGATTTTCTGATAAAATGTAAGTTGAGAAAGAAAAATTAGAAGGCAATAAAGCTATTAAAATAGGAATGTAGATTTTTTGTTTTTCTTCTAGAAATTCTTTTGACAATAAATATGCGGGAATAATTATTAATGATGAAATAAAGGCATTTATTATTTTCATTAAAAAATAGACTACTTGCATATCATTTGCTATATAGGCTAGTGAAATGACAATAGAATATAATGGGGGATAAAATGGGGAGGGCTGGTTTTCTATATCCAAATTCAAGTTATAAAAAAAACTTTTCCCTACTTTTGAATAAATATATTCGTCCCAGAATCCTGTTGGTGAGGTAATAAAAAAAGCCAGAACTATTTTAATTAAAATTATTAAAACAAAAGCAAACATTAGTTTCTTGGAGCCTGGGTTCATTTTATTTTTAATTTAACAGCTATTTAATAGCCTTTGGGTGGGTTTTTGGAAAAGTTTATAATAAGACTCCCTGAATATAGAAACCCATGAGAAATGAATTTTATTTAGAATTAATAAATGAAGGCATTACCAAGATTACAAGTTTTCAAGACATTAAACCTAATTCAATGACAGAGGGGTGTTTTTATTATCCTTACTGGAGGTTAAAAAAAGAAAACTTTGTGAATGCAAGATGGCAGGAGGCTGTCCTAAGCTTGAGCTGGTTTTACAATAAATATACATCTGAGGAGATCTGGCCAAAAATTATCAAGGGAATAGATTTTTGGTGCAAATTACAACATAAAAATGGTTCTTTCCCAGAATACTCCAGATTAGACAGAAGCTTTTCAGCAACAGCATTTTCAACTCTAGCTGTTGTAAATTCTATTATTTTATTAAATTATTCAAAGGAAAAATGGCTTGAAAAAATCAGGAACAGCTGTGAATATCTTATTAAAAATGATGAATTATTTTTAATTAATCAAGAAGCGGCAGCTGCATTAACATTATTGAAAGTTGGAAACTATACAAACAATATAAGATATGTAAAAGAAAGCGAGAAAAAACTAGATTTAGTTTTAAAAAACCAAAGTTCAAAAGGATATTATAAAGAATTTAATGGGTTTGATTTAGGGTATAGTTCATTAACTCTGGAAATTCTGGGGCATTATTATCTTGCAACAAATGACCAAAAAATTTTGGATTCTGTTTCTAAATTCATAAAATTTATACTTAATCTTGATTTTAAATCAATTAGAAACGGCAGAAATACCAACTGGGTAATTATTGATGGTTTTGAGATTTTTGCTGATTCTGTTTTAAATGGCGAAGAGGCTCTTAAGAAAATCCTGAATAATTTTAATATCCAGCATTTGGAATCTGACAAAAATTACTGCACTGACTTGTACAGGTTATGTTATGCTTATGATAATGCGAAAAATGAAGTAGAGCACAGAGATTTGGAAAAAATCCAAAATGTAAAAAATCCCTTTTACAGACCTTCAAAAATTATTAATCTTTTAAGACCATTTGGGATACATAAATTCAGAAAATACAAATATATTTTTACTTAAAGATGGAAAAAATTTCTGTAATTGTAATAAGCTTTAATGAAGAAAAAAATATTCGAGAATGTTTAAATTCTTTAAACAGTCAGGATTTTAATAAAAATGATTATGAAATTTTAGTTGTTGATGCTTCTATTGACAACACCAAAGAGATTATCAAGGAATTTAAAGATGTAAGGCTAATTAATTCTGAAAAAAAAGCATATGGCTATCAAAGAAATTTGGGAATAAAAAATTCAAGATATAATTTAATTGCATTTACAGATGCTGATTGTGCTGCTCCAAGTGATTGGTTAAGCAATCTTGTTAATAATTTAGAAGAATGTTCCTGCTTAGGAGGATCTGTAAAATATCCAAATAATACGAGATTAATTGGAAGAGCTATTACTGCTTTGGGATTTCCAGCTGGCGGATCTTTGGGTATTGAGAATTTTGGAAATATTTCAACCTGCAATTCTATTTTTAGAAAAGAAGTTTTTAATAAATCCGGCTTGTTTAATGAAGAATTAATTTTTGGCGGTGAAGACAGCGAGCTAATGGAAAGAGTAAAGAAAAATAATTTTAAAATAAAATTAACTAACAACTGTTTTGTATATCACAAGCCAAGAAACTTCATTGATTTTTTAAAATGGAATTTCAAAAGGGGGGCGGCAAGATACCATCTTTATAAAAATTTATCTCATTTATTTATGCCTTTATCTGTTGTTGTATATCCCTTCACAAAAAAATTCAGACTTTTACTAAAAAACAGAAATAAAATAGGATTAAATATTATCTCTTTATTCACAATAGTAATCTTTTTATTCTTTTTGAGACAGTTATTTATGTCTTTTGGATGGGCATATGGATTTAGACAAAGTATTCGAAAATAGAAGGAGCATTAGATTTTTTCAAAATTCTCCAGTTGATATAGAGTTAGTGAAAACTATAATTGCTGCAGGAAAACACGCTCCCAGAGCATCGAACAGACAGCATTGGGAAGCAGTAATAGTAGAGGACAAAGAGCTTAAAGAAAAATTAGTAAAAGACGGGGGAGCACAAAGAACAGTTATAGGTGCGCCGGTAATTGTGGTTATTCTTGTTGATATGAGATATAATATAGCTAATTATGACAATATTCAAAGTGCAAGTGCGTCTGTCCAGAATATGCTACTGAAGGCTGTTGATGTTGGTTTGGGCAGCTGCTGGGTTGTTGGATTTGGAAGCAAAGAAAATGTCAGAAAAATACTGAACATACCAGAATATTTTGAACCTATGTGTTATATTTTACTGGGAAACAAAGATGAAAAGATGAAAATCCCATTTATTCCACCGCAAAAAAAACTTGATGAAGTTATTCATGTAAATAAATATGAGGCTAAAACAACATATCTACCAAATTCTGTAAAGCCAAAAGATTGGACTTTAGAACAGATAAAAGAGCATCAGAATTTTGTTTCAAGAGCAAGGCATCTAGGAATTGACTATGATTTTTATACTGATGAAGAAATTGATACAATAAAAAAATTAGTCAAGGAAAATGTTAATGAAAAAGAAAAAGTCTTATTTTTATTTGGATATGATGGCAGCGTTTTAAAACATCTGGTAAAAACTTTGGAAAATAATGAAATTGTGGACTGTGAATTGGGACAGGGAAGTGTGCAATTTGTAAACTATAAAACTGACAAGCCAAAATATGTTATTTTTGGGGAAAATTCTATCAAGGAAAAAGAAATTGACGCTGTGATAGTTCCCTTTACATTGGAAAAAATACCTGATATGGCGCCGGTTTTAAAAGAAGCAGACAGAGTTTTAAAAAGTAAAGGAAAAGTAATAATTTTCTTTAAAAATAAATTCTCATTTTATGGGTTAATGTACTTTGCAATTACCAGATTATTGGGAATAAAAAAATTAGAAGGATTTTACATCAGATCTGGGCCATTTGAACCTGTTTCTATATTCAAATTAAAAAAATTCCTAAAAAAGAATAGTTTTAGAATTTATAAAAAGAAGGGAATGTTTTTTTTGCCTGCTGAAACTTCGATTTATTTAGAAAGATTAGATGGATATTTGAAAAGACACGGAAAAAAACTAACTTTTTTCAAGCATTTAATCAAACCAGTATTAATAACTTCTTTGTGGTTATTTAATATTACTAAATGGATTAAAGTAGCTACTTTAAGTTCAAGTGTTTGCTTAATTGGAGAGAAGAAATGAAGATTCTGCTTGCTACTTTTGAATACCCCCCATATCCTCTAGCTGGAACTGGGCTTTATGCTGTAAATCTTGTGAAGAATTTGAAAAATCATGAAGTTACTGTAATTACTCCTTATCATGGCCTAGGAGAAAAACATGAAAAAACCGGGAATATTACTGTTAATAGAATTGATGTAGTTGGCTTAAGATTTCTTCCTTCTAAAGTAAACAGAAGCTTTATTGACAAAAGACTTTTGTTTGCCTTAACATTAAAAAAATACTTGAAGACTTTAGATTTAAAAGAATATGACTTATTTCACTGCTTAAATGTTCAGGATGCAAATTTTTTTGATTACAATTTGTTAAACAAATATTTTAATGTTTTAGTTTCTGTTAATGAAGACTATATTATAAGCTCTTCATTAAATCCCTTTAAGTTTCCATTTAAATCAACTGATCTACCAATAAGATATATTCATCACAATATATTAAAACAATTTAACAAAAAAACTTTGAGGAAAGCAAACAGAATAATTGCAAACAGCTTTTCTACAAAAAGAAATATTGCCAAATTCTGCAAAATAGATGAGAATAAAATTGATGTTGTTCACAGAGGAATTGATATTGAAAAATTCGACATTAGAATTGATAAAGAAAAATATCACAGCCATAAAATTCTATTTGTCGGCCCTAATCTTGAAAGAAAGGGAGGGCTATATGTTATTAAGGCCCTGCCAATTATATTAAAAGAATTTCCTGATTCTACATTGACAATGGTTGGAAGCTGTTCTTTTATTTACAAAAAACTAATTGAAAAAGAAGTTATAAAAAATAGTTTGAAAAATAAAATTGAATTTATTGATCATGTCTCTCAGGAAAAATTACTCCCTTTATATAAGGAGGCAAATGTTTTTGTAATGCCGTCTATAATTGAGGCTTTAGGCCAGGTTTATATGGAGGCAATGATGTGCAAAACTCCTGTTATTGGCGCTAATGTTGGGGGAGTTCCTGAAATAATCACTGATGATGTTGGTTTTTTGGTAAAACCAAAAGATTACAAGCAAATAGCTGAATTTATTATCCAGATTTTTAAAGATCCAAAAAAATCAGGAGAAGTGGGCAAAATCGGAAAAGAAAGAATATTAAGATATTTTAATTTAGACAAAATGATAAAAGAAACCATAGATATTTATGAAAAATACAAAAAATAGAAGAACTAGCGGAAAAATAGGGTTTTTAAATAAATATGTTCTTTTTAATCTAGGTTTATTAAAACAATGTTAGATTTTTTAAATTTAATAGCTGTACTTTTTGTTAATTTTATAACTATTTTAATTATTGCTTTGAGGTATAGGTATGTATTAAGGCATATTGATAGAAAAATAGGAAGAGTAAGCTCTTTTCTTATTATTTGTATTTCTAATTCTATAAACTATCTTGCTCCTTTTAAGATCGGGATATTTATAGGAAACCCTATAGCGGGAAAATTAAGGGAAAAAATAAGCATTCAAAAAAGTTCAGTAATACTTATTTTTGATCAGGTATTTGAATTAATCTGGCAATTAGTTCTTATTCTGGCTGTAATTTATTTTACCAGTTTAAATGTTTTAGAATTAAATTTTTTATTTAGAATAATTTTTTTAGGTTTGTTAATCTTCTTTTTGATTTTTTTCATAATTTACTATAAACTATTAATTAAGGTAGTTCTAAATATTTTTCCTTTTTTACCAAATAAATTCAAAAACCTACTAAGAAATCTTGGGATCAAAAAAGAAGGTTTAGATGGAGTTTTTGGAGAATTAAAATCATTATTTACAGAAAAGAGATTTATAATAAATTACTTTTTTAGAACAGCTTGTTTAATTTTAGTTACACCAATTAGCTTGTTTTTATTAGCAAGGGCTTTTTCTTTTGATTTAAGTTATATCTATGCTCTTGTTATTTTTTGGGTTAGTTCGGCATTAGGAAAATTAGGCGGGTTGCCTGGCGGACTTGGTGTTAGAGATGCTATACAAGGAGCGTTTTTAGTTGGATTGGGAATACCTTTATTAGGAGCTGCTAAAATTGTTTTTTATTTAAGAGTTCTTGGATTTTTTCCAGCTTTGCCTATTGGGCTGTTTCTTTTGTTTTTCCTTGGCAAGGATAAAATACTAAATTTGTTTGAAAGATTTGATAAATCGGGAGAACTTTAAAACAAACTATAGTACCGAAATTGTTAAAAATTCATTGCTAATTAAATGTGGAAATGGAAAGGGATCTTGTTCAGAGAAAAAAAGAGATAATTTCTTTTCTACAGAAAAACAAAACTCTTTTAGGCTATGTTGGGTTAGTAATTATTCTTTTGCTAGGTTTTTGGTTACGAATATCCAACTTATCCATGCTTATTGATGTAGATGGCGAGTATGTTCCAGTAGATCCTGATTCTGCAGCTTTTTTTAGATATTCTAAATATATTTTGGAAAATGGAAAGTTAATGGAATTAGATTTGATGAGATATTATCCATTTGGCTTTGCCAAATTAGATGAGTTTAATTTTTTATCTCAGTTTATAGTTTATTTATACAAATTTCTGCATTTTTTTAATTCAACAATAACATTTGGATATGCTAGCGTGATTTCCCCGGCTATATTTTTTTGTATTGCTTTAATATTTTTTTATCTGCTTGTTCAAAAACTATTTGATTTTAGGGTTGCTTTACTTGCGAGTGCTTTTTTAACTGTCATGCCTGATTTCTTATTTAGAACAGTAGCTGGAGTTTTTGACAAGGAATCTCTTGCAATAGTCTTTTTCTTTGCATCTCTTTATTTTTATGTTCTTGCAATTAAATCAAATCATAAATATGGTTATTTACACGGAATAAGTTCTGGCATATTTACATCTTTGCTTGGGGCTGTATGGGGCGGGGTTAATTTTATTTTTCTTATAATAGGCATAACTACTTTGTTAAAAGTTATCCTAAATAATTTAAGCAAAAGAGAATTTTATGCTTATGCTGGGTGGTGGTTCAGTACTTTTTTGTTATTAAGAACATTTTACAGGTCTTATTATGGATTTAAAGCAATTTTAATTTCTTTTACATCTCAAATTACACTGATTGCTCTGGGCGGTGGGCTTATATATCTTTTAATAAAAGAATATAATATTTTTAATTTAAGAGAAAAATTAAATAAATATCCTATTGGTATTTTGAGTATTTTTTTATTAGCTATTTTAGGGGTTGTTTTCTTTCCATTATTTTTTTCTGTTTTTTTATATGGTGGTGGATTAGGATTTTTTATTTCTTATTTTTACACTAAGTTTACTGGCTTATTTTTATATCTGCTAAAACCATTTAGCCAAGACATTTTTGTGAAAACTGTAGTTGAGAACCAATCTACTTATTTTAATAATTGGATGACTGCTTTTGGGTTTTTTTTCTTTTTGGCTATGTTAGCTGCTTCTATAGTTTTATTTTATCAAATGTTTAAAGATTTAAAAAAACGCAAATGGACTTTTGTTTTTTATTATACTATATTTCTTTTAGTTTTTTTCATTAGCAAATCTTCTCTTAGTCCTGCTTTGGATGGTCAAACTCTTTTTTCAAGAATGTTGTTTTTAGGTGCAATCTCTGCTTTTTTGATTTTATTTTCAGGATATTTTATTTATGGTTTTTACAAGGAGAGGCAATATAAAAAAATAGAAACTATAGAAGGTGAAGAGCAAGAGCATTACAAGAAACTGAAAAATGACAAGCAGCTTTATGAAATCTTCATGAGTGTGCCTTTCAATAACCTGTTTTTATTAATGTGGTTTTTTATTACTGCTTTTACTGCAGTAGATCTACTAAGGCTGGTTTTTATATTTGTTCCAATTGCCAGTATTTTTGTTGCTTTTTTAATAGTAAATATATATGATTTTTATTATAAAACAGAAGATAAGCTGACAAAGTTTTTTTGCTTTTTAACTGTATATATGCTGGTTTTTTTCCCATTTATAGCTGGCAGCTTAGCTGAAAGATCAATAACCGGCATAAAATTAGTAGATGGATTTAGGCCGGAATTTAACCCACAATGGCAAACAGCAATGAAATTTGTAAGAGAAAATACTCCAAAAGAGAGCGTATTTTCTCATTGGTGGGATTATGGCTACTGGATACAGGCTTTTGGAGAAAGAGCAACATTAACAGATGGTGGGAATGCAAGGGGCGAGATTAATCATCTTATTGCAAGACATTTGTTCATGGGGCAAAACAGAGAAGAAGTTTTAGAATTATTAAAATCACATAATGCTACACATTTATTAATTTCTCATCAAGAACTAGGAAAATATTTTGTCATTTCAAAGATAGGCTCAAATGAAACTTCTGATTTGGATTCTAGTATTCCTGCTTTTCTAGCGGGAGAACCTATTAAAGGTGAAGAGAGTGAAAATGGTGAAGTTAATTATAAATATTTATATGATGGTGAGTTTAATTTAGACGAGGATTTAATTGCTGCTGGCAAATTTTTCCCAAAAAATTCTGCTGTTGCGAGGGGTGTTATTTTGCCAGTAAGAACAAAAGACAATAAAATTTTGGCTTTTGGACAACCACAAATAGTAATTTTATATAATGGAGAACTGACTGAGGTTCCTTTAAATTGTGTATTTTTTAACGGGGCAAGTTATTTATTTAATGAATATGGATATGATGGGTGCTTCAGAATAGTTCCAATGATAAATTCGAACAGTGAAAGCAACACTTTAGGTATTGGACTTTTTTTAAGCCCAAGTGTAAAAAACACTGCTTTTGCACAACTTTTCTTGTTTGATAAAAATAAAGACTCTTCTGAAGAATGGAAGGGTTTTGAAAAGATTTATGATGAGGCTACTCATGGTTTTGATTTGGTTTTTCTCACTGAGTATAATGACTTTTTTGGTTCAATAAAGATATGGAAATTGAGCTATGATGAAGATATAAAAACAAACCCTACTTATTTAAGAACTGGAGTAGATTATTAATTTATGTTAATTTTTCAATTTCATCTACAATCTTGTTAAATTCTTCTGGAGTATTTGCACAGGATTCTGCCCTAAGCACTTTTTCCTGCTGCTGATTAAAATAAACTTTTAATATTATTGTTGGACAGTTTTCTCCAGCTCCTTCCATATAAGCTGGAATAGAATTGAATTTATAGCCTTGAACCAAGGACTTAAGATAATTTAAATCAGATTCAACCAATGTTCCTTCTGCTGGTTCTCCTGAAGAAATTAAATTATTTGAGTATCTTCCTGTTGAATAAATATAATATTTATGAGTTTCTTTTTCATATACTTTTTCCAAAGAGATAATTAATTCTTCTTCTTGCACAGGTGGCTGATAAATCTGCTTAGGTTCTTCTTTAGTACAGCCACTTATTACTAATAAACTTAAAATTGTTAAAATGAATATATATTTTGCAGTTTGCATGTTAGTTTTTAACTATGAGTGGCTTTAAAAAGATTTCGGAAAACTTTAAATAGTTTATTTTTGAATTGAGATTTATGACATTAGAAGAAATAACTGATGAAGGAATTATGGAAGTGGAAGTAAACTTTCCCAGAGTATTAACAACTGATGAAACTACCAGATTACTTGATTATATTTCAAGTGAAGAATCAATAATAGCTGAATATGTTATTCAGCAGGCAATTACTTCTGGTAAATTATGGCTGCAAAAAGATGATACAAGAAGATGGTGCACTGGCAAAAGACCCGCTGGAATTCACGGTGACTTTCATTTGTTTGAACAACCAGAGATAACTGTTTTATTTGACTGCGAGATGGAATCTACAGTTGAAGGACTAAGATATAAAAATATTAAATTTGGAATACCATCAAAAAAATATTTAAGTGAAGAATTAAGAGAAGATAAAATGAGAATCATGGACAAAGTTTCTCTTTTAACTCATAAATTTTTTAGAACTTATTTTTGATTTAAATTTTATTATTATTCTGGTTGTCTTCCTGATCCACCAGCTAATAATGCTGCTGCACCTAGAACATATTTTCTTAAAATTGGCCAATTATCTATATTTTTCATTTTCCTGAAAATTACTTTTGGCCTGAAATAAAAACTTTTTAGAGCTAATCTCTGCATTGCTTTTAATTCTTCTGATGTTCTTCCGTGAGTTGTCCAAGGTAGTTGATCATCTGAAAAACCACCCCAAGTTTGATAATTATCCCAATCTGCTTCACTAGAAGTTAAAGTACCAAATTCTTTTGCTTCTTTGTATAATTGTGTACCTGGATATGGGATTGTAACTGTGAATTGAGCCCAGTCTGGATCTAATTCTTTTGCAAAATTAATTGTTGCCATATCATCTTCTTTTTGAGCACCAGGCAATCCAACCATAAAGTAACCTCTTGTTTCTAAGCCAGCTTCTCTAGCCCATTTGAAAGCATTTCTTATTTGATCTAGAGTAGCGTCTTTGTGAATAGTATCAATTAATTTTTGAGTTCCACCCTCGACACCAAAGTGAATACCGCAACAACCAGCCTGCTTCATTTTTTTTAATAATTCCAAGTCAACAAGGCCAGCTCTTGTAATACAATCCCAAATAACTTTTTTATTTAGTCCTTCTTTTATTATTGCGTCACATAATTCTATTGTTCTTTTTCTGCTTAATGTAAAAGTATCATCTCTGATT
>CAYWEX010000003.1:0-49711 GCA_964457785.1 Candidatus Woesearchaeota archaeon
ACAATAATTCTTTTGTAATTTTTACTGGAACTATGTCTGTTTCTGGATACATTCTACTTCCTGTTGGCATTGGCCTTAAGTATGTTGATGAAAAATCAGGCTCTACTTTTCTCACTTCAGATTTTATTTCTTTTTTTGATTTTAAATTTTCTAATTGCCTATGAATTTCATTATCAACTGTTTTTGGAATTCCTCTTAAATCCTGGAAACCCTTTAATTCTACTCTTGGATGTCCTTTAATACTGACATTAACATCTTGTCTTATACTTCCCAGGCCTCTTTTTGCTTTTTCTGTACTTCTTAAGATCATACCAATTAATCCAGCAACTTCTTTTGCATGTTCTGGATCTTTTATATTAGAATCTGTTGCAATTTCAATTAATGGAATTCCCAGTCTGTCTAGATTATAAGTAACTGTTTTTTCATCTTGTTTTATTTTTTTAGCTGCTTCTTCTTCCAAACAAATAGTTGGAATTTTTACATCTCCTTTTGAAGTTTTTATTGAACCATTAACTGCAATCAAAGCTGTTCTTTGAAAACCAGAAACATTTGAGCCATCAACTACAACTTTTCTCATTACCTGAATTTCATCAACTATTTTTGCATTTGTTAAAAGAGCGACTTGTAATGCAATTTTCAGTGCTTCTTTGTTTAATTCTTCTGGCGGAGATTCATCTAATTCAACTAGACAAGAAGTTTCTTTATTAACTTCATAAATGAAAGTCTTATCTTTTTGAGTTTCATATAAAGCAGCTACGTCTACTTTTCCTAATTCTCCTGCAGAAGCTCTTAATTTTCTTTTAATTGTATAATCTACTTTCTCAGTATTTGTCAGAGAAGGACATTTGCAGAATAATTTATGAGTTTCTAATTGTTGGTGACATTCTATGCCGCATTTAAAATCTAATTCCTTATAATTTAGCATATCAAAGCAAGTTTATTTTAGTTTAAATAAATTATTGTTTATTCTCAATTTATAATATATCCAGATTAATGAGAATATAAGGAAAATAAAGAAAAATAACCAACCAACTGATGGATAGCCTTGTGACATAGTAATAAGAATTCCAATTATAGCTGAAACTGACCAGATTATTTTTAGATTCAATAGAGAATTGTAAGTTTCAAAACCCGCCTTGTTACTTAATAAAGAAATTCCACCAATGCCTAAAAGAGCTGCGCCCACTAATCTCATAGGCAATAAATCATTTACAGGAAGACCACAAAATCTTAGAAAGGTTTCTGGGAAAAATAATAATGGAATGCCAAATAAATAATCAGCAACAAAATGAATTAAAAACCAAGTTCTTAATGAACTAGGAACCTCTTTTACTTTTTTCTTGACCAAATTATTACCTTTTTATTTCTTATTTCTCTTAATCGATGCAAAGGAATTTCTGATATTTTATTATCTTTTTCAATTATTATAAAGTTATCCTCTATTTTTATATCTTTATATTTTATTTCTAAATTCTTATTTAATATCCTATCAAAATAAATTAAGGCAATATTTTCAGGATTAAACTTATTAGCCCATTTAATCTTATCGAGCATTTCTTTGGCTGTCAGCATCTTATAGAGTATACAAATGCTTTTATATTAATTATTGGAATAAAAAATTATGGGTGGACTTTCAGAAAGGGGTGGAGAATTTAAAGGATTTATTGAATTAGAAGAATTAAAAAGAATTCATGGATTAGAATTTATTACTTCGGTAATTGAAACTAGTGGTGGTTTTAGAATGAGTTTAGGATTTATGAAAGGAAGATTTATTATTTTTGAAGATGATGGTTGTAGTTGTAAGCCTGAACAAATCCCAATAGGTGAAAGTTTCTATCAAAGATTAAAACAACAAGCATTAGAAGGAAAATATGATTCAGCAATAGAATTTTTGGATGCTTTAAAAAGTAAGACTTCTTATTAGTTTTCAGAAAAATCTGGCTCTGTTCTTTTTGAAATTTCACCATGCAAATTTTCATTAAACAATTCTTTTATTTTATTTTTAGGAAAATTGCTTAATAACCAGGCAAGTTTAATGAAGGCTGTTTCTGTCAACATGTCTAAATTATGCCCAATAATTCCTGCTTCCTGCATCAATCTTCCTGTTGAGTATACATTCATATTTACTCTTCCATAAATTGTCTGGGAAGTTGCTACCAAAGGAATCTTTTTAGATAATTTTTTTAATTCATTGTAAATTTTTTCGTTTTCTGCTGTAAATTTATCTATTTTATTTATGGGAAAATTTCCTGCCATTCCATAACCTTCCAGAATTAAGCCATCAAAACCAGAATAATTTGAAATTTCCTTAGCAGACATATTTGGATGAGATTTTAAAATACCAATCTTTAATTTAGGATCAAATAATTTTAAAATTAATTTCTTTTCTTCTTTTTTTGGGTGCTGCTTTAGAAATGTGATATTTCCAGTTGAATCTACTTTGGCAACTGCAGTATCATTAACAACTTTAAAGGCATTTCTTGCTGATGAGTGCATTTTTCTTGTTTTTAATGAAGACATAATCAAACAAGAATCATCATTCATTGATTCGTGCATGCAAATTGCTATATCCTTAAAATCGGTTTTAGAAATAAATTGGACTGCTGACAATAAATTTAATTTTGCATCTGTGCTACCCCTGTCTGAACTTCTTTGAGATCCTACAAGTAAAACTGGAATTGGAAGATTTTCTAGAATAAAAGTCAAGGCAGCTGCTGTAAATCCTAATGTATCTGTGCCATGAGTAATTATAATTCCGTCAACACCATCTTCCATCTCTTTTTCAATTTCTTTTGCAATTAAATTATAATGATTAAAATTCATGTCTTCAGAGGCCATATTGCTGATTAATCTTGATTTAATATTTGCAATTTTCTGGAGTTCTGGAAACATAGCTAGAATTTCTTCTGGAGTAAATCTTGCTATTACACCGCCAGTTTCATAACTTACAGCTGAGGCAACTGTTCCTCCTGTATGCAAAATAGAAATTGTTTTTAGATCTTTATTATATTGGACTTTTGGATGTTTTATTTCCTGAGTTTTTTGTTTTTGCAATAGTTCAATTTTCTTTATTTTCTTTTTATCAATGCCAACATTGTATCCTGAATTTAATTTAAGAACAAAAGTATCATTTGGAGAAGGAATAACAATGCCTTCTAATTCCTGAGAATCTGTCAAAACTTTTACTTTATCACCTGGATTTGCTTTTTGCATTATAAAAAAACCATATTTTATATATAAATAGTTTGTGCTAAAAATAATATTCTAGAAAATATATTTTATGATTTATATTTTTAACTTTAAGAATGTTTATATATAAAGAAAGAGTAAATAATAATATTAAATAAATTTGACATTAACTTTCGACTTTGTTGATTTTAATTGGCGTTAAAATCAATTCAGCATTGAAGTTTTGGCGAACTTCTTATGTCTTAATTAGATTTATGTTTTCTATCTAGAGTTTAAATCATTTATCATTAAACTCAAATTATTTCTTAAAAGAGATAAAGTACTAACTAGAATATAAATATTATTGTAGTTTAGTATATATATCAAGATCAAAAATAAAAAAGCGGGGAGGAAGAGGATATATGGAAAGTTTTGTAAATAATGCGTTAAAAACAGCCAAGGAATTTGGTATGAGCGATGTTCATGTTGGTGTTGCTAATATTAAAGTTGTAGGTTGCGGTGGTGGAGGAAGCAATACTGTAACCTGGTTGCATAAAAAAGGAATTCAGGGAGCTGAAGTTGTTGCTTTAAACACAGACAAACAACACCTTGAGATTTCAAGTTCAGATTATAAAGTTTTAATTGGTAAAGAATTAACAAGAGGTTTAGGTTGCGGTGGATTTCCAGAAAAAGGAAGAGAAGCTGCAAAAGAAAGTTTGCATGATTTAAAAGAAGTTCTTAAAGGAAGCGATATGGTATTTGTATGTGCTGGTTTAGGCGGAGGAACAGGAAGCGGTTCTGCACCTGTTGTAGCACAATTAGCAAGAGAACAAGGAGCAATTGTTATTGGCACAGTAACGATGCCATTTGATATTGAAAGAGCAAGAGTAGACAAAGCAGAATTTGCTTTACAACAATTAAGAGAAGTGAGTGATACTGTAATTGTAATTGATAATAACAGATTAACAAGCATTGCTGGAAATTTACCAATTCAGCAAGCATTTGCAGTTGCAAATGAATTAATCTCTACAATGATTAAAGGTATAGTAGAAACGATAGCAGTTCCATCTTTAGTAAACTTGGATTATGCTGATGTTAAAGCAATTATGTCAAATGGAGATGTATCTGTTGTTGGTATTGGTGAAAGTGATACAGACTCTAGAGTAGAAGAAGCTACAAGAAGAGCTTTGACAAATCCACTTTTAGATGTAAGTTATGAAGGAGCAACAGGTGCTTTGATTCATATTACAGGCGGAGATGATTTAACTTTAGATGAAGTTAATAGAACTGGTGAATTAATTACAGAAACTCTTGATCCTGATGCAAATGTAATTATGGGTGCAAGAATTGACCCAAGCATGAAAGGAAAAATGAGGGTTATGACAATTATTACGGGTGTAAATTCACCATATATCCTCGGTAGAGTTGACAAGAAGAAATTTGTTAGCTCAGGAGTAAAAGTTAGTCAAGATCTAGGAATAGATATGTTGACTTCAACTCCTAAAAGATTTTAAGATGCTAAGGGCATTTCCCCCATGCCCTATTGCTAAATCTTGCTAGTGCATATTGCACTAGCTTCTTTTTCTTTTTTTTATAACAAAACCTTTTTATATTAAGCAAGTTATATTTTTATTTAGAAGAGGTGATAATTTGAGTAAAGAATTTAAATTACTTTTAATGATTTTTTTAGTTTTAGCTGCAGGGTATTTAAGCAACAAGATAATTATTACTGGAAAATTTCACGTAGTAGAAGAAGTAGTTAATTCTGAAATATTTATTTTATCAGATCCTAATAAGGCTGAGATCTATTTAGGAGCAAATTATATTGGACAAACACCACTGACTTTAGCTGCTTTAAATCCAGGAGATTATAAAATAACATTGAAAAAATTAGGATATTATGATTTAACAAAATCAGTCATAATAAACAAAAATGAAAATAAAGATGTATTTTTTGAATTAGAACCAAATACAGGAAGAGCTTATGTTGAATCAGACCCAAGCGGAGCTGATATTTATGTTGATGGTCTTCATGCTGGAATTACTCCGAAATTAGTTTCTGGATTAAGTGATGGAACTCATATTATAAAGATTACAAAAGAATTTTATGAAGATTACCATGATTTCATTACAGTAAACAAAGACAGGAAAGAAAAGGTATTTTTTAAACTGCAGGGAAGAGCAAAACCAAAAATGCAAGAACCTTTGTATTCCCAGAAAAAATAGTTTATTTTGCAAATAATTTTTTTATTTTATTCAAATATTTTTCTTTTGCCCAGTTTTTTACATCTATAATTTTTGTACCATATTTATTAAAAGAGACTAGTTTATCCAAAGGAATTCTTGAAGGTTTCTTTTTTGATTTTTCTTCTTCATAACCAATGACTAATATTATTTGAGGTTTAACATTTTCCGGGATTCTTAAAATTCTTGAAATTGCATTTTCATCAAAAACATTAACCCAACATGATGAGAGACCCAGATCAACTGCTTTTAAAGAAATTAACATAGAAGCAGCAGCAGAATTTTGCAAAGCATAATCTTTTGCCCTTTCTTTATAGAAATTTTCCAATCTGCTTAAATCACTACAGATTACAATAAAAACTGGAGCAGAATTCATCCAAAATTGCCTTAATGAGGCTTCTGCTATCTGATTTTTTATATTTTTATCATTTACAACTACAAATTTGAATTCTTGCAGATTTCCAGAATTCGGGGCTGTTCTGGCAGCATCTAATAAAGAAGCTATTTTGTTTAAAGCAACTGGTTTTTCAAGATATTTTCTTACACTAGTTCTTTTTTTTATTACTTCATCTAAATTCATTAGATACCTTTAAATTATTTAAATTTATAATCTTTTGGATGGACTATATTGAGCTGGTTAAATTTTATGAAAAATTAGAAGGGACGACAAAAAAACTTGAAAAAGCAGATATTCTTGCTAATTTATTAAAAGAGAGTTCAGATGAAGAACTAGACTTAATTATATACTTAGTCCAGGGAAAAGTATTTCCAGAGTGGGATGAAAGAAACATTGGTTTTAGTTCCAGATTAGTGTTGAAAGCCATTAGTTCTGTGATTGGAGTCAGATCAGAAGAAGTTGAAAAGTTATGGAAGAAAAAAGGAGATTTAGGAATAGTTGTTGAAGAACTTGTAAAGAACAAAAAGCAGACTACTTTATCTTCGGGAAAATTAAGCACAGAGAAAGTATTTGAAAATATAAGAAAATTAGCTTTGCTTGAGGGAGAGGGAACTGTCAACAAAAAAATACAATTAGTTTCTGAATTACTGAGCAATGCATCTCCAAAGGAAGCAAAATTCATTGTAAGAACAATTTTAGAAGACCTAAGAGTTGGAGTAAAAGAAGGAATAATCAGAGATGCAATAAGCAAGGCTTTTGACAAGGAAGTAAATGATATTGAAAATGCATTTAATTTAACTGTTGATTATGGAGAAGTTGCCAAATTAGCAAAAAATAATTTATTAAAAAACATTGAAATAAAAGTTGGAAGGCCTGCAAAATTAATGCTTGCTATTATAATAAATAATTTAGAAGAGGCTTTTGAGGCTTTAGGAGAAACCATTCAGGCTGAATTTAAAATGGATGGATTTAGAATTCAAGCACATAAAAACAAAGATAACCTCAAATTATTTACAAGGAGAATGGAAGAAGTAACAAAACAGTTCCCTGATGTTATAGAATATGTAAAAAACAACATAAAGGGAGAAAAATTCATTATTGATTGCGAGGCTGTTGGCATAGACAAAAAAACCGGGAAATACATGCCATTTCAGAGCATTTCACAAAGAATAAGAAGAAAATATGACGTTGAAGAAACTGCAAAAGAATTTCCTGTAGAATTAAATGTATTTGATATTCTTTATTTAGATGGGAAGAATTTAATGAATTCATCATTAATAGAAAGAAGGAAAATTCTTGAAAAAATTATAAAAGAGAAAAAAGGAGAGATCATATTAACAAAAAAATTAGTCAGCAATAATGCAAAAGAAATTAATGAATTTTACAAAGAATCCCTGAGAGCTGGAAATGAAGGGTTAATGCTAAAAAATATTAATTCTAATTATATTCCTGGAAGATATGTCAATGGCTGGTGCAAAATCAAAAATGTTCTTGAACCTCTTGATTTAGTTATAGTTGGAGCAACTTATGGTGAAGGTAAAAGAGCAGGAGATTTAAGCTCATATATTGTTGCGTGCAAGAACAAAGATAAATTTTTAGAATGTGGAATGGTAAGCACTGGAATTAAAGAAAAAGAAAGTGAAGCGGGAATAACATATAAAGAAATTACAAAATTATTGAAACCCTTAATTGTAAAAGAAGAGGGAAGAACTGTTTTTGTCAAGCCAAAAATAATTATTGAAGTTGGATATGAAGAAATACAAAAGAGCCCAAGCTATAATTCTGGTTTTGCATTAAGATTTCCAAGATTTTTAAGGCTTAGAACTCATGACAAACCGTTAGATGAAATAAATTCGTTAAAAGACTTGGAAAAAATTTACAAATATCAGAAAGGAAAAGAAATTATTTAATATTTTTTAATAAAAAAAGAAAGTTTACCGCATAATAATCTTTATATAGTAGTTGTGGTTACAACTTAGTAAGTATTGTTCATCACAGTGAATAAAAGATGATATACTAAATAAGTAGTTAAAAAGAGAGAAAAAGACGAAAATTAAAGTTTAAATAAAAAAGAAGGTGATTTTCCTGGGAGGGAGTTAATAATGATTGTCAAAGATGATTTTTTAAGTAAATTGAGACAATATTTTGCGCTTAATCTTTATGAAGTTAGAATTTGGACAGCGCTTCTTTCTCGTGGTGTTTCTACAGCAGGTGAATTAAGTGATATTGGTAATGTTCCTAGATCCAGATCTTATGATGTTCTTGAAAGCTTAGAAAAAAAGGGTTTTGTTGTTATGAAATTAGGAAAACCAATAAAATACCTAGCTGTTGAACCTCTAGAAGTTGTTCACAGAGTAAAAAAATTAGTAAAACAAGACTCTGATAACAAAGTAAAAAAATTAGAAGAATTAAGAGATGGAGATGTTCTTGGTGAATTAAATTTATTGTATAAACAAGGTATTGAATTTGTAGAAGCAACTGATTTATCAGGAGCAATAAGAGGAAGACACAATTTATACACTCACTTAGAATTTATGATAAAAAATGCAAAAAAAAGCGTTACTATTATGACTACATCCAAGGGAGTTTTAAGAAAAGTAGAAGCATTAAGACCTGAGCTAGAAAGACTAGCTAAAAAAGGAGTGTCTATTAGAATAGCTGCACCAATTACTAAAGAAAATCTAACTACTGTCCAAGATCTTTCTAAGATAGCAGATGTAAGACATAATGAAGCAATCAAAGCAAGATTTGTTTTAGTAGATGGGAAAGAATTAATGTTTATGGCTTTAGATGATGAAGAAGTGCATCCGAGCTATGATTTGGGTGTTTGGGTAAATACTCCTTATTTTACAACAGCAATGGAAACTATGTTTGAAGCTTGCTGGAAAGACCTAGAGTCAGCAAACAAAGTAGCGGCTAAAATAAAATAATTTTCTTTTTATTTTAAAGAGATTAAATGGTAAAACTTTTTCCTAAAGAGTGCCTGAAGTTTGGTGATGAAAGCCTTGTTGAATTAAATGATTTTGAAGTTAGATTAATTAAAGAAATTTATGGAAAATATAACAAGGAAAATGAAGAAAAAGGTATTTTTGGAAAAGTAGCAACTATTTTTAGTGATACTATTTTAGGGAAAAGAGATGCTATTAACTGGCTTCAAGAAGAAATCAATGATATAGAACAAACAATAAAATTTCTGGATTTTCATTACAAACAAGCTACAAGTATACCTGTTGGAGGAGCTGCAGATAAATTTCTAAGGTATCTATTTAATTTATCTCCTAAAACAGGCCCAACTTATGGCAGTTTTGAAACAGTCATATCTGATGCTTTAAATACAAAAGACAGGTTTAACCAAAAAATTTCTTTTTTGAAAAAACATTTAGATTCTTCATCAGAATTAGTTAAGGAACTTGAAAAATTAATGAAAGAATTTAAATTAATAATTGATCAAATAATTAGTTTTGAAAGATCCAGGAAATCTATACCTGAATTGAATTAGGTGATTAAACTGAGCGAGTACATAGAAATAGACGGCAAAAGCATAGACTTAACAAATATAGAAGTTAAAGCGATTGAAAAAACGTATTCTGGCAAAAAATTATCTCTTGGACAAAGAATAATTAATTTTTTCAGCGGAAATGAAGAAAGGGATGAATCTGTTTTTTTATTTGAAAAAGACTTAAGAAGGCTTCTGAAAATGAAAAATTTATTGATATTAATGAATTCTGATCTAGAAACTGGGACTGAAAGACAGAAATCAATTTATGATGAAAAAACAACAGAAGATTATTTTGAAAATTTTAATAGAGAATTTGACAATGTTCAGAAAAGATTTAATATGTTAGATAAGAGATATTTAAAAAATATAAATAGTTCTCTTTTAACAAAATTGAAAGATTTTTTAGGAAAATCAAGAGAAGTATTTGAAAGATCAAAAGAAATTCTTCAATAATTATTCAAACCTTATTTCGAAATCATCTCCGTCTTTAACACTATAGTTAATTGCATTTTCCAATGGTTTTCTGTTTAACAACACTGTTAATTTACCTTCTTTTCCATCGGGGCATTTATCTCCATTAATTTTATCCATTACTCTATCAGCTCCAAAAGGAATATTAATCGCCCCAAAATATTTTCCCAAAGTTATATCACTATATCTAAATGGTTTTCCCTCTACATGTATTGTATTATCTCCATGAGTATGCAACAAAGAAAGGCCTGCATGATGATTTTCAGTCCCCAAATGTTCAAGAGTTTTGTATTCACCACAAATAAAAATATCTGCTTTAGCATGCCAATGAACATTGCCTTCTTTAAAAAAATCTGACTTATCCAGCGTTTTTATTGTTAAAATTTTGAATAAACCATATCCAAAACCAGCTAAAATTAATAAAAGTAAAGAGTACTTAAATAAAGATTTAATTATTTTTATTCGCTTTTTATTTTTTTCATGCACTTCTTTCTCTGTTTGTCTTTGTTCTTTTTTTATTTCCTTTTTCTCTGCTTTTGTCAAGGGATTATTTTCTTGGTCCATAAATTTAGAGTTTAAATGAGATTTATAAAGCTTACAATTTTAATGGCTTTGCACAATAACTCCGAAAACTTTCCGAAAAATCCGGAAATCTTTAAATCTACTTTTAAGTTAAAATAAAATATTAAATATTTAATAGTCTTATATAAAAGACAATGAGTAATCTAATTACAAAATAAAAGAGAATTAAAAAATTGGATTATGAGTAAAGAAGGCAGGAAAAGAAGGAAAATAACGGGGTTCAAGCTATATGTTTGGATCAGGGGCAAATGCTTTTGCCCAGAAGTTCATCACTGAATGAACAAGCACAAAAAGATATTGGTTTGTAACCAATCTAGAAAACAACTACTTATTGTGCAAAGCTAATTTTAATCTGCCTTTCTGCCAATCATTAATTACCATTCTGGCTGCTGATTCAATATCTAGCTCCCCTTTCTTCTTTAATTTCTTTTTTTCTACAGCTATCTGCGCTAATACTTCTTCTGGGTTTAATTTCGGCTTTATATTATACCTTTGTTCAAGCAAATTTTTATTTTTATGCAATACTACAGAAATAATCTTTAAGGCAACATTTTCTACATCTTGAACTTTTGTCAATGTATCTTTAACTGCAAGTTCTGCTTCATCTTTTTCTTCCAAGGGAATTACTCCTGGAGTGTCAATCAACTTGATATTTTTACTTAATTTTATCCACTGCATACCTCTTGTAAATCCTGCAACAGGACTTGTTCTTGCCGCTTTTCTCCCTGTCAGATAGTTTATTACAGAAGACTTGCCTGTATTTGGATATCCGACGACCCCTATTCTCATCGGCCTTTTTTTTACAGTCTGGGTTATTGCTTTAATTAATCTTATTTTTCCACGCCTATCTCTGCATGACAAGGGAACAGTTATCGCTATTTTGCTTAATTCGTCAAAAGCCTCCTGCAGTTTAGTTAAAGGCACCAAGTCAGATTTATTTAACACAAAAATCCATTTTCTCCTATAAGCTCTTACTTTTTCCTCAATGAACTTATTTCTTGTTTCATTATAAAATCTTGAATCCAATATATTTAGAATAATGTCTGAATTTCTCAATATCTCGTCAACTATATCCCAATATCTTCTTTTTACTTCTCTCCAATCCCTAGTGATCATATTATTTTGAAATAGTGATAATATTTAAATATTGACTAATCTGATTGAGAATATGGACTTTAAAGAAGAGATTGTAAAGGCCTTAAAAAGAGAAATTAAAGAAGAAATAAATTTAGAAATCCCGCCTGATCCGAATTTAGGAGACTATGCTTTTCCATGCTTTAATTTAGCAAGAATATTTAAGAAAAATCCAAATGAAATATCTTTAGAATTAAGCAAGAAGATTAAAAGCAAATATGTTACAGTTGAAGCTAAGGGCCCTTATTTGAATTTCTTTGTTGATAAAAAAATATTATGTGAAGAAACAATCAAAAACATTCTACATAAAAAGAGATTAAATCCTGGAAAAGGGAAAAAAGCAGTTATAGAGATGTCCTCTCCAAATATTGCCAAACCTTTTGGGATAGGGCATTTGAGATCTACAATTATTGGAAATTCAATTTCAAATATTTACAAAGAATTAGGATATAAAACTGTTAAGATAAACTATTTGGGTGACTGGGGGACACAATTTGGAAAATTAATTTTTGGATATAAAAAATTTGGAAATGAAAAAGATTTAAAGAAAAATGCAATTAAACATCTGTTAGAAATCTACGTAAAAGCAAATAAAGAAGAATTTGAAGATGAAGCTAGAGATTGGTTTAGAAAACTTGAAGAAGGAAATAAAGAAGCATTAAAATTATGGAAAGAATTTAAGGAATTAAGCTTAGAAGAATTTAAAAAAATCTACAAAATTCTTAACATTAGATTTGATGCTGTCTCTGGAGAGTCTTATTTTAATAAAGGAATGGGTGAAATTTTAAAAGAGTTAAAGAAAAAGAAATTATTAGAAGAGAGTGAAGGAGCATTAATTGTTAATCTAGAAAAATATAATTTAACCAATGTAATAATCCAAAAAAAAGACGGAACTACTCTTTATGTAACCAGAGACATAAGCGCAGCTATTGATAGATATAAAAAATATAAATTTTCAAGAATGGTTTATGAAGTCGGATCTGAACAAAAACTGCATTTTAGCCAATTATTTAAAATATTGGAATTAATGGGTTATGAATGGGCAAAAAATTGCACTCATGTGAACCATGGACTTTATTTAGATCAAGACGGGAAAAAATTCTCAACAAGAAAAGGTAAAGTAGTTTTTATGGAAGATATCCTGAATGAAACTATAGAATTAGCAGAAAAAACCATAAAAGAAAAAAATCCAAAATTAAAAGATATAAAAGATACTGCAAGAAAAATCGGTGTTGCAGCTATTTTTTACGGCGATCTAAAGACTCACCGCGTTCATGATATTGTTTTTGATATTGAAAAATTTTTAGATTTTGATGGAAATACCGGCCCATACTTATTATACTCCTATGTTAGAGCTAATTCAATTTTAAAGAATTTTAAAGGAAAAATTAAATTAAAAGTTAATGAAATTAATGAAAAAGAATTTTTACTTATTAAGAAAATGTCAGAATTTGACAGTATTTTAATTAAAGCATGTGAAGACGCTGATCCCAGCTTGATAGCGAAATTTAGTTTTGAAGCATCTAAATTATTTACTGATTTTTACCATAATACCAAGGTAATCGATTCAGGAAGGGAAGAATTTTTGATTTTTTTGGTTCAAGCATTTAAAGAAATTTTAGGTAAGAGCTTGGAATTGTTGGGTATAGAAACAATAGAAGAAATGTAAAACTTTTTTGAGAAATTTGATCAAAAATAATTATTTTTTATCAAATTCTAATTCTAAACCACCCATATGTTTAGCAACTAAATTATAAATCCAAGCAGTAAAGCCGCCTGCCAAAAAACCTAAAACACCATAAAAAATTGGAAGTAGTATTATACTTGCCAAACCTAAAGACATTAATGGAACTGTTCCTTGAGGTGCTGGTATTAAAAAACTAAAAAATGAAACAAATAAACCAACAATAAACCCCATGAAAGCCATTAAAGAGCCATATATTTTGGCTAAAGATAAAACTCCAATTTTCTTTAAAATCATATAATTAAAAAAGCTTGAGAGTATTTAAATTAAACTAAAGCACCTGCTAGTAGTAAAAGATAATTTTATAAAGTGAAAATTTGGAATTTTTATTATGGACTACTCAAATATGGACATAGTGTTTGTATACAGCGGGGAATTTTTTAAAGATGTAGAATTAGAAAGTATAAAAAGATTATTTGAAGTTTTTAGTGATTCTGATAAAATAGAAACTCGAAAATTAGAAAAAATTGTAAATAATCCTAAAGTAATTAATAGATTTCTAACAAAAGGACTTATAATTAAAGATGGATCAAACTATAGAATACAAGAGGAAAAAGTGCAAGAATTAGTAGATGCAACTTTAGGAACAGAAGCTGATTTTGATTATTAAATTCTAAGATGAAAGCTATCAAGCATATTGATATAAAGAAAGGAATTAGTGTTAATGAATTAGTTAATGAGATGAATAGTTCTGGTGTAATGGGTGCTGGAGCAATTGCGAGAGCAGCGAATATTCTTGAAAAAATGATCAAAGACAAAGAATGCAAAATATTTTTGGGAATGGCTGGAGCAATGGTTCCTGGCGGGATGAAAAATATAATTATTGACCTGATTAATAATAAAGCAATTGATGTTTTTGTAACTACTGGAGCTAACTTAACCCATGATTTAGTTGAAGGATTAGGACATAAGCATTATCAGGGTGAGGCAAATGTTGATGATTCTGAATTAAATAAAAAAGGACTTTACAGAATGTATAACAGCTATATGAAAAATAATGTTTATGAAGATTTAGAAGATTTTTTTGACAAACATTATCCTGTATTGAGCAAATGCAAAAACATAAGAGAATTATTAAGTAAATTAGGAGAATTAAGTCCTGAAGGTACAATTTTAAATACATGTTTTAAAAATAATGTTCCTATTTTCTGTCCAAGCTTGGCTGATTCTGGAATTGGTTTAATTATCTGGGGAAGAATTGTTCAAGGAAAAGAAATGGATGTAAAAGCTTTTGATGATTTAAAGGAGATTATAGAAATTGCATGGACATCCAAAAAAAATGGTGTTGTTTATTTAGGCGGGGGAGTACCTAAAAATTACATTCAACAAGCTTTGCAAGTTGCTCCAAACAAAGCCTCTTTTGGAATTCAAATAACAATGGACAGAGCTGAACCAGGGGGGAGTTCTGGTGCTCCACTAAAAGAAGGAATTTCATGGGGAAAGATGAAAAAAGAAGCTGATTTTATAGATGTTATTTGTGATGTGACAATTGCACTACCATTAATTTATGGTGCAGTTAAAGATAGAATTTAAACCTTTTCAAACCCTTTTTCCGAAAAGCGTTTATGGAAAACAAGGCTTTACAAAAAATAATTTTTTTAGAGAAAAGTTTTATCAAAAAAGAATCACCTCTTTTTTTGAGCCACTCTTTTTTACTTATTAAAAATATAAGATATATAAGCATTTGTTGAATAAAAGAGATATATTTAAAAACAGATATTTTTTGAAAATATTATGCAAGATATAGATTACTTTTTATACAAAAAAGGAAAAGGCATTGCTTTGTATTCTCCAAAAGTAGGAAATTTAAAAAAAACCCAATCAGGAAGAATAAATTTACCAAGAGCATATCTTTTTGACACCCCTAGTGAAGCAGCAAGTTTTCTGTTTGATGAATGTGCAAAAGAAGATTACAGACCGAATTTAATTTATGGGGTTCCTGAAGAACAAAAAGATAAGGGCAGAAATCTCGAGTTAAGAGTACTAAGACAGGTTACAGAAAATATAAGAAGTATTCATGATAAAATTGCGCAAGAAGCAAAGGCAAGAATAAGACAAAAAGTCATAGTTACGAGAGAGAGAAAAAGCAGTGGTGAAAGATTAATTAGAATAAGAAGCAGGGAAAAAATTTCTATTTAATTATTTTATTTACCTCATCAATACAAATCCAAGAAGCCATTGATCCAAATCCTTTTTTATCTATGTTGAAAGGAGTTACTTTTTCTGGGTTTTTTAAAAAAATTAACAAACAATATTTTTTGTCCTTGAACAATTCAAAATATTTTTCTATTTGATTACTTTCAATTCCATCATCTTTTCCATATTCATTTAAAATAGACAAAACTTTTTCTGAGTTTAAATCTGAAAATTGCAATACATTTTCAACTTCTGCTTTTATTGAAACTGGTGAACCTGAATCTTTAAAATAAATTAATTCGCCTGCTTTAATCTTATCCCAGGGAGAATATTTAGATTTATACCATCTGGATTCTATTTTCTTTTCGCCTGTTAGAATTTTATGAGTTAAATTCCAAGATTTTTTCATGACAGCAACGTGATCCATCTTATTCGTTTAAGGAATGTATTTTTCCCTTTAATCCAAAACTAATCATTCTAATTAGATCAAAATCTTTTCTAGAAATCTTTTTCTGATCTTGCCATCCCCTAATTGGGATTCTTTTAGGACTATTTATAATTGAAATTATAACTTCCCTTTCTAATGGATTGTAATTTAAAACTATTCTTGGTTTTTTATTATAGTCCATTGCTATTTTTATAGAATTTATTAAATCAGGCAGTTCTTTTTGAAATCTACTGTAAATTTCTCTAGATACATCCAGAATTACGAATTCTTTTGAACCACCATACATACTATAAAGAAGCATTTTGATTTTTTAAAGATTTAGGGGAATAAATTTATATAATGCTGAAATTTAATTCTAAATGGTGATTTTTATGACTAAAAAAGAAGGAAAACTATTAATGTTTACTGGAAAAGAATGTGTACATTGCCATGATTCTGAACCTGTAATTGCAAAACTAGAGAAAGAACAGAAAATTAAAATTACTAAGCTCGAAGTTTGGCATGATGCAAAAAATGCAGCTTTACAGGAAAAATTAGATGATGGCAAATGTGGGGGTGTGCCTTTTTTCTATAATGAAGAAACTGGAGCATGGATTTGTGGAACTCCTGAATATGATGAATTAAAAGAGTGGGCTTTAGGTAAAAAGAAAAAATAATTCATATGTTAAAGACTTTAAAAAAATTTGGTGTAAATAGGTTAGAAGTTCTTGATAATAAGGGGAACTTCGATAAAAAGTTAATACCTAAGTTAAGCAATTCAAATATAAAAAAATTATATGAAGCTATGATTATTACAAGGATTTTTGACAGAAAGGCATTGAATTTACAAAGACAAGGAAGAATTGGAACTTACGCTTCAATGGAAGGGCAAGAAGCAACAATTATAGGAAGTTCTTATGCTTTGAAAAAAGAAGACTGGTTATTTCCTTGTTTTAGAGAAAATGGTGCCTTGATTTTAAGAGGACAACCAATGCATGAATTATTAATGTATTGGGCTGGAGATGAAAGAGGAATGAATATTCCAAAAAATGTAAATAATTTTCCAATTGCAATTCCTGTTGCTACGCAGATTTTACATGCTGTTGGAGTTGCGATGGGGGCTAAAATTCAAAATAAAAAAATTTGCAGTTTAGTTTATTTTGGAGATGGTGCAACTTCTGAAGGAGATTTTCATGAAGGATTAAATATGGCTGGAGTATTCAAAGCACCAGTTGTTTTTATTTGCCAGAACAACCAATGGGCAATTTCTGTTCCAAGAGAAAAACAAACTGCTTCTGAAACTTTAGCGCAAAAAGCAATTGCTTATGGATTTAATGGAGTTCAAGTTGATGGAAATGATGTTTTGGCTGTTTACAAAGCTACTAAAGAAGCCTTAGATAATGCAAGAAAAGGAAATGGCCCAACTTTAATTGAATGTGATACTTTTAGAATTAATGATCATACAACTTCAGATGATGCTAAAAAATACAGAAATGTGAAAGAAGTGGAAGAATGGAAGAAAAAAGATCCCATAGTTAAATTATGGAATTTTATGAAAAAGAAAAAATTATGGACAAAAGATTATGAAACAAAATTAATTGCAAGATTAACAAAAGATGTTGAAGATGCTGTAAAAAAAGCAGAAGCAATTTCTAAACCAAAAGTTGATGACATGTTCAAATATGTTTACAAAAACATGACTGAAAGACAGAAAAAAGAATTAGAAACTTTTTCTGAAAAAGAAAACCTTGGAAAAGAATAAGATGGCAAAATTAAATTTAGTTGAAGCTATAAATTTAGGATTAAGGCAGGAGATGAAGAGAGACAAGAATGTAATTATTTTAGGAGAGGATGTTGGAAAAGATGGAGGAGTATTTAGAGTAACAGATGGACTGCAAAAAATATATGGAGAGAAAAGAGTTTTCGATACTCCTTTATGTGAATCTGGAATTGTGGGAACATCAATTGGAATGGCTGTTTTTGGATTGAGGCCAGTATGCGAGATTCAATTTGACGGATTTATTATGCCTGGATTTGACCAGATTATAACTCATGCTGCAAGAATAAGAAACAGATCAAGGGGGAGATTTAATGTCCCTTTAGTTATAAGATGCCCGCATGGCGGCGGAATTAAGGCTTTAGAACATCATTCAGATTGTCCTGAAGTTTTATTTTCGCATATTCCTGGATTGAAAGTTATCATTCCTTCAACTCCTTATGATGCCAAAGGATTATTAGCTAGTGCAATAAGAGATGATGATCCTGTTTTATTTTTTGAACCTAAAAAAATTTACAGATCTATTAAAGAAGAAGTTCCTGAAAAAGAATATACAATCCCAATTGGAAAAGCCAAGATTTTACAAGAGGGAAATGACTTAACAATTATTTCTTATGGTGCAATTATTCACAAAGTAAAAGAAGCTTGTGATAAGATAAGTGATGTAAGCTGTGAAATAATTGACTTAAGAACAATAAGTCCTTTAGATGAAGAAACTATTATTGAAAGTGTTAAAAAAACAGGAAGAGTCTTGATTGTTCATGAAGCTCCTAGAATGTTTGGTGTTGGAGCTGAGATCAGTGCTGTGATAAATGAAAATTGCTTATTGAATTTAGAAGCTCCTATTGAAAGAGTTACTGGGTTTGATGTTGTTGTTCCACTTCCAAAATTAGAAGATTATCATATTCCTAGTGTTAACAGAATAATAGAAGGAATTAAAAAAGTAATAAATTTTAGTTGAGGAGAAATGAGTTTGGACGAAACAATTCAAGTAATAGACTTAGGTGAAAAAAGTTACGCTGATTCATTAGATTTTCAGCTTGGTTTATTAGAAAAAAGAAAAAAATATGAAAAAAAGGACTCTTTAATTTTAGTTGAACATCCCCCAACTATTACTTTAGGTAGTGATGATAAGTGGAATGTTGTTCATGCTTCTGAAGATGAAATTGCTAAAAATGGGATAGCTTTTCATAAAAGAAATAATGGAAAAAGATGGGAAAGTCGCGGTGGTGGAGCAGCATATTTAGGCCCTGGACAATTAGTGGGATATGTTATTATGGATATTTCTCAATTCGGAATTTTTAATTTTTTAAGAATGCTCGAAGAAGTAATGATACAAACTGCTAAAGATTTTGATATAGGGATTAACAGAGTCGATAGATTAAATCCGAGCACAGACAAATTATATAGAGCTACTTGGTATCAAAAAGATGGAAAAGATTATGTTTTATGTACAAAAGGAATTGGAATAAAGTCTGATAAAGGTAAATTATTAACACATCACGGGTTTGCATTGAATGTTAATGAAGGCCGAAGTTTTTATGATTTAATTGATCCTTGTGGTTTTCCTAAAACCGATGTTGAACCAATCAGCATGCAAAAGATTTTGGGAAAAGAATTAGATTTAAATAAAGTAAAAGCGAATGTAGTTAAAAACTTTGGATATGTTTTCAAAAAAGAGATGGAATATGGTGTTTGCGTTTAAATTTCCAGATGTAGGAGAAGGAATTCATGAAGGAGAAATAGTTAAATGGCTAGTTAAAGCTGGAGACATTATAAAAGAAGACCAGCCATTAGTTGAAATGCAGACTGACAAGGCTGTTGTTGAAATTCCTAGTCCAAAATCAGGAAAAGTTCTAAAATTAAATTTTAAAAATGGAGACACTGTAAAAGTAGGGGAAGTTCTTATTTTAATTGAAGAAAAAGGAGGGAGTTCCAAAGAATCTACTGGTGTTGTAGGACAAATTGATGAAGAAAAAACAGGAACTAAAGCTGTTGAAAAAATTTCTATAAGACAAAGCTCTTTAGAAAAAAGCTTTAGCAAAAATGATAATATATTAGTTACCCCGAGAGTAAGAGCACTTGCACAAAAATTAAATGTCGATTTAAACTTAATTAAAAAAAGCGGAATGATTTCTGAAGATGATGTTATTAATCTTTCAAAAGGAAAATCTTCAGAAAAAGTTTTACCAAAAACAGGAATTAAAGTTGTAAAAAAATATGATTTTTATGGCTATGTAGACAGAGTACAATTAAAAGGAATTAGAAAAACAATTGCTGAACACATGAGTACTGCTCATTCAAAGATTCCACATGTAACCCATATGGATATTGCAGATGTTACTAATTTAAGCGATATCAGGGAAAAAGAAAAGAAAAAATTAGAAAAGGAAAAAATAAAATTAACTTATCTTCCTTTTGTCATTAAAGCAGTTTTAAATGCTTTGAAAGAACACCCCTATTTAAATTCAACATTAGATGAAGAAAACCAGGAAATAATTTTAAAGAAATATTATAATATTGGAGTTGCTGTTGATACTGAAGATGGATTAATGGTTCCTGTTATTAAGGGAGCTGACAGGAAGAAACTTTCTGAATTAGCAAAAGAGCTTTCTAATTTAAGCAATTTAGCCAGAGAAAGAAAAATTGATTTGGGAGATTTAAAGGGAGGAACATTTACAATTACCAATATTGGTAGTTTAGGCGGGACATTTGCAACACCAATAATCAACTATCCTGAATGTGCTATTTTAGCATTAGGGAGAATTCAAGAGTCTGTTTTAGTTATTGATGGAAAGATGCAAATAAGAAAGATTATGCCTTTTTCATTAGCTTTTGACCACAGGATTATTGATGGGGCTGAGGCAGCTAAATTTGCAAATAAAATAAAAGAAATATTAGAAAATCCTGAATTTTTGTTAAAAAATAATTAATTATAGTTAATTTATTATCATTATATTTATATATTAAAACATATATATTATTTTTAGAAAAAGGAGGTTATATTATGGTTGCAAAAGGAAAAATGAGCGGTGGCGTGTGTTCTTGTCCATGTCATAAAGGAAAAAAATGGGGCAAGGGATTATTTTTAGTGCTATTAGGTTTAATATTTTTATTAAATGGTATGGGAAGATTAAGTGATACAGCAACAGCATTTTTATGGCCTTTACTTGTACTTTTAGCAGGTGTAGGCTTATTATTAAAGGGAAGCTGTAAATGCTGCTCTGACTCTCATTGTTAATAATAAGTTTTATAACTTATTTCTTTTTCTTTTTTTATAATGGAAGCAATCGGAGGACAGGCATTAATTGAAGGGGTCTTAATGAGAAATAAAGACCTGATAGGAATAGCAGTAAGAAAAACTAATGGAAAAATAAAAACAGAAAAACAAAATTTTAATCTTTTTAACAAATATAGAAAAATTCCTTTTTTAAGGGGAATTTTTGTTCTTATTGAAACTTTATATGTTGGAACCAAAGCCCTGATTTACTCTGCAAATGAAGCTGCAGACGAAGGAGAAGAAGTAAGCAAAAAAGAAATCTTTTTTAGTATTTTAATTTCTTTATTATTTGCAATTGGGTTTTTTGTTTTACTGCCCTTGTATTTAACCAAGATTTTTGTCAGCACTGGGATTTTATTTAATGTAATTGATGGATTATTAAGAGTTTTAGTTTTTGTTTTATATGTAATTGGGATTTCTTTTATGAAAGACATTAAAAGAGTTTTCCAATATCATGGGGCTGAACATATGGCTGTCCATTGCCATGAACACAACAAAAAATTAACTGTTAAGAACTGCAGAGAATATTCAACAATTCATGTAAGATGCGGGACTAATTTTTTGTTTATAGTTTTAATATTAAGCATTATTGTATTTTCTTTTATTACAAGCGAGAATTTCATTACTAAAATATTATCAAGAATAATTTTAATACCAGTAATAGCATCATTATCTTATGAATTCTTGAAATTAAGCGCCAAATTTGAAAATTTCTTTTTAATAAGAATTTTAACAAAACCTGGTTTATGGCTGCAAAAAATTACAACAAGAAAACCAGACAACAAGCAAATAGAGGTAGCTATTTCGGCTATAAAATTAGTAATAAAATAATTATTTCTCTTGTTCTATTTTTTGAAGTAATCTAAGTAATCCTTTTTTTGTATCTTCGGGCAGGCCTTCTGCTTCAACAATTACTGCTCTATATTTTAATAATTCTTGGGGATTTTTTAGATCTTCATTTTCCAAACTATCTTCTGTAAAATTTAAATGAGCTGAACTTAATCTTTCTCCGTTTACACTTTCTAATTCCAAGCCATAAAGTTCCTGATGTTCAGAATGATCATGACCATAAAAAGCACCTAACAATACACCGTTCGCTCCTGTAAAAGTATAGGCTTCTAATGTTTTTCTCCATTTTTCCATAATTTTTTTACAATAATACCATTTAAATATTAATCTAAATTCGAGAATATATTTCTAAAATGAAGAAGTTTCCAAAATTAAAAAGCAAAGCAATACTAAGCCCAATGGCCGGAGTAACTGATATTGCATTTAGAAAGCTAGCTAAAAAATACGGGGCTGGATTAACTTATACTGAATTTGTAAGCAGTAAAGGGATTATAAGAGGAAATGATACCACTATGAAAATGATTGAAACTGATTTAGAAGAAAGGCCTGTTGGAGTTCAATTATTTGGAAATGATGTTAATGATGTTGTTGAAGCAGCTAAATTAGTTGAGAAACATTTTGATATTATAGATGTGAATTGCGGGTGTCCAGCCTGGAAAGTTATCAAATCTGGTGCTGGAAGTGCAATGCTTAATGACAAAAATAAAATTGGAGAATTTATAAGAAAACTTACTTCTTCTGTAAACAAACCAGTTACTTTGAAAATAAGAACAGGAATTAATGATAAGAAGATAAATGCAGTTGAAATTGCAAAAGAAGCTGAAAATTCTGGGGCTGCTGCAATTGCTGTACATGGAAGAACGCAGGAACAAGGATATAGCGGAAAGGCAGACTGGGAAGTAATAGCTAAAGTAAAAAAGGCAGTTGATATTCCAGTTATTGGCAACGGTGATATTTTTTCTCCTGAAATTTTTAAACAAAGATTGGAAGAAAGCAATGTTGATTATATTATGATTGCAAGAGCAGCCATGAGTAATCCATTTATTTTCAAACAGATTAATGATTATTTAAAAAATGGAACTTATGAAAAGAGAAATTCTATTGAGCAATTCAAAGAGTTTAAAGTAATTGCTGAAAAACACAATCTCAGTTTTAACCAGATTAAAGCTCATGCAATTAGGTTTACTAAAGGAATTGAAGGGGGATCTAAATTAAGAGAACTTTTATCAAAAGCCATAAACTTGGAAGAAATTAAAAAAATATTAGAAATTTAGATATTCTTTCGATTTACAAAATTTATATTCTAAAAAATATAATTATTTAAATAGCAAGAATATTTTATTTTTTTAATGGATAAAGGAGAATTTAAAATACCAAGAGCTGGAAGCGCTGTTTTAGTTGAACATAATGGAAAATATTTATTAGGAAAAAGAAACAAAAAAAATTGTCTTAATTTCTGGGTTATTCCGGGAGGGAAAGTAGAATGGGGAGAAACTTTAGAGCAGGCAGGAATAAGGGAATTTAAAGAAGAAACTAATTTAGACATCGAAATTGTCAAGTTTTTGACGTGGAAAGAAATTATAAATACAAAAGATGATTACCATAGATATGTTTTCTTTTTTCTAGGAAAATTAAAAAATGACAGAATTGATATTAAAACTACAGAGGATGTCAGCGAAGTAAGGTTTTTTTCTGTAGAAGAGCTAAAGAAACTAGAGCCTTTAGCTGAAAGCGCCAAGCAAATTTTTTCTTTCTTAAAATTAATTTAAGAAATAGATAGCTTTAAAAATGGCAGCAAATTTTTTTTTCTTATGAATTATAGTGTTAGAGATGCAGAAAAACTTTTAGATAAGGGAGTTTCAAATTTATCTAGTGAAGAGATAACTATTGTATTGGGAGCTTTTTTTAAAGAAAAAGCTGAACAACCAAATCCCAGTAAATCTCTGGAAACTACATCTAATAAACTAATTATTGAAAGTGCTGATTGTTTACAAAAAGTTGATTCAGATTTATTAAAAAGATTAGACAGCTACAATGCAAAAAATGCTGCCAGGATTGTAAATATTATTAAAAGATTTCGCCATAGTGAGCAAAAGGAAAGAAGTGACTTTGGTGTTTTGGAAGAGATTCCAAGCAATGGCGATGCTTTAAGGTTATATTTTTTAGCAAGAGAATTTGCTGAAAAGAGAACCAATGTAAAACCATGGGAATATCAACGGTTTTTGGGAGAGGGTGGTTTTGGATTATTAGAATCTTATTTAATAGAAAGGGGCTTAATTAGTTCAATAACTTCTGCAAAAGAAGCTGAGAAAACACTTTGTGGATCAATGTAATCTTTAATTGAATTTATTGTTTTTTCTGCTAATTCAAGATATTCTTTTTTATACAAATTTATTAAAACTTTTATTGCTAAGGCATTTTGTTCTGGATCTATTTTTCTTTTTTTTAGATAGCCAAGATTATCATCTGATTCAATTATATCGTAAAATAAATTATTTTCATAGAAATTTTCAATGGTTTTTTTCATTATTTCTTCTGCTTTTTCCATATAATTATCTTGATTTGAACTTAATAAAGAATCAATTAATAATAAATGGTTTTTTAACAAATATAGAGGATTAGAAGAATAATTATAAAAATGCATTACACCTTTTTTTGTTACAAGATTAGTTAGCAAGAAATCGAGACATTTCTTTGCAATTTCTTTATATTTTTCATTGCTTAGTATTTCTGAGGCTAATAAAAAGGCATTAATTGTATAACTATTTGAATCTACAAATAAAGTTTCATCTATAAACGGCTTTTTTGTTTTTTGCCTTTCCTTAAATGTTAAATTTGAATATTCTTCATCTGCATCCTGACTCGAGAAAAAATAACCTTCTATGCTTAAAAAATTAGTTAAAATAAATTCTATTGTTTTTAGGGCGGTTTGCTTAAATTTCTCAATATTTGTTAATTTGTAAGCTAATAAATAAGAAGAAATTAATCTAGCATTATCATCTAATAATTTTTCATAATGGGGCTGAGACCAGTTTTGCTGTGTTGAATATCTGTAAAAACCACCTTCTTCTTTATCAAAAATCTCGCCATCAGCCATATTAGTCAATGTTTTAATTAACATCTCTCTAGATTCTTTGCTATTTAATTGCAAAAGAAATTCCAAGATATTATGAAATGGAAATTTCTGGTCAGAACCAAAACCACCAAAATAAGGATCATAATTTACTTTTATTTCATTAAATATCTGATCCTGCAATTTATTTAAATCAGGATTATTAAATCTCTTCTCTTTAAATTCAGGATATTCTCTTTTAACTGCTGGTTTTTTAAAAATAAGCAAGGCATTTTCCAAAAAAGACAACATTTCCAAAGGAGGCAAGTACATTGAACCTGAAATTATTTCGCCTTCTTGATTTAATATTGCTGTAGTTGGCCAGCCGCCCAAATTATATCTTATGTTTATATCTGGTCTTTTATCAGTATCTACTTTTATTGCAATGAAATTTCTATTTACAAATTCAATAACTTCTTTTTTTTCATAAGTATCTTTGTCCAGGCGCTTACACCAATAACACCACACAGCCATTATATCAAGAAGAAGGGGTTTTTGTTCCAATTTTGCTTTAGTAAAGCTTTCTTTTCCCCATTCTAACCAAGCTATTTTATTTTCCATTTTTCATTGATATATTTCAATACTTTTTGGGCATCACTTTTTCTTTTTGGATGTTTTAATTCTAATTTTTCTAAGATCTTTCTTAGAGAATCTATTTTATAAATAGCAACTGACCAATGATCCTTATTGCTTTTACGATCTTGATAACCTTTGCTAAAATAACCTGCTTTTCTAGCTATTATTGGTTTAGGAGAATGAAATCCATATTTCCTATAACCTAAATGAATTGACTTTATTATCTTTTCATCTTGTGTTTGAATTGCTAATTGTGGCCTACCACTACTAGAATTAATACTTATATTACCTTCTGCATCAATATATCCAGAAACAAATGATAAAAATAGGGAGATATCATTTAATATCCAATCTTCGATTTTATCTTTTTTTGGGAGAAGAAAAGAAAAACTGTCATCTAAAAAACATAACCCCCTTATTGTTTTAACTCCCTTACTCAATATTTTTTTTATATGAACATGACCATATTTATTAAATAAGAAATTAAATAATTTTATTTGATTAGGTTTAGTTGTGTGTGCTTCTATCCTAATTGTTTTACAACCTTTTGTATTAACTGCTTTTCTAACATATAAATCACCTAATCTAAAGCCTATTAAGTAAGCCTTCTCAGCTTCATTTCTAGAAAAAGATGTTCTGCGATATTTTATATGGCATTCAGAAGCAGTTCTAGTTTTTATACTATATTTTTTAAGAAACCTATAAATTGTTGTTGAACCAACATTTAGTTTTTTTGATATTTCATAAGCATTTAATTTTTTACTACAATATAAATCGAATAGTGCTTCCCGAGATATATCTATTTTTGACACAAATTATTTCAAATATTTAGATATATAAATTTTCCGAATTTGTAACCAATAGCACCAGACCGCAGAAATATCTAATAAAATTGGTTTATTTTCTCTCTTTGTTTTTTCAAAAGACTCTTTGTTCCAGTCTAACCAGGTTATTTTACTCATAGAGAAGGTGCTAAATAATATAAATTTATAAAGTATTTTGTTTGATGTTTTTAAAATGAGAAAAATAGCTGTTATTGTTGAGAAAAGCAAATGCCATCCAACTAGATGCCAGCATGAATGTATGAAATTTGACCCTGTTAACAGGTCAGGTGGAGTAGGATTTCATTTATGCGAGGATGGAAAATCAGGCATAGATGAAAAGGTAGCCACTGAAATGCATAAGATATGTGCTAAGAAATGCCCGTTTTCTGCTATTTCAATTGTAAATTTACCTGAACAATTAAAAGAAGAACCTATCCACAGATATGGAAACAATGAATTTATGCTTTATGGACTGCCTATTTTCAAAGAAAATAAAGTAATTGGCATTTTAGGAAGAAATGGAATTGGAAAGAGTACGGCATTGAATATTTTAACTGGTGGATTAGTTCCTAATCTAGGAAAATTTGACAAAAAAATAAATGAAGAAGAAGTTATTCAAAAATATTCCAAAATCGCATTAGGAAACTATTTTAAAAAATTATATGACAAAAAAATAAAATTTTCCTACAAGCCGCAAAGAGTGGAATTAATTGGGAGGGCTTTTAATGGAAAAGTTATTGATTTATTAAATAAAGTTGATGAGAAAAATGAGAGTGACAGACTAATTGCAGAATTTGAACTTGATAAAATCAAAAACAGAAATGTAAAAGACTTATCTGGGGGAGAGTTACAAAAAATTGCTATAATTGCAGCTGCTGTAAAAAAAGCAGATTATTATTTTTTTGATGAACCTTCTTCTTTTTGTGATATTCAAAACAGGATAAAATTAGCAAAATTAATCAGAGAATTAGGGAAAAAATCAAATGTTATTGTTATTGACCATGATTTGGCAACTTTGGATTTTGTTTCTGATGAAATTCAGATTGTTTATGGCGAGCCTGGAGCTTATGGTATTTTTTCACAAACAAAAGGAATAAACAGAGCTATTAATGAATATTTAGAAGGAAATCTGAGAGAAGAGAACATAAGGTACAGAAATTACAGCATTAATTTCAAACCTTTAGCATTTAGGAGAGAATTCTCAAAAGAAGTATTTTTAGAAATTCCAAAATTGGAAAAAAGCTTTACTGATTTTAAACTAAATGTAAATAGTTTTAATTTACATAAAGGACAGGTTATTGCTATAATGGGTGCAAATGGATTAGGAAAAAGCACTTTTTTGAATATTGTATCTGGAAAATTAAAAGCTGACAATAAGGACTTTAAAATTAAAGATGTAGCATATAAGGAACAAGACTTGGAAAGTTCAGATTTAAGTGTTAAGGAATATTTAATGAACAAGAGAAAAGATATATTTTCCGACAAATGGTTAAATTCTTTATTTGAAAAATTAGATTTAGAGAGATTATATGATGAAGAAATCAAGCATTTATCTGGCGGAGAACTACAGAAAATAAATATTGTTGGAACACTGGCAAAAGAAGCTGGGTTAATTTTAATGGATGAACCAAGTGCTTTTATAGATGTTGAAGACAGATTAAAGGTTGCTGAAATAATAAAAGATTTTGCTATCAAAAAAGAAGTATGTGCTATTATAGTTGATCATGATATCCAGTTTGTAGATTATTTAGCTGATTCTTTATTAGTATTTGAGGGAATTTCTGGCAAAAAGGGAGAAGTATTCGGGCCTTTTGACAAGAATGAAGGAATGAACAGAATTTTGAAAAATCTTAATATTACATACAGAAAAGACAATGAAACAAACAGGGCAAGAATTAACAAAGAAGGAAGCCAATTAGACCAGAATCAAAAGAAATCAGGACAATATTATTAGTTATTTTGTAAACTTTTCGAAATTTCCGAAAATCTTTACAAAAGGAATATAAATAAGAACAAATTATAGCTAATTATGAAAAGAAAGTTAAATATTTATGATTATTTATTTTATTTATCCTTAATAGTTATTACTGTATGGCTTATTCTTAAATCAATTGGGATTATTCAGACGCCCTTTTGGTTAGAATATGGTGTACCAGTTGGTGGCGTCGTTATTGCTGCATTAACTTTATATCAAAATTTATTGGATAAAATCGGAAATCTATCCATTAATCTATCAATTTTAAATACTAAATTTAGTCATTTAGATAAAGAAGTCAAAGATTTTCGAACTGAAATAAAAGAAGAAATATCGGATATTAAAGAAAATATTTCAGAATTAAAATCAGATACAACTATATTGAAAGCTGATGTTGGGGTTCTTAAGAAACACAAATGAATACAAAAAATGAAACAGATGAATTAGCTTTGGAAATTAAGAATATAATGAAACTTAACTTTTGGGATTATGTATTTTATATTTCATTAGGTATTTTAATGCTCTGGTTGATTTTAGGTAATCTGGGTTTTTTTGATTCAATTTAGAACATTTAAACATTTACTGCAATAGTTGATTTTCCTTATTTATTTTTCTGCTTCCTCTAAAATCTTTGCTAATTTTCTTCGATATTTGTAAGTATTTGCCAATTTGATGTAACCGAACCAGCCATTTAGCAAAGAAATTAAATGATTGTAATCTTCAATTCCTTCTTTGTAATCATTTATATTTTCAAAAAATTTCTTTTCAAATCTCTCCTTATTTATTTTCTTTATAGATTTATAATTGTAAAATATTTTATAACCGAGAAAACTTATTCCATTCTTCAATAATTTTATTCTGGATTTATCTTGGTGAAGCTCTATTTTCAATTTCTCCTTTAGGAAATTATTAATTTCTGATTTATAAACTTCAAGAATTTCTCTGCTTTTATGAAGAATTACAAAATCATCAACATACCTGATATAGAATCTTGCCTTTAATTTGTGTTTTACAAAATAATCAAGTTCGTTTAAATAAATATTAGCAAAAAACTGGGAAGTATAATTTCCCAATGGCATTCCTTTGCCCTCTATTTTTCCATCATAATTATCAAGAATTTTCTTTATTAACCATAAGACTTTTTTATCTTTAATTTTTTTATTAATTATTTTTAATAATAATTCCTGATTAACGTTTTCAAAATATCTTTTTATGTCTGCTTTGAAAACATATCCTTTAATTAATTCTTGTCGTCGCCCCCCCCCCACAAATCTTTCTTTTGAAGAAATCAAATCTATTTATAGCGTTTAAAGTTCCTTTATTTATCCGACTTGCATAAGAATCATGAATAAAAATAGATTCGTAAATAGGATTTAAAATATTTACAATAGCGTGATGAACTATCCTATCTCGAAAATTAGATTTTCTAATTGTTCTTGTTTTTGGATCTCTAATAACAAATTTCACTAATTCAATTGGTTTATAAGTAAAAGTTTCCAATTCTTTTTTTAAAATTAATAAATTATTTTCCAGATTTTCTTCAAATTTTCTTACAGAAGGAGCAAAACTTTTTCCTTTTTTTGCTTTTTCAAAAGCAGATAATAAATTAGTATATGAACAGAGTTTTGGATATAAGTTTTTGTATATTTTCATAAATCCCAACTTACTTAGACTGATTCGACCGTCCTCAGTCTCGTTTTCATTTGAAAATTTCGAGTTATCAAGGTTCTCGTTCCTGGCATTCAAGTTCAAGTCCCTGTTACGGTAAAGCACTAATTGCTAGCTTAACTATATTTTTACGCACCACAATTTTAGTATTTGCAAAAGAGTTTTTCTTTTAACGCTAGTAACTATCATTGTTGAATTTTATTACAATAACTTAAAATAAATTGAAATTTATAGTTAAGCATGTCAGTCCAAGTTGTTGATTAACAAAGCTGGGACAAAATTAAGAAAGAAATATTATTTAAATTATTTTTGTTTTAACTTTTCCAAAAGATTACCTTGATTTCCTATGCAGAATTTTTCGCGAACGTGACACGACCGCCCTCACCCGAGTCATCAAGGTCCTCGCCCCCGGCATCCAAGCCCAAGCCCCCGATACGGCAAAGCACTCTTAATCCAATATCTTGTTTTTGAGACGGCATCCATAAAGTTCTTGAACCTGTTCCTAAACTTTGAACAGAAGGAAGACCATTTTCCAGTCCGTAAGTAAAATTATGATTTTTTCCTGTTTGTCTTAATGTTGGATGAACAATAACTCTAGTTACTCCCGGAATTATTTTTGGTTTTACTCTTTTTGGAAATTCTTGATCAACATCTAAACCAGCATGAATTATTAGTAATCTTTCTTCCAAATCGCCATTTCTTAATCCTAAGTCTTGTTTATGTTCTTTTATGCTGTCATATAATGCTTTAGCTTCTGGAAAATTAGTTCCTTTATCAGAATGATCATATAATATTAAGGCTAAATCTTCCCAAGTTGTTTGAGCATCACGCAGTCTGTTTGCTTCCAATAATGCTTCTGATTGTAATGGTGTTATTGGATATAATCCTAATTTGCTTAATTCTGAATCTTCTGCTATTGTTGTAACTAAAGCTAATTTCCTTAAAATATTCATATATTGTATTGCCTGATTTTGTGTTAAATTTTGATCTGGAATTTCTGTTTTAGTTCCTCTAAATTTATTATTTGATCTTCTTTTTAATTCTCTTCCAAAATCATCATTTTTTAAAGTAAAAAATTCTTGTGGTTGGTATTGTGATAAGTCAACTTCTTGAGCTATTTGAACTCCTTGTGCTTCTAGACTTCCTTGCAATTCTGGTAATTCTCTTTGTAATCTTGTATTTCCATATAACATCCTTTCAGCTTCTGAAGGCTGTCTTATTGGTTTAGGTTTTTCTATTCTTAATGCTTGAATTTCTTTTTCAGGACTAGTATCTAATTCTTTACCACTAATTATAATGCTGATCATAGATTCTCTTTGAGCTTCTGATAATTTAGATCCATCTGCATTTCTATAATTATTTAAGAAATTTTCATCTTCTTTTGATAATTGGTAGTTTGACATTTTATTTAATTTTTAAGATATTTTAGATTTATAAATCTTTCTATATGTTATTACTCTTAAGGAGTATTAATATAAGAGAAATATCTTGATTACATAGCTTTAAATAGTAGTAATCTATCATAAGGTTGTATATATGATATTTTAGGGGGAGTTAGATACATACTATAATGGTTTGTAGAAGGCTTTTTCTATAAGATTATGTATACCGAACTTTTTGTAAAAGAAGTTTGAACAAAAATATAGGAGAAATGTATAATGAGATTTGAAAACAAAGGCAGACACGAAGGTGGAGGCGGTTTCCAAAGGGAAATGCACGAAATTACTTGTGCAGATTGCGGTCAAAAAGCAACAGTTCCTTTCAAACCACACCCTGACAAACCTGCTTATTGCAAAGAATGTTATAACACTAAACATAGAAAACAATAATTCTAATGTGTTATTGAAATTAATTTGATTTTTTCTGTTTTTTTTATTTTTTTAATCTAGATAGTTTTATCTCTTTTTTAGAAGGTATTAAAGTTAAAGATATAAAAAAGGCAACTAAGGATAAAATAAACATTATTGTAAATAATGTATTAAAACCAAATTTAGAAGTTAAAAAACCACCCGACAAAGCTGAAAAAGAGCTTATTATATATCCTAAAGACTCCCAGTCTCCCCATTCTGATACAAACTTACCTTTATCTAAATTTTTAGAATATAAACCATCAAAAACAGGAGAAAGAACTGCTATAGACAAACCAAAGATCATTTCAATAAAATATAAATGAACTGGCTTTGATACAAACAAATAAAGGAAAAAGGCAATTGCACTTAGAAAATAACCTAAAGACAAAAGATATTCTTGATGTTTAACTTTGTCTTCGAATCTTGAAACTAAATAAATTAAAACTCCTGCACTAAAGGTGAAAATTGCTATTGCATAACTTGCTTCCAATACACCCCCGCCTATTTTTTCAACAAAAATAGCATAAATCGGACTTAACATACTATAAGCAAATGTTGAAAAACAGAATGCTGTAAGAAGTATTCTCAACTCTTTTTTCATAAAGTTAATCAGCTTTGTGGATATATAAATTTAATTATTGTTTTTTTTAGAATTACGAATAGCTAACTCTTTTTGTGTTAATTTTAGTGCTATTGCTTCTTCATCTGTTAATTCTTCAAGTTTTCTTGTTTCTTTTTTTTGAGCTACTGGTTTATTTGGATTATTGCCTTGATTGTAAAATGTCTCATGAGTAATATCAAAAGTATCGAAATTTCCATCTTTATCAGTATCTAAATAAGTGTAGGATGCAAATTGAGTTATTGCTGGCTGACCATTTGGATCTGGGATTAAAGTTCTTATTTTAGTTGTTTTTTGTGTGACAAAATAATTGGTTGATTTTACTGCAGAAACTCCAACACAGTACAATAAAGTTCCTAAAGTTAAAGCACCAAAAACATATTCAGATCTTCTGCTCATTTTAAGCCTGCAATAATTTTTCATAACCTTTATTTTCAAGTTCTACTGCCAGATTGTGCGGGCCTGACTTTTTAATTTGACCGTCTACAAATATATGGACCTGATCTGGCTTAATATATTGGAGAATTCTGTTATAATGAGTAATTAAAAGAATACCCATATTCGAATTTTTCTTAATTTGATTAATTCCTTCAGCAATAATTCTTAATGAATCCACGTCTGTACCTGAATCTGTTTCATCTAATATTGCAAACTTAGGTTCTAAAATTGCCAGCTGCAATATTTCTGCTTTTTTCTTTTCTCCGCCAGAAAATCCTTCATTAAGATATCTTCTTGAGAAAGAATCATCCATTTTTAACATAGCCATTTTTTCTTTTAATAGTTTATAAAAATCAATAACTGAAATATTTGTATTTTTTAATGTGTTATATGCTGTTCTCAAGAAATTAGACAATGTAACTCCAGAAATTTCAGCTGGATATTGGAATGACAAGAATAATCCTTTTTTCGCCCTGTCTTCTGGCTTTGCTTCTGTAATTTCTTCATTGTTTAAAAAAATCTTTCCCTTTGTAATTTTATATTTTGGTGAACCCATTAAAACTTGCGCAATTGTCGATTTTCCGCTTCCATTCGGACCCATCAATGCAACTACTTCTCCTCTTTTAATTTTTAGATTTGTACCTTTAATTATTTCCTTGTCTTCTAATGAGACATGCAAATCCTGAATAATTAATTCTTCTGACATTTCATTCCAACCTGTCTTCTAATTTCTTTTTTATTAAAGTAAAATCATAATTTCCTTCATATAAAGGATTATCTGGATCGTCTACATGAATTATTTCTTCCCTGCCAAGTGTTCTTTCTCTTTCTAAACTTCTGTATTTTAATCCAGGAAAATTCTGATTCTCAAAATTTACTGGTCCTCGCAATGGTCTTTCTCTAGTCACTTGAGACAATGCAGATTTTAGAAATGTCCAAATTATGTCAGACTGTGATAAAATATCGAGAGAAAAATTTCCAAGAGGCAATAATTCTTCTAAGTGAAATCTCCTATTTATTTGTCCGCTATACCCTAATCTTGCAATGGGCTTTACATGCATTGGTGTTCCTTCTATTACACTCAATGGAAATTCAGATCTCCCTGACTCCGAATACAAAATTGTTTGCCCTCCACCCAAATCAGAACCATACCATCTATCAACATAAACTAAGGGATGTTTTCGAAAAACAACTATTTTAGAACTATCAGGAAGTTTTTCTCTTGGCAAGTCTCCTGCAAATCCTCTTCTTTGTCCTTCTAACCAAAAGTCCAAATAAGGTTCAAATTCAGATAATTCTTTTTTGCTCATTGTTTTACATACAAACTTTTTTGTCAACTTTTTCAACAATTTCTCCTTCATAAATTTTAACTGCTCTTCTTACAGCTTCCAAACAAAGCAAAGCGCATTTTACACGCACTGGACTTATTGGAATGCTTAAAAGATCATAGACATGCTCTTTGGTTATATTTTTAATGTTTTCTATTGGCTTTCCTTTTAATTCTGTGAGTAACATTGACGAAGAAGCCATGCTAATTGCACAGCCTTTTCCATGAAATTTTATGTCTTTAATTATATTATTTTCTACTTTAATTTGAATAGTTGCTTCATCTCCGCATAGAGGATTAAATTCTCGATGCTGAACGTCAAATTTTTCTAATTTACCAAAATTTCTTGGATGAGCATAATGATCTAGAATATTTTCCCTGTAAATTCCTTCTCCTGCAAAATTCCTGTCTATAATTTCAGCCATCTTATTTTTTGAAAGTTCTCCTTACTTTGTCCAGAGATAAAATAAATTTGTCAATTTCTTCTTTAGTATTATAAAAAGACAGGCTAGCTCTGCAAACTGCTGCTTCTTTTAAAACTTCCCTTACTAAAGGCATTGCACACATATGGCCAGCTCTTATTGCAATTCCTTCTGTATCTAATATTGCTGCAACATCATGCGGATGTAAATCAGCCAAGTTAAATGAAACTAAAGAAGCTCTATTTTTTGGGCCGTATATTTTTACATCTTTTTGCTCTGATAATTTTTTATATAAATAATTGGTTAAATCTTTTTCATATTCTTCTATATTTTCGAGGCCAATTGAATTTATGTAGTCTATTGCCGCCCCCAAAGCAATTGCTTCTGCAATCTGTGGAGTGCCTGCTTCGAATTTCCAAGGCAACTGATTAAATTTTGTATATTCAAAAGTAACTTCTCTTATCATGTCTCCACCATATAAGAAAGGAATTAAATTTTCCAACAAATGTTTTTTACCATATAAAACACCAATTCCAGTTGGGCCGTACATCTTATGCCCGGAAAATGCCAAGAAGTCTATATCTAGATCTTTTACATCTATTTTCATATGCGGAATAGACTGAGCAGCATCTACTATTAACAAAGAATTATTTTCATGAACTATTTTAGCAATTTCTTTAATTGGATTTATTGTGCCAAGAACATTTGAGATATGAACTAGGGAAACTATTTTGGTTTTATTATTTAACAGTTGTTTTAAAGTTTTTAGATCTAAATTGCCTTCTTTGTCAATTTTTACATAACTTAATTTTAGTTTTTTTAGTTTAGCTAATTGCTGCCATGGAACTATATTTGAATGATGCTCCATTTCAGAAACTATTATTTCATCATTTTCCTTTAAATCATTTAATAGAGAATAAGCAAGCAAGTTTAAAGATTCAGTTGTGTTTTTTGTAAATATTACTTCTTCAAATTCAGAATTAATAAAATTAGATACTTTCTTGCGAGCTTCTTCATATAATAATGTAGATTCTTCTGCTAATTTGTGAATGCCTCTATGAATGTTTGCATTATGATGTTCGAAGAATTTTTTTAATGTCTCAATTACAACAGCTGGTTTTTGGGAAGTAGCACAAGAATCCAAATAAATTAAATCTTTTCCATTAACTTTTCTTTTCAAAATAGGAAAATCTTCTCGAATTTTCTGTACATTGAATTGTTTTGTTAATGAAATTTCCATTTTCATAATTTTAATGAGATTGCTTTTCTCAAGTCCTTTCTTGCTTCTTTTAATTTTATTTTTCTAATTATAGGATCAAAAAAACCCTTTATCATCAATTTAGAAGCTTTGTCTTCTGGAATTCCTCTTGACTTTAAATAAAATAATTTTTCCTTGTCTAATTTAGAAACTGTTGTACCATGAGAACATTTTACATCATTATTGTCAATTTCAAGATTTGGTATTGGATCTATTTCTGCATCCTGGCTTAATAATAAAGCATCCTGTTTTTGATATCCATTAGAGTTTGAAGCATTTTCAGCTATTTTTACAAGTCCATTAATAATTACTTTTGATTTGTTGTCCAAAGCGCCTCTTACAGCCATATCAGATTTTGTATGCTTTGAATTATGGAAAATTGAAGAGGACAAGTCAAACTGCTGATTATTATTTGTAAAAAATAAGTTAAATACATTTGTATTTGCTCCCTCTTTTTCCAGTTTTGTAATAGTTTCTGATTTAGTTAATTTACCGCCTAAATCAAAATTAATCCAGTTAATATTTGCATTTTGATGAACCAATGCTCTTTTTGTTGAAAAGTTAATTGTATTTTGAGACAAGTTCTGGAAAGATCCATAATTTAAATTAGAATTATTATTTACGAATATTTCAGTTATTTTTGTTTTGTATGATTTTTCAGTATTGTTAGATGATTCTTCTTCAAAAATTGATATAGAACTATTTTCATCTACAATAATGATATTATGCTGGAATTCGAAATTATCATTTGAATCTATTAATTTAATCGGTGTTTTTATTACAGTATTTTTAGGAACATAAATAAAAACTCCCTTATTCCATAATAATGTATGGAGAGCTTCAAATTTTCCCAAAGTCGGGAAGCATGACAAAAAATGTTTTTTAACTAAATCCTCATGATGAATTAGGGCTTCTGATAAATTTTCAATTACTATTGTATTATCTTTAGGAAGAGCGATTAATTTTTTTTCAGGCAAATTTATTTCAGAGAAATTTAATTCAGATGGATTAAGGTTAATTGTAATTCCGTATCTGAATTCAGGAAATGGCAGTGAATTAAATAATTCTAAAGCACTTAGTCTTTTTTCTTTCATCCAATGAGGTTCTTCGTATTCCTGAATATCTTGAACTAATTCTTTTTCTGTGAATTTTAAATTTTGAGTCATTTTAATCTTTTTAGGAAAAAGCTTAACCAAAAAGCTAACCTAGAGATTTGTCCATCTCCAATTCAATTAATCTGTTTAATTCAACTGCATATTCCAATGGCAGGGCTTTTACTACTGGCTCAATAAATCCAGCAACAATCATTTTCATTGCCTGCTCTTCTGACAATCCTCTTGATCTTAAATAGAAAATTTGTTCATCACTGATTTTTCCAACAGTTGCTTCATGAGCAATATCTGTTTCCTTGTTTCCAATTTCCATAAATGGAAATGTATTTGATTTTGATTTTTCATCAATCAATAAAGCGTCACACTGGACAGCTGCTTTTGTATTAGTTGCATTTTTTGAAACTTTTAACAACCCTCTGTATGAAGTTATTCCGCCGTCTTTTGCAATACTTTTTGATCTTGTAATTGAAGTTGTTTCAGGAGCAAGATGATAAATTTTAGTTCCTGTATCTTGGTTCTGCCCTTTACCTGCAAAAGCAATACCTAAGAAATCTGATCTTGCTTTTCTTCCAACTAAAACAGAACAAGGATAAAGCATAGTAACTCTACTTCCGTTATTTCCATTTAACCAATTAATTGTACCTTCTTCATCTACAATTGCTCTTTTTGTATTTAAGTTGAAAGTATTTTTTGACCAATTTTCTACACTAATGTAAGAAGCTTTTGCTTTTTTCTTTACATGAATTTCTACACAACCTGCATGAATAGAACTTGCAACATATTGAGGGGCGGAACAATTATGAACTGCTACTGGTACAGAATAAGACTCATTATCTTCAACTGCAAAATTATATACTTTTATATTTTCAACTTTTCTTTGCTCTAATTTTCTAATCGGTACATAAGCGTATTTGTTGTCCATATAAAACATCGTTGCTCTTTTTTTATTATTCAACTTATTCTTTATTTTAATTCCCAACAAAGAACCAGCTTTTATCATATATTCACCAGTAATTCCTACTGTATACATTGTCCTTCTATTTTCTTTTGACCTATCTCTCGCATTAATAAAGGCAAACGTATCTAATCTTAATAGAATATCTTTTGCTTGTCTTGCTAATTTATATGAAGTTGTACCGAGCCTAATAGATTCTTTTTTTCCTTGTTTGTAATCTTTATTAAAATAATTTCCATCACCTCTAAATGCACCAATAATTATTTCCTTTTGTAATTCTGGATCTAAATACATAAATTCACTAGGCAATACTTTTTTGTAAGCTTTAGTTCCAAAATTTTTGAATAATCTTGCTAATTTTGCATTACATACTATGATATCTGTGCCGTGATTTTTTTTATTACCTGATTCACAGACCTTTTCAACTTTAAAACATTTTTTCAATAATCTTTTTACATCTGCTATGTATTCATATTCATTTTCATTAAAAGAGAACTTTAAATACGAATCTTTGTTAATGCTGCCTTCAGCTAAATAATAACCAACTAGTCTTAGAAAATCTTTGGTTAATCTTGCCTTTTGTTTTATTGGCTTTCCCTTAAAATTTATATCTACCTCATAATATTTTTGATCATTTACTTTCCTATTTATGGGCATTAATAAATAATCTTGCCTGTTAATCTCTTTAGCTGGAACCCAATTAGCTATCCAAGTTTTATTTCTTTCATTCACTCTTTTTCTTCTAACTACTAGGAATGGATGTTCTGAAGTTGATTCTATTTGTGCAATAGGATCTCCCCATATTTTAAAAGAATATAAATTTCCAGAATACAAAGGTCTATTATGAACTGCAGAGACTTTTTTGTATTCTCCTGTGTGTGTTAAAACTTTTTCTCCTTCTTTAATTTCACTTATTGATTTATAATCTGGATTTGTAGTCACAATTGTTCTATCAGTAAAGCATCCCTCAAAATATTGCATCTCTGCACCCTCATCTACAATAATTAAAGTATGTTCAAACTGACCCATTCTTTCAGCATTCATCCTAAAATAAGCCTGCAATGGAACTTCAACTTTTACACCTTTTGGAACATAAATAAAAGTTCCACCTGACCAGACTGCTGCATGTAATGCTGAAAATTTATGCAAAGCAACTGGAACACATTTTGTCATAAAATGCTGTTTAAACAATTCCGGATATTCTTTAATTGCAACATCACAATCTGTAAATATAACTCCTTTTTCTTCAAGATCTTTTTTTAAATTATGATAAACTGCCTGAGATTCATATTGAAGACCTACGCCGCCAAGAACATTTCTTTCTGCTTCTGGAATTCCTAATTTTTCAAATGTTCTTCTTACATCTTCTGGCAAATCTTCCCATTTAGTTGCATTTTCCTTCGCATTAGGAACTGCAAAAAATTTTATTTTATTAAAATCGTTCATCAATGGACTTAAATCCGGACCCCAAGTTGGAACTGGCATTGAATTATAAATTTTTAATGCCTTTAATCTAAACTGGCGCATCCACTCCGGCTCTTTTTTGTAATCTGAAATTTGGTTGATAACTTCTTCTGTCAAACCTTCTGTTGCTACAAATTTAAAATTATCTTCATTCTTGTGATCAAACATTTCTCTTGACATTTCCTGCTGTAATTCTGATTTCATTTTTGCACCTCAATTAATTTTGGCTTTAAATTTTGAATAATTTCTTTTAATATTTTAGAAACATAATCAATCTCTTCTTCTGTATTATATTTAGATAAAGTAAATCTTAAAGTTCCTCTTGCATAATCTTCATTAATATTTAAAGCCTTTATTACATGGCTTATTCCTATTTTATTTGAAGAGCATGCTGAACCAGATGATACAAAAATACCTTGATCATTTAAATGCAAAATCAAAGTTTCTGATTCAAGACCTTTAATTGAAACATTGACGTTATTAGATAGTCTTAATGTCGGGTGGCCATTTAACTTTACATCTGGAATTTCTAAAAGATTTTTTATTAGTTTATCTCTTAATATTGTTAATTTTTTTATTGCTTGCTCTTTATTTTCCTGAGATAATTCAAATGCTTTTGCAAAACCAATAATTGCCTGCAAGTTTTCTGTTCCTGATCTTAAATCAAATTCCTGCTCCCCGCCGTGAATTATTGGATCTATCTTTGTTCCTTTTTTTACATATAATAAACCAGCTCCTTTAGGGCCGTGCATTTTACTTGCATTTAAAGTTAATAAAGAAATATTTAATTTTTGAATATCTAAATTTAACAAATAAGCCTGGCATGCATCTGTATGGAAAAGAATGTTTTTTTCTTTTGCAATATTTCCTATTTCAGAAATATTTTGGATTGTGCCAATTTCATTGTTAGCGTAAATTACAGAAATAAGAATAGTTTCTTTTGTAATTGCTGATTTTAATTTTTCTAAATCTACCAGCCCAAATTTATCAACATCCAAATAAGTAACTTTGAAACTTTGTTTTTCCAAATATTTGCATGAATTTAAAATAGAATCATGCTCTATTTTTGTTGTTATAATATGATTTCCTTTGAATTTATTTGCAAATGCTACTCCTTTAATTGCCAAATTATTGCTTTCTGTTCCACCTGAAGTGAAAACTATTTCCTGCGAAGAAGCATTTAACAATTTAGCAATTCTAGATCTGCAATTTTCAAGAATATTCTTTGCTTCACTACCTAAATCATGAAAACTGCTTGGATTAAAGTAAATGTCTTCATAATGCTGCATCTCTTTCTTGACAAGAATGTCCACTTGAGTTGCAGCTGCATTGTCCAGATAAATTTTCTTTTGGTTCATTTTTGAAACATATTTCACAATCTTCAGGAAGATCATTCATGGAATGACAAAATTTACACAAGACTTTATTTTCTAAAGCTTGATTTATCAGATGCTGCATTTCCTGAAACAATAATTTACCATTTTGCGAAATTAATTGGGCTGATTTTTTTATTTCATCTTTGGTTTTTTGATCAAACACAACTTCATTTGCTCTTTTCTCTTTAACATACTGGGAAATTGCTGCTTCTGTAACGCCTATAATCTTAGCTATTGTTTTTTGATCTAAACCCAGCTTTTTCATCTCTAAGGTTAATTCCTTTCTTAAGGCTGGAATTATGTACCAAACCTCGATTTCCTGAGGCTGCAAGGATTTATTAACCATAGTTAAGTTTAGTAGAATTTGATTTAAAAAGTTATCTAAAATTGAGAATTACTATTTATTACTTGCAAATAAGTATATAAAAGAGTAATTTTTCTTTAAAATTAATGAAATGCAGCCTATGCAATGAAAAAATAGAAACAGGCATTCTAGATAAAGTTAAAGGAACTTATGTAAAAAAGAAATTAGTTTGTAGTAATTGCCAAAAAAAATTTAAAGATAAACTAACTGAACAAATAAAATAAATGCCCCAATAGCTTAGTAGTGGAGCACGGGTTTCGTATAAACTTTTTAAAAAAGTTTAATCAAAAACAAGAGTTTAGGAAGAACCTGAGGTCGAAGGTGCAACTCCTTCTTGGGGCTTATCAAAATTTAGATTATAAGGATTATATCCTTCTTGTTCAAACAACCATTTATAATATCTCATGCCTCTTTCTCCCAATCTATTGGGACTTTTTATATGGCCTAATTCAAAATTTGAAATTTCACTTTGCCTAAGACCACCTAATTGAACCCCTAATTGATTTTGAAATAAGCCAGCTTTTTTTCTTGCCATTATTGCTCTTCGAGAATCAAAAATTTTCTGACTATCATTTGGATTTGTATTTTCTGTTTCAGCTTGAATTTCTTGTTCTGCTCCTAATTTTTTTGGAATTGCTTTAGATATAACTGAAGCTAAAGCAAAACTTATTTTAGGATTATAATCTATATTTCTAGAACCGCTATCAGAACAAAGGTCAGCTTCATCAAGTAATCCTTTTTTTTGCGCTCTTCTAATTGCTTGACTTAATCCACCTTTTTCTATATTGCATGATGCTCTATAAAGTTCTTTTAAGATCGGTTCATTTAAATGTGGTTTTCTTTTAAGAAGAAATTCAAGATTATATTCTATAATTCTAACTTTTTCTTCAATAGAAAGATTTCCGTTTTTAGAATTAATTGGACTTGGTGTAGGTGCAACTACAATTTTTTCAACTAGATTTTTTTCTAATTCTGGCTTATTAGGTAAATTTTCTAATAAACCCAAGCAACCTTCTAATGTTTCAGTTTCTTTTTCAAATCTTCTTTTAAGTTCTTCAACTTCTAATCTTTTAGTTTCTCTCAAATATCTTTCAATATTTTTAAGATCGAAATCTATTTCTTTTATAATTTTTTCAGAACCGGCTTGTGAAGCTATTTCTCTCAATGATTTATAAGCTAAAATCCTTGGTTTTAATTTTCCGTTAAAATATGTCTCGGAAATTAATTCTTGAGGTAATCTTGTTTGTTCATAAAGAGCTGTAAGACCTACTTCATCTATCTTTAATTTTTTATCATAAGTTTCGCTTGGTTTTTCTTTTGTTTTTTCGGGTAAATAATTTAATTTATTTTTTTTGTCATCTTTCTTTTTTTCAATTTCATTAGAAATTGGATTTGATATTGCATCTGGAATTTTCTCAGGAGGTTTAGCTGGTATTTTTTGAGAAGCACTCAAAGCAAAGGCACTCTTTAATTCTCTTCCAAGAGCACTTTGATCCTTAGGTTTATCGATTTTCTTAATTTCCTTATCAACTTTTTTTTCTAAATCAACTTCTGTTGGTTTTGATTCAACTGGCTTTTTTATTGAAATAGTTCTTCCTTCACAAATATAGACCTCTCCTCTTAAGACTAAATTTAATTTTTGTAAATATCTTCTTAATTCTACTAAAATTTCTTTTTGTTTTTCTGCTGGTAATCTTTGATATTCTCTGCTTGGGATAAGTTTTTGTTCTGTATCCCTGACTGCAACAAACGGCTGATTAGCCTGATCTAAATCACAAGAAATTATTTTTAATCTCGGATTGTTTATTCCCTTGGCTACGTTTCTTAATTTTCCAATTTCATCCTGAGACAAAACTTGTGTATAAGCTATTCCAAATAAAGAATCAAAAAGTGTTGAATATATTTTGTCATCTAAAGTTAAAATTCCATGAGTTTCTTTTGGATCTGAAACAGCCATGGATGCTGCGAAAGCCAAAATAGCAGTATATTTTTCAAAGTTATTATCATCTTTCTGCTTTAAATCCAACTGAATATCCAAGAAATTCAGCATTTCATAAATTAAAGTGAATTTATTATCAAAACCATTTTTTGGATTTTGGATTTTTATATTATCTAATTTATTCCTAAATCTTTCATATCTGTCCAAGAGATTATTCTGATCATGTTTTTTTAGAGCTGAAATTTCTTCTTCTGTTTTTCTTTGAAATAAACTTTTTATTTTTGGCAAAACCAAAGTTTTTGGATGACTTAAAACAGAGAGAACTACAGAAATAGTATCTCCAATATATCCTTGCTTTTCTGTATCTAATTTTGCTCCATTTAAAGACGAAACACTAGGCAAAATTGACGGATCAGGAATAATAACAGCAGAATCTGGAGCCTGGCCCAATGTTTTTATAAGACCATTTTTTTCATATGGCAAAAATGCTTTAACAACATAATCAGTAACTGCCATAAGTTTTAATTCAAATTTAAGTTTATAAGATTAATTTTCCTAAAGTATATACTTAATAGAAAGTGTTAAAACACTATTTATATTCTTTAAATATATGGTCAAAAAAGGCTACAAAATATTATGCAAGAAATGCAAGAAGTATTATCTTCCTGAAAAGACAAAAATGTCAAGTTTAGGATATTGCAAGAACTGCAGTTTTATTCCTGGAAAATGCAAGTATATTACTGAAATAGGATACCCTTGTGCAAATGATGCGGAAATGTTTGGTTACTGTATTGAACATTTCTTAAAAGTGCCTATCAAATCTTTAACTGATAAAATCAAGAAAATATAATTCTTAACTACTTTGAAGTAATTATAAATAGAAAGGTTTAAATATGGTTCTTTGGGGAAAAATTATATGGCTTTAGATAATTTAAGATCTAGATTGGAAAGAGCGCAAGAATGCCTTAATGCTTCTTTTGACAGAGAAACAACAAATAAGAAATTAGAACAATTATTAGAGAGATTTAATTCTGGAGAAGGTGAAAGATGTGAATTTGAAGAATATGGCAGACTTGATCATCGCTTAAAAGAGCATACTCGTTTTAAAGATAGGGGAGACCTTATAAAAGAATATTTATTGGCTGATCTTTCAGCTGATGAAGCAGAAAGCGTTAAAGAAGAAGTTGAAACTTATTTAGATGAAGCAAAAGATTTTATTTTATTAAACAAGCTTACTGGAAAATATGATGAACAGAGCGCAATCATAACTTTACAAATTGGAACAAATGGAATGAGAGATTTAGGTCCTTTTGCACAAAGATTAGCACAAGCATATCAAACATTCGCAAGAGACAGAAAATTATTAGTAGAGGAAATTGAAGATGAAGAAAGGGAAGTTAGTTTTGAAGTAAAAGGAAATTTTGCTTTTGGTTTTTTCAAGGGAGAACATGGGGTTCATAGAGTAATTATAGAAGATTACAAAGGAAAAAGACAAACAAATTATCTTACTGTAATTGTTGAGCCTCTTATTGAAAATGGCCAGTCAACTACATTAAAGGAAGAAGATTTAAAATATACTTTCTCAGCAGCAAGCACTCCTGGCGGACAAAATGCAAATACTGGAAATACAGGAATCAGGATAAGGCATTTGCCAACAGGAATAACAGCAATATCAAGAAGAAAATCCCAGAATAATAATATTAAAGTTGCACGAGAAGTTCTTGCTTCAAGAGTAGCTTTACATTATAAAGAAAACAAAGCAAAGGTTGGAGAAGAAAGAGTTAATCCTACAAGAGGAAATCATTTTAGAACATATTCACTTACTAAATTAAAATATATCAGAGATGACAGGACTGGATTCCAGACTGGAGTAGACGCTTTCTTAAAAGGAAAGATTGATGAATTTATTTACAATTTCCACGGAATTAATTTTATTTAATTTAAGAGAATTTATAAATTAAAAGATCTAATTTTTTTAATGGTTTTTACTGCTGAAGATGTTATAACTATTACAGAAATAGATAAATCTCTTAACTTTCTCAACACACTTATAGAAGATTTTTTAGTTTGTTATGTTGCAAAACAAAGCGATTCAATGAATGATAAAGAATACAAATTATCAAAAAGAGTTATTAAACAAATTGATTCTGTAATTGATTCATGTGAAATTTTATATTCAGGAATTTCTACTTCTATTAGTGCAAAGCATAAAGAAAGAATAAGCAGGTTGGGTTATATAAGAAGTATATTTTCCAAAGTAAAGGAAGTCTGGTCAATTATACGTGATCAAAGGTCTTTAGATTTGTTAGCATTTAGCGAATTTATAGTGGATCTCATTAGAATTAAAGAAGTGGTTTTTTTACAAACAGATAAGAAAAAATGGGATGCAGCTTACTTAAGAGACATACAGGAACAGATTACTAAAAAAAGACAAGAGGAAGTTAGTAAACAAAGCTAACAAGGAGTCTTTTAATAAGAAAATTTATAAACAAAATTATTAGCTTTTTCTTTTAAAATTCCTGTTAAAAGCGGGGGTGCCGGAGCGGTCAAATAAGCCTTTCTTAAGAAGAAAGCCTTTGGAAAGAATTAGACTAGACGGGCAGGATCGTGGATGCCAAACTTAAGATCGCTTAGGATTAGAAATCCTGTGGCTCAGCGCCTACCAAGGTTCAAACCCTTGCCCCCGCATAATTTAACAAAACTTAAAAAGAATTGATTTTTGGATTTCTTTAATGCCTCGGTAGCTTAGTTAGTTATAGCGCCACCTTGGTATAAACTTTTTTCAAAAGTTTAATCAAAACAAAAAGGTGGAGGTCGTGGATGCAACTTCCGCCCGAGGCTTTTAATAACATATTTAAATAATATAAAGGAAGAAAAGAACATGAATTTAAAAGAAGATTATGAAAAATTAAAGAAAATACACAAATTACCAAGTTATGAAGATTTAGACAGGGAATTTGAATTATTGTATGTCACAAAACTTGAAGAAATAAGATTCCCACTAAGATTTATCAGAAGAAGAATGAATGACAAGATAGCGTGGTTTTGCAATATGCTGCAAAATATAATTCAGCCCAATCCCGGGTCTATAATAGGATTAGAAGAAAGCAAATTTTTCTCAAATGATGACAGAGAAAAAATAATTAATTTATTGAAAGAATTAATGTATACTGAAAGAGAATCTTTAATGCTTGATATTGATTATGATGAAAAAAAGGATGTTGAATATATTAATAATGTTTTTAATAAGTGGTCAAAAATAAGAAAAGATATAAGCCATTTTTCTGAAATTTTAAAAAAAGGCTGGAAAGAAGAAATTAAAAAAGAAAACAAAGAACAGTACTTCGGTTAAACCTTTTTAGAAAAAAGCTTTACCAAAAATAATTTTTTTTGAAAAAAGCGTTTACGGAAAAAGCTTAATTAAAAAACTTGAGCAAAAACTGGAGAAGCATTTGCTGGAAACTTCTACAAAACCTATTTAAATAATAGACTTCTAAATAAAAAGATGAATAAAAAGGGGCAGATTTACTTAATTGTTTCTTTGATAATAGGTTTAGTAATATTTGTACTAACGAGCCAACCAAATATTATTAACGCAAGACCTCAAAATCAAGATTTCAAGTTAATATCCCAGAATTATAACCATGAAAGCAGCAAATTTCTCGCATCTATAATTCAAGAAGGAGTTGAATCAAATAAAATTGAAGAAAAGTTTGTAGAGTTTAGTGTTTTTTTTACACAATATTCCAAAAGCCAGAATCCTAGTTTTGGATTAATTTATTTATTAAATTATGAAAACAAAGTTTATGCTGGAAATTTTTTTGATAAGAAAGTTACGCTCACTTTTTTAGATGAAAATGGAATGTTTGAAAGTACAAAAGATTTGGAAGGTTGTTTTGGAGATATTACTGCTGGAATAGGATATGAAGCAGGAAGTTTAAAATTGCCTATTTCTTATCAGACTTTTAACCAAAAACAATGCATAACATCCAAAAGTTTTTCTGAAGAAAAAGACAGGGCAGTAACATTAAGCATAGAAAATGAAAATGATATTTTATATGAAGTTAATCTTATTTCTGGACAGCCAGAAGTAATTGTCATAAGCAGAGAAAATGTTGCAGAAGATAGAAAAGTTTTTGTAGAAAAGCAATTTATAAAAGGAAAGAAAAACAGAAATAATAGGAGATAATTAGAGGTGAAATAATTTTTAAAATAAATAAAAAGGGACAAGGTGAATTTGTAGCATATGTTCTTCTTATTGGACTGGCAGTAACCTTAGCTGTTATTGTTGGGAGATGGAGCATTGGACAGTCTCAAAGTTCGAGCGAGAATTTTGTAAGACAAAGCGAAATAGAAGATAAATGCGGGCAGATTGCCATAAGTGCTAGTGCTTGTCCAACTCTTGTTAATCCGAATTGTCAAGGCAGTAATTGTGCACCTACTGGCGGAGGTACTTCATCAACAGGTGGAAAAGAAGTAACTGTAAAAAATAGAGGATATTTAACAGTTCCTTATTTAAGAATTAAAGGAGCAAATGGAGAAGACTGTGGTTTTTCTGAAGATCCTGTTGAAGAATTTAAATACAAAATATTACCAAATAAAGAAGTAATTGTACCAATTTCTGCTGGACAAATACAAATTAATGGTGAATGCGGAGAAAAAATTACTATCCTGCCACTAATGAATATATCTGAATCAGAAAGAGTTGGATGCAGTGAAAAAAGATTATTAGTAGATTTAAATTGTAATTTAGCTACAGGAACTACTTAAAAATTTAGAAATGAGATCTAAAAAAATATTTGGAAAAAAGGGTATTTCTCCGTTAATTGCTACTGTTTTGTTGATTGGTTTTGTAGTTATGGCTGGAAGCATAGTTATTTTTTGGAGCAGAGGATTTATTCAAGAAAAAGCTGCCAAGGAAGGGGCTTTGGCTCAAAAACAATTAGAATGTGAAAATATAATCATAGATATAAAAAGTGTTGAAAGACCAACAAGAAGCATTGTTTTAGAAAATAAAGGAAATAAACATATTGATGGATTTATTTTAAGAGTAGTTGAAGGGGGTGGTGGAGCAGAAAAAATATATCAGAAAGTTAGTGCTTTATCTCAAGACACTATTATTTATCCATTTAGTTTAGAAAGAAATGCTAAAATAGATTTAATTCCTGCTTTAAGGCCAGATGGTGCTGGCGCTCCTTTTGTTCCGTGCTCTAACAAGAATAAAGTAATAATAGTTGAGTAAGCTTTTAGAAAGCCTTTTTAGGAAAAAGCCTTTTGGGAAAAGTTAAATCAAAAATAAGAACCTAGGTTCTTATAAATTCCTAAAAAAAGAAAACAAAAGGTATATAAATAAAAAAGAAGAGTTATTTATAAATAGAACACATATTTTTAAAAAAAGAGAGGGAAGAAAAAATGAGGTTTTTGAATAAGAAAGGTATTTCTCCGTTAATTGCTACTGTTTTATTGATTGGTTTTACTGTTGCTCTTGCTGGTGTTGTTATAACTTGGGGTGGTGGATTTATAAAAAATATTACATCAAGCACTGAAGAAAGAACTGAATCAACACTTGCTTGCGCTGGTGACTTAAATTTTGAAATTACTAAAGTTAATTGTGGAAGAAAAGATGGAGTTGATGTAGGTCCTGAAGTTGATGAACAATCAAAAATCACAATAGATAATAAAGGAAGTGTTAAATTAGAAAGTGTAGTTTTTAGATTTTTTGATGCTGCTGGTGATTCTTTGCAAGCTTTCAGAGGAGTATCACAAGATCCAAATGATGTTATAATAACACATACACCAGAAATAGCTCCTTTTGAAGTAAGACAAGTTACAATTTTTCATGATAATGAAGACGATACTAATACCGATCCCAATATTGGTCCTGTTGATCCAGATAAATTAACATCTTTAATACCAAAAGATACAGTTACAGTTGAAGGTATTGCAACAATAAAAGTAAATGGACAAAATGTTACATGCGGAGAAGCTGTAAGAAAAAAGACATTTACACCATCTTGTGAAGGTACACAATAAATAATTTTTTTTAAAATGATAACAAAACAGAGGTTTTTGGATAAGAAAGGTATTTCTCCGTTAATTGCTACTGTTTTATTGATTGGTTTTACTGTTGCTCTTGCTGGTGTTGTTATAACCTGGGGTGGAGGATTTGTTGACAGAATTACTACTGGAACTGAAGAGAGAACTGAAGTAACGCTTGCTTGCACAAGTGAGTTAAGATTTAATATTGCCAGAGTTGTTTGCGCTGACGCAGCTGGTGTTGGAAAAGTTACTATTGAGAATAAAGGCAATATTAAAATCGAAGAAATTAAATTAAGATTTTTTAATGATGTTGATGAAATTACTGGAGATCAAATAACATTAGGATCAGTAGATAAATTTGAGATTAAACCTCTTTCTTTAACAATACCAATTTATACAGGAACAACTAAGGTTGAGGCATTAGCAACTGTGATTGTAGCTGGACAAAAAGTTAGCTGCGGGGATGCTGTAAAAGAAAGGAAGTTTACACCAGCTTGTCTTTAAAACATTCTGGAAAAGTTTAATCAAAAATAAGGACCTAGGTTCTTGTAAATTCCTAAAAAAGAGATGGAAGAAAAAATGAGGTTTTTGGATAAGAAAGGTATTTCTCCGTTAATTGCTACTGTTTTGTTGATTGGTTTTACTGTTGCTCTTGCTGGTGTTGTTATAACTTGGGGTGGTGGAT
>CAYWEX010000003.1:49811-70379 GCA_964457785.1 Candidatus Woesearchaeota archaeon
TTGATTGGTTTTACTGTTGCTCTTGCTGGTGTTGTTATAACATGGGGTGGTGGATTTGTTGACAGAATTGTTGCTGGAACTGATGAAAGAACAACTGAAACATTTACCTGTGTTGGTGATTTAAAATTTGAAATTGCAAAAGTAAAATGCCCTGATCTCATAACTATTGAGAATAAAGGAAAAACACAAATTGAAGATTTTACTTTAAGATTTTTTAATAGTAATGGAGAATTGACAGGAGATTCACAAAGCGTTGGAGAAGAATTAGAAAAATACAAAATTAAGGAATTTAAATTAGGAGCTAAAATTCCTAAAGGAACAACTAAGGTTGAGGCGCTAGCCAACATAATTGTAGATGGCCAAGAAATAACTTGTGGAGATTCTACAAAATCAAAATCATTTACTCCTGCCTGCCTTTAAAGATTTTTAGGAAAAAGCTTTAGCAAAAATATAATTTTTTGGAAAAAACTAAATGAAAAAAGGACAAATTTGGATTTCAGCTGTTTTGTATATAGCTCTTGGGGTAGTAGCAATAACAATAGTTCTAAGTGCTGGTGTTCCAGTTATTAATAAAATTAAAGACAAGAATGTAATTATACAGACTAGAGATATTTTTTTAACTTTAGACAATATAATAAGGGAAGTTAGAGATGAGGGACCAGGATCAAGAAGAATAATAGAGCCTTTTACAATTAAAGGCGGAAGTTTATTTATTAAACCTGAAGAGAATAAGATTTTATGGGAAATGAAAACAGCAACTGTATTTACTGAACCTTGTGGAAAAACAAGGCTAGAATGTGAAACTAAAGAACTAATAGTAAAAGAAGGTCCTGTTTCAATGTATGAAACTACAACTATTGTTGAAGATGAATATGTAATGCACTTAGAATTAAGCTATGAAAAGGTTGCTGTTTTAGAACTAGTTGGAGATACTGGCAGAAATGCTCCTTTATTAGGAAAATATAATTTAAAGATTGAAAATAAAGGAATAGAAACAGGCACACAAGCAATTCCTAATTTGCTACCAAGTATTGCAATTACTGTAACTTAGTTAGAAAGCATATATTTTAAATACAAGAAAGGATAAATTCTAAATATAAAATGTTTGGTTTTAATAAAAATAAAGAGGTACAACAGGATTTTAAACCCTTATTCTACATAAATCCAAGACCGCAAATAGCAGAGATTCCAGAAATAAAAGAAAAGCAAAATATAGATATAAAATATGTTTTAATTGAACCTTATGTCTATGCTCATATTTTTTGGGATAAAGAAAATAATGAATTAATGTATAAAGTTGAAGAGCCAGTTTTAGATGAAAAAGAAGCTGGTATTTTAAATATTCTTGAAAACAGCATAAATGAATTAATCAATATTAGTTTTATTGGAATGAAAAGCACCGATGTTGTTATTGAATATCTAGAAAAAAATTTAAGGGTGCTTTTGAGCGAATTAAAAATCAATATTGAAAAAGAGTCTTTCTTAAAATTAATGTATTATATTTACAGGGATTTTGTTGGATTAAATGAAATTGAACCTTTATTGAAAGACTATTATATAGAAGATATTGAATGCAATGGTGTAAATTCTCCAATATATATTGTACACAGAAAATATCGAAACATAAGAACAAATGTTATTTTTAGAGACATAAGAAAATTAACTAGTTTTGTGGAAAAAGTTGCACAAAAATGCGGAAAATATATTTCTTATGCCACCCCCTTACTAGATGGATCATTGCCTGACGGAAGTGTTGATTATGAAGAACCTATAATATACAAAGAAAATGGAATTGTCAAACTTTCTAAAATAGGAGAATTTGTTGATAAATTTTATAAAGAAAATGAAACAAACAAGCCAGTCCCTGTTGAAAACATAGAAGTTCCCGCTTTTAATAATAAAACATTAAAAATTGAATGGAAAAAAGCTGACTATGTATATAGACATAAGAATGATGATGATTTATTTGAAATAGATCTAGAATTTGGAAGAAAAATAAAGTTAACTAAATACCACAGCATATTTGTTTTGACAAAAGAAGGAGTAAAAGCAAAAAAAACTGAAGAAATAACTGAAAATGATTATGTTGTTGTACCATTAACTATTCCTGAAAATAATATTATAAAAGAAATAAATGCTGCAAAGGAATTATCAGAAACAAAATATGCAAGTGAGTTAATTTTAGAGAATATTCCTGATTTTGTATATTTAAATAAAAATGAAGAAATCAGGACTTTTTTGAAAGCTAATTATAAATATCCTAATCAAGCATATTATGCACATAAAAATAGAAAAACTCTCCCTTTAAGATTATATGAATTACTAGAAGAAAGCGACTTAAGAGAATGCAAAATTAGACCAACTTCTGCAGTTAGTATCCCCGCATTTATTAAAATAGATGAGGACTTTATAAAATTTTTAGGTTTATATGCTGCTGAAGGCTGGTTATATAATAGTTCTAATGTGTATGCAGCATATTTCTCTTTAAATAAGGATGAAACTGATTTAGTTGAAACTCTTAGACAATCTTGTCTGAAATGTTTTGGTTTAGATATTTATGTTGAACCTGAAGAAAGAAATGCAGTAAAAGTTAAAGTAAATAGCTATCCATTATGGATTTTATTAAATGATGTACTAAACGTCAGTAAAGGAGCTTCAAAAAAAAGAATACCTGAATTAATATTTAATATAAGCAAAGAATTACAGCAAGAGTTTTTAAAATATTGGAGTTTAGGAGATTATGGTAGCACAGCAAGTAAACAGTTATCAAGCGATATATCTTATTTATCTTTATTTAACAATGATATTGTCCCTTTTTATTACAGAGAAAGGGAGTCTACTTTTGCAAATTCAAGAAAAGCAGTAAGCCACGAATATTATACAAACTTTTTTGTAAGAACTATTGATAATACTTATTCTAAAATGATTCCAACTACAGTCTTTAATCCATTAAATCGAAGCAATAAAGATTTTAGAAATAAAAGAATGAATAGAGATAGAATAAAAAAAATAATTGAAAAAATAAAACTGAAAATCAATAATAATCATCCAGCTTTTTTATCTGAATGGACTAAAAAAGGATTTTTTTATGCAAATAAGCCAACAAATAAATTTTATGAATTAATTAAAGAATTTGATGTTGTAAATAAAATTGCTGAATCTGATCTTGGATTTTTTAAAATAAATTCTATTAAAAAAGTTAAATCAACTTCTGAATTTGTTTATGATTTAAGTGTAAAAGATCATGAAAATTTTATTTCGGGAACTGGTGGAGTTTGCTGCCATAATTCAAGAATTAACGCGAGTTACACACAAGACATTTCTACAAAAGGACCAGCTTTTACAGTGAGAAAATTTACTTCTGAACCGTGGTCACCAATAAAGCTTATGCAATTTAAAACTGTTTCTCCAGAAATGTTAGCTTTTTTATGGCTGGCAATTGAACATGAATCTAATATACTTATTATTGGGGGGACTGGATCTGGAAAAACTTCTTTATTAAACTCGTTAGCTTTTTTTATTCCGCCTGCTGCTCGTATAGTTACAATTGAAGACAGTGTAACTAGCAATAACAATATAATAATTAGAAAAAATGAAAAAATAAAATTAGAAAAAATCGGCAAATTTATTGACAGACAACTAAAAGATAATGAAACAAAATGCAGGAATGAAGATTATGAAATATTAACTTTAGATAGAGATAAAAAAGTAAGATTTGTCAAGCCTAATTCTTTTATGAGGCATGAAATAAATAAAGATGTTTATAAAATAATAACAGCAACTGGAAGAAAAATAGAAGTTACAGAGGATCATTCATTATTCAGTTTAGGAAATTATGGGTTAAAACAAGTTACACCAAAAGAACTAAAAGCAGACGCTAGTTTTATTGCAGTCCCAAGAAGGCTGCCTGAGTTTGGAAATGAATTAAAAAACATCAATTTATTAGAATATAAAAATAATTTCTTAGATGATTTTTTATCTGGAGAACCTGTTAAAAATATATTTTCAAGATATTCCAGAAAAGATTTTAACTGGACAAAGTCAAGATGGCAATGGTGCAAAAAAAAGAATATTATAAAGTTAAGAAGCCTTCCTAAAGAAATTTGTTTTTCAGATGATGATTTAAAGAAACTTTACATTCAAAGCAGAATGGGAACAAGACTACCAGCTCTTTTAGATATTGACAACGAATTACTGCAATTTTTTGGATTATGGATAGGAGATGGAAGTTTTGACAACTACAATAAAAATTCAGTTATAATCTCAAATACTGACAAAGAATGCATAAATCTTACTTATAAAATTGCAAATAGATTTAATTTTGGAACGAGCTTGATGAATGATAAAGTCTCTATAAGATTACATTCTACTGTTTTTTATAAAGCCATGCGCGCACTCGGTTTTAGAGATGGAGCTACAAACAAAAAAATTCCAGAAGTTTTCTTTGGATTAAATAACAAACAAATAAATCACTTGATAAAAGGATATTTCAGCGCTGATGGAACTATGAAAAATTACGAAGTCAGCTGCAGTTCTCAGAGCTGGCATCTACTTGAACAAATTCAAACATTATTATTAAAATTCGATATTATTTCAAGAATAAATACATATTTTAGGGAAGATGGATGCAGAGAACTAAATATCTCTTCTGCTGCTGAGATAACTAAATTCAGAGATATTGGCTTTTTGCAGGAAAGAAAAAACATAAAATTTGATATTTTATGTTCAAGAGAAAGCACACATTCTTGTTCAGATATTATACCCTTAGGTTTACCCTGGTTAAAAGAAGTTGATAAATTTAAGAAACTATCATGGCCTTATTCTCAAGGAATGCAAAATATAGGCAGAAATTATATGCAAAATATTTTTTTAGGACAAGAAATAGCTGAAGAAAATATTAACGGCTCAGGCCATTTTGAAAAAATTGAAAGTGATATCAATATTTTGGAAAGAGATGCAAAAATTAATTTTTTATCTAAATTAGCATATTCTGACATCTATTGGGACAAAGTTACAAAAATTGAAAAACTGGAAAAAAAGAAGAGATTTGTTTACGACATTTCAGTTCCTGAAACTGAGAAGTTTATATGCTCCAATATTATTTTAAAAAACACTCGTGAATTAAATCTTATGCATGAGAATTGGCTGCCGGGAGTTACAAGAGAGGGTGTAGGAGTAAGCAATTTAATTGGAACTAAGGAAGGAGAAATTACTTTATTTGATTTGTTAAAAGAAAGCTTCAGACAGAGACCAGATTATATTATTGTGGGAGAGATCAGAGGTAAAGAGGCTTATGTTTTATTTCAAGGTATGGCTTCTGTAAGAGGAGATGAAGAAATCTTTGTTCTAAAAGATAATAAACCATTAAGAGTTAAAATAAAAGAGCTCGAAAATTTAGATATAAGCAAATTAAAAGCAATATCATATGATCTGCAAAATAATAAAGTCAATCTTTTGCCCATTAAGGGATTTATAAAACATCCAAAACGAAATGTACTTCATAAGATAAAAACAAGATTTGGAAGAGAAATTACAGTTACTCCAGATCATTCTTTATTTACTCTATTAAATGATAAAGTTGTTGAAATCAAAACAGAGGAGTTTAAGATTGGCAGTAAAATTATAATACCAAGAACTATTCCATGCAATTATAACAATATAGCTGAAATTAGTTTACTTGAATATTTACCAGATGTTAGAGTTTATGCTCCAGAATATATAAAAGAAGCATCAAATAAAATAGGATATTCTCAGGCAAGTAATTTATGCAATTGTGCAAGTATTACTGATTACTATTCTAATTTTAAGAGAAGCAACCCTTCTGCAATGAAATCTGAAAAGTTTTTGAAATTGATGAAAGAGGCAGATATTAATTTTGACATAGATAAACTTGAATTGAGATATGATAAACAAAGCAAGAGCATTAAAGGAAATCTAAAAGTGACAGATGAATTCTTAAGATTACTTGGTTATTATATTTCTGAAGGCTCTTTAGACCAGGCAGAAGGCAACAGTAGCATAGCTCTTTACAATAAAAATGAAAGAGTTTTAGACGATATGAGAAGCTGCATTAACAAAGTTACAGGAATAAAACCTGATGAAAGAATTACAGAGGGGTATGGAAGCTGCTTAGAATTATCCTTTAACCATAAAGTGTTGTTTGAGTTTATAAAAAGATACTGTAAAACTAAAACTGAAAAAAGAATACCTGATTTTATTTTTGGATTAGATAAAAGCAGAATAGGACAATTTTTATCAGCTTTATATTGTGGGGATGGAAGTATAGACCAGAAATATTTTGGCTACTATACAGTATCTAGAAATTTGGCAAATGATGTTTCACAATTACTTTTAGTTTATGGAATAATTACAAGAATAGGGAAAAGAAACAGAGAAGGAAGAAAAACAACTGATTATGAATTATTGTTTTATAATTCCTACAAAAAGGAAGAATTTTCAAAATATGTAAAACCAATTGGAAAAGAAATTAATTTAAAATTATTCAAGAAAACAGATTTCAAAATTGTTGGAGACTTATATTGTGATGAAGTAAATAGCATAGAAATTTTAAATTTGGATGAACCTGAATATGTTTATGATATTTCTGTTCCTGGAAACCAAAATTTTATTGGGGGATTTGGAAGTGTTTTACTGCATAACTCCGGGCATCCTTCTTTCGGAACAATGCATGCAGAAGATGTAGAAACTTTAGTTAGAAGACTAGAGACACCACCAATAGAATTAAGTCCTGCTTTGATTGAAAGCCTTGATATTGCCTGCATTATAGGACCAGCCAAAGTAAATAACAAAGAAGTAAGAAGAGTAAAGGAACTTGTAGAAATAGTAAAAGTAAGAAGCGGAGAGGGAGGTATAGAAACAAACAAGCCATTTATATGGGACCCAAGAAATGACAATTTTTATTTTAAAGAAGAAAGCAGAGTATTTGAAAAAATAGTTTTACATAAGGGAATAAACAAGGAAAAATTATTCAGAGAATTTAATTTGAGAGCAAAACTTTTAGTGGCTTTATATAAAAACAATATTATGGAATTTAAGGAAGTCAATGAAGTAATAAATGCCTATTATAAAACCCCAGAAATAATATTAAAAAAATTCAATATTTCTTAAAATGGATTTACAAGTAGTTAGCAACAAAGAACTGTATGATTTGAAAAAAGAATTAGATATCTACAAAGATTACAGGGACAAATTTTTCAAAAAACTGGGACAATTAAAAAAAGCAAATAACCAGGAAGAAATAAAAAAACACCTAAATGGGAAAACAGAAGAGGAACAGACTAAATACTATAATGATCTTATAATTAAAATTGAAGAAAAAATAAAAACAGCAGAGTTACAACAGCAAAATACAAATAATTCAGAATCTTTTTCTCTTGACAGAAAAACAAAAGCAAAATTTATACAAGAAACTCATTCAGAGTCTTTTGTTATAAAGAGAATAAAAAATAAGATAAAAAGAAGAGAAGAAATAAAAGAAGAGGTTGCCTATACAATATACAGACCTTCTGCTTTTGGAAGCTTTGCAAATTTATTTGTAGAGAACTTAACAATGTACTTATCAAAACAATATCCCAAATTCTTCAGTGATTTATCATTATCATTAAGATTAGGGGATGTCAAAATGCTTTCCAAGACTTATGTCAGCATTATGATATTTTCAAGCATTCTGGCAAGCGCTGGATTTTATTTGTTATATGCTTTGTATACTTTTGCTTCAGGAGGAAACATATTAATTGGATTAGTTAAAGGAATTTCATTCAGTTTTTTAGTTCTTTTAATTACGCCAGCTTTATTTTATTTTTATCCTTATACAACAATTGGCAACAGGAAAAAAGCAATAAAAAATGATCTGCCTTTTGTTATAATCCACATGGCAGCAATTGCTGGAAGCGGAGCTTCGCCTGTTTCTATTTTTAATTTAATATTAAATTCAGGAGAATATAAGGGGTTAGAAGGAGAAATAAGAAAAATTGTAAATTATGTTAACTTGTTTGGCTATGATTTAAGCACAGCATTAAAAGTTGTTTCTTCAACTACACCATCTCCAGAATTCAAGGATTTATTAACTGGTATAATTGCTGCAACTGAAAGCGGTGGAGATTTGAAGTCTTATTTAAAAGGAAAAGCAACAGATGCATTAAATACTTACAGGCTGGAAAGAAAGAAATATGTTGAAAGCCTGGCAACATACTCTGACATGTATACTGGAGTTTTAATTGCAGCACCATTATTATTTATGACAACTCTTGCAATAATCAATGTAATTGGAGGAAGCATTGGAAGTGTTAGTGTAAAAACAATTTCAGTTGTAGGAACTTATTTTGTTATTCCTTTTTTGAATATTGTATTTATAGTATTTTTAACTTTAATACAGCCTGAAACATAAAATGGAACTAAAATTCAAAAATATCTACATTTTCTGGATTATATTTGCTTTAATTTTAATAGGCCTGGATATTTATGCTTATTATAATGTTGATTATTTGAAAAGATGGTTCTGGGCTTTTTTTGTTTTGGCTATAAATGTCGGATGGGCTCATTTCTGGATTGATTTTGTAAAAGAAAACAAGAGACAGATTGAAGTTGAATTAAAATTTTTAGAATTTATAAGAAACTTAGTAGAAGCTGTCAAGTCAGGAGTTTCTATACCCAAGGGTGTTCTCCAGGTTTCTGACAAAGATTATGGTGCTTTAAGCCCGTATATTAGAAAATTAGCTTATCAAATTGAGTGGGGAATTCCAATGCATAATGCTTTGTTGATATTTGCTGAAGATACAAATAATAATGTTATAAAAAGATCAGTTGCTATAATGATTGAAGCAGATCAATCTGGAGGAAATATAGCTGATATTTTAACAAGTGTTTCAACTTCGGTCATAAACATTAAAAAAATGAAAGAAGAAAGAAAAAGCAGTATTTCATCACAAATAGTCCAAGGATATGTTGTTTTCATCATATTTATCATTGTCATGCTAGTATTGCAAGTTATGTTATTTCCAAAATTAGGCGGGATAACATCAGAATTATCGAGCAGTGCAAGTGTATTGGGAATAAAAAGCGGGGGAGCTGAAAAACTTGATCTAGATAAAATATTTTTTGTATTAGTTTTAGTACAGGGGTTTTTTGACGGGCTTGTTATAGGCAAGTTTTCTGAGGGCGACATTAAACATGGATTTATTCACTCATTAATATTAATGACAATGAGTGCTTTAATAATTACAACTGTAAAGGGCGGGATTTAAACTTTTTAGAAAAGTTTAATCAAAATAACTTTTTAGAAAAAAGTTAACAAAAAAAGGAAAAAAATGGTGTTCAAAAGAAAATTAGGAAAAAAAGGAGGGATACATGTAGACTGGGCAATCAGTATGGGATTATTTTTAGTCTATGTAGTTCTATTATTTATATTATTAAGACCTGGGGCTTATGCCTTACATAAACCTGAAAGCCTATTTACAATTATTGAACATAATTTTCCCAATAATACTATGATTATTATTAAAGAAATTCAATTTGGTGTTAAACACTGCATAGAAGGGAGAGAAGTTATTTTAGAAGATACAAAACGAAACTATAAATTTAGTGAGATAAAAAAAGTCGAAGGCAATATAATCACAACTTTAACAAAAGAAAATTTCCAGAATGAACCTGGAGTAGAGGTTGGAAGCACTGCTTATATTTATTGTAGCAATGACCCTACTGGATATGATCCTTGGATTGGAGATGATGAAAAAAAATTTATAACTATATCCTATCCAAAAGATTATGAAAATTTAGAAGATGTAACTTCTTTACCAAGCTATTCAATAGAATGTAAAAAATCACCAAAAAGCCCAAATCCTCCTGCAGATACTCCGGGAAAAGCATGCAGTGCTAAATTAGGCGCTGTCTCTGAATTTACTGGATTTTACAAAGAATATTTGAATTACTGGGCTGATAAGTCAAGCAGGGATTTACAAAAATTTAAAGAAGATTGGGGGTTTCCTCCTGGAAAAACTTTCCGCATTAAGATAAACACTTTAAGAGGGCAAGATCCAAACAATCCAAACTTCGAAATATTAATAGGCGATAAATCAATAATTCCTGAGGGTGTAAGTGTTTTTGTAAAAGAATATAATTCAATTTTAATTGATAAATATAATTTCAGGGAAAATATAAAGATACATATTGATGTTTGGTAAACTTTTGTGAAAAGTTTAATAAAAATAAGGGCAAGCCCTTATCAACCCAAAAAAGGAAAAAGGCATGAATAAAAAGGGATTTATAAGAACTATTGAAGCTGTAATTGCGATTTTAGTTTTATTAGGATTAGTATTATTTATTTTTGGAGACAAGCCAACAGAAATTAAAAAAACTCCAGAAGTAGTTGAAAGTGCGCTTAGCTTCATTACAAGTGAATTTTTGTATAATGAACTTTTTAGAAATTGCTTCAGTAATTTAAATCTAGATACAAATAATGGCGGAGAATGTGAAAGCAAATTAAGTTCAGTTAATATTGGAAATGTTAATTGTAAAACCGCAATAGTAGACCAGTTTTTGAGAAACGTTGACAGAGGTCCTTTTATGTCAATACCAACAGGATATGATTTTAAATGCGAGGTATGCAAGACAACAAGAAGCTGTGAGACATTTACTTTTCCAGAAGACAAATCAGTATATCCAAAATCAGTATTTATTTATAAATCCAAAGATGACAAAGAAGAAGCAAGAGTTGTTAGAATTTATTTATTTGAAAAAGCCTAGATGTCCAATATTACTCTAGCAATATAATTAATTTTTGTTTTTTTGATTTCAAATTTGTGATAAGTAATTGCTTTTACATCCACTTTTTGTTCATGTTTATTTGTCAACTTTTCGCCTTCTAAAACTGCTTTTAATTTGTATACTTCTTTATCTTTTTTTATAGTTACTTTGATTTTTGAAAATAACAATAATTCAGCATCTTTGTAATAAACTAATTCAGCCAAAAAATCAAACAACAAGTTTTCAATATTTTTATTTTCTAATTCTACTTGCTTTTTTATTCTTGGCTTAATTTGTTTTAGATTAACCATGGTATCTTCTGTTGCCAGGGCAGAATTTTCAAATAATTCATTTAAAGAACTACCATAAGCTTCAAACATTATATCCGCAGTGTGATCTAAAAACTTGTATTTCATAGAACTATAAAGAATTCAACTGCTTTAATACCTTTTCTTTAAATTTATTTATATTTTCCCCTATGAAAACTAATTGAGTTTTATCTGCTTTAAATTCTTCCAAGGAATACTTTTGTGCAACATAATTAAGCAAATAAAATTTATTATCTAATTTTATAAAACCTTTTAACCTATAAACTTCTTTAGGCAATTCTTTGATAAATTCTTCAAACTTATCTTTATCTATTGATTTGTTACTTTCAAATTTGAAAAACTCGACATTTTTTGAATGTTCATGTTTAATTTCTTTTTCAATATCTTTTTTTGAATAAATTCCAAACAACAAATGCTGATCTATTTTTGCAAATTTAGATTTTATTATATTTGCTCTTGAGTTTATCTTTTTTATTTGTTTTTCCAGTTTTATTAGTTCTTTACTGTCAACTAAATCTACTTTATTCAAAATAATTATATCAGCCATTTCTATCTGGATTTTTCCTGTCCTTCCTAATGGAATTTTAAAAAAGTTATCTGCATCTACCAAAGCAATTATAGAATCTAATTTTAAGTCTGGGAGTTCATTTTCAATATCAAAAATTAATGCATCTGGTTCTGCCAATCCAGTTGTTTCTACAATAATTAAATCGGGTTTGTATTTTTTTATTATTTCTTTAGTTGCAGCTTCAAATTCACCAGTCAAAGAACAACATACACAACCACCAGCTAATTCAGATATATTTACATTTTTTCCTTTTATTATCTTAGAATCAATATCAATTTCCCCAAATTCATTCATTATGACGGCTATTTTCTGCTCTGTGTTTGAGAGAATATCTTTTAACAAAGTTGTTTTTCCAGCACCTAAATATCCAGTTATAATTGAAATTGGAGTTCTCATGTAAACCTTTTCAAACCCTTTTTTACGAAAAAGCGTTTACGGAAAAACGAAGCTTAACCAAAAGATAGAAAAGTTTAATCAAAAAGCTTTTGGTTTTGAGATTAAGTATGGGTTTCTTTTATAACTCCAGCTACAATTTTCATTTTTTTGACTAATTCTGGGTGTGCAAAGAAATCTTCTAATTTCATCTCTAGACAGGTTTTTCCCTTGAAAGTATAAGGAACTGCAACCCTGCTAAACCAATAATCTCCATCAAGACTCTTGAAATGGGCTCCTTCTGGAGTGTTTTCTAATTGAAAGAACTTTCCCTTGTAAGCATATATTCCTTGATCCATAAAATAAAGAAAATGATTTTGATTTGTAAACCTTTCGGAAACTTTACGGAATTTCTTGATTTTTCCGGAAACTTTACGGTTAGCTTAAATAGTGTCCGGAAATCTTACGGAAAATTTCACTGGACACCGGAAATCTTACGGCGTTTAAATTAACTTATGAGTTCTATAAATGAGTTTTATTCACTGGACAAAATTTCACTAGACAAAGCAGACCTGTCTGGCGCTTATATACTAAACTATCTTTATATGGATAAATGGAAAGAAAATTTAACCTTTCACGTTAGAAATTGGAAGCATTCTACAGACTCTATTCGAGATTCCTGCTTTCTCTGCAGCCTCACAAACCTCATCAACATTTTTATATGCACCACCAAATTCTTCTGCTAATCCTGAGAAAGAGGTTGTCCTTACATAAATTCCCCTCTTTTCCATATCTTTTTGTAATTCTTCGCCATTTACCATTTTCTTAGCTTTCATTCTTGACATTGTTCTTCCCGCCCCGTGAGCAGTACTGCAAAAAGTTTCTTTTGCCCCATCAGCACCAACCAAAAGATAACTTCCCGTTTCCATACTGCCACCCAATATTACTGGGGATCCGTCCTCTCTATATCTCCTAGGAATTTCTTTTCTACCTGGCGAATAACAAGCTGTTGAACCCTTCCTATGAATTAATAAACTTTTTAGTTGTCCGTCAACTTTATGTTCTTCTAATGTTGCTCTATTATGAGCTATGTCAAAAACTTGTTTCATTCCCAAACTTTCTGAATTTTGTTTAAATATTTCACTGAAAACTTCTCTTATTCTGTGAGCAATAGTTTGTCTGTTTGCAAAACTAAAATTAACTGCGCAAGCCATAGCTTTCCAATAATCTTGCCCTTCTGGCGAATTAAAAGGAGCACAAGCTAATTCTCGATCTAAAATTTTTATATTGTATTTTCTATCCATTACATCTAAGAAAACTCTTAAATAGTCAGTTGCGATCTGATGTCCCTCTCCTCTAGAACCGGTATGAAACATAATAACAACTTGCTCTGGAAAAATTCCCCATTTTTTTGCCAATTTTTTATCAAAAATATTTTCTTCTTTAACTCTTTGAATTTCCAAATAATGATTTCCTGATCCTAATGTGCCTATTTGATTATAACCACGATCAATTGCTTTTGTTGAAACTTTTGAAACATCAGCCCAATCTGCTTTTCCGTTTAATTCTGTTACTTCTAAATCTTCATCCCAACCATATCCTTCTTTAACAGCCCAGTGCGCTCCACCTTCAAGAACTTTTAAAAACTCCTGCTTGTTTATTTTTACAAAACCCTCTCCACCTACACCAGCTGGAACTCTTTTAAATAATTTATCTGTTAAATTTTTTAGATGCGGCTTAACTTGGTCATATGTTAAATTAGTAAGCAAAAGTCTCATGCCACAATTCACGTCAAAACCAATCCCGCCAGGACTAATTACTCCATCATTTTCTACATCAAAAGCAGCTACACCCCCAATTGGAAAACCATATCCCCAATGACCATCGGGCATACAATAAGCGGGGCTTACTATTCCTGGAAGAGTTGCAACATTAGAAATTTGATCAAAAACTCCAGCATCCATTTCTTTTATTAATTTTTCAGAAGCAATTATTCTAGCTGGCACTCTCATTCCTTTTTTATATGAACTAGGCAACTCCCAAACTGCGTCTGAAATTTGCTTGATTTCTTTTGGCGGGCCTAATCTTGTTTCTTCTTCCATAGAATCACATTAAAAATCCTATTAAACTTGGTTTTTATAGTTTTTCCTTTACCGAAATGCTTAAAAATTAAACTTATCTGTATAAAATAATAAAGAGGGATATTATGATTAGGTTAATAACAAATTATATTCAAAGTTTTTTTTCTCAGTTATTTGGCTCCAAGAAAAAGATTAAATTGGGTTTTTATGGGGCTCCGAATGCAGGTAAGAGTACTTTAGCAAACAGAATTTGCAAAGATTGGGTTGGAGAAGAATTAAGCACTGTATCTAAAATTCCGCATGAAACAAGAAATATTAACATAAAAGAAAGTGTAGCTATAAAACATAAAGGGAAAGAATTAACATTTAATATTGTTGATACTCCTGGAATAGCTACTAAGATTGATTATGAAGATTTTTTAAAATTTATGAATAAAGGCGAGGCAAAAATAAGAGCAAAAGAAGCAACTAAAGGTGTTATTGAAAGTATTAAATGGCTAGACAACATGGATGGTGTTGTAGTTGTACTTGACTCTTGTGTAAATCCCTATTCACAAGTTAATATTACAGTAATAGGAAATTTAGCTGCAAGAAAAATTCCAGTAATGATTGCTGCAAACAAAGTTGATATGAAGAAAGCAAGTGTCAAAAAAGTTGAGGCAGCTTTTCCACAATATAAAGTTGTAGGAATTTCAGCTGAAAAAGGAACGAATATGGAGGAATTTTACGGCTCTTTATTTAAGATTTTCAAGTAAACTTTTTTCTAAAAAGTTTAATCAAAAAACTAAACAAAAATTAAGCAAAAAATAAACTTCAAGAAAATTTAATCAAAATATAAAAAATAAAATGTTAACATTACAATTTGTGCCATACAGTGAAATGGAAGCTTTGAATACAGAGGAAAGAATACAAAAATTATTGAGCATAGTAAAAAGCAAAAGCATAGTTATGATGCAGGGAAGATTAAAACCTGCAGAAGAATCGAGATTAATTCAGGAAACAATGGAGCAAATTGACAAAGATTTCAAAGGCATAGAGATTTGTACAATTTACCCTGAAGACAGAGAAATGGAAGCTGTGAGAAAAATAAGAAAAGAATTTTTCAGGTTTGTCTTGGGAAACAGAGATGGAATGACAATTGTAGGACCTTCTTCTGTTATTAAAGAAATTAAAAGAGATCCAAATAAGATCCAGTTGTTCACATTTAAAGATTCTAAGAAATCCAAAAAGAAGCGATAATTCTTTTACAGATTATAAAAATTTATAAAAGCTTAAAATAGCCATATTTAAGGATTAAAATGCACCAGTGTGTAAAATGCAATACCTTTTATGAAGATGGTTCTGCTACTTTGTTGAAGGGCTGCGAAAAATGCGGAGGCAAGTTTTTCTTTTTTGTTAATAAGAAAGCTATTGAAAAAGCAAAACAAATCACACAAGATTTGACTGTTGAACAGAAAAAAGAAATTGAAGAAGATGTGCTTGAGATTTTAGGTGAAAGAGATGATGATTTACCAGTTGTGTTAGATTTAGAAACTATTAATATTTTAGAGCCTGGAAAGTATGAACTAGATCTAGTTGATATGTTTAAAGGAAAGCCTTTGATATATAGATTAGAAGAAGGAAAATATGTAATTGATATTGCTAGTTCTTTTTTAGCTAAGAATTTTGATGAAAAAGATTTTGACGACGAGAAGAAAAAGGAAGAAGAGGAAAAAGAATAAATTATTTTTTGTTTTTGAAGAGATACTAATTTAAAAATTTATCTATTAAAAAAATCTTTTATTTTATTTAGGTAATCTAGAGTAATTTCAAAATTGTAATCTACTGGAAAACATTTTTTATAACTCTGCAGATTATATCTTTCATCCAAAAAAATAATTACTCCCTTGTCTTTTTCTGACCTGATACAACGTCCAGCATTCTGGATTGTCTTTATTATAGCTGGATAAATATAACCATAATCCCAGCCTTTTGCAAATCTCTTGTCGTAATAATTAATTAATTCTTTAGTTTCTAGATCTGGCCTTGCCAAAGGAAGTCCAACAACAATTACACATTTGATAGCTCCAATTAAATCTATACCTTCAGAATAACTTCCTGAAGAGGCAGCCAATAAAACAGAACCATTTTCCTTATTGGCCTTGAATTTCTCCAATATCTCCTGTTTTTCCGGTTTAGTTAATGTAGGATATTCCAAGAAAGTTGTTTTTTCACATTTTCTGCTGAAAGATTCATTTACCCTGTCTCTTAAGTCATAAGAAGGAAAAAATATTATAGAGTTTCCAGGAATTGAATTTGTAATTTTAGAACATTCTTCAGCTATATTATTATACATATTGTCAGATCTTTGTGTAAATTTTGTGGTTGTTTTTGGGACAATCATGCACAACCTGTTTTCTGTTGGGAAGGGATTTTTGTATTCTGCTATTACTGTCTTAGATTTATTCATATTTAACAAGTCAATATACATATTTTGCGGTGTTAAAGTGCCTGACATCAAAATCATAGAATAAGGATTTAAAGTATTAAAAATAATAGAAGAATCAAGACATTTGTATACTATATTATATACTGTCTTTCTTGATCTTAAAAAACTTCTTTCTACTATCCTTACAAAGCCTAAATCTGGGCCTTTCCATGAACTTAGAAAATTAGCAACTGATTTTAATGCTGATCTTTGCTTTTTTTCTAAAATAACTTCTGAATTAGCTTCTAGTTTTAGGATTAAATCTTCTTCAAAAACAAAATCATTTTTTGCAATTAATTTTTCATTTTCAGATATATTTAATGTAAATGATAAGGAATCTAGTTTATGCCTTATACTCTCTAATTCTTTTTCAAGATCCAAGTGAAATTCCCTTGATTCTTTAATTGCTTTTTCTATTGTGAATCTTGACAAAGATGAGGACAATAATTCACGGCATTTTTTTACTAAATTATGAGCTTCATCAAATATTATAATACAATTATCAAGACTTTTATTTATTCGCTTAAAGATAATTTCCCTTATTGAAGGGCTTAAAACATGATAATAATCTGCAATAATTACTCTTGACTGCTTTCCGTTTTCCAAAGCAATTTCAAAAGGACACATATGATGATTTTGAGAAGTTTTTATTATTTCTTCAACATGCTTTACTTCATTTAAATCATTTAAGCAAAGTTCTTTTTTTACAGTATCCTTAAAATTTGTATAATAATCACAAGAGTCAGTTTTTACCAAAGTTGTACAGAAATCTGAGAATTCAGACGAGGACATTTCAGAAGAATTATTTTGCAAACACATCCATTTTTTTCCAATCAAGTCTGTTGCTTTAAAATCCAAATTATATTTCTTTTTTATTAATCTTAAAGTATCAATTGCTATTTTGTGCTGAGAATGCATTGGAGTAACAAAAATTACTGTTTTGTTGTTATTAATTGCAAATGTCAATGCTGCTGATAATGCTGCTGCTGTTTTACCACAGCCAGTCGGGGCATGAACAATCAAGTTTTCTTTATTTGAAACTACACTTAACATCTGCAGAACTAAAGTCTTCTGAATATCTCTTATACTTTCATGAGGAAAGAAAATTTGTTGTTGGTTAATTTGCATTTTTTGTTTTAAGAAGAGCTTTGCACATAAATTAATAATTATAACAAAGTTACAAAATCTGTTTATTTTTCAATTATTAAACCTTGTGCTTGCCTATTCTGGATAGGCTTCTGGGCAAAAGCATTTGCCCCTGATCCAAACATATAGCTTGAACCCCGTTTTCCAATATTTATTGCAGCATTCCTGTCTGCATTATCTTCATAATTACAAGTATTGCACTTAAACCAATTTTTTGTTCTTGTACCTGGACTGTTACAAACATTACAGGTCTTGCTTGTATATGCTTCATTTACTTTAATAAAAGGAATACCTAATTGTTGAGATTTATATTCTAGGAATTTGGTAAACTGATAATATGAAAAAGTAGATAATTTTCTGTTAAACTTTCTTCCTTTATCTTTTTTTAAGTTTTTTAATTTGCCTATTACAATAGCTGATTTGTTGTTATAAGCTTCTAGTATAATAGCCTTTGATAAAGTATGCAATATAGAATTAATTTTTCTTTTTTCCTTATTTCTGATTTTCTTGATTTGTTTTATATTTTTATTTTTACCTAATTTCTTTCTTAAATAATAATATTTTCCTTTAACTTTCTTTAGTTCCTTGCCTAGAAACTTGGTTTGCTTATTATTGATATTAACTAAAGTAACAGGATTCTTTAATCCTAAGTCTATTCCAATTATATTATTCGGTTTATATATTTCAGGAGTTTCTATTTCTATTGTGAAATAGATATAGTATTTACCTTGTTTTCTTACTAAAAAAGAATCTTTTAAATTATATTTTTTAGGCAATTCTTGATTATACTTTAATGGCAGCCATAAACCTTGCCCTTTTCTTTTGCTGCAAGGAATCTTAATCCAGTCTTCAGTCAGTTTAGTATCTCTCTTTCTAAACCAATCTTTAATTAAAACTGACCATAAAGGAAGAGAATATTCTTTGTATTTTATTTTTTCCTGCTTCCATCCTTTAGCTGATTTAAAGCAAGATAATAATCCATTATCAATTCCAAATATCATCCACCATTGATAATTATCGTAATCATTATCCAATAGTTCTTTTTTTCTATTAGTTAGATTAATTACAGAAGCTTTAATTACTTTGGTTAATTTTATCTCTTTTTTCATTAAAAGCAGAATAAGACAATTTCAGTTATAAGTACTAGGCAGGTCCCTGAAATGTCCAGTGAATTTGTCCAGTGAATTTGTCCAGTGAAATTTATATATAACCTGTTGTTTAATTACAAAGTAATAAACTCCGGAAGGTTTACGGATTTACCGGAATATTTACTGAAATTGAATTTATGTGCAAAGCCTTTAAGAAGAAATGCTTTATATAATTTGGTTTAGTCTTTAATTAGTGATTACTTTAAGCTATTACCATCATATAGTGTAAAATAGAAAGATTTAAATATTTCCTAATAAAAATAAAAAAGAATATTTGGGGGTTAAAATGGTTAATTATGATTCAAAAAAATCATTAGGTCTTGCTGGAGCTTTAATTACAGCTGCTGTTGCTGCAGATGGGTGCAGAATTAGTGGTGATCCTTATTCTGATTTAAGATTTAGAGATCTTCCAAATACTTTTGTAACAACAACTGACAGAGATCAAGAAAGTATGGGAAAATATGTAGCTAATCTTTGGGCAATAGTTGATCATGTTGATAAAACAAAAATAACTGCAAATGATGGAATAGGTTTTGTAGTTTACAAATTAGGCAATGAACCTTTACCAGTGACAAAAACTGCTGAAATTATTCATGAAGGTATGTTAAATGGAAAAGATATTTCTGATAAAAGATTTACTGGTTATGCTTCTTTAGATGAGTGCTTGAGAGGATTAAGCGCTGAAAAAAGAGAAGTAATTGGAGAACCAACAATAACATCTGGAACTGCAAGCGTTACTGGAACAGCTGTTCCAACAGAAACATTCAAGGTTAATGTAAAAAATTATGTAAAGAGTGTTACCTATAATGACAAAGATTTTGTAATGGTAGTTGATTTCAAGAACAAGAGAGTTGTTGGATTATATAATGTAAATGATTTAGTGGCTTTTGCTCCATTAAAAGCAGCAACACCATTAGTTATTCCTCCAAATAACTTAGATACAGGATTATTTGATAGAAGCAATGCTGCAGAAGAAGGGATAAGAAAGACTTTAATACCAATCATGAAAGAAGAAGATATTGAAAAGCAATTAAAGACAGTTGGAAGAGCTACTGCTTATTTACTTGAAGCTGAAAAAGATTTTGATGCTGGTTCTTTAGAAGAAACTTCAGACTTATTTAATAATGGTAGAATTAATGAATTTAAATTACATGGATTAAGACTAGCAAAATTAAGCAGAAGATCATTAGATAAGAGAACTGGTTTTGAGCAAAGAAGACCAAAAGATTTTGAAAAGAAGGCTTGCTTAGAATACGCAGTTGATCCAAATCTTAAGGCTAAAACTAGAGTAGTTGTTTGGCCTCAGGCTAAATAATTTTCTTCTTAATTTAATTTCTTATTTTTTAAATAAATATTTTTATATAGGGAGAATTCTGTATTTTTTATATTCCTGGGGACGTAGTATACCCTGGTAGATAAGTAATTTAGCCAAATATGGCTGGCTCCAGTAAGCTTTTGAAAAAAGCTTAAGCAAAAACTAGGAGTCACCAGCAGATCCAGGAAAACTATCTTAAAAAATAGTTTTGGAAATTCAAATCCTGGCGTCCCCAGTAATCTTTCTTTTAAAGAAAGCTTAACCAAAGAATAAAAAAGTTTAATCAAAGAACTAGTTCTTAGTACAATATTTCTTAAAAAGAATATAATACAATTTACCGAAATATTTATATATAAGAGGTATCATCACTGTGTAGTTATA
>CAYWEX010000003.1:70479-81507 GCA_964457785.1 Candidatus Woesearchaeota archaeon
AATACAATTTACCGAAATATTTATATATAAGAGGTATCATCACTGTGTAGTTATATTAGATTACTACCTTAAAATGATATTATTACCGGAGGGTGTTAAAAATGGAATATGAAATAAAAAAGAGTTCTGGAAATTATTTAGGAAGAAGTTCTCAATTATACAATAGAGTTGTTTCTGGTTTAACTGGGTTAGCTTTATTGCTTAATACTACTGGTTGTGTTGATAGTATTAATGGTGTTAAACTAAGATCTGATGAAGAATATAAACAAGTTAAAGGTGTAAGTCCTGATGGAACAGACAAAAAAGATGAAGATCATTTTTATACAAGCCCCTGGTTCTGGTTAGGAGTAGGAGCAACAGGAGCAGCAGTTGGTGCTGGAGTTGCTATTGGAGAGCATAATGACTGGGGAAGAAAAGATAGACATAGAGGATTACCAGGAGGATCAACTTCTGGCGGTGGAGAAAATGGCGGAGGTCCTGGAGGACAATGAAAAAATTATTTTCTTTATTTTTAATTTTATTATTAATAATTAATATAGCAAGTGCTACTAGATTTGTAAATTATAATTTTAAAGAAGGAAGAATTGATGCTAATGGAAATTTTATGGCAACTGACAGCCCAGTAAACTGGGTTAATGTTGCTGGCTATGTTTGCTTGGATAAAAACTGCGAGACTCTTGGAAAAAAGATTTTCATTACTAAACAAGATTCATATAATGGAGTTCCTAATCCTGGATTTGGCATATTAAATTCTGGAATGAATTCCTGGATACAATTATTTTATCCAACTGAATTATTAAATGAAAATGGATATGCAGTATATTATTACAAAGAAGGTTTCATACCATGGGAAGCAAATCCTAACTGGTTTGGAATTGATGCTAGTGATCCGCAAGGACCATATAATGTTTATTTAAGCAAGAAAGAAGTTTGTTCTAGTGAAATAACAGAAGTTAAAATAAGAAACAGTGAAAGAGAAAATACGCCTGTTGTTATTGATGTTCAAGCAGAATTAGATGCCAAGACAAAGGCAGCTATAAGTAATGCTGGTCCTTTAAATGCTGTTCCTGAGGAATTAAAAGAACAATATTCTGTAAGAACTTTAGTTTCTTTAGATATTATAGATAATGAAGGATTTAATGTATTTTCAGATGAACAGGAAGCTTTAATTGGATTTGGACAAGAAGAAAATATTAATTTTGAATTTATACCTGAAGAAGGTGACGCTGGATCATATACAGCTTTAGTTACTACAAAAGTTACTGATGAAAAATGCTTAGAATCTGAAGATAAATTTGCTGAAAAAGAATTTGTTGTTTTAGAAGAAAATCCCTTGAATTCCTGCTATACTGATTTAAGTAGTTTAGAATTAAGCAGCTTTAATGTTAGACCTGGTCATGATCTTTTATTAAAATTAAATAAAATAAGCAATTTCCAGGAAAATATTGAAAATGAAATAATTAAACCTATTGAAACAATTTTAGATGTTCAATTATTTGATGAGAATGGAGAAGTAGTAAATTGGAATACATTTACTTTTGCAGCTAATGAAAACAGTGTTGATCCAAAAAATGTTGAAATTTTATTTAATATACCAGAATTTTTAGAAGATGGAACTTACCAATTGTTAGTTACAGGAAATGGAAATTATCCAGGATGTATTGATCAAAGAACAGATACATTAAAAGAATATATATTTGTAGAAGATGGCGGAATGTTTGGAAATGCTCCTGAAATAATTTCGCAACCAGTTACAAAAGCAGAATTAGAAAAAACTTATGTTTATGATGTTGAGGCTTTTGATTTAGACAATGATCAGTTAACTTATTTTGTTTTTGGTCCAGATGGAATGGAAGTTAACAGTGAAACTGGATTAATTACTTGGTTTGTAGATGAAAACAAATTCAAAGTTGGAGAAAAACATGTTGCTGTAGCAATTGTAACTGATGGATTCTTTTTTGATGCTCAAGTAGTTTACATAGATGTTGTTGAAGAAGTTGAAAAGAGAGAAAAGAAAGTACACGAGTTTAGATTTAGCGGGGTTGATTTACAATCAAGTGATACTGAAAATGGAATTACTGGATTTTTATTACTAAAGAATGATGGTGATTTCAAAGAAAATAAAGTGAGTGTTTATGCTGATATTTATGATTTAGATGTTCATGAAATACTTACAAGCAATATTAATTTAGGCACAGAAGACAGTTTCTGGGTACCTATTGATGTCAAAGTTCCTTCAAATACAAAAGAAGGAGAATATCTATTAAATATCAGAGTTGAAAATGCCAAACACAAAGAAGAACAAAGATTCGTTGTGTTCATAGAAAATAATGACAAGGAGAAAGTGAGAGTAATCACGTCGCCGTAGTTATCACCGAAAGGTTTAAATATATGTTATAACTCACAAATGCTAACAAAATTAAATATTAATTATGGGGGAAAATAAAATGAAGAAATTTTGTGTTATGATTGCAATCTTATTCAGCTTGTTATTTTCAAGCGTAGCTATAAATGCAGCTTTTTCTAATGACTATAGAATTGAAAAAGTAGAGATTGACGGTACTGAATCTGTGCCAGATTATTATGGTGCTAGAACAGTTTCTGTTAACAGAGGAGAAGCAGTTCCTATTGATGTTTGGGTTAATGCTTTTAATAATGTTGATAATGTTAGAGTTGAAGTAAGTTTGAAAGGTTATGAAAGAGGAACAATCAGCTACACATCAGATGTTTTTGAATTAGAACAAAACACAGTAAAAAAAGTTCCCCTAGTATTAAATTTACCTGAAGACTTAGATGCTTCTGAAACTTACACATTAACTATAGAAGTTTCTGACAAGCACAATAGTTTTGAAGAAGAACATTTAATTAGAATAAAAGAAAAGAGACATTTATTGAATGTACTAGATGTTATTTTCAGACCAAGTTCAACTGTTGAAGCAGGAAGATTTTTGAGAACTGTTGTAAGGGTTGAAAATTTAGGTGCAAGATCTGAAGAAGATATTAAAGTTACTGTAAGTATTCCTGAATTAGGAGTTTCCACAAGAGACTTCATAGATGAACTAGTTACAGAAGATGAGGAAGAAGATGATGATGAAAGTTCCTTATCAACAAATGAACTAGTATTACAAATTCCTAAAGATGCTAAAGAAGGAGATTATGAAGTTAGAGTTGATGTTGAATTTAACAGAGGCAATGATGTTGAAACTATTAAGAAAACTGTTCATGTTTTAGGTGAAACAGAAAAAGCAGATGAAACAGAAACTATAGTAAGTTTGGATTCAACAAGCAAGACTTTAGCACAAGGCGAGGAAGGAGTATACAGATTAACATTCGCTAATTTAGGCGAGGAAAGAAACTTATACAGTGTTGAAGTTTTAGGAACAGAAACATGGGCTGACTTAAGTGTTGAACCTGGTTTCTTAAGTGTTGGACCTAGCGAATCTGGAGATTTGTTAGTTAAAGTAACACCTAAAGAAGCTGCTGCATTAGGATCTAAAGTATTCACTTTAAGAATAAAAGCAGACAACAAGTTAGTGAAAGAAGTTAACCTAAATGCTAATGTTGCTGAAAAAACTGCAGGACTGCCTGGTATAAGAAACGTTCTAGAAGTAATCTTTGCAGTACTGGTTTTAGTACTAATAATTTTAGCTTTAGTTATTGCTTTCAGAAAAGTTAGGGGAAGAGAAGAAGGTCCTGAAGTGGGATCAAACTCTGAACAAACTTACTACTAAACTTTTGAAAAATGAAAGAAACAACATTCAGACAAAGATGGTTTCCTAGAGATAGTGATCCTTATGAAGTAACAAACAATATGGGTTTGAGATGGGCGAGAACTGTAGCTGTTGGATTTGTTTCTGTTTGGCATATACTAATTCATTTCCAATGAATTGATACCCATTCTGAAGGTAAAAGAATAGGAGTTTTAAATAAATTTTCCCAAAAGGGATTAATTTTTAAAACATATGAAGGTCAATTAGCTCTTGAAGGACTTGTAAGTGACGGTGGAAAATCTGGGGCAAATGTTTGGGATTTTAGTTTAGACAGACAAGCAAGAAATGATGAAAATACAAAAGCTCTTGCTGAAAAATTAGACTATGCTTTGGATAACGGGCAAAAAGTTGTAGTTACATATAAAGAACCATTAGCGACTTGGCCTTGGAGAAGCAGTACAGATTATTTAGTTCAAAGTGTTAAATCTGCTGAGCAAAAGTAATTTTCTTTTTATATTCTTTATTTCCTAAAAATTTATAAATAATTCTTAGAACTATATTTATATGGTCTTAACACCTGAACAAGTTTTAGCGAGACTGCAAAAAGAGTTGGGAAAATATGGATACAGTTTTGAAGATAACTCTGATGAAGATATTTCAAGACAAAGCATAACAAGACTTGGAATAGATGGGAAGTCTACAGAAGTTGCCAGAGTAACTGAAGTTACCAGCAGCAAATTAGAGATTACGGTTTTTGAAAGAAGAGAAAGAGACACTATTACTTGTATGATAGACGATATAAGTGAGAGAATTGGAATAGATTACCAGATTTTAAGAGGATATTAATTTTTTCTTGTAAATTTTATTAATTCTATCATAACTGAAATCAATATAATAGCTATTAAAACTATAGTTATCATTGAAAAAGTTAATGACAAGCTGTTTGTTTCTTTAATAGATGAGCCTGTAATAGCAATATCAGATGTAATACTTAATATTGAGAATATAACGGCTAAAACAATAATAACTGTAATAACCTCTTTATTTTCCATTTATTTAGTTTAGAAATACAATTATAAATAGTTTGCTATAATTTCAAGGAAGTTACTTTAGATATTCCGTTTTTCTGCATTGAAATACCATAAATCTGGTCTGCCTCGCAAATTACAGAATCGTTATGGGAAATTAGTACATACTGGGCTTTTTTAGAATATTGGGCAACTAATTTAGACAATAACAAAGAATTTGACTTATCCAAAGCAGCATCAATTTCATCCAATAAATAGAAACTAGCCGGCTTTACTTCTTGAATTGCAAAAATAAATGCCAAAGAAGTCAATGTTTTTTCACCACCACTTAAACTTTTTATATCCAAGTATTTATTTCCCAATAATTTAACTTTTATATCCAAACCAGCATTAAACGGGTTTTCCTTGTCTTCCAAGTCTAAATGAGCTTCACCTTTTTCTGTAAGACTTAAGAATATTTTCCTGAAATTTTCATTTATTTCGTGGAATGTTTTTAGGAAAATAGAAGCTTTTTTACTTTCTATTTCATACATTAGATTCATAATATCTTCTTTTTCCCTTGATATTATTTCAGCTTTTTCAAGCAGACTTTTGTATTCTTTTTCGATATTTTCATAAACTACCAAGGCCCTTAGATTTACATTGCCAATTTTCTTTATTTCTTTTTCAAATTCAGAAATTTCTGACTTCAATTGTTCTGGAGTTACTGATCTTCTTAGTTTTGAATCTGTAAACTGCTCAAATTCTTTTTGCAAAGCTTCGAATTCAGCAACTATTTTTGCTCTCTTAATTGATAATTCGTTTAACTTGTTTTCAATTTCTTTCTGCTTAAACTGCTCATTTGATATTTGAGATTCCTGCTTTTGAATATCTTCATTATAATTATTTCTTTTTGCAAACATGGCTTTAAATTCTGAAAAGAATTCTTTTTCCCTATGCTCTCTTTCCTTTAATGTCTTTGAATTACTATCTATAAAACTTTTTAATTTGGCAAGCTCGTCTGTAAATAAATTTATTTCCTTCTCATGATCTTTTATTATTTTCTCTATTTTTTCTTTTTCTGGATTATATATAGTAGTTATCTGATTTAGTATATTTTTTAATTCAGTTTCGTTTTTAGCCAACTGAATCTTAATTTCTTCCTTATTCTCCTCTAATTTTTTTAAATTATTTATTATGTCTGGATTTCTTATTGATTTTTCCCTGTCTTTTATTTTTTCTTTCTTTTCTTTTAATGAATCTAGTTCTCTTGAAACTGTATTTATAAATAAATCCATATTCTTTAATTCGTTTAGAATATTTTTTAAATCTGAACTGAATTTTTCCTTATCTTCCCTTATTTTTTGCAAATCAGAAATCTGATGCATTCTCTCAAATTTTGTTATTTCTGCTTCAAATTCTGTTTTTTTCTCCCTTATTTTTATAATATGATCTTCTACTTCAATTTTTTTGTCTTCTAAAGATAAAATAGTTGATTTTAAATTAGAAGATTCTTTTTCAAATTTATTTATTTCATCATCAAACTGCTTTTCCTTGAAAGCTCCTAATTTTTTAGCTCTATAACCCCCAACAATAGCACCAGACTGGTCAAATAAATCCCCCTCCAAAGTAACCATTCTAGCTCTGCCTACACCAATTCTTCTTGCAGTTTCAATATCATCCACAATTAAGGTATCACCAAAAACAAAAGAAAAAATATTCTTGAATTCTGATGGATAAGAAATTAAATCCAAGGCAAGACCATTTATACCTTTGGAAGATAATTTCTTAATTTCATCTCTTATTGGTCTTTCTTTAATTTTATTTAAAGGAAGAAATGTAGCAACACCTAATTTATTTTCTTTTAAAAGATTTATACATTTTTCAGCCACTTCTTCATCTTTTACAACCAGGCTATTTATTCTCGGACCAGCTGCAATTTCCAAAGCTAATGAATATTTTGAATCAGCTTTTCCAAGATCTGCAACTGTCCCAAATACTCCTTTAAGTTTTAGAGAAAGAATTTTTTTAATTGAAAGGTTGCCTGTCATAGACTCTTTAATTGTCATATCTCTTGCTTTTAATTTAATTAATTCTTCATTTGTCACAAGCAACTTAGATCTTGATGAGGATAATTGTGAGGAAATAACTGAACTTTCACCTAATTTCTGATTTAACTCTTTTGTAACATCCCTGAATTTATCCCTTAAATCTTTTATTTCTCCTTTATTTTCCAAAAAAAGAATATTAGAAAGGCTGTTTAACTGAGACTCTATTTTTTCTTTATCTAAATTTTTTAAACCTCTATCTTCCTTGATTTTTAATAATTTATTTTGTTTTTCCTCTAATTCTTTTTCAATTTTTTCTATTGAATTATCTTCAGTTATATCATGTGCTTTCTTAAATTTCTCAATGTCATCTTTTAATGAAATTTCTTTTTTAGCTAGGAATAAATTCTTATCTTCCATATTCTTTTTTTCTCTATATAAAGAATCTATTTTTTCATTTACTTCAAAGAAGTTTTGTTTTAACTGATGAATTCTTTCCTTTACTTTTTTTACTTCAACTTCATAATTATCTGCTTTTGTTTTATCTTTTACCAACGAAGTTTTTAATTCTTCAATTTCTTTCTGGATTTTTATCTGTTCTTTTTCCCCCTTTTCCTCAATCTGCGAATTTAACTGCTTAATTTCTTCCTTTTTGTTTTTAATTACATTTTTTATTTCTTCTAGTTTTACATTTATTTTGTTAATATCGTTTTGATAAGAATTAATCTTGCTTTCAATTTCTAATTTCTTTTCTTCCTTATCTTTTATTTCAAAATTTAACAATGTGGCTTTATTATTTTTTAGATTTTCTTCCAATTCTTTAAATTTTAAAGCCTGGTCACGGTCAGTTTTTAATTCCCTTAAATGGACTTCCCTCTCCTTTAATATAATATTGGCATTATTTAATTTTTCAGCAACTTTTCCCAGTTCTTGCAAAGATTTTTCCTTTTTTTCCTCATAAACAGATATTCCTGAAACTTCCTCAATTATTTTTCTTCTTTCATCTGTTCTCATTTCAGCCATTGCAATTATGTCTCCCTGGCTTACGATATTATGAGATGCTGAAACTTTAGCTGCTTTCATTAATTCGAGAACTTGCTGTCTTGTTCTTTTTTCGTCGTTTATTTTGTAAATGCTTTGGCCGTTCTGTCTTACAAATCTGGAAAGCTTTATTTCATCAGAGTCTATTGGAAATTCTCTTTTTTCATTATCAAAAAAAATGCTTACTTCTGCCTCTTTATGAGGCGAGCCTGTTTTTCCTCCATTGAAAATTAAATTAGCTGATTTTTCAGCCCTTATTGCTTTTGCAGATAATTCACCAAGAACAAACATCACACTTTCATGAATATTGGATTTACCCGAACCATTTGAGCCTATAATGCAATTAAATGCGTTTCCAAACTCTAACTCTGTTGGAGAAGCAAATGATTTAAATCCCTTTAATCTTAGTTTCTTTATTACTGTCATTGTATTAAAATTCATTAAAATTTATTTATAAGTTTTGCTTTATTTCTCCCCTAAATCTATGTGCTTTTTTTCGGTATTTTTTATATCTAAGGCGAGTTTTATGATTTTTGATCTTTTTGCCTTTTTTGTATTTATGGTGCTGTTTAGGTATTTTTTTCTTATGGCTCTTTTTTACCAAAAAGATTATTGATATCAATATTGCTTCCAACAAAACAAATATTATCAAGCTAAATATTCCGATTTGTTTTTGAGTAAATTCCTTCTGCAATTCTGGATTTCTTAAGTTGTAATCTGAAAATATTACTGGTAAAATAATTAAGACTATAACTGTTATTCCATATACTGATATTTTTCTTAATATCTTAAACTTTTTCAATAAAAACATATATGCTGATAAAATAGATAGGATTACTAGAGTTAATAACAAACTATAAGTTGTTTTTTCTTTGCTTGTGAATTCATAAGGAATTTCCTTTATGACTATCTTTTCTATTATACTAGTGGATTTTTCCAACAAGCTTTCTTCCTTAAATATTCTAATTGCAAAAATACTTAAATGGGGTGAAGATGACTGATAATAATTAAAGTTTCCTTCTTCTCTTACTTTATTAGTATCTAATCTTGCCCAATTATTATTTTCATACATATATAAAGAAACTAATTTATCTTTTGTCAAAGACTTAGAAATCTTGAAATTAAATGTTCTATCATTTAGAGCGGATTCTAACAAATTATTGTGTTCAATGTTTAAGTATTTGTAAACATTTTCTAATGGTTTGATATTATCAATATTATTTAATTCTGTTACTTTTATTTCTGCATTGCTTATTAATTGAGATACAGACAAGTCCAATGAAACTAAAGACAATCCAGAATCCTGAATTTCAATTTTATTTAAGCCTGGCGCTAACTGACTATATGAAAATACATTTCCTTGAGATAATAATTGTATATTTGCTGCTGTTGAACTTTCACTTGATCCTGACTGGCTAGAAGCACCACCTTCTTTAGCTTTCTCTATTATTAATCCACCTCCGCCAATTTCTACTCCAGCCAAAGGCAAGTGTGAAAAATTAAATATTCCAGAAGCATTACCTTTTACATTAACATTTGTTGTACATCCAACTAACCAACGATATTCTCCTCTAATGAAAGACATATTAAATGTTTGATTTGCGTCCTCTGCTATTGTAGTATCTGACTGGTTATTTACCAAAGCAGTTTCATTTGCAGCTGAAATGAAAAGAGTACAATTTTCTGATGTACCTTCTTGTATTGAAACATTATAAGTTAAATTCAAGTCAAGAGCTGTTGCATTTGAATTATTTTCTGGGAATACTAAAGCTACTTGTGAAAAAACAATAGTTGTATTTACCCAGTTTGAAGATGAACTTGAATTATCTGTTACTCTGAAAGCAGCTGTCCAATTTTGCTTAAATGTAAAGTTATTTGAAGAATTACTTATCAAAGTATATGACTTATTAGTTGAGTTTGCTGAATTTGAAATATTTACTCTGAAGTGTTCTCTTGAGCCATTCCAGAAAACTATTTCCACAGTTACATTATCTGCATCTGGATCCTGGGCTAAAGAAGTAGCATTTAGATTATTTGCTGAAAATGGAGTTTCTGGAGAAATTGCTGGGGAAGCATTGTTTGGCATTGAGTTGCCAATTAAAAAGGAAGCATTAAATTCAGAATCTATGTTTCCATCACTAGCTCTTGCTGCACATGTCCAGTTTTGACTTCTTAAAAAAGCATTTGTTTCGTTTCTTGTTAATGTATAAGAGACTACTGTATTATTTGAATTATTAGCTACACTTAAATTTACTCTGAAATGTTGTATTGAATTATTATACCAAATTATTGTTGCTGTACCAGTATCATTATTAGTATCTAAATAAGACCATGAACAATTTAGATCACTTGCTTTTACTGGTGTTGATGGTCTTAAAGTTGTATTTGGATTATTTGCCTGGGTATTAGCCATTACTATTGAAGCATTTACCCAGTTTGAAGATGAACTTGAATTATCTGTTATTCTAAATGCGGCTGTCCAATTTTCTCCTTTTGCAAATTTATTAGTTTGGTTTTCAGTTAATGTGTAAGACTTGTTTGTTGCATTTGCTGAATTTGAAATATTTACTCTGAAGTGTGCTCTGGAACCATTCCAGAAAACTATTTCCACAGTTACATTATCTGCATCTGGATCTTGAACAAAAGATGAAGAGTTTAAAGAGGAATTAGTTCTTGCTGGATTTGGGAAAATAAATGGGGAAGCATTGTTTGGCATTGAGTTTCCTATAAGAACAGAATCATTAAACCAGTCTGAGCTTATTAACCCATCATTTGATTTTGCCACACATGTCCAGTTTTCACTTCTGACAAAAGAATTTGTTTCGTTTCTTGTTAATGTATAAGATACTATTGTATTATTTGCTGATGCAGATATATTTATAGTGTCAAAGTGCTGGGTTGTACTTCCATTATACCATTTTATTGTAACTGTTCCTGCATCATTATCTGGATCTAAATAAGTTAATGAACAATTTAAATTATCTGCTCTTAAAGGAGATTCTGGTCTAATTGTTGTGTTTACATTTGGTGGGGCATTATTTGGTCCAATTGTAACTTCAAATTTTGCTGTTTGATTTGAAAATCTATCTGAATCTGTTGCATTTGCTTTCCAATAATGTTTTATTAAAGATAAATTGTAAAGACTTTCTATTTCTATTCTTGATAATGTTCTGTTCCAGACTGCTACTTCATCTATTGTTCCATTAAATAATCCTTCTGAAC
>CAYWEX010000004.1:0-76010 GCA_964457785.1 Candidatus Woesearchaeota archaeon
TTTAACTTCATCTAATTTTTTATACAAAGGTTCAGCTGTTTCGTCTAGTCCTACCATTACTGCTTTACCTTCAATCCCCAAAATAGAAACAGTACCAATATCATGAGTTTCTTTTGGTATCCTCTCGGCATCTATTACTGATTTCAAAGTTTTTGTTTTATGTTCTTCCTCAACTGCTTTTGGGTTTGTTTGGCTTGTTGATCTTAAAGCCAAGATTGCACGTTCTGCAGATCCCAAACCATTATCCCTATCATAAAGCCATATATCTATTTCATCTTCAGAAATATCTATTTTCATAACTCTTCCGTTAAGATACCCAAAATTAGAACTCCTTTCTAATACTTTTTGAGCTTCTTCTTTTGTCATTGGTTTTGAATTATAAGCTAGAAAACCTAAACCCAGTGGTTTTGCAGCATTATAAAGTACAGCTAGAACATCTGCTTTATCAAGCCCAGTTATGTTTATTTTTTCCATTTTTTATTTTTTGTTTCCTTATTTTTTGTATCTTCTTCCTTTATATTTTTTATTAAACCCTAGAAGCAAGCCCGACCCTTGTTTTCAAGAAGAAGATAAGGATTGGGCTTAGCTTCCGGGAAAAAGAGGTGACTATTTAATGGTATCACAAAAACTATTGAACATACCTTCTAAAGATTTTGCAAAAAATGGGGTATTTACCCATATTGCTGTATCATAGCTTTCATGTATATTCTTTTCATCATTAATCATAAACATAACATCTTTTCCATCAACAATAACAAATCTTGTAAATAAATTAGGAATAATTTTAATTTGGAAAATATTGTTTAAATCTTTAATCTCTTTTTTTATTTCTTCTGTCATTTTTGGCAACGCAACTTTTATTTTAACACCTTTAGCACCTAATTTTTTGAATCTTAATTTTAAAGCTTGAAGTTTTCTTAAAAATTCTTCAGAACTTGTTGCAATAGTAACATTTTTTTCAGCATCTTGCAATAAAGAGCTTAAATGTAAATATATATTGTCTCTGCCTCTTATGCTTCCAGATAAAGATGTGTGGTCAATATGTTCAACACCTTGTTTGAATAAAAGCTCTAAATCCTTGAATATTCCTTCTTCCCTTACATTATCTATGCTTTTTAATCTTGAATCTGCTTCAATTTGAATTGTAGTTTTAACTCTTTTTAGAATTTCCTCAGGCTTGACAGCTAAATATTTGATTGGCTTTCCTAGTTTCATTATAATAAAACCTTTTTTTTCCAGGCTTTCAAGAACATCATAAGCTCTAGATCTTGGAACATTTCCAATCTCGCTTAATTCACCTGCTGTTGCTACACCCCTAGAAAGTAAAGCTGTCCATATTTTGACTTCATAAATATTTAAGTCAAAAGCTGCCCTTAACTTTTTTAAAAAGTGTTCTTGAACTATCATTTTTGTTTTTTTCCTAATTTTATTACCACTCTACGATAGAAAACTAATATATAAAGCTTTCGTTTTTGTACTTATCAGTAAGTGATAAATACTCTTAAGAATCAAAAATTAAAATAAAGTGTCTTGTTTAAATGCTCGTTCTTTGGGTGAATAATAGCCTTTCCTTGTCCTGTCAAAAACAGGTAGGTTTTCTGGTACAGAATTCACAACAGAATCTATCTCTTCTCCAGATAGTATTCTTTTAACATAATCAGCTGCATCTCTTCTTAAGCCCTTAATCTTTAAAAGATCATTTTTTGTAGCTTTGCTTAAATCAGAAGGATACTCTAAAAAAGAAATAATAGAATTATGTATATTTCCACTAATAGAAGGATTTTTTCCTTGAACAGCTAATCTAAACTCATATATTTTTGCGACTATGCTTTTATTCTTTTCTTTTATAGCAATGTCGTCTAAAGCCATTATAAAAAAAATAATTTATTCTTCTTTTCCTTTTCCACTATTACTCTTTTCATCTGCCTTTTCTGAGCCTTTTGTTTCTAGTTCTTCATTCTCTTTCTCTGTTTCTTGCTCTTTCTTTGCTTTCTCTAATTCTTTCTCGTTTTTTCTATCTTCCTTTCTTTTCTCAAGTTCTTTTATTTTTAACTCAAGTTCTTTCTTTTTCAATTCTTTTTCTCTATCAAGTTCTTTTAATTTCTGGTCATTATTGTCTTCTAAAGCCTTGAATACTTCCCTAAAATTTAATAACTGATCAGCTCTTTTGATCAGCTCTCTTACACTGTCTAATTCATTATTTACAAGATTTATTTTAAGTTTTTCAAGAATTTCTTTTACTTCACTTAATCTAGCATCCATAGCAGAAACATCTTTCCCTCTTTCTCTGTGTTTATTAGTTATATCAGTTAATTTAGCTAATTTTTCCTCTAGTCTCTCAACAGCTTTCTGGGCGTGTTTTTCTTTAATCTCTTCTACTTTATGCTTTTCTTTTAATTCATTTGTTTTTTGTTCTACTTCTTCATCAGTTTTCTTTAGTTCTTGTTTTATTCTTATCTTTACTTTTTCTTTATTTTCTTTTACTTTAACTCTTGCTTCAGAAACATCTGTATTTAATGATTGTAAAAAATCTTTTAACTTGGCTAGTTGTTCTGCATTTAATTTTCCTGCTAACTTTAAATCAATTTCAGTTTCAGCTTCTTCTATTTCATTAACCTGGTTTTCAATTTCAGCTTCTACTTCCAGTTCCCTGTCTAAAGCTTTTTCAGGTGACTGCTCTGAAATTGTGTCTAGGTTCTTTTTTACCTTTTCTAAAGTTTTTTTATGTTCTTCTTTTAATTTTTCTAAATTCTCTACTTTTCCTTTTTTAATAGATTGTTTTGCTTCTAAAACTCTTTCTCTTGCATGTTCTAAACCCTTTTTAGCTTTATCAGCTTTATTTATTGTTAATAACAAACTTAATTTTTCAGCTGCTCTGTCCAATCCATATAAAGCTGAGTCTGGAGTTACTCCACCCTCATTACTTTCAGTTTCTGTTTCCTGTGCATAAATAGGACTTAAACCTATAATTAATAAAAATATCATCAAAATAGTTAAAATTTTATTCATTTTAAACCTCCAAAAGTTAATCTTTTTGAAATTAAGCTCTATTTAAAACTTGTGAATAGAACTCTTAGACTAATTTCTATAAGAAGATCCTCTTTCTCTTCTTTGTCCATATCTTTGTCTTTGAGAACCCCTCTGAAAAGATCCTCTTCTTTGTTCTGTATTTCTTTCAAAGTAAACTTTCTCATATTTGGGTGGTTCTTCTTTTTTAATCTGGATTCTTCTATTGCTTAAGACATTGTCAAAATTACTATAGTCTTTTTCAATCAATAATATAATTGCTTCTCCACTTTCTCCAGCTCTTGCAGTTCTTCCTATCCTATGTATATATTCTTCAGAAGTTTTTGGAACATCATAATTGTAAACATGGGAAATGTTTGGTATGTCTAATCCCCTTGCAGCAACATCAGTTGCAACTAATACTTGTATATCTTCTTTTTTTAGTTGTTCTAATGCATATTGTCTCTTGTTCTGTGTCAAACCGCCATGAATAGACATTGCTCTAATTCCTTGTTTTCTCAAATTTCTTGTTAATAAATCAACTTCTCTTCTTGTTGCACAGAATACTAAAGCTAATCTAGAAGTTTCTTTTTTTAATAAATGAACCAATAAGGAAAATTTCTCATAATATTTAATATTATAGTATATTTGTTTTAATTTTGTTGGATCAACATGCTCAGCCCTTCCAACAATTATTGGATCCTTTAAATGTTTTTTTAAAATATGATTTACATTTTGTGAAATAGTGGCGCTAAATAACAATGTCTGCTTGTCTTTTGGGGTGTGCGTTAAAATTTTTTCAACAGCAATTACAAACCCCATGTCAAACATCCTGTCTGCTTCATCTAAAACTAAAAATTTTATATTTTGAAAAGAAACAGTCTTTCTGTCCAAATGATCCTGCACTCTTCCAGGAGTTCCAACAACAATATCTGCTTTTTTAATATCTCTTATTTGTGGTTCAATGCTTACTCCGCCGTAAATACTGGTTGCTTTTGCATTTAGATATTTTCCAAAATCATTTAGCGCTTCTGTTACTTGTACACACAATTCTCTTGTCGGAGTTAAAATTAATGCTTGAATTCCATTTCCAGGTTTTATCTTTTCAAGAATAGGTAATCCAAATGCAGCTGTTTTTCCAGATCCTGTTTTTGACTGGCCAAAAATATCCTTTCCTTCAAGAATTACTGGAATACACTTTTCCTGGATTTCTGTGGGCTCTTCATAGCCCATTTCCTTTACAGCTTTTATTAAACTATGGTTTAAATTTAATTCTTCTAATTTCATTCTTCTTATTAAATAAATTAGAAAATTACCCTTTATAAAGTATATAGAAACAAGGGTTTTGTATTTTGAAAGTCCAGATATCGATTTTAAAGAAAGAATGCTCCCACCGGGATTTGAACCCGGATCTTAAGCGCGAGAGGCTCATGTCCTTTCGGTCTTTATAAATAACCGGGTTAGACTATGGGAGCATAAATAAAAAACTTTATATTATGATTTAAACTTTTCTAATAAAGAAAAAGGTGGAATCTTGAAGAAAATCATAATAATCTTTTTAATATTGTTCGTAATTTCAGCTTATTTAATTAAATCCCATAATAATCTAGAGCTTACAAAAGCTGAAGATTTAGGCACTTTTATTAGCCTGTATTCAGGCTGGGTATTTAATATATATACGAATGTAAAGGATGTAACTGGATATGCAACAAAGAAAGAATGGGTACCAAAAGATTCTGCAAACACTACTAGTTCCAATTAAATTTCTTTATGCTTTTATTAAGGCAGTTTTAAAAACAGTTTTCTTGGATTTGTTTAGAAATATTAAAAAAGAAACAATTTATACATTTAACAAGGAAGAAAGAATGAAAATCAAGCAAGAACTGGAAACAAAAAACTTGGTAAATTTAGTAAATGAAAGATTAAAAAGAGTTGAAAGATTAATTTATAGCATATTTCATGATCCTGATTATATTAAAAGAGATAAGGGAAAGCACGATTTAAAAGAACTTGAAAAAGAAGCAAAATGAACTTTATCAAAAAAATATTTGAAAATAAAGTGGATGCAGAAGTTCATAAGAATTTTAAAAGGTTTAGCAAAGGCATTTATGAAAATAGGGCTGTTGTTGAATTAACTAGAGGGAAAAAATCTGTAAAAGTAAAAACCAGCTTTGAATTTGCAGAAGATTTTGCAAGATTTCTGGCAAATACAATCAAGGATAAAACAAAAATATCCGGCGGTATAATAACAAAAAAAGACATCAGGCCAGAGTTAAATTTTGAAGTTGAGATGAAGCAGTTTGCTGGAGTTAAAACCTTTTTATTGGATAATGAAATGTCTAAAGATGAATTAAGCAATTTATTCAGTAAATTTCCAGACGCCTTATTTTTATTGAGTTTCTCAACAGATTACGGGGCTTTAAAGACAAAAGTAAAAAGCCCTAAAGCAGCAAAGCCAGGAAAAGATAACGAAATTAAAGCAGATTTCTGTACATTTTCAACAGATGACTTAAATTTTGCAAAAGAATTTGCATTTGATGTTGAGGATAATTTCAAGAATTTAAAGATAATACATACATTCATCATTAATGATTTTGTTATAGATGAAAAAGATAGAAATGATCCAGCTTTAGCTAGAATAAATGCAAAAAGAAAAGGCAAAATTGAAAGATTGATGGATATGGACGGAAGGCAGGTTAAAAAAGAAATTGATTTTTGTGCTTAAGCCAATATATATTAAATCCAACTTTCTGGTTGATAAAAACTAAGAAAATACTCTGGTTTGCCCATAATCTTTACAGGAAAATTCATTCCCCCACCATAGTTATGAACATTAAAGCCATTTTCTCTTAGCATTTCAGAAATTAACTCATTGCTTAATCTTCTCATTAAAAAAATTTCATACGAATGTAGGTCTCTTGGAACCCCAATTTTTATTCTCGCAACATTTTTATTTCTTAATAAATCATATACTTTTCCAGCAAAAACTAAATCTTCCTTATCTACATTTAGCTCTTCAAGTAATTTTTGCAGGCCCTTTCTTTCGAGAGTTTTTTCTGAAGTTGCTTGCTTCTCTTTGGGTTTTACCATAATTTTATTATAAAAATAATCTATAAAAAGATTATTATTCTGCAAGTAGATGTTCTTTATGCAAGAACAAACTTCTCAGGAAAAAATACATTGCATATAATTCCAAGGCAAATGGAAAATATCCCAAATATCCTAAAATTGGCATCTCAAATATCTTGAAAAACCCTAAAAAAGGAATATTATAATACCATTTTGTTATAGACCAATAATTCCAGAATTCCCAAAAAAAGCCCATAATAATTCCTCCCAATAATAAAGAAAGAGGAACTTCTAAATTTCTGTCTTTTAAATGCCCGATTATTGATGGTTGTTTATGCAGATAATTAATTGGGTCTAAAATAAAGAAAAAAGTTGTCCAAATTAACGGATAAAAATATTTTGGATAAAATAACGGTAATAAAAAAGAAATTATGCCTAAAAACATCATTATATGAATAAGTCTTCTTGTAATTTTATGTTTCTTATGTAGTTTTTTCTTTTCAAATAAATGAAAACACCTTATTAATTCAACAGTTTCAAAAAAAGCAGGCAGTACAGTTGAAAAAGCAATTGTCTTCTTTAAAACATTTCCCAAAGCCAGCATTCCATTTACTCCATTATAATTCCAGTTCCCTAATCTTAGGTTTACTACCTCAAAAATCCACCAAAAAACAGCACTTGCAATTAACAACCCAAAAAATTGTTCAGGCCTGTTCGACAATAATGAATCTTTTCTTAACTTGTAAACTAAAGCATCTAAAATAAAGATATAACCAAACCAGACTAGAGGAAAATACCATGAAGCAAAGGGCTCTATTTTATAAAAAAAATTTATTTCAACTAATAAAACTAGAATTATTCCAATAACACCGTACTTTTTAAACATCTATTTTTAATTATTCAATATATTATTTAAACTTTTAGATTAAAAAAATAAAGAAAATTATCCCCAATTCGATAAGAGATCTGATAATTCTTTTCTATCACTTAAATCTAATCTTAAATCAGACTTTCTGCTTTCAAATTCATCTGTACTATAATGCGTTTCTGTTGGTTTGCTTCTACTTATTCCTCTGGAACCTCTTGATTTCAATGTTTCGTATCCAGCGACTTGCCCTTCTGGACCAAAGAAATAGAATCCACCGACAACTCTTTGATCATCAACCCAAGGTCCTTTTCCAAAAACAACATCTCTAAATCCTTCTGCTTGCATTTTTAAAAATACTCTTTTATCACCATATAGTTTTATTGCGCTAAATTCTTCAGGTTTCATTTTGTTCCTCCAAAAATCTTAAAATATCTAACTACAGACATATTTAAAAATGTTTTTACTGGAATAGCCATTATGATATCAATAATTATAACTTCATTTAAAGAACCCTTGACAATAGGCAAAGCCATAGATTCTTTCTTAAATCAAAGTATAAAAGAAAAATATGAAATTATAGTTAGTTGCCCTGATAAAGAAACTGCTGATGTAGTTAAAGAATATTCTAAAAAATATAAACAAATCAAGCATTTTCAGGACCCTGGGAAGGGGAAATTATTAGCCCTGAATATTTTATTAAAAAAAATTAAAAAGCCAGATATTCTAATATTAACAGACGGAGATGTTTATGTATCTGAAAATTCTGTAAATGAAATTCTAAATGCTTTTGAAGATCCAGAAATTGGTTGTGTAGCCTGCCGCCCAATTTCTTTAAATGAAAGAAACAATATGTTTGGTTACTGGTCTCATTTATTATTGTATGGAGCCCATAAAGTAAGACTAAAAAGAAATAATCAAGGAAAATATATTACCGCATCCGGTTATTTATTTGCATTTAGAAACAACATTGTAAAGGAATTTGCAACTGATATTGCAGAAGATGCAATTATTCCTCATATATTTATGGTCGAAGGATATAAATTAAAATATTTGCCAGAAGTAAAAGTCTTTGTGAAATACCCTGATAATTTTAATGAGTGGATAATTCAGAAAAAAAGAGTTTCAAAAGCATATGTTAATATGGAAAAAACAACATACAAAGGCCAGCACGTTCCCAAAATGAAATCCTTTTTAAATGAGATAATAGAAGGAACATTTATTGCTTTAACTTATCCTAGAAATATAAAAGAGGTTTATTATACATTGATGTTGTTTCCAGCTCGTTTGTATATGTGGCTAAGGGTTTATTATGAATCTAAAATAAAAAAGCAGCTTCATACAGACGCCTGGAAAAGAATAGAAAGTACAAAAAAAGTTTAGAAAATGACAGAAAAAAAATTAGATTATATCCTGCGTGAAGAAATGGATTTTGGTTTTAGTGAAACAGAAAGAACTTCAATAAAAGAGGGTGTTAGATCAAAAAGGCCATATTTTTTTTGTTGGCGTCCTAATGCAAGAGCCATAGATATTGTAACTATTGGCAATTTCGCTGATGTAGCTACTTTAAAGCTTTATAGAGTAAGCTTGTTTGATTTATCTAAAGGAATTGATTTGGATAATGAGCCTTTCTCTTTAAATGGAAATGAAGCATTGCAATTTTTAAAACAGTCTTATCCAGAACAAAAATGAAAATAAAAGAATTTTTTAAAGACAAGCACAATATAATATTGGTATTAATTTTGTTATTTGCATTCATAGTAAGAATCTATTTTTTCTTTAATACAATAGAACAGCCAGTGTGGTGGGACGAATCCCAATATACAGAACAGGCAAAAAGGCTTGGCCTGGATTTAGAAACAAATGACATATGGTATTATAGAAGAACAATGTTATTGCCTGTATTTTGGTCTTTTTTTTATAAACTTGGTTTTGGAGAAACAGCACTAAGATTGACAGAAGTTTTTTTCTCAGTATTATTAGTTTTTGCAACATATTTAGTTGGAAAAGAAATGTTCAATAAAAAAGTTGGTTTAATTGCTGCCTTGGGTATTTCATTTACTAGGATAATTTTGTTTGAGACATCAAGATTGTTGAATTCAATTCCATCTTCAGCATTTATGATGTTGGCAGTTTATTTTTTTTATAAAGGCTATTTAAAAAACTATAATGTAAAACAAATTTATTTATTTGGCTTGTTTGCAGCCTTGGCTTTAAACATGAGGTTTGCATCTTTTTTAGCCTTAATGTCTTTTGGTATCATATTCTTAATAAAAGAAAAGGGAAAATTCTGGAAAAACAAGCACATGCTTGCTTCATTTATCCTAATTTTCATTTTGCTAACTCCATTTTTTTATATGTACAAACAGCATTATCCTGGCGGAATAAAAGATTTTTTAAAACAATATGGTGAAATTGGTGTTCCTTCAGCAGAAAAACAGCCATTTTTGGGAATTAGGGGAATTTATGATTATCTAAAAATACTACCACAAGACATAAGCTTAATTTTATTTCTGACCTTTATCCTAGGTTCTGTTTTATTATTGGATTTTTTATTGGCCCCAGATCTCTTGTTTAAGGAAACAGATTTGCAAAAAAATTTGTTTTTGTTTTTGTTTTTAATTCCTCCGTTAGTTTATCATGGAGTAAAGAGTTTATATGTCGAAGAAAGATATTTAATCGGAATCTTGCCTATTATCTTAATAATATCTGCTTACGGTTTTTTTAAAATCTATTCCTCTTTAAAAAATTATAATAAGTATGCAGTTATTTCAGCAATTTCAATATTATTTATCGTGCTTTCTTTTTCTCAGGTAAATGCAGCCGATGACATAATTAAAGCTAAAAAAGATTCTTACCTGCAGGTTAAAGAAGCCTCCTTATGGATGAAAGAAAATTCTAAACCAGAAAATGTAATAATCTCAAATTCAATACCGCAAATGCAATATTATTCTGAGAGATCTGTTTATTATAAAGAAGAGGAAAAGGAAATATTAGAGTTAAATCCTAAATTTTTTGTTGTTTCAATTTATGAAAGATCTGCACCGCAGTTTTACGAATATCCTGAGAAAAATAATGATAAATGGAAAGTCGTTAAAGCCTATTACTTTGATCAGGAAAAAAACCAGCCCTCTTTATTAATCTATCAGTATTTTGGAAATTAATTTCTTTGTAGTAATAATAAACATTTAACTAGCTAAAAGAAAGATTAAATTTATGCAATTTGAACAAAAACAGAATATTTTTTTCGTTTTAACAGTGGTTTTTCTTCTGTCTTTGTTTTTTGTTAATATAAATAGCATTTCTGGCCACGCAATTTTAAATAAATGCTATGAAGATTGTGATAAAGGCCTTAATACATGCAAAACATTTGTTGAAACTTCTTTTGTTCTTTGTAGAAATTCCGCAGAAATAAATTATAAAACCTGTAGGGAAAAACAATATTCTGACTGCTCTGCTCTTGAATTTAAAACTTGTTTAAAACCAAGGCTTGAATCTTGTTTTGAAGACTGGAAATTTTCCTTAAAAAAATGTGAAGAAACAGCTGAGACCAGCCTTTCATCATGTTCAGATAATCTAACAGCTTGCGCAGAAAAATGTTAATTATTTTTTAATTTTTATAATTCTTTTACAATTCTTTTTCTGCTTTCTGCCTTTTGTGATTTTGGAAGCTCCAATTTAACTAATAAATTTTCCAAATTCGCTTTTAATTCTCCTCGAACAGAAATTACTCGCATAGGATTATTCACATTATCATCCAAGCCAATAGCAGTTAATAAACAGCCGCCAAGTAAATATTCCCTCATAGGTGGCCAGTCTCTTTTTCTAAAGAGATTTCCACAAATCCGATTTTTTTTATATGCTAAAATATTTATTAAAGCCCACTTTATTTGTGTATCGCTTAAAAGAATGACAAAGTTTTCTCTTGGAACTCTATTTCTTGCTTCTATTTCTTCATATGCAGATCTTCTGAGATAATCAACAATAAATATATTTCCTTCCTTTCTAATCCCGTAATTAACCATTTTTACCCCCAATAATTATCATAAGTTTTTCAAATATCTGCCGTATCTTTCTAATTGTCCTTTTAAAAATCCTAGCTCTCCTTCATGTTTAACATTTTTGTCAACCATAAAGCAGTATAAGCAATTAATGCATTTCTGGTCGGCGGGACTAGATAATTCAAAAGGACAAAATTCTTCGCATTTTTCAGATTTATCTCCATTTTCCAAATATAATTTAGTAATGCTATCATCCTTAAAATCATAAACATCCTGCCTCACCCCCAAAAGTGTAAAAAATTCAGGTATGGGTCCTTTTTTAAATAAAGGATCAATAAACCTATTGTACCTTAATCTTACAAAAAAATTATTCAGAAATATCTTGGCAAAAATATTTTCTTTCGCTCTCTTCAATTTAGTAACTTCATTAACTCCTTTTAGATATTCTAAATCTTCCTTCTTGATATGTCCATTTTCCAGGCTCAATTTCAAGTAAGGAATATAATCTAGGTCAAAACCAAATAATTTCATGCATAATAAATCATTAATAAAAGAATTCTTTCCAGCTAGCATCAAGTTTAATTTTTTTGGGATTCCTGCAGCAGGTCCATTTCCTTCCATAGCAACTAAGCCGTCAATAATATTTAGGTCTGGTTTTTTGATCTCATTCATTCTTACAATATTATCAACTAAACTATCATGGATATTTCTTTTGTCCAAAGCCTGATAACATCCGACAAAATTCTTCATGCATATTGTCATCCCAACTTCAATGTGTGTCTTTACTTTAGGTAAATTAATTAAGAAATCATTATCTAGAATTACTTTTCCAATTTTTGCTTTTCCAGTAACTAAATCAACTATTTCATAATCAGATTTATTTAAATTAACTAATTTGACATTGTATAATTCAGCAATCTTATCAATTTTTAATCTCTTAAAAACATCAATTTTCATGTGGTCAATTCCGCAGTTTGGGCCGTCTGCAATTGTAATGTTTTTGTAATTTCTTTTCTGTAAAGCTTTTATCACACCAACAATAATTCTTAAATCAGTAGAATTTCCTATTAAAGCATTCATATCATTGTTCAAATTTGGTTTTAAAACTATTCTTGCATTTTTATTTTTAGGTAGTTCATAATTATCTAGAATTTTGTCTATAAATTCAAATACTTCTCCTGCATTATTGCACTTTTCTAGATATACCTTATCCCTGAAATTGTAAACTTCCATTTTCAATTAAACCCAAAGCCTCATTTAATTCTATTTCTTTTTTATCAGTTTTCTTATTTATAATAAAAATACCGTCTAAATCAGCTTTATCTGGCATATAACCATGCATTCCTTTACAGCCATTTTTCCCCTGATAAAAATTAGGAACAAACAAATAACCCGGCTCTAAAGCAAAAATTATCTCTCCAAATTCTTTCCCCAGCGGCATGTTGTATTTATCCTTTTCTTTTAAATCAAGAATCTTTCCTTGTTTTATTTTTTCTAAAACTGTTAAAACTTCTTCTTTAGAATTTTTGTCTTTAAACCAGAATCTTGCTATTGTTGAATCTAAAAAATAAGTTATATTCCTTAAGTTTTTAATCTTTTCTTCTATATTAATTTCTTCTCTTATATCAACAAACCCATGATCGCTCCATATTATTATCTTGCAGTTTTCAAATATTTTTTTAAATTCATTTATAATTATTGAGGCAAATTCATCCTGTTTTTTCAGTTCTTTGATAGTATTTTCATGTGTAGTTCCAAATTCATGCATTGTCTTGTCTAAATCAACTAATTGCATGAAATAAATTTCAATATTTTCTTTAAAGCTTTTTATAAACTTGTTAACTTTATATTCATCATTTCTCTTTATGAAGTCGAGATTTACTTTATTATTTACAACAAAAAACGGCCAGCCATAATAAACAAAATTTCTTTTCTGGAAAAAATCCCTCTTCCATATCTTATGTTTTACACCAGAATTAAACTTTCCAAAAAACCTTCTTGGTATATGGTGTAATTTGGTCAAAAAAGTATTTCCATATAAATAATAATTAATAAATGCATAAAAATAAGAGAGTATGGAATTTGGCAGGGGAATAAACTTCAATATTTTTCCAGCAACATTTCTCTTATAAATGAACTCAGTCCATATTCCAGTTTCATTTGGCCATTTTGCTGTGATAAAAGTATTTTCTATTCCAGTATATCCAAGCAAGGTTTTTAATCTTAGTAACGAGTTTTCCTTTCCAAATTTATATAAAAAAGGAGTATTCTCTTTACTTACAAACCTGTATCCCATAGCATCTAAATATAAAATAAGGGTTTTCATGCCTAAAAAATTAAAAAGTAAACTTTATATTTCTATTCATAACAAAAATTTAAAATGAAAAAGGTTGACTTTACACTATTGCAATATAAATCAGAATTTAAGAACGGACCAATTACTTCCTATTTTAATAGCGTGGTTTCTAGAATGAATGATGAAGTAAAGGCAACAATAGATGAAGAAGTAAAAAAAATTGCAGATGAAAGATACAAAGATATTCCGAAATACAGGTACGAGCATAATTGGGTTTCTGGTGAAATTGCTTTATGGGATATGTTAACAGCCAATGGAGTTAATGAAATTTTGGCTGCAAAACTAGCTGCAAATTTTCCTAATCCAATGAGATTTGATCCTGGAATTATTATTAAATCAATAGATTTTAGGAAGAGATTTGATGATGGTGTAAAATCAGGAAAAAAAGCTTTGGATATTTTGGTAGAACTGGCTGAATTGGATTTAAATAATTCATTTTCTCCTGATGAATATGGAAAGAATAGAAAATTCAAAGAATATGCAGAAAAAGAATCAGCAAAATATTCTTAGTGAGATTTGTTTTCAATCCACATTTTTAAGATTTTCTTATTATCAAAACATAAGTCAACCTTATTTGCCTCTTCGGGATTAAACCATTTAAATTCAGAGATATATCTTTCAGTTATTCTCAGTTCTCCTTTAATTTCACCATAATAAAATAAAGTTAAAGTAGGAATCCCGAAATTCTCAAAATTATATGTAAAGAATTTAGGTTCAAAATCACAACCTATATCTCCTTTCACTTCAATTTTTACTGCCTCAATTGGATCTTTAGTAAATTTAAAAGCACCCTTGCCACCAATAAAACCCCAGTAATCTTTGAATGGTTCTCTTGCTCTTTTTACTAATAATAATTCATTCTTTTCATTAACTATAATTGCGCTTGTTACAATTAATGGCTGCTCCATTTTAAACAATCTTCATCAAATAAAATAATACATATGCATCAGCATAATCCTGGCTTAATTCTTCCCATGTTTTTGCTTTTGTTGGATAAACTTTTCTTAAAGTTTCAAAACCTTTGTCAAAGTTTTCTTTATTCAAAGTTAAATCCTCATTTAAAGCAAATAAAATATAAGGTGCGGCCCCAAATATAATTGTATCAGGGCTTCTTTTATTAAGAAGAATTCTTGGATAAAATTTTCTTTCTTTTATTAACCTTTTAAAATATAACTGCTTAAATCTGTAAGGAATTAATTTTGAAGCTATAAAAGCTAATTTATTTGATTTAATTCCAAATTCATTTTTTAAATAAAACTTGCTGTAAGGTAAATATTGTTCTTTTCCTAAATTAACAACTGCTTTGCTTAAGTCATCTGTATTTTTAATTTCTTTTTTCGTAAATCTTGAAATAAAATATTTAACAACTTCTAAAAAATCTTTTCTAGTCTGCATCCAGAATTTAACAACATCTTTCTCAGGCAGTTCACCATTAAAATTTAATTTCCATAAAGTATATTTTTTTATCTTTTCATGCAAATCTGGTAATTTCTTGTATAAATCAGGAAAATCAGTTTTATAGCATTCATAAAAATCTTCCATTCTCTTTTTATAAAACGGAGAATATTTTTTATTCAACAATAATAAAGCAGTGCAGCTGTCAATATAAGCTTTAACGCAAAAAAAGCTCAAAACAATATCATTATGTTTTCCTTCAGTAGAAAAATATTCTACTAAATGCGTCATTCTGTTAAACAAAAACCTAAAACCCTCGCCCAATGGAATATCATCAGTTTTATAGTCTGGAATTAAGTTTCTTACCTCTTCTCCATAAAATATATTGGATGAATTCCTCAATTCATAATATCTTACCATCGGAACTAATTTCTTTAGTTCATTTAATGTTAAACACTTTAAATCTAAATAGAAATTATCTTCAAAACTCCAGTTTTTGTCAAATTTATTAAACTCAATTCCTTTGCTTCCTAATCTCTTTGCAACTTTTCTTGCAATATTATCCAATAAATCTCCATCAGCCTTTTTTTCAGTAATAACATAAACATCAAAATCATTTGCAGGATAATACTTGTCATTTACTTTCTTTACACTGCCCTCTCCCCTTCCAAAACCGCCATAAATAATAATGCTTTTTACATCTTTGATATTTTTGTTAATTTCCTCGCTGACTATATCTAATTGTTTCTGTACTTCATTATCTACTTCTATTCCTAAAGCAGTATACTTGTTCATTTTAACTTAGTTCTCAATAAGTAATATTTATAAAGATTTATTATTCAAAAAATCAAATGCCAGAACCAAAATATACTCCAGACGGATTGCCTGTTGTAAGTGAGGCTACTTGCCAAGCCTATAATTTTTTACTAAAAAGATCTGGAAAAGACTTAGGAACTTGTTTGGAAGATTATTGTTCTAGGTTACGAAAAGAAAATCCAGTTCTTGCTGAAGGTTTAGGTATACTTGCTAACGCCCGTACTACAAAGGGAGATAGTGTAGCAGCCGCTATTTTGCTTGGATCTTTTATGACTTATGACTTTTTAAGAAGACAGGCAGCAGCAAATAAATTAGAGAGAGAAATAGAAGGAAAATAGCCTATTTAAAAAAATTTATTAATACTGAATTTAATATAAATTCTAATGGGGATATTCTTCAAAATATTGTCTTTATTTAAAAAAAACAAGCCAAATATAGAATTAGAAAAAGATTATTCGCTATTAAATGAATTATCCTCAAAATTAGAAAAAGAAATAGCAGAATTAAGAAGAATTCAAGCCCTAATCACAAACGAAAAAATAAAGGCAGGTTCATTTTCTGGAAAATCTACAGGCGGAATTAGTTTTAGAAAAGGAAGTTTCATTGATGAAGATTTTCTTGGTAAGTTAAACAAATTAGCTAAAATTTCGGAAAAAAGATTTGAAAGTTTAAGTTCAGGCATATCTGATCCAGAGGAAAAAAACGCAATAGCAAGAGTAATAAATCTCCTTAAACAAGTGGAGAAAAAACTTCCAGATTTAAGAGAAATAAATCAGACTAACTCAGAAGATGATAAACTATCAAAAATAGAAGATGCAATGAGGGAAATAACTGAAATTGCCAAGAAATTTTATCAAGAAGAAGTTTATGGTGAATATCTGGCTGAAAAAGTAAGAAATTCTGAAATCTCTCCATTATTGAAAAAAATATACCAAAAACCGAATAAAAATGAGTTGGGTATGCTTTATTATGAAGTTTCTCAAAAAGAATTAAATAAACTTCAGGCAGAAGCATTTTACTTAAACAAGCACAAGGATAAAAATAATCAGGTTATTTTTCGAAATTGGTGGAAAGATGTTCAAGTTCCTGAAACAGATGTAAACACATTGACAGACCCACATATAAACTTAATAATAAAATTATCTGGAAAACAAAAGAAGATCCATTTATTGATAAAAGCAGCCTAAATTTTTCCAACATAACTTAATATTTTTGCCTTTCCAACAGAGACAATATAATTCTTTCCGCCCCCGCCTAATTTATTTATTATCTTGTCAAAACCATTAAAGCATTCTGGATGTTCTGTTCTTAATGAAGAGTCTGAAATATCTTCTGGAACATAAACATAATCTCTTACACTAGCAGCATTATCTAAATCAACTTTTGTTTTTTTCCTTGGCCCTTTTCTTCCAGTTGCGTGAGGCATTGAAGAATAAGGAGGCAAATTCTTTTTGTCAACTGTATACGCCCAAACATATGCTCCAACATGAGCAGGAAGTAAAAATAATTTTAAAGGTTCAACTTTAACTACTCCTTTTCTGTAAATTACTTTTCCATCCTTTTCTTCAACAGTATTATGAGGCCAGTCTCCCAATAATTCACAAGGTTTTTTCAATAAACCAGCTAATTCATATCCTAAATTTTTTCTTTCTTCTGAAGCTTTTTTCTGCATTCTCTTCGCTTCTGTTACACTTCTTGCCAAATTTTCTTCTTTTCCATGAGTATGCAAAAATAAAATATTATGATTCTTAGTCTTTTCATCAGAACTAGATTCTATTCCAGTGCAAATATCAACAAAATGATTTCCTCTTCCTAAAATTCCTCTTCCTTTCAAATAATCATAAATTTTATCAGCTGCTTCTTTATGGTCTGTTTCTGCTATAACAAAAGCAGTCATCCCGCAACCAACATCACTGCCAAGAATATCTAGGTTAAACTTATGCTCATTAGAATCAAAAACCCATATAGTGCTGTTTGGTATTGTTCTTCGTTTATATTCACCGTCTGGAAACCTTATTAAAGCCTCTAAACCTTTAAGTTGAGGAGGATAATAAAAATCATCTTCAAAACTAGTAATATTTACCATGTAAAAAAGGAGACAAAAAAGAGTTTATAAAGATTTTGGTATTTACTACTATAAAGTAACTTAGAAAGAGAAGTTGAAGGAAAATAAACTATTGTTTAAGTATTTCAAAACCAAATAATTTAGTGGATAAAAAATTAACGAACCCAAAAGATAAAGAAACAAAACCAAAAATAAAGATTTCCCTTTCCTTTAATACCTAACTCGTTAAGTTAATTTTGTAAGTAATATTTGTAATAATATTAAAAATAGTTAATATTATAAGAAACAAATAAATTCCTTGTACAAACATCTTGAAATAAGATAAAAAACTCATTAAATCACCTTAAATATTTTTAATAGAAAATAAAAAATTAAAATATATAATGCTAATTTAACTAAATTTTCTACAAGATCTTCTTTTTCTGTTTCTTTCATAATAAAATAATGGCCTTTTTTATATATAATCTTTTTGTAAAGATATTCGGAAATTTCGTAAGTCTTCTTAGATTGTAGAAAAGCTTTCGAAAATTTGTAATTAAATTTATAAATTACAGATTATTTAAGTTTAGCATGAATGCAAGACATTTTTCAGCGGGATTATTTGGGATAATTATGGGAACATTAGTTTTAATAAAAGCCAAAGATCCAGCGAAATATTATGTTATCTCATTAATTATCCTCGGGATGATATTATTCTTTAATAGTTTTAGAAAGAAATATGCCTATTCAAGCGAATAAATAAAAATTAAAATAGTAGATCAACTTCTCTAACATATTTGTCTTTTGGTCTAGCTAATTGTAATTTATATCCTTGTTCTCTTTGATCTAAATACCAGTCATATAATCTTAAAGCATTTCTAACTGTATTTGTTCTTGATTCTCCAGCTTTCTCTGCAATTTCTTCTAATCTTTTAGTTGCCTCAAAGCCGAAATCGAATCTTGCCTTTATTCCGCCATCTTTAGTTTTCGTTTTTTTAGCCATTTTTCCTCCTATCTTATCGGACTTTCTGTTGCTTGTGGTGCCGATGATTTGAAGTCCATTAAATGTCCTGCTACTGCTTTTACTCCTCTAAATGTATATTTAATATCTTCAAATGTTTTTATTTTTCTTAAATGCCTTAGAACATATCTTGGATCTATAAATATGTGATAAACTTTATTACATAATTTTGTAACTTGTTCATGGGTCATATCTGGAGTTTTGAATACTGGTTCACGCATATCAAATCTTTCATAATCCCTAGGATCAAATCTGAACCAATTTTTCTCCATACCTTCTTTGTACAAAGGTGTTCCTGGGTAAGGTATCATTACTGTACCTTGTAAAACGTCAATTAAACCTTTTAACATTAATTTCTTTGCAAGTTTATATGTTTGTAAACCATCTTCCCGAGTTTCCCATGGCGCTCCCACCATTAGTGTGAGGTGGGTGTATAATCCTGCTGCCTTAGCTTCTCGACAACTTTTTTCTACTTCTTCTATTTTAGTTCCTTTGTCTAACTTATTTATTGTAGATTGAACTCCAGACTCTAAACCATATTTCAATAATCTAAATCCAGCTTCTTTCATTAATTTATAATCTTCTGCAGTTACTGCACCAAATCTCATATTGCCAGAATAAATTACTTTTTTATTATATCCCGATTCAATCATTAATTTGCAGAATTTTTTTAGCCATGGACCGACAATAATTGTTCCAGCATCATCAAAAATTTCCTTTACACCGCATTCATCAACTAAATATTTTACTTCTTTCATAACATTTTCTGGAGATCTTCCTCTGAATGTTCCTTTAGGATATAAGTTAGTGTCCCAAACGCAAAATGTACATTTTCCGTACCAGCAATCTCTTCCAGCCATTATATATGCTAATGGTCTTCCAATTAAATTAAATTCATGCTGATACAAATGATTTTTAGTAAATACTCTGTCAATAATTGGAGCATCATCTAAATTTCCTGTAAAATTATATCTTCCATTTTCTACAACTTTTCCATTTTCCTTGTACCATATTCCTTGCGGTATTTTATTTCCTTTTTCAAGTGCTTCAACTAATTCACAAAATGCAAAATCAAAATAACCGCCATTAATTATAAAATCTACTTTGCAGTTCTCCATAAACTCTTTTTGCAATCCTAATTCTAAATCTACAGCAGAAAGATGATCTCCCATTACGCAAATTTTCATATCTGGAAATTTTTCTTTTAATCTGTTTATAGTATCCCAATGAATTTTTACTACTGGCGCTTTTGTTTCAAAAAATAGAATCTCTGGTTTTCTCTCTTTTACTAATTTATCAAAATCTTCAGGACTTAATTTTTCAGCAATAGAATCAACCCATGTAACTTCATGTCCCTTGTCTCTCAACATTGTTGCTCCAGTAGCTAGAACAACAGGAAACAAAGTAGTATGAACATGAAATACTTGATATTGCCTGTTTTGACTTAATAAAGGAGTACCTTTAAACCTAGTTACAGTCGGAGGATAGCCTATAAAAATTCTCATTTAATCACCTTTTCAATAACTCATTTGTTTTCTATATAAATTTTGTTAATCACATAGATTTATCAGATAGTAGTAACAATAAAAAGATTTAAATATCTATCCAATAAAAATTTAGAGAAATGAGCTTAGACGAAGTAATATCTGAAAAAGAATTAGAAGAAGGACTAGTAGACTCTCTTAGTGCCTTATGTTGGTTTGGGGAATTAGACGACAAAGAACAAAGATTATACAATTGTTTAAGATATTATGCAACAAAACCAGAAATAGTTGGAATAGAAGAGATTAAAAGAGAACTCAAAGAACCAATAATAAACTATTTACTTCAAGAACAAGGAAGAGCCGCAGAAAAAAAATTAGAAGATATTAGAAAAAAACTCGAAGGAATTCCTGCTAAAATATCTACTTATACTTTTCTTTCAATAATAGGAATTATCTTTGTACCAAATGAATTTTCAAATTATTATTTGGGTGCGTGGGTATTGGGTAATTTGGGAAAGTATATCTATTTTAATAAACAATCCAGAGCATGTCTAAAAATTCAAGATGAATTAAAAGAAGCAATAAAGAAAAAAGAAGCAAAATATGAAGAAATACATTTAGAAAAATTTGAAGATCTTTTTAATCCAATTTTTAGATCAGCCTGGCCTAAAAGGGAGTTTTGGGAAGATCTTAGAGGTGGAAAAATAACTACATAATTAAATAAGGAATAAGATATAAGAGAGTTTATTTCATGAAAAAACCAAAAACTGAGAAAACAAAAATCTGGAAGCCATTGACAGCTGAAAATTTAATTAGAGCCCAGTGTATTTTTGTCAGTATAGGTCGTGATTACAAGGATATAAAATCTCCAGAATTTCTAGATGAAAAATGTGGAGAGCATTTTATAAAATTGTATGCTAGCGAAGCTGTTATGCAAATAAAAGAAGGAAATGATTATGAATTTATTTTAAGAGCTAACGGAGTCACAAGACCAAGATTATATGCCTATACAAGTTCTGATCCACAAGCAAGAGAATTATTCCCAGACGCAGAATATATGTTATATCCTACACATATGAATCACTTTGATTTTCCTTATGATAAAAAGGAAAAGGAAAAAGTCAGGAAAAGATTCAGAAGAATTGAAGATGCATTATTAAAAGAAGATTTTCCAACATTAAAAAGAAATTAATGCTGTTTTTACTTCTTTAATCCATACAAAACATTGATAAGATTATCCAAAGTATCTGAAAATACCCCGTTAAAGTCCCCACGACTAGACGCTTCCTCAAGCTGACTTATTGCTTTTTCATACTCTGCCTTATGATCGCATATTGTGTAAGGGTAATTTGAATCAGCCACATTTTTTATGTATTTGATTATTTCTTTGCTTTTTTTCTCAAGTTCATGAGAATCATCTAGATTTAAATCTCTTAAAAATCTCCTTAGATGATACTTGTTGTTCACAAAAACAGGTTCTTCATTCATTTTTTCATCAATCCTTTTAACAATCCAAAACCATAGCTTATATGAATTAAAGGATAAATAAACGGTAATAATAAAATAGCTTCTAAATCTCTAAATTTAATTGCTTGTTTTACACTTGAGAATAATACTAAGATAATATATATCTGCAATGGTATTAAAAACATCCCAGCACTAATCAGACTTAAAGGAATTAATAAAATCAAATAAACAATAAAGAAAGATGGCAGTAAATGCAGCAAGTTAATCCTGTTTCCTAAAGCTCTTTCTTTTTTCACTCTTGTAAATCCATAATTAAAAAATTGTTTCCATAATCCTTTCCATGTTGGCCTTCTTCTGTGGTAAATAAATATATCTGGAGAATAAGCAATTTTATATCCTTCTTTCTTGGCTCTGTAAAAAAACTCAGGATCTTCTCCAGGAAATAAATCCAAATTAAATCCTTTTAATTTTTTGAAAACATCTTTCTTCACAAAGCAGATCGCAGAAGTTAAATCATTCTCACCAGCATTTAAGTTTAATTTTCCTTTTTTATATCTGTTTGACATAAAAGAAGTTCCAAAAAAATCAGCCATAGCATAACCTGAAGTTTTGGCAAAATACTTGTCATCTTTTGGAGTTAGTTGCGGTCCTCCTAAAACATCAACATTATTTTTTTCAAAAAATTCATCAGCTTTCTTCAAAATATCTTTCTCAATTTTTGCATCATCATCCAAAAAACAAAGAATTTCTCCTTTCGCCTTTTCTGCCCCTTTATTCCTGTTTAATGATGGATTTTTTCCCGCAATTATAATAACTTCATAATCCTTTTTATTAAAATCTAAATTCTCTGCACTCTCCTTAACTTCGCAACTGCGTTCAGGAGCTAACGGTATTATAATTGAAAATCTCATCTTCTTTAAAAGCAAAATATAAACCTAAAGCCCCCTCTATTAATCCTGTCGTGACAAAAGAAACTAATGACATTGAAACAACTGATTCAGGAGAAATGTTAAATAAAGAAAATAAAGTGATTAAAGTAAATTCTCTTGTTCCTAATCCAGAAATTGATATTGGTATTGTAGCTATTATAGTTCCGATTGAAACCAGGCTTACAAAAATAGGAAAGGGAATGTTAATATAAAAGGCTTTTGCAAATATATAAGTTTGTGAGTAGAAAATTATCCATGAAATTATAGTTATTAGAAAAATGCTTATTAGTTTTCTCAGTTTTGGTAAGCTGTTGTAAAATTTATCTAAAGAGTTGTCTGCCTTTTCTTTTATATTTTTTGGTAATAATAAGTTATAAAATACAGAAAGAAACAACATTCCCCTTTTTTTTCGCATAAATATTAAAATAGCTATTAAAAAAACTATAAATGAAACTATAATTGGTGAAATAATTCCAACACTTGATTTGAGAAGAAATAATGCTCCGATAAAAGCAAAAATAAATATAGTAAATAGATCAAATATTCTTTCTATAATTATGCCAGAAGCGCATTCAATTAATCCTTTTTTTGTTTTATTTTTTAGATAATGGGCTCTTATCAAAGATCCAATATGGGCTGGAGTTATAAAACCATAGAAAGCGCCAATATAATATAATTTTAACACATATGAAAAATTTAAGTTAAATCCTTGTTTTTTTAAAATCAACCACCATTTAAATGCAAGAGGTAAAATAAATGCTGGCGTTAATATCACCGCAAAAGCCAAGTAATATAAATTAGAATTTTTTATAGTCGATAATATTTTTAATACTCCAACATCATACAAAATATAGAAAAAGAATATTAATCCTATTACCGAGAGAATCTTTTTAATTTTCATTCGTTTATTTCCTCAATAATATCTAGAATCTCAGGTAATTTGAAAATTCCATATTCACCATTAATATGACCTTTATCACCAAGACTAACTGGAATAGCACTAAGACTTTTTCTTAAAATCGTTAAATCTTCAAAACCAGGATAAGGGTCTGTTGAAGAATAAATTAAGACAAAATTTTCACAATGTTTTTTTATTTTTTCAAAATTAAGCTGAGTTTCAACCCATTCTTTTGCAATATCATCTTCTCCCTCTTCTAAATTCTGCAAAGTTAACCAGGGAGCAACTAAAATAGCTGCTTTAATTTTTTGTTTTTCTTTTAGTCCTTCTAAAAATCTTAAAATTGCTTGGCAGCCAATGCTATGTCCAATTAAAATAGTTTCATCATTTACTTTAACAATTTTATTTAATCTGCCAATCCACTCTTTTATTTTGGGTGTATCTGGGTTAGGCATTGCAGGAATTTCAACTTTAAATTTTTTATTCTCTAATTCTTTCTTTAACCAAGGAAACCAACTTTCAGTAGTCGTCCCCCCCCATCCATGAATAATGTAAACTTGTTTCATTATCTGAACCTCGTTTTTATTAACGCCATAAACATATTGGGAATAACTTTTCTAATTTTTAAAGTTGAAAATTCTTTGTCTTCCCATGTAATCGGCTCCTCTTTTATCTTAAATCCTTCTTTTTTCATGTGATAAAGGAGAACAGCATCAATTGCAAAATTTGTTGGTTCTACATTGTCTTTAATCTTGTCTATTGCATGTTTTTTAAAAACTTTGGCTGCGCATTGTGTGTCTTTGTAATTTAAGCCTAATATAATTCTTGTCAAAACATTAAATCCTCTGCTTGCAATTCTTCTGGATATTGGTTGTTTTTTAATAATTTTAGCTCCATTAATCCATCTGCTTCCAATAATGCCGTCATAATCAGAAATTTTCTTGCTTAGTTCATATAAAGTTTCAGGCAATGTAGCCCCGTCTGAATCAGTATATGTTATTAGTTCTCCTTTTGCTAATTTAAATCCATCTATTAATACACTTCCCTTTCCGCGGTTTTTTTCATAATTAACATAATTAATTTCATCATATTTTTCTTTTAATTCTCTGACAACACCCAGAGTATTGTCCTTGCACCCGTCTAAAACAACAAGAATTTCAAAGCTTTCTCCAGTGCTTCTGAAAAAATTAACATAATTAATTAACGTATTTTTAATTCTTTTTTCCTCATTATACGCTGGAATTATTATTGAATATTTTGTCATTTTAAATAATCCATATTAAACTTGAAAAAATTATTTGTATAAAAATCATGAAATAAACAACTTGTTTTTCAGTATATTTTCCTGTTCTTGTAAGAATATGCGGAATTGAATAGATTTCATTTCCATAAAGAGATTTTATTTTTCCATTTTCAAGTGTTCCTATAGACTTCTTTTTCATTTTTCCTCTTGCTTTTAAAATAAATTCAATAAAAAAAGGAACTGATGCAATCAATGCAGCCCTCTCTATATTTCCTAAAATTGCAACAGTTGCTAAACTCCCACCCAATAAATAAGTCAAACTGTCTCCACCCAAAATTTTTGCAGGAACTTTATTATAATAATAAAAAGCAATTAAAGAAAAAACAGTAATTCCGGCAATTGCAGCAGCACTATACCTTTGAAAATTATAAGCATATAAACCTAAGCTTCCCAGATAAATTATAGCCATTCCTGTTTCACTTCCATTAAATCCAGCCAGCATATTTACCATATTTGCAGCCCCGACAATTCCAACAGGAACAAATAACAAAGGAAATAATAATCCTAAATCAATCCTGCCTAAAAAAGGAATTAGCATAACGCTTGTTCCAGCCTGAACTACCATTAAAGGTACTGCAGCAAACAAAGTTAAGATGGGTTTTTGCCACTGTCTTAATCCAGAAGTTTCATCTTTATTTCTCTCAATAATTAAATCATCTATAAACCCAACAAATGTAATAAGTAAAATTGTTGTTATTCCGCTGAATAAATAAAGTAAATTTTGCGGGCTTTCATAATAAAAAGTTTGTATAAATATATACCACATTAGCCCACCCATTACCCCGCCCAAAACAGCCAGCCCGCCTGAAACAGGAACTAATGGTTTATTTTCTTTATGAACATCTTTTACTACTAAATCTATTCTTCTCAAAAATCTGATTAAGTAAGGAGTAGCTATAAATGTAACTAGAAAACTCAATAATAAACTAAAATACAATAGCCATCTCATAAATCCATTCTCAAAAAATACAATTTAAAAAGCTATTTATATACTAGAAAATAGATTTTAGGAAAGATAAATAAAACAACATGTTGCAGAAAAACTTAGAAAAAAGACTGGCAAGGCTTTTGGCTAGTGTAAATACAGAAACAAAGAATATTATGTTGGCTTTTTGTATTGATGCTAAACCAAAATCTTTATCTGAAATACTTCAAAAATTCAATGACCTAGTTCACGAACTGCCTCTTAAAAACCCGCATAGTACATTTTATAGTTACTTAAATAAATCTTTGAAGCCAAGTAAATTAATTGATGCAGAAGGGAAAAAACCAACTAAATATAAACTTTCACAAGAAGGAGAGGAATATGGAAAAAAACTTGCATCTTTCACTATTGAGTGGGCTGTAGATAATAACTTATCAATACAAACTATTCTTGGTCCAGCGCATTCTTCTGGAAATTCAAGAAGCCCCTATAACAGATTTCGCATTCTTGAACAGCTTGTTAATCACCAAACATTGAGAAGCGTTGATTTAATCCACGCTTTGGGAATAAATTCAAACAACCTAAGACGACATTTAATGCAGTTAAAAAGGGCCGGTTTAATTAATTTTGAATCAGCAGATACTGAAACAAAAGGCTGGGCGCAGTATAGTTTTGCTTATGGAAAAGATACAGCAAAAATAAAGCCAGTAAAAAATCTAACTAAAGTTATGAAATTAGTTGCACAAGAACTTGAAGAGAAAAAAAGAAGCATGGATTATAATGAGCTTGCAAAATATGTTCCCTTTCATAAAAGTACTTTATCTTGTGCACTCGCTGCGCTTGAAAGGCAGAATATTGTAACAGCCACATTTCGTGGAGGACAAGAATTATCAAAAATCGCTTTAATTCAAAAAAGAAAAATTCAGGAATATGTTAATGCAGTTCGGGAATTTATGGTATCACAGGAAGGTCCAGTAAATAACTCTTGGAAAAATCTTTCATCATCAAAAAAACAAAAGTATTATTCCCAAAAAGGAACAGATCTTTATTATTCAGTATCATCTTCAATAAAAAAGAAAAGCAGAAAAGAACATAAAAAAGAAATACAAGAAATATTAAAATTGCACGGAGAACTTAGGCCAAGGCAAGTAGCAGAATTTGCTTCTTCAGGTCTTGAACTATCTTGTCTTTATTTAAGAGAAATGTATAAGAGTGGCATTATTAAACAAAGACAAAAAGGAAGAGCAGTTTATTATACTTTAATAAATTAAACTTTCTCAACATCAGGATTAGGCAGTTCTGATTTTAAATAAATGGGATTTTCTTTTATATCATTGCCATAATATATCGCCCATATTTTTAATGGCCCGAGTAATCTTCCGAATCTCACATAATAAGCAAGAGAATAACCTTGTGTGCTGTCATCATAAATATTTTCAAAACCTTCCCAGTCTTTATTTGTTTTTCCATCTTTGTTAAATAAATAAAGTTGTGTAAATAAGGTTCGTCTTGTATTTGGGCTTAAAAATAAACCACCGCCAAGAGGATTTACTTTCCCTTCTTCATCAACTACTGGCATAATTCTAAGACATCCTTCATAGCCATTTTCTCCAGGAAATGTAAATTCTTGTTCATTAAAGAAAACACAGTTTAAAGGCACATCAACTCTTTCATTATTATAAAACATAATTGCAATTGGTTGGCCTAAATTAACCCCATCCTGAGATTGTCTAAATGTTAAAACAACTCCCCCAACTAAAGAAGCACCGTCTGGAAATAATTTTCCATTATATGTAAAATCTTCATCTAAAACAAAATTTCCCCTGAATAGAGAAGTAACAATTTCTTTTCCTTCTTCATCTCTGCTTTCTTTATTTTCTCCTGGATTTGAGAAAAATGTTGGAATGTAAGAATACCTGTCATAATTTTCATCAGCGCCTATTGATGAGAAAGCCGTATATTTTCCAATTTCATCAGAGACCATTAGTAAATGTGTTGCATTATGTGTTTTCAATAATTCTAAAGCCTCTTTTCTATCTCTTCCTGTTAACAAGTGTCTTCCTATAAAATGATTTATTGCTCCCCTGGCATTCCCGCCATCGCTTAATGTTGCTCTTTCTCCAAAAGTTTGTATCCAGTAGCCATAATCCCACCAATGAGAAAATACGCTTTCTTTTGGCGTGTTATCTCTTACAAATTTCATCCCTTTTTGCCATTGCTGGTCAAATCCAGCACCAGTGTTTTTGGCTGTGTTAATAGTAATTTTAGATCTTTCAATCAAGCTTCCCTGGACAAAAGGAGCAAAAATTAAAATTCCAACAACAGCTATAGCTGAGATTTTAAATAATTTATTTTTATTATACAGTCCAAAATCCAGCCATTTAATTAAAATATATGAAACAAGTACAGTTGTAACAGGAACAAAAATAAATATTAGTCTGATGGCGCTTCTTGCCCCGATTGCAGTCATTAAAAACCAGATTAAAATAAATACATGTGTTTTGTCTATTTTTTTAAAAGATTCATAAATTTCTTTATCCTTATAAAATCCATAAATAAAATAACCAAAAATAAATAGAGAAAACAAAATTAAAGAACCAACATATAAAATTAATGACAGGTTTGAACTTCCATTCAATATTGAGTCGCCCGAATATCTGCTGAAAATAAAAGAAAGTATAAATAAAGTGTAAGCTGATGTTAAAATCCATTTATGTTTTTTTAGATTTTTAAAACATTCGTAAAATAAAAAAGAAGATCCAATAAACATCAAATAAAGATAATATTTTCCAAATTGCCCAAACCAGGAATTTACAAAAGGCTGCTGGCTCTCAGCAACAGTTAATGCCCACCTGTTTCTGCTAAACGGTCTTACTAAATCAATGTAAATATTTAAGATTTTGTCATAAATTTCAACTGGCTTGTAAATAATAATAAGAAAAATAATACTAAGCAATATTACGCTTAAGAAACTTATTAATCCAAGAGGGTATTTTTCAGGATTTAATTTTTCTCTTAAATTAAAAATATTCTTCTCTTTTATTAAATAGTTAATAAATCCGCCTAACAAAGCTATAACTGTAATTTGTACTGTTGTCGCAATCAAAATAGTATAAAACCCATAATAATAGCCGTAAAATCTGTTCAGCAAAATAAAAGTTGTAAACCACCACAAAGAATATGCATAAAGAGTTTTTTTCTCTAAATTATCTGTAATTAAATTTATTATTACAGTTCCGCCTAAAATCAAGAAAACAAAATTAACTCCTCCCCAAACACTTCCTAATAAGGCTGTAAATATTCCCGAAGTTATTCCATTTAAATAGCCATATTTTCTTTCTGATTTAACAGCCAAAATATAAAAGTAAAAAGCAGCAAATAAAAACACAATGCCAAATGCTTCTTTGTCTCCAACACCAGAAATTGTTCTGTATAAAAATGGCGGCAGATAAGCTAAAAAGGCGCTTGCGAGTAAAGCAACCCTGAAATCAAATAATTTTCTGACTAACAAATAAAAAAAGAATAATGCAAAACTAAATGTAATTGCAGGAAAAATTACATCAACATATTCTAAGGTTATTGTTGAATCAAAAAAATGTAAAAATTTGTACAAATAAACTATAAAATGCGACAAAAAACTAAATTCATCTAAATTACTGTAACCTAATGGATAATATCTCATTAAGTCAATATCCATTAGCTTTCCATTTTCTAAAATATACTTGGAATATCTTAAAAATGCGGCTGCATCAGGATCTCCAGGTATGTAAATGCCGTTTGTAACATCCTTTAAAAGAGGCAAATTGCTTATTCTCATTTTAAAGCTTGCTATAATTAAAAAAATTAATCCTATAAATCCTAAATCTTCTTTAAAGTCTTTTAAGAAATTAAAAATTTTCTCTTTTCTAATCCTTATAGTGTCAGCCTCTGGCATTTTCCTTATAGCCCTAGTTGCTATTTTAAAACTTTCTGTTTTCCATTAATGCCTTCCTAAAAAGGAGTTTTTAGTTAAGCTTTTTAGTTAAAAAGGTTAAAATAAAAGAATTAACTTTAAATATCAGTTCTTGATCTAAAATTTTATGAAAAAATATAGAGTTGTTTATGATAGAAAAGACTGCATTGGTGCTGCTGCCTGTACAGCTGTAAGCAAAATGTGGGTTATTAAAGAAGGTGGAGATGGAAAAGCAGATCTCGAATTATCTGAAAGCAAGCAAAATAATGATGTTCAGGAAAGAATAATAGATGAAACACAGTTAGATGAAATGATGGAAGCTGCCCGCGTTTGCCCAGTTAACATTATACATATATTTGATATAGAAACAGGAGAAAAGTTAATTTAATTCATGGTAAAAGGAAAATTAGTTGCTGTTGATTATAACCATCCAATAATGCAAGAAATGAAAAGAGAATATAGGAATTCTAGAACTTTATGTGAAACTGCATTTGAAAATACCAGGTTAAGAGGTTTTACTTCAGAAGATCATATTAAAGAATTCAGTGATGTTATTTCAAAAATAACTGCCGCTAAAGAAAGATTGGCTGGATTAATGATTAAAATACATACTTCTGATATTCCTGAAAATGAAAAACCAAGTTATCTTTTTGAAACTAAAAGTCATTTAGATAACTTGGATAGATGGATTAAAGAGTCAGATGAAGCAAAAAATAGATATGCTTTAAAATAATAATAATTAAAAGAAAATAAAAAGAAAAATTACTTTCTTACTAAAACTTCCTCTATTGTAGCTATTCTTCTTTTATTAATCGTAACAGGCGTCCCTTTTCCTACATCTAGTTCATTTAATTTTGTTATTTGTTCGTCTTGATTTCCATGCTTGCTTTGGAAAAGTGAGGGATTTAAAGTTAAAAAGTCATCATCATAATCACTTAACTTTCCAAAGTAACCAAAAGCAACACCAGTTTCATAAGCCCCAATAACCTGAACTAATTTTCCTTTATGAATCTCTAAAGTTCTATTATCCATTTTTTCCTCCGAAACCAATTTTATAACTTTTAATATAAATTGCCTTTAAATACTTAATTTACTCATTTTTTGTAGTAAAATCTAAAAGAAAATCGGAGTTACATAAACTTCTAATAAAGCAGCAACTATCAATAAACCAACAGCAATAGCAATTAAATCCAAAGAATCCAATAAAACTTTTCTAAATTCTTTTGTTCCAATATCATGTCTTGTAATTGCAATTGAAATAATTCCGCCAGCTAAACCGCCAACAAAGTATGCTAATATTTCAGGTAGTCCATGAATAAAATACCTCATCAAACTTAAAGAAAATATATGAAAATACCCGCCAACTTTGATTAGTCCTAAACTTGCAGCATACTCAGCAATATTCACTCTGAAGAAATTTCCAATCGCTGCACTTATTACAGAAGCATTCCAGATTAAAATAAACAAAGCCCCGGCACCAAAGAAAAAACTAAAGAACAATGAAAAAACTAAAACCTTTAAATTATTTGACAATATCTGTCCAAATAAACTTGCGCTTGTTGCAGACCCGGTAGTAATCAAAAAATCTATTCCAAAAATATTGGAATTAATATTTTTTATTGTGCTGATTTGTGTATTGAAAACACTTCCAACAATATCTTCCGGCAGGAAAATATACCATAAAGAATAAGAAACAACAGCCCCTAAAAACAAATACATGAAAAAAGCTAAAGCCTTGCTGTGTTCTTTCAAGAGTTTAGTTTCGCTTTTAATTTGAAGATCTTTTTTCTCTTCATATTTTATAGTATCATAAACTAACGGCAGTGCTGCCATAACAGTTAGAAAAACCATCACTAAACTTGTCTGGTCTCTAAAAATCCATAAACTCAAAAACATAGCAACAGAAGCATACAAAAATCCCAAGAAAAACATGCTCGAAGGTCTTTTTTCAGCCCCTTTCGGTCTCACTAAACTTTCTAACACCATTAAATATTCTAATTATACTTTCATTTATATACTTTTTCTCTTTTATTTTTTAACTGTTCTTGTTTGAACTTTAAGCTCTTTTATTTTTTCTATAGCAGCCCTGCGTTCTCCAATAATCCTATCATTTTCTTTTTCAATTATTCTCGCTAGCTTTCCAGTATTATCCTTGCCCCCATATAAAGTTAAAGAAACATATGCAGGTTCCATAATTTCTAACCCTCTGTGAGATGGATGAGCAATCTCTATCTTCTTAGATTCAGCGCAAACAGATAAGGGATGCAAAAAATAAACCAAATTCTCATGAACAAAAGGTTTTTTAGAAGAACCATCAATAATACACTCTGATTTTTCTAAGTTATCCATAAAAGATCTAAGATTATTGGAAATATATAAACCCCTTTCATGGCCACGATAAACTATTCTCTTCATGAAATGAAATATAATTTATGCCTTTATATCTTTATTGGGTAAATATTAATTATAAATAAATAGTAAATAATTAATCAAAAAATCTGTATTTTATCAAATAAAGAAAATGCATTACTCCATCTCTCCACGTTATCTTCTTACCCTGCTTAAAGTCTCTTGGATTATTGAAGTCAATTGGAATTTCTTTTATTTTCTGTCCTTTTTTGAGTATTTTTGCAGTAATCTCTGGCTCAAATTCAAATCTCTCAGCATTCAAATTTATCCCGTCTAGAATTTCTTTTTTAAATACTTTATATCCAGTTTCCATGTCAGTAATCTTGCACCCAAAAAACAAATTTGTTGCCATAGTCAGAAAATTATTTCCAAAATAATGCAATGAATACATGTCTTTATGTTCTCCAAGCATTCTAGAACCATAAACTACTTTTGTTTCATTATTTAAAATTGGTTTTAATAATTCATTGTAAAACTTTGGATCATATTCTAAGTCAGCATCCTGAAATAAAATTATGTCTCCAGTAAAATGTTTTAATCCTGTTCTTATAGCCCCGCCCTTTCCAATGTTCTTTTCATGAAAAAATATCTTGTGCTTGTTTAAATTCTTTAAAATTTCTCTTGTTCCATCAGTGGAAAAATCATCTATAATAATAATCTCTTTTTCAATGTCTTTTAATTTTACTTCCTCTACTTTTTTCAGAATTTCCAGAATAGTATCTTTCTCATTATAAACAGGAAGTATTATTGACAGTTTCATAACTGCTAAACTTTAAGAGAGAATATATATAATTTTCGTTAAAATTTAAAGAACTTCCCACTCCATCATAACACCATAATTTCTGCTTTCAGCATCATCCATAGTATTTGGACATATTTTTTTCTGTTTTAATCCAGCCCTCTCATAAAATCTTAATTCCATATCTTCTGGCAGTCCATCTTCTCGTTTATAATTAACATAATCTTCAATCAGAACATTCCCTTTTCTTTTGCAAAAATTATGATAACCAGGAACTCTTGCACTTAAAACTAAGTATTCTTTTCCTAATTCTCTTGCTAATTGCTTCTGTTTCTCCAGCAAAGCAGTTCCTACACCAATTCCTTTTCCATTTGGTCTTCCTTTGGGGCTTACCCCTAAAGAAACAACATAAATTGCATTGCCGTTTATCTTATGAGTTTCAGAAATACGTCCATCATTTGTAATCTCTGTCCATGAACTTGGGGGATTTTTAGGATCATAATTTATAATCTGGCTTGTGGTTGTTCCAACTATTTCTCCATCTAAAACAGCAACAAAAAAACCAGGCGGAAAAACCCTTAATCTTTCCCTGAATTTATCTATAGAAGCCATAGCTTCAATAGGCCATGCTTCTTCTTCTACCTTCATTATATTATCTAAATCTCTTATGCTTGCCTGTCTTATAGTAATATTAACCATCCTCTAAATTAAAAAATGAAAATTCTTAAACCTTTAGAAAACTTTATATAGCTTAAATCTCAATTATAAAAGCACGGGGTGGCCTTATGCGAGTTGTATTTTTATATATGGGTGCTGAGAATTTGGGTGTACAGTATCTTTCCTCAGTATTAAAAAAACATGGTCATGAAACCCATATGGTATTTGATCCAGCCCTGTTTAATGATAAATATTGGTTGACTGTTAATTCATTGAGTAAATTTTTTGATCAAAAAAAAGAAGTAATTGATAGAGTTGTAAATTTAAAGCCAGATTTAATTGCTTTTTCTGTTTTTACAGATTGTTATAAATGGGCATCATATATTGCAAAAGGCGTTAAGCAAAAAACAAATGTTCCTATTATTTTTGGTGGCATTCATCCAACTTCTGTTCCAGAAGAAGTTATTATGGAAGACTTTGTTGATTATGTTGGAGTAGGAGAAGGAGAAGATTCTTTGCTGGAATTTGTTAATAAATTAGAAAAAGGCGAAGATGTAAAACACATTCCTGGAATTTGGGCAAAAGAATCTAATACAGGATTAATATATAAAAATCCAATAAGAGTTTTGTCAGATAATATCGATGCTATACCATTTCCAGACAAGGAAATGTTTAACCCACATTTACCAATTAAAAATGGTTATATGATAGCAGCTTCAAGGGGCTGTCCTTATTCTTGTACATTTTGCAGTAATAATCTTTATAATAAAATTTACAAAGGAAATGGAAAGTGGCTTAGAAGAAGATCAACAGAAAATATAATTAATGAATTAAAGGAAATGAAATCAAAATATAATTTTGATAAAGTTGATTTTGTTGATGATATATTTACATGTCATAGAGATTGGCTAAAGGAATTTCTGCAAGCATATAAAAAAGAAATCAATCTACCATTCAAATGTATTACTCACCCTCATTTTATGAATGATGAAATTGCTGTGCAATTAAAGGAAGCTGGTTGTTATGCAGTTGCTCTTGGTGTTCAAAGCACAAATGAAAGTTATAAAATGAAGGTCTTAAAAAGATATGAAAGCAATGAAAAAGTAAAAGAAGCAACAACAGCCCTGAAAAATTCAAATATTTCAGTTATATTGCAGCACATTGTTGGTTTGCCAGATGAAACTGAGCAAGACCTTATTGAAGCAGCAAATTTTTACATAGACTTAAAGCCAACAAGACTGGAATGTTATACTCTTGCTTATTTCCCAGCAACAGAAATTGTAGATATTGCTCTTGAGAAAAAAGAGATTAATCAGGAAATTCTAAAAAGTATCAATACTGGTGGAGAGAATATGTATTTTGATGGTGGATCTATAAGAGAAATTCAAAAACAAAGACAGGCAAGAAGTTTTAGTCATTTATTGAGTTTGGTTACTTTTTTGCCCAGGCCAGTTTCAAAAACATTTGTAAAAACAGGAATGTGGAAATATTTCTATTTAATTCCAAATAGCGCAATAACCTTGGCAGAAGTAGGCATTGTATTGGCAACCAGAGAACACAGAGCAATTAATTACATGAAATACTACTTAAAAAGTTGTTCTTCTTTAGTTTTAAAAATGGCTAAACGAACAAGTCATGTAGCAACAGGTCTAAAAAACTAAAACTTTAAAAAACACTAATCTTTCTCGTAAAAGTCATGGAAACTATAGAGATTGTTATAAAAGCCCAAATGGAAGACATGGGTAATATTTCAACTGTAATTCAAGGCAAAAAAGGCGACTTTATGTCAATAGACCAGGAAGGAGACTTTCTTGTAGTTATAGCTAAAATACCATCTTTAGAACTTGAAAATATCAGGTCTGGCCTTGAAAATTTATTAGGAAAGAATTTCTCAATGGAAATTTATAAAAAATAACCATACAATTTTAGAAATAAATAAAGGGAAAATAAGCACCATGGAAAATAATAAATTAAAAAAATTTTCATTTTTATTGTCTTGCCTAATTATATTGCCTTATTTAATTTTCAGGTTAATTAATCAGGCCAAAATAATAAATTACTTTCCCTTGGATATAACAAATGATATCAGCTCTCACCTAGCTCAGTTATATTTTCTTAAATCATGTGGTTTTCATAATTTATGCACTTACTGGTATAATGGATTTTATCTGCTAAAATTTTATCCCCCTGGATGGTTCTTCTTTACCTATCCTTTGTTGTTGATTTTTAAGAAAGTGGAAACTGCCGCATTTGTCTCGATTCTTTTAATGTTGGTTGTAAGTTTTATAGCAATTTACAAAATTATAAATTTAAATAAAAAATCATGGCTAAATTCCTTAACTTTCTTCCTTTTGTTATTTGGCACTGCAACATCAATAAGCGGTTTTTTTAGATTAGGGAGAGTAACTGAATTATTTGGCTGGATGATTTTTCTTATTCTAGCTTATTTTATATTAAAATATAAGGAAAAAGAAATAAAAATAAATTTTCTTTGGTTTTCCGTGTTTTACGCTGTATTATTGGTTGCTCAGCCAATTGTAGCAATTCCATTTCATTTCTTTTTATTTGGATTATTCTTAATTAAGCTAAATAAAAAAAAGGAATTGTTTTTTTTAGGAATATCAATTTTAATTGGTTTATTTCTTTCCTCATTTTGGTGGTATCCATTTATAACTGATATTGAAAATGAAAGCAGAACTTATGAATATTTGCCGGAAATAAGAGAAAGATTTTTTGATTTAAGTGGGCAATGGACTTCTAGTGTCATCTTAATTACATTTTTGCCAATAATCACTTTAATTATGTTTTATATTTATTATTATTCTAATGATAAAAACAAAAAAGAACTCCTTTTTTATTCCCCAGTATTGCTGCTTGCTTTTTTAGTGTTGACAAGAATAGCAACATTTATTCCTTATCTAAACTTTGTATATCCAGAGCCCTATTTTACCTTTTTCATAATCTTTATACTTATTTTTTTATTCCAAACAAATATCGAAAAACTGCCCATATTTATGCAGAAAAGTTTGCATATTAGCTTAATGTTAGTTGTAATAATCTCTACATTAGCTTCTTTTTTCATAACTTCTTATTACATAGATCATACTGAATTAGAAAAAGACACATTGGAAATTTTAAATAGTGTAAATGAAAGATTTATAATATTGGAAAGCCCGTCTTCAACTTCCTATCCAAAGGCCTATTACTCCTATGGTGCAATTTATTTGAATCTCAGCACTGTAAGCGGCTGGAGCCCATCTGAGATGACAGATGAATATAAAAATAATTTAAACTCACTTGCCAAAGAATTTAAAGAGGAAAAATGTGGAAATTTCCTGGACTTAGCCAAAAAAATAAGTCTCAAACAAGTTGTAACTTATAATGAATATTGCAGCTTAAAGGAAAAATGCGGTCTTAAAAAAATAAAAACCATGGGAAATGTTTGTCTGTTAAAGATATGATAAAGAAAATATTTATAGAAAATGAGAATGATGAAAGGACAAATGCCTTAAGAATGATTTTGGATATTGAAAAAATCCCTTATACATTTGTAAAGCATGCTGTTGAAAGAGATTTTAAAGACTCCATATTCTTGTTTACAAATAAATTTGACTCACGGGCAAAGTGTTATATAATTTTAAATCCGGAAATGCTTGAGCGTCCTCTTCAGGTTAATCAGGCCGAGCCTTTAAAGCTTAAGACAAAAATAACTAAAATATCAGAAATTCTGACAGAATTTGATTTGTCAGAAGAAGTTGATATTCCAAGAACACCAGTTTTCAAAATATTGGAGTATAGCGGGAATGAAATTGCAAAAATATATGTTGATAATCTGGAATATCCAGCTGTTATTAAAAGAGAAGACTCAATTATATTTTTGTTTGATATCTTGCCATTATTTGTAAATCTGGTTTCAGAAAGTTATTTTGAAAAAACAGCAGAAAAAAATGTTCTTTCAAATACAGTTTTGGAAAAAATATATAAAAAAATTCCATATTCTTTAAGAATCCCAATATACAGGAAATATTATAAAAGAGTTCATAAAAATCTGGAAAAATTACAGGAGTTTAAGACCAAATTCCCAATAGATCCAGCTGGTTTTGTTTTATTGGAATTAATAAAAAACTCTATTCTCCAGTTTACGAATATAATAAGAATAAACAGATGGCCATTAAAATATAATTATTCTGTTTTGTTAACTCATGACACAGAACCGACAAAATACAGCTATAAAAAAGGTTTAAGACTGCTTTTGAATAAATTGGCAGAATACAATGTTAAGTCTACAATAACTTTAGTAAGCAATTATGTCCAATATATTTCAAAGGAAGATGTAGAAAAAATAAAGCATCATGATATTGGCTGCCATGATTTGTATCATGATAGAAAATTCTTGCTGATTCCAGCATATGAAAGAAAAGAAAGGCTGAAAAAAGCGCGGGAAATTCTTGAAAAAACTTTTGAGAGAGAAATTAATTTTTTCAGGGCTCCAACATTGCAGAGACCCTCAGACTTGTTTGATTCATTGGAAGAAACAGGTTATAAATATGACTCTTCAATTATAGATTCTCAGAGAGAGCAGCCATATTGTGGAAAGGGAAATTCATTTTTCCTGCCTTTTAATCCAATAATAAACAACAAAAAATCAGAAATTTTGGAATTCCCAATATCTTCTCCTGATTGTATTTCCCCTTATTTTTTCGGTTTTTCCATGCCAGAAACTCTCGAACTTTTTGAGAAAAAAATTAAGTTTATAGAAAAAGTAAATGGCCTTGCTGTTTTTATTGTTCATACTCCCGCCTGGGGAAAGAAAGATGCTAAAATGAGATTGCTCCTGCTGGATAAAATAATAGAAAATTCAAAAAATTCATTTTTAACAAATATAAGCGAATTAAGTGAGTGGTGGACATTGAGAAAAAACTTGTTTTTGGAAATCCAGGGAAACCACATAATGCTGGTAAATAAAAATGAAAAAGAACTATCTAATATTTCTGTTAAAATAGATTCATTGGAAAAAACAGCAGAAATTGAAATCCCAATAATTCAGCCAAAAGAAAAAACAATAATATTATGACATATAAAGAAAAAGTTAAAATAAGATTTGATGAATTATCAGATTCTTACTCAAATAATGCAGTTTCTTACATAAGAAACAAAAGATTAAAGTCTATAAACAAATATATAAAAAAAGAAGACAAAGTTCTTGAAATTGGGTGCGGTTCTGGAAATATTCTGAAATTAATAAATTCTAAAAATATTTATGGCCTCGATATCTCTCCCAAAATGATTGAAATCTGTAAAAAAACTATCCCAAATGGAAATTTCATTGCTGGAGATGCAGAAAACCTGCCATATGAAGATAATTTCTTTGATAAAGTAATTATTAGTGAGGTTCTGTATTATCTTCCTGACTTGGAAAAAGCCTTAAAAGAAGTGAACAGAGTATTGAAAAAAAATGGCTTATTGTTAATCACTTCTTTAAACAAAAAATACAATTTTGTAAAAACTTTGGTAAATATTCTTAAAATCGGCGTGCATGACAACGTTTCCCTCTCTTATATTTCTTTAAATTATCTTAAAAATAGCCTACAGAAAAACTTTAAAATAGAGGAAATCTCATCTGTCCCATCAAAAATAGTTCCGCCAAACTATTCATTAATATTTTTCATAGCAGCAAAAAAGGAATAATATGAACCCGAAAATAACAGTTTTAATCCCGATGTATAATGAGGAAGAAAACGTAGTTAGTACAGTAAAAAAAGTTTCCGACATCCTTTATTCAATGAATGTTGATTATGAATTAATTATAGTAAATGACGGCTCAACAGATAAAACCTTGGAATTATTAAAAAGAGAATCTGAAACTTACAAAAAATTAAGAATAATTACTTATGAGAAAAACAAAAATATTGGTGGCGCCCTAAAAGTAGGTTTTGAAAGAGCAAAAGGAGATTACATAATAACAATAGATTCTGATTTAAGCTACGATGCCAAATACATAGCTGATTTATACTATGAAGCAGAAAAATCCAACTTTGACATTATTCAGGGCTCTCCTTATATGAAAGGTGGAAATGCTCTTGGCGTTCCACAATTAAGACTATTAATTAGCAAGGCATCTAACAGGTTCTTCAGTTACATTATAGGAGCTAAAATACATACAGTAACAGGAATGTTAAGGTGTTATAAAAAAGAAGTAATTGACTCCTTAGTCCTGGAATCAAATGGCCCGGAAATAATGTTTGAAATCTTGTCTAAATCATTTTTATTAGGTTATAAAGTAAAGGAAATTCCAGCAGTTCTAAAAGGCAGGGAAAGGGGAAAATCTAAATTCCAGCACCAGTTAAAAAAAGTATTTTCAGAATATTTTTATCTGATTTATTCAGAAAAACCAATTATATTTTTTAGATTTCTAGGTTTGTTATTAATTATTTTGTCATTAATTTATGCAGGAATTAAAATATCTTGGTATGCTCTGGGGAGAATTTCAATATCAGAACCAGTAATAACAAATCCAGTTGTAATTTTGGTATTATTAGGATCATTAATATTCTTTTTTGCAATAATTATTAATCAATTTACCCAGTTGCAGAAAAACTTACTGATTATTCAAAAACAAAACAAGGAATTGCAGATTAAATTAAAGGAAAAGTAAATGCTGGAAAGATGGTTAGAGAGATTAGAATTAGAAAAGGAAACACAAATAGAACCATATAATGAATATAAAAATGTAGTTGTTAAAAAGAAAATTCCTTTGGTAAAAATAACAGGAAAAAAATAATTTTTATTTTCTTAAATAATAAAGTTTAGCTGCTTTCTTCTCTAATTCTGAATTTCCTTCTAGTTCTTCCTTTAAATGTGCTGGAATTTTTGATGCTCCAGTTTCTAAACCAGAAAGAGTTCCGGTTAATGCTGCTCTTGAATCAGAATCTCCTTCCCCATCTGCAGAAGTTATAACGGCTTCATGAAAATTCACAGTCCTTATTGCGCTAAAAATAGCAGAATAAACTACATCCTCAACAAAACCACCAGTTCCAATTTTTTGAATAGCTTCTCTAGGATTGCATGAATCACTGTCAGCCAAATCTTTAATTTCTTTTAATTTTTTTCTAATACTTTTGTTTAAAAATTCATCTTCAAATAAAATAAGATCTAATGTTTCTCTTACTGTTCTTCCGTTTGCAACTTCTTGTACAAAATAATTAAACAATCTGCCCATGTTTTTTACTTTTTTATGAGCATGTGTAACACCTAAAATTTTGCCAACCTCATTATTTTCAATTTTGTAATCAGATCTGCTTATCGCAGATAATAAAGAATAAGGAACTAATCTTGCAATTGCTAAAGAACCGCAGGCATTTATATGATCAATTCCAGATTTACTTGGTTTAACTCCTTTCATTAAATTTCTTACAGCTGATTCTGTTGTCCTTCCAATTGATCTTGCCTCTCCAGATGTATACCAGTGAATAAGTCTTTTTCCAAGATCATCTAAATTAATTTCTCCATGATAAGCTAAAAGAGAATCTAAAGCAATTTCTAATTGCTGTGTATCATCAGTAAATTGTCCTGCTTGTAATCCTTTTGTAAAAGCAGTCTCATAGCAAAGAACAGGTCTTAATGTAGGTCTTCTAGAAAACTCTCTTGGAGCCCCCATAGCATCACCTATTGCAAATCCTAAAACAGCCCCCTTTACTTTATCTAAAGTGGGATTTTGGTTTTGAGTCTTCCTAGTATATTCTTGAGTTTTCATATTAAACCTTAATAGATGTCCAAATTCATAATCTTTGCTATAAACCTTTCTATTTGTTACTACTATTAAGTCAATTTAAATAAAGATTAGGTTTTTAAGGTGAATTAGAAATCAAAAAATCATGAAAAAAGTTGTAACTATTTGTGGTACTAGACCAGAATGGACTAAATTATCAGCATTAATTCCAATGTTAGATAAGGAATTTGATCATATTTTGGTTCATACAGGCCAGCATTATTCTTATAATATGGATAAGATTTTTTTCGAAGAATTACAATTAAGGCAGCCAAATTATACTTTGGAAGTTGGTTCAGGAACTCAGGCAGAGCAAGTAGGGAAGGGAATGATGGAATTTGAAAAGATTTTGTTAAAAGAAAAGCCAGATATTGTAATTACATTTGCAGATACAAATGCTCCTATAACAGGTTCAATAACAGCATCAAAATTACATATTCCAGTTGTTCACATTGAAGCTGGTGCTCGTTCATTTAATAGAATAATGCCAGAAGAAATTAACAGGATAGTAACTGATCATTGTTCTGATTTGTTGTTTCCAGCAGACAAGGCAGCTTATAAAAATCTAGTTAAAGAAAACATTCCAAAAAGTAAAATATTCTTAGTAGGTAGAACAGTTTATGAAGCGTGCTTAAGATCTAAAAAATTAGCTCTAAAACTAAATTTATTGGAAAAATACAATTTACAAAAAGAAAATTATGTTCTATTGACAATGCATAGGGCAGAAAACACAAATGACTTAGAAAGACTAAAGGGTTTAATTTATGCAATTAATGAAATCTCAAATTTAGTTAAAATAATCTACCCAATTCACCCCAGAACAAAAAAAATTCTTGAAGAAAACAACTTAAAAATTAGTGATAAAGTTTTAGTTATAGAACCGCAAGGCTATCTGGAGTTTACAAATTTATTGATTAATTCAAACTTTGTAATGTCAGATTCTGGAACAGTACAGGAAGAAGCAGTAATTTATGATGTTCCTTGTGTAATTTTAAGAAATGAAACAGAATGGACAGAATTTGTTGAAAAAGGCAAGAACATTCTAGCAACAACAGATCCAAATAAAATTATTCCCATAGCAAAAGAATTATTAACTAATCCAAATAAAATTCCAGAATTAAAAGCAATAAAAATCAAGCAAAAAAAGAACACATGTAAAAAAATAATAGAAATAATGAAAAATGTCTTTAAGTAATAAATCAATTTTAGTAACTGGTGGGGCTGGTTTTATAGGCAGTCATTTAGTAGATGCTTTAATAAAAGAAAATCCTGAGAAAATAACAGTTTTGTCAAATTTCTTTTTAGGAAAGGAAGAAAACCTGAAAGATGCAAAGGAAAATTTTGAAAAACTTAAAATATATCACGGTTCTGCAGCTGATTTTGAAACTATAAAAAGAATTTGTGAAAATAATAACTTTGACATAGTTTACAATTTAGCTGTAATCCCATTGCCAGCCTCATTAGAAGATCCACTAGGCTCAACAATAGAAAATATAAAAATAGCAACAAATATTTGTGAATTGCAGAGAAAAGACTTATTCAAAACATTAATTCATTTTTCATCTTCAGAAGCATATGGTTCAGCAGTTTATGTTCCTATGGATGAAAAACACCCCTTAAATCCTTGTACACCCTATGCAGCAGCTAAAGCATCAGGGGATTTAATTGTAGATTCTTATTTTAGAACTTTCAATTTAAAAAATTCAATATTAAGACCATTTAATAATTACGGTCCAAGACAGAATGCCGGAAAGTTTGCTGGCATAATTCCTTTATTCTGTAAAAAAATAATGTCAAAAGAAACAACATTAACATTAAATGGTGATGGAAATCAAACAAGAGATTACATTTACGTATCAGACACAGCAAGAGCAGCAGTTGAATTTGCAAAATCAAATTCAGTAATTGGAAAAACAGTTAATGTTGCTTCTGGAAGGGAAATAACAATGAATTATTTGACAGAATTATTATGCAAAGAAATGAATTTCAAGGGTAAAATTGTTCATGGTCCCGAAAGATTAGGGGAAGTAAAAAGACATTTTGCAGATATCTCTTTGGCAAAAAAAACAATAAACTTTGAACCTAAAATTAAATTTGAAGAAGGAATAAAATTAACTTGTGATTGGTATAAAAAGAACTTAAGATTGTAATTTCTTTTTTAATTTCTCCGATTCATCTAAAACTGTTCTTTCAAACAAGCTTATCTTGTCTCCAGTTCCAGTTGCAATAACTGTAATTGGTCCTTCTCTATCTCTCTCATTAAAAAGATAATCTATTCTTAAACCAGTTTCAGAATGAAAATAAGAACTATGTAAGATCTTCTCTCCCGTTGTTTCTGGATGTGAAATTGCTCTGCCAATTAAACCGCAATTTATTCTCTCTAAGTAACGAGAAAAAGTACCAGCAGTAAATAAATTGCTCTCTTCACCATGATAAATAATCTTTTTCATAAAATAACTAAAAATCCCCGTAAAAAAATTAAGGTGTAAAATATTTTTTTCTTGTTTCATCAAGAGTTATAATGTTTGGTAATGATTTTTCTGAAAATTCTGTAAATTCTCTCTTTCTTGGTCTAACTTCAATTGGTATCTTAACTTTCTTCTTTTCTCTATCAATAAAACATAAATAAGTCCAGTTTAATGATAATTCAAGTTTCTTGTCAAAATGATATCCACCCATTGGAACAAGAATTCCTGATGGGTTTACAATTTCAGGGCTAGGAACTATAATATGAGATTCTCCCCCACCAGTATTGCTAATGCTTAATCTTTCATCTTCTAAATCTATTAAAACTTCTCCTTCATAATGGTTTACAACAGGTTCTTTGCCATAAATAAGTTCTTCTATAACTGATTGCTTACTAGGTATAATACCTCCCGAATCAGAAACAACTCTTGCACTTAAAACTTGACCTCTTGGAACCCATAAATTTCCTCTAAAATTTCCTCGCCTGATTTCTCTAGCTACATTTTCAAGATTTACTAATGAGTCTATTGATATTTTCCTTTTTATATTGGATTTTAGGTAATTTTGGTAATATTCCATGAAAATTTTAGAATTTAATCTATATTTAAACTTTTCTATTTTAATCACTATTGTGTAACAACTATTTATATCTGAAACCTGTTTTTGCCCTATACTCTTTTCTTAATCTTTCATAATGATAATCTATTATTGGAAATAGATAATATCCATTTGTTTTTCTCATATCAGCATAAGGTTTTATTTCATCTAATAAATTTTTTAATTCCTCTGCTTTAGTTCTTCTATCAATAAAAAGAGATCTTGCTTTAGAAATCAATAATATTAATTTGCTTTTTTCTTCCTCACTTATTTGAGTAATTTTTTCTAATCTTTTGGGTTCTTTTGGTGATCTCATTTAATCTCAATTTCACTATTGCAGGAATTGCATTTAACTTTTCCTTTTAAATTAATATCACCTAATTTTTTTCCACATTTGCAAACATAACCATTTAATTTTGCTGGTACACCATAAACTAATCCATAAGAAGGAACATCTTTAGTTACTACACTTCCAGCCCCAATTAATGCAAACTCTCCAATTGTTAAATTTGTTAATATAGTAGAGTTTGCTCCGATTGATGCACCTTTTTTTACTGTTGTTTTTCCAAGCACCCAGTCTTTTGCTCCTTTCAAAGAACCGTCTGGGTTTATTGCTCTCGGTAATTTATCATTAGTAAAACAGACATGCGGAGCTATTTGTACTCCCTCTTCAATCTCAACGCCGTGAAAAACAGAAACATTGTTTCCTATTTTAACATTGTTTCCTATTTTTACATACTGATCAACAAATACACCTTTTGCTAAAACACAATTCTTTCCTATGTTTGCTCCTTTTCTTACATGAGCAAAATGCCATACATTGGTGTTGTTTCCAATTATAGCTCCTTCTTCCACTTCAGCTGTTTTGTGAATCATGCTTTCAATCCATAAATATTTACTTATAAACTATTTATATTCTCTAGAATATAGGTTAAAAAATTTAGAATAAAACTTATAAACTCTTTCTTACTTACAAAAGCAGGAAAAAAGATCCAAAAGAGAGAAAATGAAAATACTTCTTTTATTACCACCATACCCTAAGGATAAGATATTTAGAAAATCAATGAAAAACTTAGGAGCTATACTTCCACCATTAGGTATTGCTTATATTGCTGCTGTTCTTGAGAAAGATGGCCATGAAATAAAAATAATTGACGGTCCTGCACAAGCAACAGTTTTTGAATATGATTTTATAGATCTTGAAAGAGACATTAAAAATTTTAATCCTGATGTTGTTGGTATTTCTGCTTCAACTTCCCAGATAGATCATGCAAAAAAAGCCCTGGAAATTATAAAAAAATATAATAAAAATTGTCTTACAATTTTAGGTGGTCCATTGATTAGTGCAGATCCAACAGCTTTGCTTAGTCTTGAAAATGTTGATTATGGTGTTGTGGGAGAAGCTGAAAAAACTTTTTCAATAATTTTAAACAAATATGAAAACAAAGAAAAGCTTGAAGGATCACCTGGACTTTTATACAGAACTGAATCAGGTGTAAAATCTGAAAAACCGCCAGTAATTTATAACTTGGATGAAATACCAATACCAGCAAGACATTTGTTAAACATGTCATTATATAGGCCATCCCCAGCAAATTATAGAAGACTGCCAGCAACTACAATGATCACATCAAGAGGCTGTCCTTACAAGTGTATTTTTTGTTCAAGACCTACAGAAGGAATGGTCTGGCGCCCATATTCAGCTGAAAGAGTCGTTGATGAAATTGAAATTTTAGTTAAGGAATTTGGAATAAAGGATATTCAGATGTTTGATGATACTTTTACTTTAGATCCAAAAAGAACAGAAAATATTTGTAAAGGAATTATTGAAAGAAATATAGATGTTAGCTGGAATTGTATGACTAGAGTTGACAGAGTAACTCCAGAATTATTAAAATTAATGAAGCAAGCTGGATGTTATGAAATTGGAATTGGTATTGAATCAGGAGTGCAGAGAGTTCTGGATTTTATTAAAAAAGATTTAACACCAGAAAAAGTAAGAAATGGTGTTCAATGGGCTAAAGATGCAGGCATTGATGTTCGCGGTTTTTTCATGATTGGTTTTCCTACAGAAACAAAAGAAGAAATTTTGGAAACAATCAGATTTGCAAAAGATTTGGATATTGATGTAGCTCAATTTATGATTTCTACTCCATTTCCAGGAACAGAAATGTGGGAAATATCAAAAAAATATGGTACAATTAATGATAGTGATTTAAGCAAGTTTACCTTTTATGCTCCTGATGAAATGCTTCCTTTTTCATCTAATATATTAAGCGATAAAGAAATTTTAGATTTGTATAAATATGCTTTCAGGTCATTTTATCTAAGACCGAAATTTGTCTTTAAGCAATTGGGAAAAATTCGCGGTTTAAATGATATTTATAGAAACTGGCTTGCTGCAAAAGGCGTTATAGGAATGTAATATTTTTTAAATTCTGTTAAAACATAAATTTTATGAAATTTAAGGATTTTTTTGGAAAAACAGAAGTAAAAATATTTTTTACAGTCTATTTAGTCTATTTGGTTTTTATTAGTAACTATGGTGGGAATTTTATGGCTGATTCTATGTTGTCAGCAACAATTTCCTTAGTTGAAAAACAAACCTTAATAATTGATGATTATGTTTCAGAAACCTGTAAGTCTACTGGTTGCGATCATGCTTATTACAAAGGGCATTTTTATTCTGGCTTTGCTCCAGGACCGACTTTCTTGGCTTTGCCAGTTTATTTAGTAGCTTATCCATTTCTTGAAAACTTATTGCCAGATAATTTATTTGGAAATCCAAAAACAGAATTAAAATTAATTGCTCTAAATATCCTTGTGACTATTTTAATATCTTCCTTGTTTGCAGCATTAATTTCAGTTTTAGTTTATAAAATATCTTTTTATTTTACAGAAGATAGAAAAACAAGAATCTTTACGTCTCTGATTTTAAGTTTTGGAACATTGTTTTTATTGTATTCAACTGGTTATTATGCAAGAATTCTTGCTTCTTTTTTTAGTATTTTTGCATTTTATAAATTAATTCAGATGAAAAATTCTAGTGTAAATAATAAAGATTTATTTTTATCTGGTTTGTCTTCCTCAATTGCAATCACAATTGACTATCCTCATTTTTTAATTTCATTTATTTTATTCCTTTATCTGCTTAGCTTTTTAAGAAATAAAAAGATAATTTATTTTTTAATAGGTTCTGTAATTCCTGTAGCTCTGATTTTAATATATCATTTTATAATTTTTGAAAATCCTTTTGAAACTCCAGAACATTTAAGGGCAAACTTGCCTACAACCGAATATTTGGAAAAAGGCGTTGGTGGATTTAATTACCCTCACTTGGAAAAATTATTCTTATATTCATTTAGTCCAAAAAGAGGCCTATTCTTTTACAATCCGATATTTTTATTATGTTTGTATGGCTTGTATCTCGGATATAAAAAAAATAAATACGAAATTTTGACTATTTTGACAATTTCCATGGCAACCTTTTTGTTTTATTCATCTAGTGTATGGCCTTGGTGGTGGGACGGGAGCTTTGGCCCAAGATATTTGTTAGTAATATTTCCATATCTAATACTTCCATTAAATTTTGTTTTAGAGCAGTCTAAAAAAATTTTGATTTCCTTATTTGCATTTATTTCCTTTTGTATAAGCTTGCTTGGAGCAATGTTTGATAGAACTGCTTTTTGGACATATCCTTTTGATGTTTCTAATCCAGTTTTTAATACTTATATTCCATTATTTTTAGAAAAAGGTTTTTCTAATTATACAATAAATATAATTTCATATAAAATAATTAATCTCCCAGTTTATTTAACCAATTTAATCTTTTTTGCAGAAATCTTGCTCTTATTTTTTATAATAAAAAAAATATGGAAAAATTAATTGTTTGCTTCTGTTTTTGAATATTCAACTCTTCTTGCAAGCGCATATCTTACAATAGCTCCCAACTCTCTCTCAGTAAAATGTGCTGTTACTCTAGTAAATTCTTCTTTAAGTCTGGTAGTTTCTGCATCATTAATTTTCCCACCCGCTTTTATAATCAATGCTACTTTTCTTTCATAATCTTGGTATGCTTTAATGCCATCTAAAATTCTGGCATCCAAATCTAAGACACTGACATTCAAATATATGTCCTTAAATTTTCTTTCTAACATTTTTATGGCTCCTTAATTTTTATTATTTGAAAGCTCCAAAGCTATTCTTAACGCCTCAAAAGCATCCTCTCCTTTGACAGGAAATTCTTTTCCATTTTTAACACATTCTAAAAAAGACTGCAATTCAACTTTCAATGGTTCTTCTTTTTTAATTTCCAAATTAATCTTTGTCGGATTTCCAAATTTGATTACAAAATCCCCAAAATCATCAAAATCTTTTGCATAATTGCTCTTGTAAACATCCAATTCCTGGGTAATATAGTTTAATTCAGCATAACCCCTTGATCCTGTAACATTAAGTAGTCTTATTTTAATTGGTGTAACCCAGTTTACCTGTATGAACGCATTTGTATTTCCATATTTTAATAATAAGTCAGCATAATCGCCGTTTGGAATTAAAGAGTTTCCTAATGATCCGAATAATTTTGAAGGTCTCTTATTTAAGAGATAATTAAAAATATCAATATCATGTACAGCCAAGTCAATAATAACATTTGTATCTCTGACTTTGGGTGGTATAACGCCGACCCTCCTGCACATAATTGAGTTTATTTCTCCAAGTTCAAAATTATCCATTAGCTCTTTTAATTTTATTACAGCTGGGTTAAATCTTTCAATATGCCCCACCATAAATTTTACATTTTTTTCTTTTGCTTTTTTTATAATTTCATTTGCATTTTCCAAAGTATCAGCAATTGGTTTTTCAAGCAAAAATGGAATTCCTTTCTCAATTATATCTAATGCAACTTTTTTGTGGAAAGAAGTTGGAACAACAATAGAAACAGCATCCAATTTTTCTTTTTCCAGCATTTCCTTGTAATCTTTATAATAATTGCATTTGAATTTATCGCTGACTTTCTTTCCTAAATCTTCATCTATGTCGCTGACTGCAACTAAATTGCCTGTTTCATTATAAATTCTTGCATGATTGCTTCCCATGTTTCCTATTCCAATAACTCCAACTCTCATGTAATCTCCTTTAAAGTTTTCACAATATAATCTAATTCTTCTCTTGTTAAGCTTGGGTGAACAGGCAGCGATAAAACCTTTTTACAAACCTCATTGACAACTTTAAAATTGTTTCCTTCATATCCTAAAGTTTTATAAAAAGGCTGGTCAAAAACAGGCTTTGGGTAAAATATATCTCCCTTTATTCCTTTGTCAAATAATTTTTTTAATATTTCATCCCTGTTCTCAACCATTACAGTAAACTGGTGAAATACATGCTTGTAATTTTCTTTGACTTCTGGAAGAACTATCCCAGACTCTTTCAAATTCTTTATTAAATAATTTGCATTTTCAATTCTTTTATTATTTAAATAATCAAGTTTTTTTAATTGTTCAACACCAATAGCTGCACAAATATTAGTCATTCTAAAGTTTAATCCAAATATTTCGTGTTGATATCTTATTTTGCTGCCATGATTAATTGTCATTCTGCATTTTTCAGCAAACTTTTCATCATTGGTTGTAATTAACCCGCCCTCGCTTGTAGTGATGTTCTTTGTTGGATAAAATGAAAAACATCCAGTTCCAAAACTTCCTACTTTTTTTCCTTTAAATTCTGCACCATGTGCTTGTGCAGCATCTTCAATTAAAATTAAATTATTATCTTTGCAAATTTTGCCAATTTTGTCCATGTCAGGCATCAATCCAAAAAGCGAAACAGCCAGAATTGCTTTTGTTTTCTTTGTAATTTTTTCTTGAATCAAGTCCGGATTTATATTAAATGAATCTTTTTCAATATCAACAAAAACTGGTTTTGCCTTGACACTTAAAATAGAATTTGCAGTTGCAATAAAAGTAAATGGTGTTGTAATTACTTCATCATTTTCTTTAATATCATGACACATTAAAGCAGTTTGCAAAGCGCTTGTCCCAGACGAAGTTGCAATTCCATATTTAACTCCTATATACTTTGAAAAATTTTCTTCAAATTCCTTTACTTTCTCGCCTTGAGCCAATATACCAGACTTTAAAACATCTGAAACTGCCCTAATCTCCTCTTCTCCAATCACCGGTTTTGCAATATTTATCATCTTTTTTCCTTTAACAAAAATATATTTAAACCTATTTATTCAACAAATAACAATGAACCTTCTCTGTATAGACCTTGATAATACATTAATCGATTCTGACAAGCCCCATATTTTGGCTTATAATAAAGCATTTAAAAAACACAAATTAAAAAAAATATCAGCTAAAAAAATAAAAAAACTGTTTGGATTAGTTGGTTCAGAAATTGTTAAAAAATTATTTCCTAAATTGTCTGAAAAAGAGATTAATGAAATTGTAAATTCCCATGATTATTTCCTGAATAAGGAAACGAAAAAACATCTAAAGCCGTTTAAAGGCGTTAAATTAACATTAAAAAAACTAAAAGAAAAATATAAATTAGCTGTTATATCAAACTGCAGACACAAAGAAATTCTAATAATCCTAAAAACAGTAAAAATAAACCCAAAAATATTTTCAGCTATTATAGGAAATGACGATGTAAATAATCCAAAGCCATTTCCTGATGAAATTTTAAAAGCTCAAAAATTACTGCATCTTAAGGCAAAGTTCATGATAGGCGACAGTATTTACGATATAAAAGCAGGTAAAAAAGCAAAAGTAAAAACAATAGCAGTTTTAACAGGCAATCACTCAAAAATAGAATTGAAAAAAGAACAGCCAGATTACCTTCTAAATAATTTTAAAGATATTTTAAGAATCCTATAGTATATTCTGGATCATAAGAATATTTAAAAATAATGAGTATTCTAAAGAAATTATAAGGGGGAATAATTAATGCAATATACTTTACGAAATGAAAAAACAGGTGAAGTAAAGGCTTATGAAGTATCTTATTCACAAGTGCTTCAGGAAAAGACAAACAGATTATTGACAACCTTAATTATACTTATTCTGGCAATGCTTTTGGTTATTGGTTATACCTTAATTAAAGTAGATGCTTTAAACATACCAACAAGACTAATTTATGGATGGTGAACTATTGATAGTTTACAAATACGAAATAACTGTCTTTGAAAGTTTAATGGCTGCAGCACACGATTTTGGTGAAAAACAAATTAGAGTTTATATTCCAGATCATGGTGTTCTTGGGTTTAGAAAAAAAGAAAAAATCGATTTCTATAGTGACGATCCAAAAGCAGTAGAAGAAGCACGAGAAATTGTTAGTCGCAGATTAAGAAATTTAGATGTTCGATATATTGGCAAAGTTGTGTTACCAGATGATCTTGCATCTAAAGTTATTTCCGAAGGAAGGGCGCTAAGGTTAGCTCAGGAAAGATTGCAAAGTGCTGGGAAAAAACTCATAAATCTTATTTAAATAATAAAAAAAGAAAAAAATTAATTAAAACTAGTAATATACAAAGCCATCATCTGTAAGTCGGGTTTTCTGTAAAGTCTCTTAAAATAATTAAATCTGGCTTTTCTCTTTTTCATCGACCACAGCTTTATCCACAAATCTTTCTGAGCTTTATTTGGCATTGGCCTATTTTCAGAAATCATGTGTATATGGTTGTACGCTATTAGTCTTTTATGTTCATTAAAAAACTGTTCTGAAACCATTTTGGAGTATAAATACGTAATTCACACCACTATATAAACCTTAGTTACTCCTAAGCCCACATAACTATAGTTAATAAAATTAGAAAAATTATATAAAAACCAAATAAAACATCGATATAAGGCTTAAAAATGTATTCCATAATACTAGACACAGATTTTATACTTCATTCAATTGAAAATAAAGTAGATCTTTTTGAAGAAATAAGGAGAATATCTAATTTTAATTACAAACTTTACATTCTAGATAAAACATTGGACGAATTAAAAAATAAAAAACACGAAAAATTAGCCTTAACTCTTCTTAAGAACCGCGTTGAAATAATAAAAACAAAAAAAGACAAGATAGTAGATGATCTTATTTTAGGCTTGAAAATGAAAAACATGATTATTTGTACCACTGATAAAGAGCTTAAGGAAAAGCTTAAAAAGAGGAATATTCCGGTTATTCATTTAAGAAAAAGGAAATATCTTGTGATAGAGAATGTATTATAAAATTAATGTAAAAACATTTGTAAGAGTGCCACCTTCAAATTTTGGCAAGGAAGTTAAAAATATAATTTTAAATCTATTAAACGAGCAATTTTCAAACTATGTCTCTGAAAAACTTGGCATAGTAATAGGTGTCTTAAATGTTGAAGAAACTGGTGAAGGAGTAATAATTCCTGGTGACGGAGCAGCTTATCATGAAACTAAATTTACATTATTAACATTTAAGCCAGAAGTTCAGGAAATGGTTCTTGGTTCAGTATCTGAAATTACAGATTTTGGTGCATTCCTGGATTTGGGTGCACTCGAAGGAATGATTCACGTTTCGCAGACAATGGATGATTTTGTAAGTTTCTCAAAAGCAAATGTATTAACAGGAAAAGAATCAAAGAAAGTTTTAAAAGTAAATGATAAATGCAGAGCAAGAATAATTGCAGTGTCATTTAAAGATCTTGCAAATCCGAAAGTTGGTTTAACAATGAGACAGCCATTATTGGGTGCATTGCCTTGGATTGAGCAGGAAATTAAAAACAATATAAAAGTAATTGAAGAAAAAGTAAGTAAAAAATAAAATGGTAACAATTCAAATTTATGAAGAAAAAGAAAGATTTTACGAATTCATGAATATAAAGAATTTAGATGATATTGAAATATACAATCCAAGAAATTGGCTAAGAGCAATAAAAATATTAGATGCTAAAATAGCTGAAGAAGAAATAAGAAATAAAAGTTTAGAAAAAAGATTATAAAATGGTAAAAAAAGTTTGTAGAAAAGATAAACTATTGTTTGAAGGCAGCATATGTCCATTATGCAAGTCAGATTCATTTGGGCAAAGCTGGAAAGGGAGAATATTTATAGTCGATCCAAATAAATCAGAAATTGCCAAAAAAATTGGTATAACAGTCAAAGGAGAATATGCAATTAAAGTCAAGTAAACTTTTATGAAAAAGTTTAATCAAAAATAAAGTTTAAAATGAAAATGCATTTATTAAGTCAAAAAGAAGAAAAATTATTTCAAAGAAAGGAAGTTGCATTTAAAGTAGAATTTGAAAAAGTAACTCCAAATAAAGAAGAATTAAAAAAACAAATTTCTGAACATTTGAAAGTAAATCCTGAATTAGTTAAAATTGAAAAAGCAGATCAAACTTATGGGGAAAGATCAGCAGAAGTTACTGCTCTTGTTTATTCTGATAAAGATTTTATGAAAAAAGTTGAAGTTAGAAATAAAAAAGTAAAGAAAGAAGCGAAAAAAGAAGAAAAGAAAGAGTAAATGGCAAAACAAAAACCAAAAAATAAAAAGCCCAGTGAAAGATGGAAAAAATACAAAGTAGATCCATCTGGAAAATTAATTAAATCCAAATCTTGTCCCAAATGTGGTGAAGGAATCTTCATGGCAGAACACAAAGATAGAAACTATTGCGGTAAATGTGGCTATACAGAATTTAAAACAAAATAAAAAAGTTTATATATTCTTTTCAATAACTAATACTCATCTATGCGGGGCAGATGGGATTTGAACCCATAATCTTACCGTGCGTTAAACAGTTGTTTTATCCAAATTAAACTACTGCCCCTTTACATTTTTTGAGTTTACTCTTTTCTAAGATAAAATTCTTTATAACAACTACTCAGAAATTTTCGCAATATTTCCGATATTTAGAATAAAAATCCAAAAATCTTTCAAAATTATTTTTAAACTAGTAAAAATATTACAATTAGTTTTGGGTTAAGCTTTTTCAAAAAGGTTAAACTGTTCTTCTATTCCAGCCCCTCCCTTTGCCATTTATTTTTTCTATGTAATTTACAGCATCACCAAAACTTTTAGCGTTGTTAAAATAATCCAAATAAGTTTGCACCGAAACGTACCAGCTTCTTTGTGGAGAGCTTGTTCTTGATAAAGGCGATCTGTCTTTTATAGGTAATTCTACTCTTAAAACTTTTTCAACAACCATTTGTCCTTTCTCCATATCCTTAAAACCAGTTGCATCTAAGCTATAAATATCTAAAATTAAATTAGAACCATCTTCCAAAATTCTTGCTTCCTTTATTGGTAATTTTCTAGTCTCTTCTACTCTTTTTTCTAGTTTTTTCATCCCACTTCTTTTATTTTATGGATTTTATAAATATGTTATAGTAACTTATTGGTAATAACAAATAGAAAGGTTTATAAATAAAAACTCTTCCAAAATTGCTATGAAAACAGAAAAAACAGCAGCAAATATTGTTATTGCTCAAACATATGGGCACGCATTAGAAAATATTAGAAGTCGTAGAAATCCTAAAAGTAAAAATCAAGTATCTTATTTTTCTAGAACAGCAGATGTAGTTAATGAAGTTTTAACCAAACCAATAGACATTGTAGTAACTGGCCAACTTTTTTATGATTCTGATTTATCAGATGATCCTCTTCTTAGTATGATAACTATGATCAGAGACGGAGCTGAATTAGGTATTGATGGAGCTGTTGAAAGACATATAAGACCACACATTCATGGGCCAAGAACAGGAACAGAATTATCTGAAGAAATATATAGAATAAAACCAGAAATCTTAACTTTTAGATATAGTCTAAGTCCAGAAGAGAGAGGAAAACTTGTTGGAGATATAAATAAATGTGGGCCTACTGAAGAATTAACAGATTTTATTGATAATTCAGATTTAGCTGAAATTTTACAAGATAAAGATTGGGATAGATTAGAAGAAACTTTCCCAAGAATAGATTTCTATAAAGGTTGGAAAGAAGAACATAAATAACATGAAATACGAAATTAGACCTGGAAAAATATTAAAATTAACTGCGACTACACCTGAAGAAAAGAAAATGCTGGGAAGTTTAGATAAAGACTTGGATGATGCAGCTTATTCTTCATCTTATACTTTAAAAAAACTTTCTGCACACAATGAACCAGCTGGAATTAATGAATTAGAATTTGTGATAAGTTCAGAATTTTTAGAAAGACAATCAAAGCAGGGGAAAAAATAAAATGGCACAAACCCCACAGAATGGAAGAGAACTTCAAAGAGTAGAACAAAAAGGTTTGGAAAATTTAGATGTAATTAAAAAATTAGAAGCAAATTTTAGTCCAGAAGAAGTTTTAATTGGGAAATTTATTTTGTCTTTAAAAGGCTTGTCAGGACTTACTCATAGACTTAAGGGGCATAGTTATAGTACTAATGCGGGGCCAGTTAAATTTTATGTCTTAAATGAAGAAGTTCCGCAAAGTTTTTTTGACAAAATGGGTTTCGCAGCAGGCAATTATTTCAAAATAGAAGGCTTTCAAGAAAGTTTAATTATTCAAGCAGCTAAAAAACTTGGTATTTCTCCTAAACGATATGGACAAATAAAAGATTTTGTTTATGAAAATGAAACAGAAATGTAATTTAACAGAAACCTTTATATACCAATATTTTAACAAAAATCAAAAAAAGATAGGAGTTTAAATTCAAAATGGCAAGACAAAAACCTCACTTAAATGTTATATTTGTAGGTCACGTAGACCACGGTAAAAGTACAACTGTTGGTAGATTATTCTATGATGCTGGTGTTATAGATGAGCAGACTATGAGAAAATTAAAGGAAAAAGCCCAGGAAGTTGGTAAAGTTGGGTTTGAGTTTGCTTTTGTTATGGATACTTTAGAAGAAGAAAGAAAGAGAGGAGTTACAATAGATTTAAACTATAAAAAATTAGTTACAGATAAAAGAGAAGTTACAATTATAGATGCACCAGGTCATAGAGACTTTGTAAAAAATATGATTACTGGTTCTTCACAAGCAGATGTTGCTTTTTTAGTTGTTTCTGCTATTGATGGAATTCAAGCCCAGACAAAAGAACATGCTTTGTTAACCAAAACATTAGGTGTAGGTCAAATAGCAGTAGCAGTTAATAAAATGGACGTAGTCAAATTTGAAGAAGCTAAATTCAAGAAAATAAAAGATGAAGTTACAGTTTTATTAAAGCAGGTTGGTTATAAAGTAGATGATGTAGTTTTCATACCAATTTCAGCATATAAAGGAGATAATGTAGTAAAGAAATCTGAGAATATGCCATGGTATAAAGGACCATCAATCAAAGAACAATTAGATTTATTTAAAGAACCTGAAAAACCAACTAACTTGCCTTTAAGATTGCCAATACAAGATGTTTACAACATTACTGGTATTGGTGTAGTTCCAGTTGGTAAAGTTGAAACTGGAGTTATGAAAGTTGGAGACAAAGTAATTATTGTTCCAGCAAGAGAAGGTAAAGGAATTTCAGGAGATGTAAAAACAATAGAAATGCATCATGAACAAGTTCAGTTAGCTGAACCTGGTGACAATATTGGTTTTAATGTAAGAGGCATCACAAAAAAAGATATTGCAAGAGGAGATGTTCTTGGTCATGTAGACAAAGTTCCTCATGTAATTCCAAAAGATGCAGAATTTACAGCACAAATTATAGTAATTAATCACCCTACTGTTTTAACAGCAGGATACACACCAGTATTCCACGTGCACACAGCACAAGTTGCTTGTCAAATAATAAAGATTGTAAGGAAATTAGATCCTACAACTGGTGCAGTAGTGCAAGAAAATCCTGATTTCTTGAAAAATGGGGAAGCAGCAATTATAAAATGCAAGCCAACAAAACCCTTGGTTATTGAAAAGCAGAAAGAAATTCCTCATATGGCAAGATTCGCTATAAGAGATGCAGGTGCAACTGTTGCAGTTGGTATGTGCATAGATTACACCCAGTAATCTTATTTTTTATTTTTTGGTTAAGCTTTTTTCTTAAAAAAAGTTAAAGGAGAATTAAAAAAATGACAACTTTAGTACTAGAAAAACAATTAGAAATTGAAATACCTGTTTCAGATAAAGAAACAAGATTGCCAAATCAAGATATAAAAATAACTCCAGCATATGCAGAGAGAATTGCAAGAAGATTTGGAATTGACTTGAAAAAAGTTGGTTTACCAAATTATACTGATAATCATGAAGAAGAGTTTTCTTATTTAAGAGGGTTCACAAATCTTGAAATTAAAGAAGTAAATGTTAATGGTAGAAAAAGAAAAGTAATGACAGGTACATATGTTGTGCAAACTTTCGTACCAACAATTGATAACAGAGTAATAAGTCTAGCTCCTGAAAGTTTTTATTTTATTGCTGATTAAATATGGCACAAATAAAGTTACCAAAAAGATATGACTTAGAACAAGGAATAGATTTCATAAATAGTTTTGCAGTAGATTGGTCTCCAATAAGAGATATTTTGCCTCATTTTCATGACAATACAAAAGAAAAGTATTTTGAAGATCTTGAAAGCAGATTAAAATATGACGGTTCTGATGTAGTTGTTATTACTGGAAAATACATTGTAAAAAGCCCAGAAAGCTATACTCCTTTTTCTGTTGAAGGCAAATTAGTAAAAAAAGTCCAAAAGCAATAGATTTATAAATTTCTTATTTTTCCTTTATTTCTATGGGTAAAGCTAGAATTAACTTAGCTAGTATTGAGATAAGTAAGTTAAATCAAATTTGTGAAGCTATTAAAGACATAGCAACTAAAACAAAAGTAGATATTTCTGGCCCAGTTCCTCTGCCTACAAAGAGATTAAAGCATACAGTAAGAAAAACTCCTTGTGGTTCTGGTAAAGCTTCTTTTGACAATTTTGAAATGAGAATTCATAAAAGAGTTATTGATCTTGGTGTAAATGAAAGAGCACTAAGATTAGTCATGAGAGTTCCTATACCTGAAAACGTGCAAATCCAGATTGAAATGTTTGAGTAATTTTTTCGTGAGCTGTTAAGTTAGAGTCAGTGGTATTCTCAAAAAATTCTTTTGTAGCATCCTAAAATTATTTCAATAGATTTAAATAAAATTTAAAACTATATAGGAATTAAAATGAAATATGAAGAAAAAGAGGCAGCTGAAAAATACAATGTTCTTGCAAAGTTCTATCATAATTGGAGAGTTAAGAAAAGCAGATATGGTTGGTTTTATAATGAATTGCTAGAAATGCCTGCAACACTTTCTTTGCTTGGTAATGTTAAAGGGAAGAAGATACTAGACTTTGGGTGCGGTTCTGGAATTTATGCGAAACTTCTTACTAAAAGAGGAGCAAAAGTAAAGGGATTTGACATATCTAAAAATATGCTTGCTATAGCTAAAAGAGAAAATCCAAAATTAGATTTAAGATTAGGATCTGGTTATAAAATTCCATTTAAAGAAAAGTTTGATATTGTTCAAGGATCTTTAGTTCTTGATTATTTAAAAAATTGGGATAAGGTCTTTAAGGAAGTTAAAAAAGTATTGAATAAAAAAGGAATTTTCGTTTTCTCAATTGGAAATCCAGTTTCCGAAGTTACTAAAAAGGTTTTTATTAACGGGAAAAAGTTAAGAGTTTTAGGGATCAATAACTATTTCGAGGAAAAGATTAATTATGCATATTGGTTTGCCAAAAATGGACCAAGAGTTCAAATGCCTAGCCACCATAAAACTTACGAAACCATTATTAAAACAATACTGAGAAATGGTTTTGAGATCATTGGATATAAAGATGCATTTCCTTCTAAATTAGGCAAGAAATATTTTCCAAGAGATTATGCCATATTCTCTAAAATTCCTTATTTTTGTGTATGGAGTGTTAGGAAGAAATAAAAATAACAGCTAATTTTTTAGATAAATTTAATAACACAAAACAGGAATAATTAATGTAAATTTTGATGAAAATAAAGTAAATATAGAAAAACTGGGGTATAAAGTAGAATGACGGAAAAAATAGAAGTACAAATCTCTGGTATGACTTGTAATAGCTGTGAAGTTCTTTTAGAGCAAAAATTCAAGGAAATTAAAGGAGTATTAAAAGCAAAAGTAAATCATAAAAAAGGAATAGCAGTATTAACATGTGAAGAAATTCCTACCATAGATAAAATAAATCAAGCGTTAAAAGATACAAAATATAAAATTTCATCAAAAGATAATAATGATAGCACTAGTATAAAAATAAAAAGAGAGCACTTGGAAATTGGGGCTATTTTTTTAATAATAATTGCTCTTTATATAATTCTTAAACAAATTGATATTCTGCCAAATTTTAATATCTCTGATAATGTTAGTTATGGTCTGGCTTTTTTAATTGGTTTAGTTGCAGCATTTTCAACATGCATGGCAGTTTCAGGGGGGTTATTATTGGCAGTTTCAACAAAATACAATGAACTAAATCCAGATTTAACTCCAAAGCAAAAATTAAAACCCCATATTTATTTTAATTTGGGAAGAATTATTTCATATACCTTATTGGGAGGATTGCTTGGTTTATTGGGTTCTGTAATTAGTCTTTCTCCAAAACTTACTAGCATTATTACAATTTTAGCCAGTTTGATAATGATTTTCTTGGGTTTTGAAATGCTAAATATATTTAAAATTAAAATTTTCAGCATACCAAAATTTATTTCTCATAAAATTCTGGACTCTTCAAAAAATAATTCAAAATCAGCTCCGTTTTTATTTGGATTTTCAACATTTTTCTTGCCTTGCGGATTTACTCAAGCCCTGCAGCTATATGTTTTAAGCCAGGGGAGTTTTTTAGTTGGTGCCTTAACTATGCTGTCTTTTTCACTTGGCACATTGCCTGGAATTTTTTCAATAGGAGCTATATCAAGCTTTTCAGCAGGGAATTTTAAAAAGCATTTTGTAAAATTTGTTGGTGTTCTTGTCATTCTGTTAGGATTTTTCAACATTAGTTCTGGTTTTACTTTAGCAAGTACAAGTTTTGATTTTTCAGACAACAACATAGTTACTGGAGATATAATAAAAGACGTTGATGCAAAACAAGTTGTTGAAATGAAAGTAGAAGGCCTTGATTATTATCCTTCTTCATTTAATATAAAAAAAGGAGTTCCAGTAGAATGGAAAATTGATGGAAGCCAAGCCCAAGGTTGTGCTCAAATACTATCAGTTCCAAAATTAGGCATAATGGAACAACTTCCAAGAGATAAAATAAAAACAATTACTTTCACTCCTAAAAGTGAAGGCACAATAAAGTTCAGCTGTTCAATGGGGATGGCTGGCCCGGGATTATTTAAAGTTTCATGAAAAAATTAAAAAAATTTTTAATTTTAATTTGTATTCTGGGGATACTTGCAACTTCTTACTTAATCTATACAAGATATTCCTCAAATGCAATTTGTAATATAAATAGTTATTTTTCATGTTCCATAGTCAATGAAAGTGTATATTCAACCCTATTTAATATCCCATTGTCAATTTTAGGCTTAATTTACTTTATTATAATATTATTTTTAGTAAAAAAATCTGATAAAAATATAAAATATCTCAAATTTGCAGGTTTTTTAACAACACCAGTTTTAATTTATTCCTTATATTTGACTTATGTTGAAATTGCGATTCTTAAAACAGTTTGCTTAGTTTGCGAACTTACAAAAATACTAATGCTTGTGATTATTATTTCAGCATTTAGAAATATTTAAATATACAAATATATCAAAATCTGATATATGGTAAAAAAGAAGATATTAAAAATAAAGGGGATGCATTGTGCTAGTTGCGCAAATATAATAGAAAATAAGTTAAAAAAAGTTCCTGGTGTAATTAATGCTTCTGTAAATTTTGCAACTGAAAAAGCAGCAGTTGAGCATCAGGAGGGTGTAGATGAAGAAGTTCTAAATCTTGCAGTAAAAAGGGCAGGTTATGAAGTTATAGAATCAGAAGAGAAACATGGCTTATTGAGATTAAAAGTAATTGGAATGGACAATGAGCATTGCATTTTAACAGTAAAAGATGCCTTGTCTAAGTTCAAAGATTATTTAGTAGATGTAAAATTAAATCAAAATGAAAAAGCTGAAATAAGATATAATCCTGAAAAGATTTCTTCTTTGGAAATAAAAAAAGCAATTAAAGCATCAGGTTATGAATCTATAGAAGAAACATCTTTAGACAGAGAAAAAGAAATCAGAGAAACTGAAATTAAAAAATTAAAATTCTTATTTATATTTTCTTTGGTTTTGACAATTCCTTTGGTAATTTTGGCATTCCCGGAGTTTTTCAAAATAGATTTCAAATACAGGGAATTTGTTCTTTTAATTTTATCCACCCCAATACAATTTTTTGTTGGTTATAGATTCTATAGAAGCGCATTTACAACTTTATTGGTGAAAAATGCAAACATGGATACATTAATTGTTCTTGGAACAAGTGCTGCTTATTTCTATAGTTTATTAGTAGTTCTATTTCCAACTTTTTTCAACACAAAAGATTTGTATTTTGATATTGGGGCTGTAATAATTACATTCATTATTTTGGGAAAATGGCTTGAAGCAAAAGCAAAGGGAAAAGCATCAGAAGCAATTAAAAAATTAATTGGTTTGCAGCCAAAAACAGCAACAGTAATTAGAAATAATAAAGAAATGGAAATTCCAATAGAAGAAGTCCAGATTAATGATTTAATTTCAATAAAGCCAGGTGAAAAAATTCCAGTTGACGGCATAGTCATTAAAGGTGATTCTTCAGTAGACGAATCAATGATAACAGGAGAAAGCATTCCAGTTGAAAAAAGAATTAAGGATAATATAATCGGCGGTACAATAAACAAGCACGGTCATCTTATTTTTAAGGCAACCAAAATAGGAAAAGATACTGTCTTAAGCCAGATAATACAATTAGTGGAAGAAGCCCAGGGAAGCAAAGCACCCATTCAAAGATTGGCAGATATAATCTCAAAATATTTCGTAATTGGCGTACTACTTATTGGTTTCTTGACATTTTTCACATGGTTTTTTATTGCACAAAAGGAATTCACATTTGCCTTGTCAGCATTTATAGCTGTTTTGATTATAGCCTGTCCATGTTCTTTAGGATTGGCAACACCAACAGCAATTATAGTGGGAACAGGAAAAGCTGCAGAAAAAGGAATCTTAATTAAAAACGCAGAAGTTCTTGAAATAATACATAAAGCAGATACAATTGTTTTAGATAAAACAGGAACTCTTACAAAAGGAGAGCCAGAAGTAACAGAAATAATTCCAGTAAATAATTATTCAAAAGAAGATGTCTTGAAATTTGCAGCTAGTTTGGAAATAAAATCCGAGCACCCGTTAGCAGAAGCTATTGTAAAAAAAGCAAAACTACAGGGTCTTGAAATAGAAGAAACAAAAAGTTTCAAGGCCATTCCAGGTCAAGGAGTAATAGGAAATATAGGAATTAGAAAAGCATACATCGGAAACAGGAAATTAATGTATGAAAATAATGTTTCATTGAAAAAAGAAGAGGAAATAATTACTGGTTTGGAAAATAATGGAAAAACAATAATGATTCTGGCAGTAAATAAAAGAGTTGCCGGAATAATCTCTTTAGCAGACACTTTAAAAGAAAACTCTAAAGAAGCTGTTGAGACTTTCTATAAATTAGGTAAAGATGTAATAATGATAACAGGAGATAATGAAAGAACTGCCAGAGCAATATCTGATTTAGTTGGTATTAAAAAAGTACTTGCCAGCGTTTTACCAGAAAATAAAGCCCTGGAAGTAAAAAAACTCCAGTCTATGCACAAAAAAGTTATTTTTGTTGGTGACGGCATAAATGATGCTCCCGCTCTGGCTCAAGCTGATGTTGGTATTGCAATAGGTTCAGGAACAGATGTAGCTCTGGAAACAGGAAGCATTGTTTTAATGAAAAATGATTTACGAGATGTGGCAGTTGCAATAAAATTATCAGAAAAAACCTTAAAAAAAATAAAACAAAATCTCTTCTGGGCTTTCTTCTATAATACAGCAGGAATTCCAATAGCGGCAGGTATTTTATTTCCGTTTACAGGCTTTTTGCTAAATCCAATGATAGCTGCGGCTGCAATGGCCTTTTCATCAGTATCTGTAGTTTCAAACTCATTATTATTGAAATTATACAAGCCTTAATTCTTATAATTCTTGGCGCAATACTTACAGCAAAAATAAAGTACTTTACTTCCTATCTTTTCCTTATATTCTCCATCAATTAACTTGCATCCGCAGCTTATGCAGATTTTTATTTTCCTGTCAAATTCAATTAAATTTGCAAATTTGTCAATTAATTTCTTAGTAAAGATTCTTCCATCTTTAGTTAAATTATATGCTTTCTTCTCTCTTGTGCCTTTTTCCTTAAGTTCAATTATTTTGTTTTTCTTTAAAGTTTCTAAAAAAGGATAAACATGGCTCGCGCTTATTTTTTTCCCAGTACATATTTCTAGTTGCTTAATTAATTCATAGCCGTGCATTGGTTTTTTGTACAATAATAAAAGAGTGTAAAATTTGATTAAATTAGTTATTTTTATCATACTTAACTATAGTTATGGAAATCTTTATATAGTTTTTCATATTATGATATATCAGAAATTGATATATAGTGAAAATATTGGGGGCTGAAAAATGATATTTGAAGAAGATTGGGACGAAGAAGACAATGTTTACAAAAGAGCAATGAGGGCTTTATTATTAGAAGATGATGAAATAGACGAATTTGAAGATGCTTTTATGGAAGGATATAGTGATGAAAGCCGTGATTGTGAGGACAAATAAATATGAATAAATTAATCAATTTTTTTATGTTTTTATTTTTGATTAATAATGTATCTGCTCAGACTTATAGTCCTTGTTTTGGTTTTGGTATGATGTCTTATTGGCCATATGGAGGTTGGATGATGTTGTTTTGGATTTTATTTTGGGTAGTTATAATTTACTTAATCTACAAATTAGTAAGTAATAATACAAATTGGTTTGCTTTTGAAAAAAATTCTTTAGAAATTTTAAAAAAAAGATATGCTAAAGGAGAAATAACAAAAAAACAATTTGATCAGATGAAGAAAGATCTTAAATGAAAACAAGAAAGCAAATTAAGGAAGCAAACAAAAAGTTTTTCAATCTCTGGGCTAAAACCTATGACTGGGGCATTTCTAAGTTTTGGCTTTATTCTTTGCAAAAAAAGGCAGTTTCTTATTTAAAATTAAAAAATAATCTTAAAATTTTGGATGTCGGCTGCGGAACAGGAGATAGTTTGGTTTTATTAAATAGATTAAATCCAAATATAGATTTATACGGTCTTGATATATCCGAAGAAATGTTGAAAAAAGCAAGAAAGAAACTCAATGAAAAAGGAGTTCTAAAATTAGGTGATGTTGAAAATACCAGTTTTAAGTCAAATTTTTTTGATTTCGTTATTACAACTGAAGCTTTTCATCATTTTCCCAATCCAGACTTAGCATTAAAAGAAATTTACAGAGTTTTAAAAAAGAATGGAAAATTAGTTTTAACAGATATAACTTTTAAATCTAAATTAATAAAAAGATTATTCAAGTTTTTAGAGCCAGGGCATGTAAAAATATATACTGGGAAAGAATTTGAAGAGTTATTAACTAAAAATAAGTTTAAATTAATTAAACAGGAGAAAATTGGTTTATTTGTAATCCTAACAATGGGGCAAAAATAGCTATCTTTATAAGTAATATTTTCTAAAATTTTATTGTGCCGCGATCGCATAACCTGGTATTGCACAGAATAAAAACGGGAATTGAAGAACCTAGTTCTTATGTGTTAGCCTGGAAAAATACTAGCGAGTCTGGCCCTCACGGGCATTCCGGTTCAAATCCGGATCGCGGCGTTATTCATCTTGTCTAGTGCAAGAGTTGACCCAAAAGATTAAAAATGTTGATAACCTTGTATAAGTATGGCAATACAAGAAACGCAAGAAATGGTTAAAATACCAAAAAAAGAATATAAAAAACTTTTAGAAGAAGTTGGTATACTTAGAAATCCAAAAATGATGGAAGCTATTAAAGAAAGTGAAGAAGCCAAGAAAAAAGGAGTAAAGAGCTGGAAGTTATAAATTTGAAAATGGCAAATGATATTAATAAACAAGTTTTGGAAGAACTAAAGGAAATAAAGAAAGATATTCATTTTATTAAAGAACATATGAATGATATAGATTCAATCCTTACTCCAGAAGAGGAAGAAAGATTAAATGAGAGTTTAGAAGATTTAAAAGAAGGTAGAACAACTTCTTTAGATGATTTTGACAGAGAAATGAAGAAGAATGTACAACATAGAACTAAGTAATCCTGCAAAAAGATTTCTAAAAAAATGTGAAAGTGATTTGTATGAAATGTTGATAAAAGAGATTAGATCTCTAAGTTTAAATCCTTTTCCTCAAGATGTTGTTAGAGTTAAGGGCAAAGGTAAAGAGAAAATATTTAGAGTTAGAAAAGGCGATCACAGAATTCAATATATGATTATTTACGAAAAAAATCTTATTTTTGTAACTGATGTTGATAAAAGACCAAGAGCTTATGATTAATGACTTTACAATCTAAGATCTATAAAATCACAACTAGTATAATACAGAACTCTTACATACTAAAGCCCACTTATCACCATAATAGGGAACTCCGGATCGCGGCGTTATTTACAATAAGTAGCTATTAATTCTTTAGCAACTTCTCTTAATAATATATTTTCAATTCTAGAAATATCACCAGGGATAATATTCCCAACTAAATTTGTTAAACCATTAAATTCATGTAAGTATTTTTTTGTTGTCTCTACAACTCTTTCTATAAAAGCAGGAACCCTTTCTGGATCAGATAATCTTTTCATCACTTCTAATGTTTTATGTTCGTGGTTTGCATCTGTATCAACATCAACTGGAAACGCTGCAACAGCATAAGGTAATCCTAATTGTAGTGCCATTGATGCTTCAGGACAAATTGTCATACCAACCACATCAGCATACTGAGCTCTTTTTTTACCTTCAGCACTTGTTCCAAATCTATCTCCAGGAATAGTTACATATGTTCCATGAGTATGAACTTTGTTAAAACAGCCAGGAGTTTTATCTGCTGCAGATGTTAGAATTAATCTCAGTAAAGCGGAAAAACCTGGTCTTGGATTTGTGTGAACAATCAATCCTTTGCAAAATAAATTATCATCTCTTCCACTTTCATCTATAAAATCATCAGGGACTACTAAACTTTCTTCTTTAATTTCTTCTGGTTTTAAACTTCCAACAGCGCTTGTTGCAATCACAACCTTAGCACCAAGTATTTTTGCAGCAATTAAGTTAGCACCGTACTGTGTTCTTGATGGACTATAAGTTTTAGTATTACCATGTCTTGGGATAAAAATAACATCATCAGTTATTTGATATTCTACTTTTCCGTCTCCAAATCCATTAGAATAAAAAGTATCAGAAGTTACATAGGGAACATCTTTAAAAAGTGGACTGTCTCTTACTCCAGAACCACCAATAATTGCAATCATTCCAGATTTCATAAACTTTTTAATAAATATTATCTTTTTATAGATTATTAAACTAAAAACAACATATTAAATAAATAGTTTAGAAAATTTAAGTCTATGTTCTATGAAATAACGCACTAGCGTAGGATAGCGGCGTTATTTACATTGCGAAGTTTTATTTTTAGGAAATATCATCTTTCGTTGAATCTGTAGTGATTTCTTCACCTTTTTTTATTCCCCTCAGAGCAATATCACACCTTTGCTTAATATCTTGAATTGTATTTGGATTTAATGAATTATTAACATACCTTTCTGGAACCGAATATAGATTAAGAGTTCCAGAATGAAAATGAACAAACTTCTTTTCTTTCTCAGGAAGATTTTCAAATTCCTTTTTACTTAAAGATTTAAGATTATATTTAATTACTATTTCTCCTTTTTTGAAAGCTCTGTTAGCATAAACGCTTTTTCCAAGGATACTTTTTTTATTTAGTTTAATAATTAAATCTTTTTTCATATTCTTTATGATCAAACCACTCGAGAATTATACTTAAAATTCTAATCTCATCAGTTTCAATTGTATAAATTAATCTCCAACCATTTGGCAGATCATATTTCCATAAGTTTGTTATCTTATAATTTTGAACATATGTTTTTGGCCACAATCTTTTTTCAATTTTTGTTCCGCAAGCTTGATCTTTCTTTAAATCATCAATTGCTCTACTAATAAACTCAAAAAGTTTTTTATCTTCAAATTTGCCTTCTTTTAATGAAGTATATTCTTCTTTCAAGCTTTTTGTTATAAAGGCAACATGTTTTTCTTTGTCATTCATTTTACTATAAGATCTTCTGATATTAATTGCTTTATTCTTTTTGGATTATAAGTCCAGATTATACAACCGTCTTTGTCTATTATTATTTTTCCAGATTGCTCTAAATAATCTAAAATAACTAAAAATGTTTGGTACATCATTTTCTTAGGAAGCTTTTTCCATAACTGATATTTTCCACATTCTTGGCTGTACTTTTCTATAGTTTTTTCTACCATAATTACAGATTCTAGAGTTGGACTATGTAAAATGTTTTCTGACATATTATATAAGTATATATAATAACTAGTATTTATACTTTTCTAAATTTAGTCCCATAAAACAACGCAACTAGCGTAGTGCAGCGGCGTTCATTTCTTTCTTAAGGGATTATAGCTCTTTACTTTTTTCATTAATCTCTTTGCCCAAATAAACTCTGTAGTTAAAACTAAAAGACCTAAAAATAATATCAATATTCCAGGCCCAGGTAGAAATAATAAAGCAAGTCCAGTTAGTAATACAGTAACTCCAATAACTAAAATAATTATTTTTTTAATTTGTCTAATATTTAGCTGCATGATTATTCGATATTCTATTTTACTTATAACTATTTAGATTTCTTTTAACCACTAATATGTAGTTATAAAACAAAAGATTTATAAAGTAAAAATTAAATTCCTAGTTTACTTATAGGAGAATAAAATGCCAGGAATGGGAATGGGAATGGGTTTTAATTTGGAACAAAGATTAGACCAGAGACTGGAACAAAAACAATCAATTAGACTAACCCTTTCAACTTTGGCTGGTTTTAGTACATCAGCTGAAGAAGATTCAGTAGACCAAAAAGACATTCTTGAAAAATTAGTCCGTGATTTAGATCGTAACGTTTATTCTGATTGGCAGGATTTTTATAATAGATGTATGAAAAGGATAAAAAAAGAAGACAGATCTGAAAATATAAAAGAATTAATAAAAGCAATCAGGTTCATTGTAGAAAACACAAAACCAGATCTAGAAGGAATTAGGTCTATTCTTAATTTTGGTATTTATTCAAGTAAAAGAAATGAAATTCCAAAAGTTGTTCTCATGCATTTTGAAGAGGTTCTTAAAACAAAAGCGTGTGAAAGTCTGGAAGACAAAGTTCAATTAATAAGAGTAGGGGAAATAGTAGAAGCAAATAAAGGACCAATTACATCAACATATGAATTCCTTGACAATGTAACTAAGGAAAAAAAGTTCGCTCCAAGATTCAAACAAGTAATTTCTAACTTATCTAGATTAGGAGAAGGAAAAGCAGATGTAATTAGATTTGTAAATAGTTATTTCGCAGAGATTCTGGAAAAGGAAACTGAAATTAATGAAGAAACAGTATCTTATGGATTTGAATTTGTAGAGCAATTATATGAATTGACAAAAGAAAAAGTCGAAGAGGATTATATTTCAGATGCCAGAAGATTATTAGGAAAAAAAGATTTTTCAGAATTAAAAGAGAAAAGTAAAAATATTCCAAAACCAATATTAGCTAACTTAGTTAAAACTGGATTAGACATTGAAATAATAAATAAAGTTAATGAATTATTTGGCCAAAAATATTTAAAAGAAGGAACAGATGCAAGAAGAAGAATATTCAGGTCTTTATATGCCCTTGATTTTAATCCAGAAAAGAAAAGAGTGCTTGAGCACTTATTTGCTAATGTAAATTCAGGAGAATATATAAGTAGAATACTGGCACAGCTTGAAATTCTGGAAGTCAGCAGGAATTTCACTTATTTTTTTGAAGAAACAGATGGTTCAAAAATAAATAAAAAACTAAATGACTATGCACTAAACAACACCCTAAAGGTAATTGGTTTATCTGATGATTACAAGGAAAAAGTAGCTGAAAATCCACATAGGTTATTAGGTCATAATCTAATCAATATGATTTCTACATTTGGTGGTGTCTTGTCAGGTTCATATCCAGAAGGAATTCAGCTATTAAGAGAAATAACTGAGCATGTAATAGATGATAATTTTCAGGAATGGAGATATTCTCATGATAAAGCTAAAAAACAATTAAAATGTTTAAAACCAGAAGAAAATTTATTAGATGACTTAGTAGTTAAAATTTGGAGATCTAATGCAACATCTGAAAGATTAATCGGAGATCTTGAAAAAATAAATCCAAAAATAGATGCTTTAAAAATTATTTCAGAAGAATTAAAAATCCAATATCAGGAAATCACTAAATCAGAAGCAACAGAAGTAAAAGCAAAAGAATTGGAAAAAAGAGTAGAAGAAATTTCTAGTCTCTTTAAAAGCAACAGCGTAGTAGACAAAAAAAGTTTAGCTCTTGAGAAAAAAGACTTAATTTTAGATCTTGAAACTCTGGATACAATTCTAGCTATTGAAAAAGCTAGCCCAGAAAGATTTGCATATTTAAACCAGGCTATAGAAAAATTAATATCAAGAATTTCCTATGAAGATATGAAAATAACGTTTGGAGAAGCAAGAAAAATACTAAATTCTCCAGAAATAAAAGAACTGGAAAGAGTAACTGTTGTTGAAACCGATCTCCCACATAAATTGTTTGATATTGGCAGAACACCAATTCAAAGTTGTCAAAGATGGAATGAAAGAACAGGTTATAATAAATGCCTTCTGGCATATCTTGCAGATTCAAATAAAAAATTATATCAGGTTTTGGATCAAAATGGAAATGTTATCATAAGAAGTGTAGTAAGGTTATTGCCTTTTGATGAAGAGTCACCTATTCTTTTAGTTGAAAGACCTTATGCCTCAAGATGGACAGAAGATTATGGAAAGGTTTTGTTTTCCCAAATAGCTCAGAGAGCCTTAGAATTAAGTGAAGCCTTGGGTAATCCTGTTTCAATAGGTTCAAATGATCCAAGAATAATAACTATAATGAATAAATTTATAGAAAAATATGATTCTAAATTAGAAGAAAAAAATTATCAAAAAAAACTTCCAGAAAGCAAAAATGAATTTGAATATAGCGATTCTTTCGGCGGTTGCCTGTCTAGCGGTGCAAAAGTAAACAGCGGAATAAATCATGTATTCATCGAAAGAGATTGATTACAAACAGTTTTAAACCCAATAATCTTTAATTGTTTATGTTAAGCAAAATAAAAGAACACCTCTCTATAGTAATTTTCTCATTAATACTAATATTATGGACTCTTCTTCTATTTTTCTATTCTCCTGTAACTATAGTTGAATTTTTAGGCATTACAAACAGCTACTTAATTATATTTTTATTGAGTTTCTTTGGTGGAACTTCAATAATTATAGCTTTTCCTTATTACCTTTTTGTTATTACTTTGGGTGCTGGTGGTCTTAATCCTTTATTGCTGGGATTGACAGCAGGAACAGCAGTTATATTGGGAGATTCTACTTCATATTTAATTGGATTAAAAGGAAAAACTGTTCTTCCAGATTTTCTCCAGAAAAAATTCAAAAGATTTCATAATTGGCTATTAAAAGGACCCACAATTTTAATTACAGGATTTCTTTTTCTATATGGTGCCTTTATACCAATACCAAATGATATAATTGTAATCCCGTTGGGTCTTGCACAATATCCTTATTTTAAATTAATAATTCCTTTGGGGTTGGGAAATATTTTCTTTAATGTTATGCTGGCTTCTCTCGGTTATTATAGGATCATAATCTAAAACTAAAATTTATATATAATAAATTCAACTAATAAATTAAAAAAAGAGGTAATTATGAAAGAATTTGATTTAATTGTAATTGGTGGTGGTTCTGGATTGGATGTTGCTGTTAGCGCATCAGAAAAAAGATTGAAAACAGCGATAATAGAAAAAGGACCACTGGGTGGAACTTGTTTAAATCGTGGCTGTATTCCATCTAAAATGTTGATTCATTCAGCAGATGTAATTTCACAGATTAAAAAAGCTCACTTGTTTGGAATCAATGCCAAAATTAATTCAATAGATTTTAAAAAAATAATTTCAAGAGTGACAAATACAGTAGATTCAGAAGCAAAAGAAATTGAGCATTCTCTAAAAAATTCTAAAAATCCAGTTTTATTTAAAAGTTATTGTAAATTTATCGATTTTAAAACCATACAGGTAGGAAAAGAAATTCTAAAAGCAGACAAATTTCTTTTGGCAGTTGGTGCAAGAACAATTATTCCAGAAATTAAAGGATTGAATAAAGTAAATTATATAACTAGCACAGAAGCATTACGATTGAAAAAATTACCTAAAGTAATGACAATTATCGGTGGTGGTTATATTGCTGCAGAATTAGCTCATTTCTATGGAGAACTAGGAACAAAAATTAACATTATTCAGCATAATAAATTATTAGTCCCAAGAGAAGATTCAGAAATATCAGAAAAGTTTACAGAAATTTTCAGAAAGAAATACAATGTGTTTACAGAATATGAAGCATCTGAAATAACAAAAAAAGGAAACAATTTCTTTGTTAAGATAAAGCACAATACAAAAAATATAACAAAAACTCTAAAATCAGATCAGTTGTTAATTGCAATTGGTGTAATGCCAAATTCAGATTTATTAAATTTAGAAAAAACAAAAGTAAAAACAGATGAAAAAGGTTTTATAAAAGTAAATGAATTCTTGGAAACAAATGTTCCTGGAGTTTATGCCTTGGGCGATTGTATAGGAAAATATTTGTTCAAGCATTCAGCAAATTTAGAAGCTGATTACGCCTATAATAACCTAATTTCTGAATCAAAACTAAAAGTAGATTATTCTGCAATGCCCCACGCCATTTTTACTAGCCCGCAGATAGCCTCAGTAGGCTATACCGAACAGGAATTAAAAGATAAAAAAATAAATTATGCAGTTGGAAAATACAATTATATTGATACTGGAATGGGTCATGCTATCGAAGAAAAAGATGGTTTTGTAAAAATATTAGTTGAAAAATCAACAAGAAAAATTCTTGGTTGCCATATTTTAGGTCAAGAAGCTTCAACATTAATTCATGAAGTAATTATAGCAATGAAGTCAGGAGATAGAACAATAGATAATATTAGTAATTCAGTTCACATCCATCCCGCATTGTCAGAAGTTATTCAAAGAGCAGCAGCTAATTTTTAAAATGAGAAGAAAAATATTGATGTTATTTTCCTTAATTTTAATAATTAGTATTGGCAGTATAATACAAAATAAATTTTCTGGTAATGTAACAAATGAAAATATTAAAATTATAACTAATAATCCGCTAGACATTACTCAAATTGAAAGAATTTCGAAATTTAGAAGTTGCTACGGTCATGACTATAGCGGTTTAAACATAAATGGGGAAAAAGAACCATTAAGTTCAATGAAACATTATATTGAACCGTTTTCATCATTGATGAATACAAAAGATAAAATAAAAGTATTTGCCCCTTTTGACGGCAAAATAACAGAAATAATTTATTATGATAAAAATGACCAGCAAATATTTATTTCTTCTAATGAAGCAAGAGCTTGGCATTTTATTTTCTTTCACATAGCTCCTTTGCCTGAAATTATAAAAGGAAAAAAAGTAAAATCAGGCGAATTAATAGGATATGTAAATCGCTTTGACAGCCATAATTTTGATTTTGCATTAAAGAAATTTGAATTGTTCAACCAAATTTTCGATTCACCATTTTTACATATGTCAGACTCTGTTCTTGAAGAATATTCTAAATTTGGTCTTACAAAAGAGAACATAATTATTTCAAAAAGAATAAGAGAACTTAATCCATGCAAAACAGAAGGATTTATTCAGGGTGACGTTTTATTCAAATCAAGTGATAGCAAAAATAATAAAGATTTTGTTGACTTAAAAAAATAGAGATATAAACTATATATTCTACTTCTAAGAAAGCTTTATAAATATTAAATAGTCAAAAAATCTATGGAAGAAAAAGATGAAGCTATTACATTAAAGAAAACAACTTTATGGAAAGGTTCTTCTGTTGTTTTAGGTTTATTATTAATAATTTCAATATTTACAGGTGGTTTTGGTTTTGGAACAGATACTCCAACTGGTGGAACTGTTATAAATCCCCCAGCAGATAATGAACCAACATCAATAAAAGAAGTTAGTTTGGATGATGATGCAGTTCTAGGAAATAAAGATGCACCCGTAACAATAGTAGAATTTTCAGATTATCAATGTCCATTCTGCAGAAGATCTTATACTCAAGTTTATCCTTTATTAAAAGAAAATTTCATTAATAATGGTAAAGTTAAATTTATTTTCAGGGATTTCCCATTATCTAGTATTCATCCTGGAGCAATTCCTGCAGCACAGGCAGCTGAATGTGCTGATGATGAAGGAAAATATTATGAAATGCATGATAAAATATTTGATGAACAGAATAAATTGGGTCAGGGTACAGCTCCATTTACAAATGACGATTTAAAAAAATGGGCTTCTGAAATAGGACTAAATTCAGGAGATTTTAACTCATGCTTAGATTCAGGAAAATATGCTAAAGAAGTTGAAAAAGATTTCAATGATGGAAATTCATATGGCGTTTCAGGAACTCCAACTTACTTTGTAGGTAATGAAAAAGACGGCTACAAAATTATAGGGGGAGCACAGCCATATCAGGTATTCGAGCAGGCAATTAACGAATATTTGCAATAGTTTTTGGTTAAGTTTAAGGAGTTGATAAGAACCCAGGTTCTTATTCCGTAAACGCTTTTTAGTAAAAAAGGGTTTGAAAAGGTTAAAATGGAAAACAAAGATAATCTTTCTGAAGAATGCGTTGATCTTACTCCAAAAGAAGATAGTATTGAATACAAATTAACTGAAGCGAAAGAAAAAAGAGCAAATGAAATAGTAAAAAATGTAGAATTACAAATAGCAAGAATTGAAGCAGAAAGAAAAAACAGATCATTGCCAAGAAAAATTTTTGACAAAAGTTACGATTTCTTAAGAGATAATGGGGATTTTCTTCTATATACTAGCTCCGCAGCATTTATGGCAGTATTTAGTGCAAATGCAGCAATAGAAAATATGAATAAAGATCCAAATTTAGCAACAGGTTATGGTGCTTTATCTTTAGCTTTGGCTTTTACAACAGGAGTTTTCTTTGAAAGATATAGACCCAAATAATTCTTTTTAATTAAACTTTTTCTAAAAGTTTAAATTTCTAAATCCATATTTAAATTTTCTAAGCTTCCTTGTTTGCCGCAAAAAGGACACATTCCTTTGTATTCATAATTTCTAGAAAATCTGTATTTGCATCCAACACATTGATAATTATATTTCTTTAATATCTCGCTCATTATAGATGGTTTCTGTCTATTATCTAAGATCATCGGTTTCTCAACAGTCTGTGGTTTATTCATAAAACTTTGTACAGCTTGTGTTCTCTGAACATTAGTTTGTGTATTTTGTTGTTGAGAAACAGTTGGTTTTTTTATATTCAAGCTGGGGTGCTGTATAGAGTAACATGAAATACATACCCAACCCTTTCCAGTCTTATCAGCCCTTAAATCATTTAAAGGAACTCTCCCTTTGCATTTAGAGCACGAAATTAAACTGTCTTTTAAATTATAATTTATCATTAATTCGTGTAATTATTTTTGCATTTTTAAGCTTTTTTATGATAAAAAATAGAAGATTTTTAACAAGGTTTAAATAATTTTAATTAATCTAAATAGTATGGACAAATTAAGATTTGGAACTTCTGGAATTCCATTAAGTACTCAAAATAAAAAAGATGGAACAGCAGCAGGAATAAAAAAAGTTCGTGAGTTAAAATTAGATGCAATGGAAATGGAGTTTGTCAGGGCAGTTTACTTAAAAAAAGATAAAACGCCGGAAATAAAAGAGCAGGCAGAAAAAGAAGATGTTGTTCTTACTTGTCATGCGCCTTATTTTATTAATCTTAACTCAGATGATAAAAAAAAATTCTACGCCAGTATTGGATATATAAAAAATTCAGCAATGATTACTTCAATGTGCGGCGGTTATTCAGTTTGTTTTCACGCAGGTTATTACCAAAAACAAGATCCAAAAAGAGTTTATGATAAAATAAAAGAAGCCTTGAAAATAATAACAAAAGATGTAAAGGAATTTGATAAAAAAATATGGATCAGGCCGGAAACAACCGGTAAAATTTCTCAGTTTGGAACAATTCATGAAATTTTAGATTTAAGTCTTGAATTTGATAATGTTCTTCCTTGTATTGATTGGTCTCATCTGCATGCTTGGTCTAATGGGAAATATAATACTAAAGAAGAATTTGTAGATGTCCTTACGCTAATGGAATCCAAGTTAGGGAGAAAAGCATTGGATAATGTACATTTCCACTGCCAGGGTGTTGAATATACTGAAAAAGGTGAGAGATGGCATTTGAATCTAAAAGAATCAGATCTAAACTACCAGGAACTTTTAAATACATGGAAAGAATTCAAGTTAAAAGGCGTAGTAATAGCAGAAAGTCCAAATGTAGAAGAAGATGCTATGTTAATGCAAAAGTTGTATGATAAAGCTTTGCACAATAAGTAGTTGTTTTCTGGATTGGTTACAAACCAATATCTTTTTGTGCTTGTTCATTCAGTGATGAACTTCTG
>CAYWEX010000005.1:0-58758 GCA_964457785.1 Candidatus Woesearchaeota archaeon
TTTATAAGCTTTACTGCTCTTTATAATTTTCTTTTAATAAACCATAAAAATATGCGTTTTTTAATTTTCCATCTGCCTTGGATCTTTTTGCTTTTAGCTTAAAACCTTCTTGCTTAAATCCAAATTTTTGTAATAATTTTCCTGATGAAGGATTTCCTTGAAAAACTTCTGCTTCAAGTCTTCTTAATCTTAATTTCTTAAAACCAAATTTGATAACGGCCTTTAATGCTTCTGATCCATATCCCTTGTTGTGATATTTTGATCCTATCCAATAGCCTATTTCTGCTGTTTCTTGATATTTTTCAATTTTATGAATTCCCATTCCCCCAATTAGTTTATGTTCTTCTTTTAATTCTATTCCGAAAGTATAGTTCTTTCTTCTCTTTTGCTTTTCTTCTTTTTGAGAGTTTTTAATCCAGAAAAAGGCATCTTTTAGTCTATATGGAAAAGGAACTAAAAGCAGCCATTTAGAAATATTTATGTTATTGATGTTTTCAACTATGCTTTTTGCATCTGCTTTTTTTATTGGTCTAAGCAATAACCTTTTTGTTTCTAATTTCATAATTTTTAACATTTTTTAAATTTAAAAGCCTTGTTATATTAGGAAGTTTTTTAAAGTGTTTAATTTGAATATTGGGATGGAAAAGTTAATACCAGTATTGGCTTTTTTAGGAATATTTGTAGGCATTCTAATTGCAAAATTCACAAGAGAAGAAATAAGAAACAACAGAAATTACCTGCTAATTTTAAGCAAAATAATTATTGGGATTTTGATATTTACAGTAATTATTTTCAGCAAAAACTTTTCATTATTATTTATTGGTGTTTTATTGGGATTTTTGAGCGCTTATGTAGTATCAGAATTTTTATTTTTAGGACTAGCATTAGGAATAAGTTTATTTTTGAAGAAAGATATCAGTTTAGCTACCTCTTCACTTGTTTTTATGTATGCTTTGGTTTATGGAAGCTTATTAAGAATAAGCACATTAAATTTTTCTAAAATCTTAATTCTATTTATCATGTTTTTTCTCCCGTTTAGTGTATTTTTATTAGATGGAGTTTTATTATTGGATTTAGTTATTGGTTTTGTTGCTGGGGGATTAAGCAATTATTTAATAGGAAACAAATTTGCTCTTTTTTAGAAAATGCTGCATATTATATCATTAGGGTTATTTGACAAGAAAGACATTAGTGTAAAAGGACTAGAAACCTGCAGGAAATGTGATTTTCTTTATTTAGAAAGGTACACTAACTTTTTTGACAATACTGCCAAGGAATTAGAAGAATTTATAGGAAATAAAGTTATTGAAATTAAAAGAGAGGATTTAGAGAATAAAAGTTCTGAACTAATTAAAAAGGCAATAGATTCTGAAGTAGGAGTTTTAATTCCTGGAGACTGCTTTAGTGCAACAACACATTTTTCCTTATTACAGGAAGCTAAAAAAGAAAACATCAAAGTAAATATAATTCATGGATCAAGTATTTTAACTGCTATTGGCGAGACTGGATTAAGCTTGTATAATTTTGGAAAAACAACCACTATTCCTTTTGAAAACAAGAACTTGAAAAGCCCTATTGAAGTTTTAAATAATAATTTAAAATTAGGAATGCATACTTTATTTTTATTAGATGTAAAGGAAAATAGATGGATGAGCATTAATGGCGGGTTAAAATATTTAATTGAGAATAAAATTGATGAAAATACATTGGTTGTTGGATGCTGCGGATTAGGAAGCGAGAAAAAAGAAATTAAAGCTGGAAAAATAAAAGATTTAATTGATTATGAATTTAAGATTTATCCACAATGTTTTATTATTCCAGGAAAATTGCATTTTACAGAAGAAGAAGCTTTAGAATTATTATACTAAGCCACTGTAATCATTTAAGTTATGCCCATTATAATCAAAAGAAATTATCTCGCCGTGGTTTATTTCTTTTAATCCATTATATTGTGAAGAATTAACTTCTGCAACTACTTGTTCAATTGCGTAGACATAACGATGCCTAATATTTTTGCCTCTTAAAAATGTAAATAAATTAGGATGTTTTTCAGCAATAATCGCCTCTGCTTTTTTTCGTTCATCTCTAGAAACCTTACTATCCTTAATAGTTATAAGAACCGGAATTACATCTCCATTTGTTAATGCAGCTATTTTTTCTTCTAATTTTTGAGAAATTCTAGGTACGGTTTGACACCGGGGCAGTTCTTCAACTGCTGATGAGTCTTGATTTTGTTCCATTTTTATAATTAGTAAATATTTTTTGTATTTAATTATTTATAAAGCTTATTGTTTTGTGAACGGAGAAATAATTTGGTCTTCAACAACTTCTGAATTCCCATCATTAATCCTTAAATTTATTACATTCAGATTTCTCAAAACTACTGTGACATTCCACAAGATATTCCTATCTCTTGATTCAAGAGAAATAATCATCTTTGAGAAGTTTTCTTCTTTGTATTTTTTAACCAACAAGAAATTAGCTATTGAAACTGCTTCTTTTTCTTCTAATTTTAGATTTCCCAAGAATAATTCTTCTGGATTCTGATTTTTAGACAACAATATGTTTGTATCTTTCAGAATAACTTCATCATTATCTACAAAAAAAGTGTATGTTGATTTTGTTTCAGCTGAGAAATAATTAAATTCCCATAATCTTTTTATCTGAGCATCATTCAGGAAACAACTTACCAACCTGGCTCTTGATATTATGGCCTTAAATTTCTCTGAATTTCTTATCTTATCAAAGTCTTCTTTTATCATTTTTATAGTTTAGAATTAATGCTTCTAGATGAGACTTCTTCTTTTAATAAGCTTAAGAATTCTTCTGTTTTGACATTAAATTTAACCTTACCATCTCTTGTCCTTATTGCCAAGGTTTTATTTTCTGTTTCTTTGTCTCCTATTGTAATAATATAGGGAATTTTCTGCATTGTAGCTTCAAGAACTTTCTTCCCCAAAGTTTCCGGCTTGTCATTTAATTCTACCCTGATATTATTTTCTTTAAATTTGCTTTCAATTTCTTTTGCAAAATTTATTGATCTGTCTGTAACTGTTATAATTTCTGCTTGAACAGGAGACAGCCATAACGGCATCTTACCTGCAAAATGCTCTAACAAAAAAGCCATGAATCTTTCATGAGTTGATAAAGGTGCCCTGTGAATTACAAAAACTTCATTGTTTTCTTTTCCTTCTTTATCATTGTATTTTAAATTGAAGTTTTTCTTTGCTGCAAAATCCAACTGGATTGTTGACATTGTTTCTTCTCTTCCAATTACAGATTTAAATTGTATATCTAATTTAGGACCATAGAAAGCAGCTTCATCTGGCTTTTCAATAAATTTAACATTTAATTTTTTCAATACATTTCTTAAAACATTTTCTGTAAATTTCCAATTTTCCGGCTGGTCAATATATTTTGCCTTATTTCTTGGATCATGCAAAGATAATCTAAACCAGAAGTCCTTAAGACCAAAAGTTTCAAAATATTCTTTTGTCATAGAAACTACATTCTTGAATTCTTCTTCTATCTGGTCTTTAGAACAATAAATGTGTGCATCATTCATTGACAGCATTCTAACTCTTAACAAGCCAGCCAATGTTCCTGATAATTCATTTCTATAAACTGTACCGTATTCTGCCAATCTTAATGGCAGTTCTTTATAGCTTCTCGCCCTGGAATTAAATATAATATGATGAAGAGGGCAGTTCATCGGTTTAATATAATATGTACCGTCATCCAAATTCATTTCTGGGTACATGCCATCTTTGTAGTAAGGCAAATGACCGGACTGCAAATATAATTCTTTTTTAGCCAAGTGAGGAGTTGAAACTCTTACATAGCCATATTTTTCTTCTGTTTCAATTACGAATTTTTCAACTTCATTTCTAATTAAAGTTCCTTTTGGCAGCCATATTGGCAATCCTTTTCCAATTAAATCTGAAAATGTGAATAATTCAAGCTGTTTTCCCAATGTTCTGTGATCTCTTTTTTCTGCTTCTTCCTGTTGTTTTAAATAAATATCCAAATCTTTTTGATTTTCAAAAGCAATACCATAAATTCTCTGCAACTGCTTATTGTATTGAGAACCTTTCCAGTAAACGCCTGATGTTAACAATAATTTGAAAACAGAAGTTTTAGGAATTTCTTCCAACGCTTCACCTAATATTACATCTTCATATCCATCCAGCTCATATATTTTAGTTTTTTTAATATCTTTCAAGATTTCTTTTTTATACAACTTGTCTTTAAATTTTGATTTTGCTTTTTTTAATTTTATTCCTTTTTGAAGAAGTTCGTGCATCTTTTTTTCTATTCTTTTGATATCATCTGGATTAAATGGATTGGGCTTTTCAAAATCATAATAAAATTTGTCTTCATCCAAGTAATTTAAAGCTGGCTTAGAATTTGGAAACAATGACAGAACTGCTTTTCCCAACAATAAAGTAAAAGCATTTCTTAGTTTGTCTAATTTATTTAATTCTTTAATCTGAATTTCCAAGGGCTTGTCTATTTTTTCTACACCTTTTGAGTCTGCCAAAATTTCCCTTGATAATTCTGACAAAGGATGGCCTTTTGTTGATATTTCAAATGTTTTGTAATGGCCGAAAGGAGCCCTAGTTACTTTGAAATCTTTTTTTAGTTTAGATTCTGCATCTTTTAACATCTGCAAAGCAAATTTAGGAGAAGATAATTTAGAGCTTAAATGAGCATAAGGATAAATAACTATATTTTTTTCCTTAACTTGGTCTGAAATTAACTTAATTTCTTTTACCAAATTATCAAGAATAATTTTTGGATTTTTTTCATCTTCTGATTCTACTGCTGTAAAGATTACCAGACATTCATTTACTTTAACTTCCTTGTTAGAAACTTCCTCAGCCTCTTTTATTGCAACTTTTACGGGCTTGAATTTCAAGTGGTCAGCGTGTATAGCCAGTATTTTCATAAGTTATTAAAGCAAAAAGAAAGTATATAAAGATTTTTATGGATAGAAATAACATGAGAAAAATCATACTGGCTTCTAACTCGCCAAGAAGAAAGCAATTATTAGCGCAATTAATTGGAGATAATTTTGAAATTAAAACTGGAAATTATGTTGAAGACAATAACCTGCCTAAAAAGCCTGAAATTCTAGTGAGGTATCATGCCTTACAAAAGGGAAGGGATGTTGCGAAAAATTTAAGAGAAGGGATAATAATTTCAGCAGATACATTAGTTTTTTATAAAAAAAAGGCTTTGGGAAAACCACATACAGAAGAAAAAGCAAAAGAAATGCTTAAATTACTTAGTGGGAAAGAAGTTGAAATATATACAGGATTAGCAGTTATTGATGTGAAAAATAAAAAAGAGTTACAAGACTACGGTTTTGTTAAAATCAAATTAAAAAAATTATCTGAAAAAGAAATAGAAGAATACATAAAAACTGGAGAGCCTTTGGATAGAGCTGGCGCTTTTGCTGTTCAGGAAAAAGGAGTTGTTTTTATAGAAAAAATAGATGGAGATTATCCAACTGCTGTTGGCTTACCTTTATTTAAATTAAGTAAATTACTAGATAAATTGGGAGTTTCTATTTTTGATTACAGATAAAGTTTATTATTTAGGTGACTACAACTATATTATAATAATAAGATATTTAAAGAAAAGGGTATGGATTTAGACTATGAAAAGAGTGTTTTTGGCTTTAAGTTTTCTATTAATTATTCTGCCTAGTTCTTTTGCTTTAATTGAAATTAATGAAATTACCCCAAAAGTCTATAATTTAGGTGATAAAATCAAAATAGCTGCGTCAATTACAAGAGAAACTAGTTTTGACGGCTTATTAAAAATAAATATGGCTTGTAAGGAGGAAACTCCTGTCATATCTCGGGTTTTAGATTTAAGTGCTACTGAAAAATATAATTTTCTGGAAGAAATCACTATTCCAAATATAGGAACTGGAGAATGCAAGCTGAGAGTCTTTTTAGATGAAAATGGAAATTTAATAGAAGAAAAGAACAGTGATATTTTTCAAGTTACAAAAGAATTAAATGGAAATTTTGTTCTAGTTAACAGCAGAGTTCAATTAGGAAGTGATGTTGACATTAAGGGAGATATTTCAAAAGTAAATGGGAAAAAAATTGATGGTATTGCTACAACTCACTTTAAAAAAGACAAAAATGTTTTATTTGTTGATACTGAAGATGTGAAAGAAGGAAGTTTTACATTTAATATTCCTTCTAACTATACTAATGCTGGAAGTTATTCAGTTGATTTTAATGTGAGAGACGCTAGTGGAAATGAAAAATTATTTACTGAAGCTATTGTCTTCGATATTACTAATTTACTTAATGTAGACTTAAAATTAAATAAAAATCAGGTAAAACCAGGAGAACTCTTTGAAGTTACTGGTGTTGTTACAGATACTTATGGAAATAGAGTGAATCCTGGAAGTTTTACTGTGAAATTCAATGACAAAGAACTAAAAGGAAAAATCCTGCTGGGGGATATTTATTTAGAAATAGCTGCTGACAATAATTTAAAATCTGGATTTCATAATATTTTAGTAAATGTTATGGATGATTTTGGAAACAAAGGATCAGGAACATTAAATGTTGAAATTTTGTCTAAAGCAGAGAGAGCTGAATTAAAAATTGATAAAGATTCTTACAAACCAGGAGAAAATGTAAAAGTAACTGCTTTTGTTTATGACCAAGGAAGAGATCTATTTGACAAAGATATTGAAATTGAAATAAGGGATTCTTCTGGTGTAAAAAGAGCAGATGAAATCATAAAAAGAGAATTTACATTTGCCTTGCCCTTAATTTCCAAGCCTGGAGAATGGGCGATTAAGGCAACTTCCGGCGCTTTAAAAGATGAGAAGAAATTTTATGTTACAGAAGTAAAAGAAATTAGCTATAAAATTGAGGGACAAATGCTGATAGTTACAAATATCGGCAATGTTGCTTATGATGATATTTTAGATTTGGATTTAGATGGAGTTAGTGAAACTGCTTCTTTTAATGAAAAAATTTATTTAGAACCTGGAGAAAGCGAAAGCATTGATTTGGGAAAAGATGTTAATACTGGAATTTATAAGGCTACTATTAATAATAAGTTATTTGATAATGTAAGAATTGAAGGAAGGAAATTTGGAGATTATGGGAAAAACCTTAATTTAATATTTGTTTTTATTGTTTTATTAGTTCTTGGAATTTTACTTTACATGAAAAAAGGAATTAAATTACCAAGTTTAGGAAAATTCTTCAAAAAAGAGAGAAAAGAATTCAGCTATATTGATGATGTAAAAAAAGTTTTGCATGAAAAAATGGAGCAAAAAGAAAGATTTGTGAAAAAAGAAATGCAGCATCTTAAAACTAAAGAAAATGTTTTTAAAGAATATATAACCATAAAGCCAAGAGATGAAAAATTAAATGATTACAGACAAAAGAGTTCTTATTTGAAAAGAAGAGAGAAAGAAAAGGGTGGAGAATTTAAAGAAGGCATGTTCAATATGTTTAAATAAACTTATAATATAAAAGAGTTCTCGAAAAATAACTTATGTTTTTAATCCAATAATTTTAATTTATCTGCCAACTTGCAGGCCTGACAAATCTCCTGAGAACAGGGTTCAGAACAGATTTTACATGCTTTTATTTTTTTAAAATCAAGATGCTTTCTTAAAATCGGCTGAATTTCCATAAATGAATTTATTATAGAGTGTTTTGTACCTGGATATTTTGCTTCTATTTCATTTAACCAGTCCCTTAAGTTGCATCTATATGATAAAGCAGCATTTGGACATTCTATATATTCATCTTTTAAATTATTCAAGAAAGCAAATGCAGCTATTTCCCTTTCTGTCAAGAAATATAATGGTTTAATTCTTCTAATAAATCTTTTATCTTCTATTACTCCCGTAATTGGGCCTAATCTTGCTGAGGCAGCTATATTCCTTCTAAATTGGTTCATTAGAATAGTCTGGGCTTCATCATCCAAATTATGACCTGTTGCCAGCTTAGTAATTCCTAATTGTTTTGCTTTTGTATTTAATAAATATCTTCTAAATACACCACAAATTGAACAAGGCTTTTCATTAGTTATTTTAAGCATTTTATCCAAAGTTTGGCCAAATTCTTTTTTATATGAAAAAGTATGCAAATCTATTTTATTTTCTTTGCAGAAGTTTTTTAAGAAAGTTAAATTTCTATATCCTTCAATACCTTCATCTATTGCCAGGGCCATTACTTTTATATTTTGGGGCTTAAGTATTTTATTTAGAATATACAAAGTTGACATTGAATCCTTGCCTCCGCTTGCAGCGACCCCAATTACATCTTTCTTGTCAATTAACTTATAGATCCTTATTGTCTTTCTTACTTTCTTTTCAAAATACCTGTTGAAACATTTTCTGCATTGATAGATATTACTATTTGGGAGCTTTATTACTGGATTTTTTTCACATATTTTACATGACATATTTCTAATATTATTCCCTTAGTTTAATATTCTCTTTACAATTGCATTTTTTATTGCTTTTTCAATTAAAACATTCTTGCTTAATTTAGATTCTATTCTTTTAATTTCTTCTGGATCTGATTTTGTTGCAGGATGTTCTGCTATCATAAAAGAACAGCAGTCTTCATAAGGAAGAATTGACAATTCAAAAGTCTTAATTTTCTTTGCAACATTAATAATTTCTTCCTTATCAAAGCCAATTACTGGGGATAAGACAGAATATTTTGTTGCTCCTTGAATTACATTTAAATTTGAAAGAGTCTGACTGGCTACCTGGGCTAAATTGCTTCCATCAACAATTGCTCCGGCATTTTCATTTTCCAATATTTTCTCTGCTATCATTAACATGAACCTCTTGTAAATTATCATTCTGTATCTTGAATTAATTTCCTTAATGATTTCTTTCTGGATTTCTTCAAATGGAACTAGATATAATTTTGTCTTGAACTGGTATTTGCTTAAAACATTAACAATATCAATTACTTTTTCCATTGACTGCTTTGTATTTATGGTTGAATTATAAAAGTGAACATAAATTACTGAGCAGCCACGTTTCATCATAAAATATGACGATACAGGAGAATCTATGCCCCCAGATATTAAAGAAACTACTTTTCCAGATACTCCAACTGGCAGACCACCAAGAGATTTTATTTTTTCATTATAAATAAAAGAATTGTTCTCTGTTATTTCAACATATATTGTTGTATCTGGCTTTTCCAGATTTACTTCTAAACTTTTATTTTTTTGAATATATTCGCCCAAAATATTATGCAGATCTCTAGATGTATATTGATAATTTTTATTTGATCTTGAAGCATTTATCCTGAAAGATTTAATATTTTCCGGGATTAACTCTGAAGCTGTTTTCTTTATTTCTTCCAAATCTAAAGAAGATTTGACTGCAAATGAAAAATGAGTAATTCCAAATATATTAGACAGCTTTTCCTTTAATTCGGCAGCATTATAATCTTCTTTAATCTCAATTACTATTCTTCCATAGAATCTTTTAACAGAGATAAATTTATCTTTTAAATTCCATTTTATGTTTTCAACTAGCTTTTTCTCGAAAAAGGAACGATTTTTTCCTTTAGTACCGATTTCTCCGTAATGAACAACTATAGAATTATACATTTATTCTATCCGCCTGAAATGACAGGTAAAATCCTTAATTTATCATTATTATTTAATTTTGTTTTATCTGTAATTAATTCATTGTTTCTTATTATCAAAGAAGCTTCTGGATTAAGATTTAGCTTTTTGAATAATTCATTCAGATCATTAATTTCCAGATCCTTAGATTCTCTTGTCCTTTCAAGGAATACTGTTATTTTCATAGATCAAGGGCTTTTATGGGGATTTATAATATTTTTGATTTATATGGCTTTGCACATAAATTCAAATTTAAGAAATCTTTAAAATAAATCCGTAAACTTTTCGGTGTTTATTACTTTATAATTAAACAACAAGTTATATATAAATTTCACTGGACAAATTCACTGGACATTTCGTGGACCTGCCTATCGCTTATAAATAAAATTGTCTTTTTCTTATTTTAATATGAAAAAAGAGATAAAATTAACCAAAGTAATCAAAGCATCTGTAATTAATCTAACTAATAGAAAGAGAGATTTATTGGATAATGATTATAATAATTATCAGTGGTGGATGATATTTGGTGTTGATAATGGATTATTAAGTTGTTTTAAAGCAGCAAAAGGATGGAAACAGGAAAAAATCAAATATAAAAATTACTCGTTACCATTATGGTCTTCTTTGATTAAAGACTGGTTTAGAAAAAGAAAAACTAAATTAACTGAAGACTGGATTAAGATTCCCTGCAGCAAAAGAAAAGGGCAGGGTTTATGGTTGCCATTAAAATTTCATCAAAAACTACCTGAAAAATACAAATTAAAAGATTCTTTTCTAGTTAAAAAGAATGACAAATACTATATTTATTTCACAATAGAATTAGATTGTCTTAAGTTGTATAAACCTAAAGAAGTAATTGGAATAGACTTAGGATTAAAAAATCCAGTTACTTTAGTAAATATCAATAATAAACAAACTAAATTCTTAGGAAGAGAATTAAAGAAAGTTAAAGGCAAATATTATTATTTAAGAAAGAAGTTAGGACAAAGCAAGAATTTAAAACAAATCAAGAAAATTAGAAATAAAGAGAAGAGAAAGATTAATTCTATATTGCATACCTTATCAAAGGCCATTATACTAGAAGCTTTTAACAATAAATCAGCTATTGTAATTGGAAAATTAAAAGATTTAAAGAAAAATAAGGGAAGGAAGTTTAACAGAAAGTTATCTACTTTTTCATATTATCAGTTTACCAAGTTTTTAGAATATAAATCTCAACAATTAGGTATTCCATTCATAAAAGTAAATGAAGCATATACAAGCAAGACCTGTAGTGTTTGTAACAGTCCAGGTACTAGAATAAAGAATTGGTTTAAGTGTAATACATGTGATTATGGAGATAATGCAGATAGAAATGCTGCAATAAATATAGGAAAACGGGGTTCAAGCTATATGTTTGGATCAGGGGCAAATGCTTTTGCCCAGAAGCCTATCCAGAATAGGCAAGCACAACCATTTAATAATTTGAAAAACAAACAAATTTTGTAAATTTGTTATAATTGTTAATTTATGTGCAAAGCTGATTTATATAGAAGAAGTAGTAAAAAGCACTATTTTTATTGTGCTCTGCAGTTTAAACAATAAAAGAAATCTAATTCTTCTTCATCTTCTTTTATATTATACTTTATTCCGCAGTTTTCACATACTCTTTTTTTGATTTTAATCACCTATTTTTTTACTAACAAGGACCCTTATAATATGATTCTATTTCCATACAAGCAAAACAGCCATTACTATATTCTTTTCCATTACTGCACACAGGATCATATAAAGTTATGCATACTTCGGGCTTTTTTTCAGGACATTTTTCTGCTTGCACACATGATTTTTTGTTAAAATTACACAAATAATTTTCAGGACATGCTGGATTTTCTTGTGAGCAATTATTTTTAGTTAGTATTGAAAGTATAATATCAAAGATTACAATAAAGAAAAAAATTGACAATACAATCAACAATGTCTTAAATATTTTTTTTATCATCAATTAAAAAATACATTACTTATATAAAAATTTTTCTTAAAGAAATATTTTTGCTAAAAAATTTCAAAACAAAAACTATTTAAATGAAAAAAAGCATATATTTTATAATTAATTATTGAAAAAAAGAGGTGAAATTAAAAATATGGCAGCAAGAAAACGAAGAAAAGCAGCATCTTCAAGAAGAAAATCTTCAAAGAGATCAACTGCTTCTAGGCGAAAAAAGAGGCGATAAATTTTTTGGAGTGCTCAGGCATTCGTGTTTGAGCACTTAAAGTTTTAAATTATTTTTTTCTAAACAAATTATATTTTTTTATAACAAATTAATAAAATTTATCTGTAAAAAATATTATAATAATTAAGTCCAAGAAAGGGGGTTTTGTTGTGTTTGATTCTGTTGAAGATTTGAAGATGAGGCTGCATTCTGGCTTATTTGAGAAGCTGATTTCTTTATTGTAAATTTAGAATCTGCACCATTAAACCCCACTGTACATTCAAAGTTCATGTCTCTATAATTAAATGCTGCTGTTGGTTTTTTCTTAGTAATCTTTTGCCCAGCTGAAAATAATCCTGGCGGCTTAGATCTGCTGGTCAATTCATAAATAAAATTATCAAGATCTTCTTTTTTTGTATACAGAATATTAGTTTCTAATAATTTATCTGTGAATCTTACTTTAATCGGCTTATTTGCACCTTCACAAATAATTTCTGTTATATCTTTATCATAAACCAACGGCTCTATTTTGCCTATGCCAAAAAGAAAATTAACAACATAATATTTTATATTTGTAAAATGATCTGGCTGGATATTGAATTTCTTGCCATATTTTGTAATTACTTTCCAGCCTTTTTCCATATTCTTTGGTTTTTTTCTCAAAACTTTTAGAAGAGCTTTATTATCATTATCATCTATTTGAGGTTCGACTAAATAATATTTATCTGTGACTTTTACATATGCAAGAACCTTGTCAGTTACCTTGTCTAAAATTAAATTTTTTTGAATGATTTCTGGTTCTTTTGGTTTTTCTGGAATTTTCTCCTGTGGTTTGATTTCTGGTTCTTTTGGTTTTTCTGGAATTTTCTTTACTACTGGCTGAATATCTTTCTTTCCAAATAACTTATTCAATAAAGATATGGGGGCTTGCTTAATATCTGGTTTTTGGATTTCCTGCTCTGAAACTAAAGGAGTTTTTACAAAAGATCTTACTGCTCCCCACATTATTGTCACAAGAACATCTGCTTTTTCTTTAGTTGCTATATCTTCATCCATAAAATCAATAATAGACTGGAGCTCTTTTCTATTTTTTTCTAATTCTTCATCAAAAATGAATTTAACAGACATATTATAATTCTTGGTTTTCTTCGTTGTATAATGGGGAAGAGAATGATGCTTTTTCTTTTACATATCTTTCCAATAATAGCAAACCACGGGCTATTTTCTTGTTTTGCTCAAGCAATTCAGATAATTTTACAGCCAAAGGCTCTTTAACATCGCCTTTTTCAATATGAGAAGCTGCTTTTGTAAAAATATCAACTAGAGAATCTACTTTTTTTGCCAATTGATTCATAGAATTTAGTAGCTCTATATTCTTCTTTTCCAAAGAAATATTGGTTTTAATTAATTCTTTCATTACCTCTTTTGACATAAAATTATAATTGGGTTACTTATTTATATAACTTACTCTTGCCATTTTTTTATGGAAATTAAGAAAACAGAACTTTTGGCAATAGGAAAAAAGCTATTTATCGAAGAAAATGGAGTAGAAATAGCCAGAGCTTATCTATATTTTCTTAAAAATGATTTACATAAGAAACCTTTTGGATTTATGGAAGATGTTTTTGTTCAAGAAAAATAGGGGAAGGGGGATTGGTTCCAGATTAGTAAAAGCTGTGATTGAAGAAGCTAGAAATAATGGATGTTATAAATTAATTTGCACAAGCAGACATGAAAAACCAGAAGTTCATAGGTTATATGGAGAATTAGGTTTTAAAAATCATGGACTAGAATTTAGAATTGATTTTTAATCACAATAAATCTTAAATATGATTATCTTTAAAATAAATTTATGTCTACGCCACCAAAAAAAGAACCTGATTCCAGGGAATTTGATTATAGGTACAGGGGTTTGGAAGCTATTGCAAAGCATCATAATATAACTGAGAATGAATTAGTTCTTATTGGAAGGATCATGTCTTTGGCTGAGTTAAATGGTGTTGAAAAAATAGATGAACATGTAAATGTAAAAGGAGAAAAACGTTTGGGAAAGTATGATGTGTTATTAGCTGACAGAATTTCAAAATATTATTTTGAAGGCAAATTAAGAATTGTAGGATTGCCAGTACCAGAAGTTTTAATTGAAAATGTAAAAGAGCCTGTTTATTCTTTTACTCAAAATGGCGGATTAGAAATAGAAGTTCATGTAAAGAGACAAGAATCCTGGAGAACAAGACCGACTTACAAAGAAAAATAAATTATTCTTTTAAGTTTCTTATACTACTGGATATTTTCTCCAAATTTTTATTGACTGTAACAAAACCCAAAATAGTTATGCCAGTTATTAAAATAACAAGCAAAGTATACGGCATCCATTTCTCTAGATTTAATATTAAAGCAGCTAGATAAGCAACTAAACTTCCGGCACCAATAATTAAAACTGCATTTAAATACTGTAAATTTTTCTGATATTCCAAATCCAACCTATTTTTTTCCAAATGAGTACTTTTCATTTTTGTGAAGAGAATATACCTATACCAATAGCAAAACATAAAATTCCAATAATTACAAACAATAAATTATCGCTTAATACTGTGCCTTTATTAAAAAAGTACATACCAAACAAGACAAGTCCAATTCCACCACCAAATTTGTAAGGATTAATTTCCATAACCTAGCAAATTACTGGCTTGTTTAAATAGATTTTGTAAAGATTTACGGAAAAACTGAAAGACTTTCGGAAATTTTACGAATAAATTTTTCTTTAATTTACTCTTTTTACTGGAAAACCACAGACAAATGTAAAATAATTAGGATTAATAGGTCTCAATGCACTAATATATTTTTCAATTTCATAAGGTGGTTCTCCTTCAAGAAATTCAGCAACGTTCTTATTTCTTGGTGTTGTTAAAATGATGGCTTCGACGCCTTTATTTATCAAAGTAGAAGGAAGAGAATTTGTTTTTCCAACAAATCTAAAACCAGAATAATCAGGAACTGCTCTTACTTCAATTCGTGGTCCATTTATTTCTACCTTTGCACCTATATATTTTTCATATTGTTCTTTGTTTCCTTGAAATAAAGTCAAACTCATTTTACATACCCATTCCAGACATGTCGGGCATTCCGCCTGGCGGCATTCCGGGCATTTGGTTTTTTGACAAACCAGATGCTGCAATTACGTCATCAATTCTCAATAATAATTCTGCAACTTCTGTTGCTGATTTTATTGCCTGTGTTTTTGTTTTCAATGGTTCAATTACACCAGCTTTCCAGGCATCCATTACTTTGGATGAATTTGCATCAACACCAGCCCATTTGTTTCCTTTGTCATGCTGAACTTTTAATTCTGTCAAGACATCAATAGGATCAAGACCAGCATTTTCTGCAAGTGTTCTTGGTATAATTTCAAGAGCATCTGCAAAAGCCAATACTGCAAGCTGTTCTCTGCCAGATAATTTAGCAGCATATTCTCTTAACTGCCTTGCAACTTCCATTTCAGTTGAACCTGCACCTGCAACTATTTTTCCTATTTTCAATGCTGCAGCAATATCTCCAAGAGCATCTTTCATTGCTCTTTCAATTTCATCAATAACATGCTCTGTTCCACCTTTTAGCAATATAGTAACTGCCTTAGGATTTACGCAGTCTTTTACATATGTCATCTGCTCATCGCCAATTTTCATTTCTTCAACTGTGCCTGCTTTTCCTAAATCAGAACTTGACAAATCAGATAATTTGCTTAAAATTTTAGCGCCTGTTGCTTTTGCTAATTTTTCCATATCTGATTTTTTAATTCTTTTTGAAGCGTAAACATTTGCCTTGGCCAAGAAATGAGCAACTAAATCATCAACGCCTTTTTGAGTAAATACAACATTTGCTCCTGACTTAATTACTTTGTCAGCCATATCTTTCAACATTTTTTCTTCCTGGTCCATAAATAACTGCAATTGTGCTGGATCAGAAACCTGTATTTTTGCATCTGTTTCTGTATTTTTTATTTCCAAAGCAACATCTAACAAAGCAATTTTTGCATTCTTAACTGTTTTCGGCATTCCTGGATTAGATCTGTCTTTATCTAACACAATACCCTGAATTAATTCAGAATCATTTATTCCGCCACCAACTTTCTTTTCTAATTTAATATCATCCAAATCTAAATCATCATTTTCAAGAACTTGCTTAACTGCTTTTACTGCCAAATCTGCAAGTATATCTTTTGCTGACTCTGCTCCTTTACCAGTCATAGCTGTTGCTGCAATTTTCTTTAAAGTTTCCTCATCATCTTTAGAAATATTTTCACAAATCTTATTTAAGATTTCCATAGCTTTTTCAGCTGCCAGACCATATCCTTTTGTAATAACAGTTGGGTGAACTTCTTTATCTAATAAAGCTTCAGCATTTTTCAATAATTCGCCTGCCAAAATAACTGCTGTAGTTGTTCCATCACCTACTTCGTCTTCCTGAGTTTTAGCAACTTCTACTATCATTTTTGCAGCTGGATGTTCTATCTGCATTTCTTCCAGGATTGTAACACCATCATTTGTAACTATAATATCACCAACAGAATCCACTAACATCTTGTCCATTCCTTTTGGACCTAAAGTTGTTCTGACTGTTTCAGCCACTAACTTAGCAGCCATTATATTATTTCTTTGAGCATCTCTGCCTTTGTTTCTTTGCGTATTTTCAGCTAAAATGAATATTGGTTGATTTTGTGCTTGAGCCATTTTTATTCCCCCGAATTTATTATAAAAATAAGTAAAATTCTTATAGAAAAGCGGTATATAAAAGTTACGGTTAGCAGGTTTAAAGGAGTTAAAAGGCTTTATACAAATCAGCTAATTTAGCTAAAGTATAACTAGAAAGCAAGATAATTCCAACTGCTGGAAATAATGTCTCGCATATACCAAAGTAATTATCAATTTGAACTTTAGTCTCTCCTGAATCTTTTTCTCTTCTAGAATACTTAAATTCTTTTTCCAAAGTTATCGCTGTTTCTAGTTTCATAGGAAAAAAACTTTTTAGTTAATATATAAAGATTATGACAGAATTAAGATATTTAATTATAAAATGACACAAATAAGTCAAAATTGATATAAGCTATTTGTAATTATTTTTAAGTAGTTAAAAATAGGAAGACTTATAAATTAATATATAGCTAAAATGCTATGAAATCTAAAGAAACAATTAATAATCCAATTATTCCAAATGGTGAAATGAATCTTGTTAGATCTGACGAAAGAAGAAAATTAGAAGATATTTTTCATAGACTAGCTGAAGGCGGAAAAAAACCAATTTATGGTGAAAGAGATCATGCTAAATTTGAAGGCTGGTTTTACAGAATAGAATATGATTTTTGGAGAGAAACTCCAGATTCTCCTGAAAATGTGGAAATACTTTCTTTTGATGGAGATGAAGAATTTGGATTTAGACATGGATCTGAATTGCAAGATTCCTGGAAATTAATGTTTAATTATCATATAAGAAGAGCTTATTTCGAAGAAAGTATGAATTTCTTAAGAAGTTTAGATTTAGATATTGCAAGAACACTAATTGATAGAGATTTATGGTCTCAAGCAGATGAAAAAAATACTGTTGTTTCAACAAGCATATCAATTCCAAATTTTAATGAGATTTATCAATTTATAAAAGAACATATAGATTATACAATAAAAAAACACTAATTATAATTCATCATGCGTAACTATAGCTTCAAATTTTATTTTTTTCTTTTCTTTGTCCCAGCTATAAATTATTCTTAAATTATCATCTAGTCTAGCATGATAACGTTTTTTCCAATTTCCTTCTTTTAAAAATTCATGCAATTTTTTCTGATAAACAGGAGATTCTAAAATTCTTTTTTCTACAGTTTGAATATTTTTATCAGGATATCTTAAACAATCAGTTTTATATCTATCGCTTCTACTAACATCCTCTTTTAAATTAATGTCCAAATAATTTTTATGAGTTTCTCTAAATTTTGAGATAAAAGGTAAGAATTCTTCTAAATATTTTTTTATTTTATTTTGATCTTTTATAACTAAAAGTTCTTTAGCCTTTTTTTCTATATTGAATTTTAAATTACTATCTTCTATTTTTTCACAAAAAAGCACAAGATCTGAAAAAGTATTATAAATAAACTGAGAGTCATTTATTTTATTTTTTGCTAATTTAATAACATTTTCAAGAATCACCAAATTTTTGTTATCGTTTTCTGAAAGCATTTTTCAAATTATTCCAAGTAAATTGCAGGCTTTCCCGGCTTTGTTTTGGAAGATTTGTTTTCTGGATCATACTTGCTCTTATCTGCGACTGAAAATACTTTTATTTCCAAATTTGTCCTTTTCTGAATTTCATTTAGAGAATTAGAATAATTTTCAAGTTCTTTTGGTAGAACATAAAGAAAAGCTTTTGAGACTTCTTTTTCTTTTTCCTTAAATAACCTTACGATATTATTAACATCATTAATTAATTTTTCAATTAATTTTTCCTCTTCTTCAAATTTATTATTTATTTTTTTCTCATCCCATTCTGGCCATGATTCCAGTGATATAAAAGATTTATTTCCAAGTTTATGCCACAATTCTTCTGCTGTATGTGGGCAGAATGGAGCAAATAGCTTTAATATTTTTCCTATATCTTCTTTAGATATCTCTGCCTCGAGTGAATCAATCAATGCTCTTAACTTAATAACTGCGCTATTATATCTAAGATATTCTATATCTGCGCTTATTTCTTTAACAGCCTTGTTAACTTTGTGTGAAATTTTAGCGCTTGATGCTCCCATATTTATATTTTTCAAAATATTATAAGCCTTTAAGATAAATTTGTGCGTGCTTTCTATTCCAGTACTGCTCCAAACTGAATCTTTATCAGGAGATGCCATTGAAACTAAGAAAGCCCTAAGAGTGTCTGCCCCATATTTTTTGCTTATATCAAGTGGATCAATAACATTTCCCCGAGATTTTGACATAACAAAACCATCTTCACCATGAACCATCCCCTGGTTAAATAATTTGGTGAAAGGCTCATCAAAATCCAGGTATCCTAAATCTCTCAATACTTTTGTAAAAAATCTTGCATAAATTAAATGCATACAAGCATGTTCTGCTCCACCTGTATAGAAGTCAACTGGCATCCAGTATTGTGCGTTTTTCTTATCAAATGGCATTTTCTTGTTCTGACTATCAGTAAACCTAAGATAATACCAGCTGCTGTCGAAAAAAGTATCCATGGTGTCTGTTTCTCTTCTTGCCCTGCCAGAGCACTTAGGACATTTTGCTTCAACAAATTTCTTGTTTGTTTCTAGAGGGTTTCCTTCACCGAACTCTACTTTTTCAGGCAGAAGTATTGGCAGGTCTTTTTCGTTTACTCCCTGTATACCACATTTATCACAATAAACAACTGGAATCGGTGTTCCCCAATATCTTTGCCTGCTAAGAAGCCAGTCTCTTAGTTTATATTGAACAACTTTCTTTCCTAAACATTTTTTTTTCAGAAAAACAAAAATTTGTTCGCGTGCTTCATCACTCAATAATCCATTAAATAATCCTGAGTTTATTAATTTCCCAGGCCCTGTATAAGCTTTATCTGAATTTGAAATATTTTTTTCTTCTGGTTTTATGACTACATTAATTGGTATGCTATATTTTTTAGCAAAATCAAAATCTCTCTCATCATGTGCTGGAACAGCCATTACTGCTCCTGATCCATAATCAGCAACTACAAAATTTCCAGACCATACAGGAATCTTTTCTTTTGTAATTGGATGAATTGCATAACTTCCAGTGAATACTCCTTCTTTTTCCAAGTCAATAGCGTCTTTCTCGCTTGTGCTTTTAATTTTCTTTAAGAAATCTTGAACTTGTTTTTTCTGCTCTTTTGTAACTAGTTCTGCTAATTTAGGATGCTGAGCTGAGACAACTAAGAAAGTTACTCCCATCAATGTATCTGCTCTTGTGGTAAATATTGGCCATTTCTCTTTATTAATCTCAAACAAAATTTCCACACCTTCACTTCTTCCAATCCAATTTTCCTGCATTGTCTTTATTCTTTCTGGCCAGTCTAATGATGAGACTTTTGTTAGAAGTTCATCAGCATACTTTGTTGTTCTTAAGAACCATTGTTCTAAATGCCTTATCTCCACATCTTTGCTAGTATGTCTCCAGCATTTGCCTTGATGCACTTGTTCATTTGCAAGCACTGTCTTGCAATCAGAGCACCAATTAACTGGAGATTTCTTTCTGTAAACAAGTCCATTTTTCAAGAATTCTAGAAAGAACATCTGATTCCATTTGTAATATTCTGGATCATGGCTTTGCAGTTTTCTGCTCCAATCATAACTAAGGCCTAAAGATTTTTGTTGTCTTATAAAATTCTCAATAGCCGCATCAGTAAATATTTTTGGGTGTGATTTTGCTTTTATTGCAGCATTTTCTGCTGGTAAGCCAAATGAATCATAGCCCATTGGGTGAAGAACATTAAATCCCTGCATTCTCTTAAATCTAGCATAAATATCACCAATAGTGTAATTAAAAGCATGACCTATGTGCAGCCCTGATGCACTTGGATAGGGGTACATCGCTAAGGCAAAAAATTTGGGTTTTTTATTATTTAGTTTTACTTCAAATATTTTAGATTTTTCCCATTCTTTTTGCCACTTTTTCTCTATTTCATTAAAATTCATTAAGAACATGAAATTTAAGATATATTTAAATGTTATTTGATTCAATTTTCGAAACATTTAAATATTACAAATGTTTACATATGTAATATGTTTGTATCAAATACATCTACTTTGATATTATTAGCTAAAATTACTTTATTTTATAAATTTATAGAGAATTCACCCAAGATTGTAATTCCAAAGGAAGTTAGAAAAGAATATTTGGGAAAAGAATCTTTTGAAACTGCATTAATTGAAAAAGAAATTGAAAAGGGAAATATAAAAGTTGCTGAAAATCCAAATTTACGAAATAACTTAACAGAGCAATTTCATCTTGACAAGGGAGAGGCAGAAGCCTATAACTTATTTAAGCAGGACAAATATGAGGCTTTATTAACAGATGACGGCGAACTAATAAAATTATGTAAACTTGAACAAATTCCATTTATTTGTGCATTGGCTATTGTATTAAGATTGTATGAAAAAGGAGCAATAAAAAAAGAAGAAGCTTTAGAAAAAATGGATAATTTAGTAAAGGTTGGAAGATATAAAAAAGAAATTTATGAATATTATAAAGGCGAGGTAAAATAATGGATGTTTTGTCTGTGAGAATAAATACAAATGACTTACATTTATTTTCTAAAGTATTAAAAGAAAATAAATCAAGAGTACTTAGAGAGTTAGTTACTGAAGGAAAGAAGCATAAAGCTGCTTATTTATATAAAGAAAAAAAAGTGAGTTTAGGGTTGGGAGCAAGATTAGCTGGAGTAACATTAAGTGAGTTTATTGATTTATTAAAAGAGCATAATATAAATTTAAATGTTGAAAAAGAAGATGTCCAGGAAGCATTAAAAACAGCAAGAAGATTTTTATAAATCTTTATTTAAAAATTCAAATGGATTATCTAAAAATGTTGGATCAAAAGCCATTACTTCTTTAGTTTCTATATTTTTAATAATATTGTATTTTTCTTTTAAGTAATAAAAGATTTTTTAAATTTATTCTTCAATATATATTTTACAGACTAATAGAAATTTATATAAATGTCTAATTTATATTAAAAGTAAATGAATCCTTATCAAGAAACAAATATAGATTTAATGTTTAGTGATGGAATAAAACAAGAGGCAATTTTTTTTCTTTTAGGAGTTTATGTTGGAATAAGGGACTATAATGGGTTAGCTGATTTGTCTGATACTAAGAGTGGGGTTTTTTTAATAAGCGAATTAGAAAGAGCAGATTATCTCAAGAGGGGAAAAGACAAGAACAGATCATTAGAATTAACAGAAAAAGGAATAAAATACTTAATTTCGAAGAAATTTATCTTAGAGGAAAAAGAAGAAGAAATTAAACTGGGAAAATTAGAAAGACAATTAGTTACATCTGCAGCTTAAAGATTAAGTTTAAATATAATTCTTTTTTATTAATTATCATGATTTTAAAAAATTTAAAGAATATTTTGAGAAACAAAAAATATTTAGGGTTGTTTATTTTATTGACAATCTTATTTTCTATTGGGAGCTATTATTTAACAATATATAAAATAGTAAATATTAGCAATTTTGTTTATGTAAATGGATTAAAATTCAGCCTTGTTTATTTTACACTGAGCTTTTTGACAGCAACTTTACTGGGGCTATATATAAGCCTGTTTTTTTATAAATATGAAAAACTAAAAAAAATAGATTATAAAAACAGCACAACAAGTTTCTTTGGAGCTTTTATCGGAGCTTTGGGCAGCGGGTGTGCCGGGTGCAGCTTTACTTTGTTTTCTGGTGCAGCTTCTTTTTTAGGATTGAGTTTAGGGCTAGCGAGTCTGCCTTTAAAAGGATTGGAATTAAAAATGTTTAGCGTCTTATTTTTATTTGGAGCTAATTATCTTGGGTTAAAAAGTCTTGAAAAAAGAATCTGCAAGAAATAACTTTTCTTTTACAGGAATTTATTTAAATAAGAAAATAAATAAAAAGGAAAATGAAAATTGGTGTAAGGGTTTTGGATGCTATGACAAAAAATCCAGTAGTTGTCAATGCAAATATGTCTATTTCTGAATGTGCGAGAGTCATGGAAGAAAATAAGGTAGGGAGTGTTATTGTAAAAGATGAGAATTTACTAGGAATAATAACAGAAGAAGACATAGTAAGAAAGGTGGTTTCAAAAAAACTTAATCTAGAAACTACGAATACAAAAAACATAATGGTAAGCAATTTATTTACTACTTCTGGAAAAGAAGACATTTATGATGCTTTGATGCTGATGAAAGACAAGAAAATAAACCACCTTCCTGTTGTCCAGAATAATGAATTAATAGGGTTTTTAACTTTAAAAGATATTTTAAAAATCCAGCCAAGATTAGCTGAACTTGTTGTTGAAACTTTTGATTTAAGAGAAGAAGACAAGAAATCTGAGTTATTCAAGAAAAAAATTGAGGGAGACTGCGACAACTGCAAAAACTTTTCAGTTTTACATTATTCTAATTCTAAATGGGTTTGTGAAGAATGCCTAGAATAAGCTTTTAGAAAAAGCTTAAGCAAAAATAAGAACTAACCCTTTTCGCGAAAAGCGTTAACGGAAAGGTTCTTATCAACTCCTAAAAATTGAGTGAAAGATTTTTATTTGATTTAAAAATAATTTGAAAGATTTACGAATATAATCCTAAAACCGGAAATGTTTCGAAAATTTCTCAGAACTTATTATAAACAATTAAACCCTTTAAACCTTTTTGAAAAAAAGCTTTACCAAAAAAGCGTTTACGGAAAAAGAAAAATGATGTGAAAAGCCAGCATAGGTTAATGGTAAACTAATGGGATTGTCACTCCATGGATGCGGGTTCGATTCTCGCCGATGGCTCACAATAGCTAAAAGCTATCAAGAATAATTTAGTATTTAGAATTTATAAGGTTTTTGGAAAAATTTATGGTGTGATTAAACCAAGATTAGACTTCACATTATTTATTAAATCATTTGTATCAACATAGATATCGGCAGCATATTTTGTCCATAATCTTTTCCTGAAAATATATTTATGATAAAAATTTCTCAATGCTTTTCCTATCTGGCCATATTTTTCAAAATGATTTCTATAATCTGCTTCCATTGACCCATTTATTCTTACCTGGATTTCTCCCTGGTATAAATTTTCCTTTGGAGAAACTTTGGTTGTCCTTAATGCCCAAATTTCTACATTAATTTCATATTTTATATAATCATTAACTTCCTTAGTAGCAATAAAATCGATTTTGTGATCTTTTCCAGTTGGTCTTACTAGCTCTACATGTATTTTTTCATTAAAAAAATAGCCTTTTGACTTAAACCAGTTTACTATTCCCCTATAAAACTTATCAAAATCATAAAGACCAATATAACTTACCTTTATTCTTGCTGATTTTGTACCAACAATAGGAACTTGAAAACCCATATTAAATTAAAACAAGGACTATATAATAAGGTTTTCTATTAAGATTTTTATTAAAAAGCTTAAGCAAAAATAAGAACCCAGGTTCTTATCAACTCCTCATAAAAAGAACTAACCCTTTAAACATTTTAAAAAAAGCTTTACCAAAAATAAGAACCAAGGTTCTTATCAACTCCTAATGAAGTAAAGTAACATAAAAAAAGTAAGCTAGAAAATTATATAAATGTCGTTTAATAACTGGCTTTGAACATTAAATTCAAAATTAAAATAAATCCGGAAACTTTCCGGAGTTTATTACTTTATAATTAAACAACAGGTTATATATAAATTTCACTGGACAAATTCACTGGACATTTCAGGGACCTGCCTAGTGCTTATAAACAAATTAGTCTTTTTCTGATTTTAATGAAAAAAGAGATAAAATTAACTAAAGTTATCAAAGCTTCTGTAATAGATTTAACTAAAAATAAAAAAGAATTATTGGATAAGGATTATAATAATTATCAATGGTGGATGATATTTGGTATTGATAATGGATTATTATCTTGTTTTAAAGCAGCGAAAGGATGGAAACAAGAAAAGATAAAATATAAAGAATATAGTTTACCATTAGAATCAAGGTTTATTAAAGACTGGTTCAGGAAAAGAGATACTAAACTAACTGAAGACTGGATTAAGATTCCTTGCAGCAAAAGAAAAGGACAGGGATTATGGCTTCCATTAAAATATCATCAGGAATTGCCTGACAAATATACTTTAAAAGATTCCTTTTTAGTAAGAAAGAATGATAAATATTATATTTATTTCACAGTAGGGGTAGATTGTCCTAAATTGTATAAACCAAAAGAAGTAATTGGAATAGACTTAGGACTTAAAAACCCAGTTACTTTGGTTAATATTAATAATAAACAAACTAAGTTCTTGGGAAAAGAATTGAAGAAAGTTAAAGGAAAATATTATTACTTAAGAAAGAAGTTAGGACAAAATAAAAATCTTAAACAAATAAAAAAGATAAGAAACAAGGAAAAAAGAAAGATTAATTCTATATTGCATACTTTATCCAAAGCAATTGTATTAGAAGCTTATGATAATAAATCAGCTATTGTTATAGGAAAATTAAAAGACTTAAAGAAAAATAAAGGAAGAAAGTTTAACAGAAAGTTATCTAATTTCTCCCATTATCAATTTACTAAATTCCTAGAATATAAATCTCAACAATTAGGTATTCCATTCATAAAAGTAAATGAAGCATATACTAGCAAGACCTGTAATGTTTGTAACAGTCCAGGTATAAGAATAAAGAATTGGTTTAAGTGTAATACTTGTAATTATGAAGACAATGCAGACAGAAATGCTGCAATAAATATAGGAAAACGGGGTTCAAGCCATGTGTTTGGATCAGGGGCAAATGCTTTTGCCCAGAAGCCTATCCAGAATAGGCAAGCACAACATTTAATAATTGAAAAATAAACATATTTTGTAAATTGTTTAATATATTAATTTATGTGCAAAGCTTTAATAACTTTATTTAATCAAAAAGGGGAAATTTATGAGAATTAGTTTAAAAAAGAGCTTATTTAAAAAAATATTATTTCTTTTTATATTCATATTAATAATAAATTCTGTTTCTGCAGCTACTATTATTGATTTTTTTAGCGAGAAATTTTATCAATTTTACAATAAGAATGATGGGAATTTAATTACTGGAAATGTAGTTGTAAATGGTGCCTTAACTATCCAGAAAAATGGAATTGGAAATATAAACTCAAATGTTCTTGGAATGACTTGCGATAATGCTAGATGTATAGGAGATTTCAATCAAGATGTATTTGTTACATTAACTGTTACTTCAGATCAAACATCTACGTTTACGGGATGGAGCACTTCTTCAATTACATGCGCTCCAGGTAATTCAGATTGTTCCTGCAGCGGAACGCAAAGTCCATGTTTTATCCATTTCATATCAACCCCAATAACAATATCTGCTAATTTTCAAAATTCAAATGCTGGTGGTGGGTCTGGAGGAACAAATAATAATCTTAAGTTAGAGATAAAAAGAGGAACAAGTACACCACCAACAGAAATAGCTGAAACAAAAGAGTGTACAATTAGTAATACTAACTTAGAATGTATAAGCAACAATAATTGGGAAGATTTAGTTAATACAATTCATTCTGGTCGTGAGGTGAAGGCTTCTTTTATGCAGAGTGCTGGTGATTCATTTATAATTGAAAAATTATTTATTGGAAGTAATGAAATTAAAAATTGTGTTCAACAAACTTTTTGTGCAATATCACCTTCTCTTAATAATCAAGGTTTAATAAAAGCCAAATTAGTATCAAGAAGCCCTGGTAGTGGAAGTACATCGACAATCCCAAATCTTAAATTAGAAATAAAAAAGGGACAAAATTTTCCATTAACAGTTGTTGAAACAAAAGATTGTACAATTAGTAATAGTAATTTAGAATGTGTGAGTAATGGCAATTGGGAAACTATAAGTTCTGAGCAATTGCCTAATTATGAAGTGAAGGCTTCTTTTATGCAGAGTGCTGGTGATTCATTTATAATTGAAAAATTATTTATTGGAAGTAATGAAATTAAAAATTGTGTTCAACAAACTTTTTGTGCTGAAACACCACTTCTTCCCCCAACAAATACTGGAAAAGTAAAGGTTAAATTATTACCTAGAAGTCCTAGTGGTTCTGGTGGTGGTGGGGCAACTCCTTGTAATGTCCCTGCTGATTATAATTGTGGTGCTTGTGGGATTAATGGAGTTAATACATGTACAAAAAAACAAGGAATAACTTGTTTAGGCAGTGATCAAATAACGTGTGCAACAGGAACTGGAGGAGGAAATACTGGTGGAACGGGAATAGGTACTGGAGGTACTGGATCTGGGACTGTTGGATCTGGAGACTGTATAAATTCATTACCTTCAGATAAACAAAATATTTTAGAAGGAATTATCAAATGCTGGGAAAAATATACTACTACCTGTTTAAATGTAATAGATCCTGTTACAAATAAAAAATGCAGTGATAAAAAATTTGGAGAGAAAAATATATGTAAAAGAGATTGCAGAGTTAGTATCAGAGATTGTTTAACAAAATGCAGAGAAGATTTTATAGAAAAATCAAGACTGGCAGGATCTTCTGGAACTGGATCTTCAGCTGGTGGTGGATCAACAAGCGGATCTGGATCAGGTACTGGCGGTTCTGGAACAGGAACTGGTGTGACTGGGACTGGCGGCGGAAATACAGGAGCTGGAACTAGTACTGTTGAATTAATGGAAGCTGAAGATGCAACAAAAGTAAGGATAACAGAAAATAATCAAAATGACGGTTTTAGAATAGAACACTATACTTTTGAGGGTGCAACTTCTTTAAAAAATATTAATGAAAATGATATGTTTTCAATTTCTTATAATGTTCCACAAAATGGAAATTATGAATTAAAAGTAAGAACTTGGAGAGGCCTTTCTGGAACTCCCGAACTTATAGTAAAAGTAAATAATAATGAAGTTGGCAGAATAGGAATTGCACAAACACAAAATGGTGGATTGGGATTAAATTTTGCTGAATATAAATTAAACAATATTGCTTTAAATCAAGGTGTTCAAAATATAGAATTAAAAGTAAATAGTGCGGGTTCATCAATACAGGGTGGATTTGGACTTTTTTTAATTGACTGGATTAAAATTACAAAGATTTCATAAAATGAATTTAAAAATTAAAGAAAAAAAGAGAATTTTGATTTTATTATTTGTATTTATAATTTTAATTAATGTTAATGCACAAACTGTTGGAACTCCTTTTAAAATAGTAATTTTCCCCGAAACTTTTCAGGCAGAAGATTATGATCTTGGTGGAGAGGGAGTTGGATATCATGATATTGATAGTATAAACTTTGGAAGAACATCATATCGTCCAAATGATGGCGTAGATATAGAATTTGTAGATGGAAAATATAGTGTTGGTTGGGTAGGTAAAGATGAGTGGCTAAAATTCACATTTGATGTTCCATCAAATAAATTAGGCAATTATAAAATAGCTGCAAGAGTTGCTAAAGAAACAACAATAACAACTGATTTAGCTTTAGAACTTGATGGGATTCCTAAAGGAAAAATTCGAGTTCCTATAACAGGAAGTTGGCAGACTTGGACAATAGCATCAAATGATGCAAATCAAAATCCTATTTTTATTGATATAACTAGCCCAGGAACACATGTATTAAAAGTAATTATGACTAGTCCAACAGTGGGTGGATCTGGTGCAGCTTTATTAAATTTTGACTGGATTAGTTTTCAAATTCCAACACAGAGCTATAATTTTGTGGGTTGTTATAATGATGATGATAATCCCCCTACTAGACCAAGAGCTATGACGTGGATAAATCAAGGACAATCTTACACTATTGAGGGTTGTTATACTGAAGCACTAACAAGAGGTTTTACTTATTTTGCCATGCAATATCCCCAAGATAATCCAAATCCTAATGATGCCCAATGCTTTGGTTCAAATGGGGGTTATGATAGATACGGAGCAGTTACTTGCACTAGTAGAATTAATAGTGCTGGACAAATAATGGGTGATGGCTGGCAGAATGCAGTTTATCAAATAGTAAATCCAAATTCTCAATATCAATTAACAGTTACAAAAGTTGAAAGTAGTGGTTCATCTCCAGGAAATACAATAACAGCAAGCCCTCCATTTGGATTAACTGATTGTGCGGGAAATACATGTACTAAAAGATTTAGTCCTGGAACTTCTGTAACTTTAACTGCGAGTCCTGATCAAACTTCTGTACCAAGATTTAAATTTGATGGGTGGTTGAGTAATGGACAACCAATAACTGGATGCACTGGTACTGTCGGAAGTCCTCCTCTTTCATGTCCTATTGTTATGAATTCTGATAAACAGATAAGTGGTAGTTTTAGTTTAGCGCCTTTAGAACAATTTAATATTGCGGTTGCAAGTACTGGGTCTGGAACTATTAATTCAAATGTTGGATTTAATGGAATAAATTGTGGTAGTGGTGGAACTGATTGTGGAGAGACAAATATTAATGAGGGAACTTCTGTAACTTTAACTGCTGTAAAAGGACCTGGTGCTGATTTTACTGGATGGAGTGGTGGAGCTTGTACAGGATCATTATTAACATGTACTTTTATTGTAAATCAAAATAATTGTCCTACTCTTGCAAGCGGAACATCAAATAATAAAATTTGTAATATAGGTGCAAGTTTTAGTACGCCAGTAAGCAGATTTTTATCAGTAAATATTAATCCTACTGATGGAAGCGGGGGTGGAGTATTGTCTAAAAATCCTGATGGAAGTAATTCTCTTGAAATTATTTGTGCAAGTCCTGCATTTGATTGTCAAGAAAATTATAATAACCAGGTTTCTGTTATTTTAAGAGCCCAGCCTGCAAGTACTTCTTTCTTTACTGGATGGACTGGGGCTTGTGCTGGAACAGCTCAGGATTGTACTGTAACTATGAGCATTAGTCAAAATGTTGGAGCCACATTTTCTCCTAAGGCTAAGTTAATTGTCAACAAAGTAAGTGCAACAGGAACTACTGGATCTGGAAGTATAAGTTCAAGTCCACTTGGGTTAACTTGTCCGAGCACTGGAAATACATGTGATGGTGATTTTGCTTCTGGAAGTCCTGTTACATTAACAGCAAGTCCTGACAGCACGTCAAGTTTTATTGGATGGACTGGAGATCCTGCATGTGCTGGAACTTCAATTACATGTATAGTAATTGTAACTCCTGGAAAAATAATGACTGCTACATTTGGAGCGTTTTCAGCTGGAGGAGGAGGAACTGGTGGAACAACAAGTACAATATCTTCTGTTGTGATTAAATCATTTAACAATAATTTATTCAATAAATATGTAACAGCAACAAACGAATTTACAGTTCCAATTTATGCAAATAAAGATACTCAAGGAAATTTTGAGACATTTAATATTCATGATTTAAATGGCGGAAGTTTAACAAGTGGAGATCAAGTTAGTATTGAAACTTATGATAGAAAATTTTTTACAAGCGCCCCTAGTGGTGGGACTTTGGCTGTAACAAAAACAGCTACAACTTTAGCAACAGCTGACAAATTAGTTATTAGAAAAATAACTGGTACAGGAACTATTAATAGGGGAGATATAATTTCATTCCAACATACAAGTACTAATAAGTTTATGGTTGCAGAAGGTGGGGGAGGTGGAGTTGTAAATATAAACAGAGATGCTGTTGGAGACTGGGAAAAATTCAAAGTAGAAATTTTATCAAGTGCAGTTAGTGGTGGAACTTTATCAGTAAGTACAACTGGGCCTGGAGTTGTAAAAACTTTAAATGATTTAACTCAAATAAATTGTGGAGAAACATATTTACTAGGAAGACCTGACAGAAGATTTACAATTTGTACACATACATATTCTTCTCCAACAAATGTGGTATTAACAGCAGAATTTTCTGATTTTGGAAATACTTTTTTAGGATGGGGTGGAGATTGTTCTGGAACAAGCACAACATGCAATTTAAATTTAGGAGGAAGCAAAACTGTTTCTGCCAGATTTGGACCTGCTGGAACTGGTGGGGGAACTGGAGGAGTTAGCAGTTTAGGTTTGCAATGGTCTGAAAATGGGCCAATTGCTGGAAAAACCTGTGTAAGAATAGATGAACCTAATGAAGTTGTAGGATCTGGATGGAAAGATGATTCTCCGAATTATCTATGCAGCACTAATGATATTGGATTAACATGGAAAAATGACGGGCAAATTAATGGAATGTACTGTATAAATATTAAAGATAAATTAAAATCAGGAAGCAGCGGTTGGGGTAATAATTTCTTATGCACTCAATATGATATTGGATTAAGATGGTATGATGGTCCTCCAGCACCACAATCAATTGCAAATTGTATAGCAATTACTGAAGCTCAAGATCTTGGATGGAAAGATAATTATATTTGCGTAGAACAAAGTACAGAAGGATGCAGTGAGGAAGAAACATTATTTAGATTTAAATCTTATACAAATTCACATGCTGCTTTATATGACAAAACAAATTATCCTTTGAAAGCTTGTGTAAAAGATACCGGAGCAGTATTAATTGACAGGACATGCACAGCTTCAAATGAGATAATAAGATTAAGCAGTGCTGAAAATGCTCATGTTCAGACAACAGGCACTTATCCTGAAAAAATTTGTTCTGATAATTTAGAATGTTCTTATAAAACAAATTGCGATTCTGATGAATCTTGTATTGTTTCTCTTTCAAGCGAAGACAATGCACATGTTGCATTATGCAGTGATAGTTTGTATACTAAAAAACTTTGCTGCAAAAGTTCTGGATGTACAATAAGCAGCTGTGGAAGTGCAATATGCAGAGAGGATGGAAGAACTTCTTGTGAGACTAATGCTGAAACAGGAACTGCAACTGGATGCACTTGGATTGGTGATAAAGAGGCAGATGGAACAGAAAGTGATACAGATGGGGGATGCTGCCAGCCTGGAAAAATTTATGATAAAAGAAGCGGGGCTTGTATTTATGATCCATTTGGAAACAAAATTACATTAAGAGTTGGGGAAGTTGAAGAATTTATTTTTAGAAATGAATTACATGCATTAAGCTTTGATGGATTTTTAGATACACAAACTGCTATTATTACTGTAAGTTCATTGCCTGAAACCAAGACTTTGAAAGTAAATGATGTAGCTGAATCTAATTTAGATGAAGATGCCAGTAATGTAAATGATTTTAGAGTAAGACTAGATTCTATTGAAAGCCAAGGAACAACAACATTTAATCCTTTAACTGGAAGAGCTACTTTTACTTATATTTTGGGAGACAATGGATTGTGTCAAGGAAGTAATGGTTGTACTGGAAATAATCCTGCTAATAGTATTTGTAATTATGGTCCTGCTTATTGTACTATTGGAACTGAATGCAACTGGTTTAAACCAAATACATTAGGAAATCAAGGTGGATGCTGTCCTCGAGGACAAAGATGGAACGCTAATGCTCCAGGTGGCGGTAAATGTGAAGATAATGCTGATCCAGTATGCTTATTTTTCCCTCCAGATCCAAGAGCTTATGTTAATTTACCATTACCTTATGAACAAGCATGCTGCCAAGTTTCAACAACTTATGGATTTTTAGATCCTGTTACAACTTATTAAATTTTTAGAATCAGCACTAAAGAAAAAGAAGAACCACGGTTCTTATCATCTCCTGAAAAGTTTAATCCAAAAATACTTAAATTACTATTAGGTTTCTAATTTATGCTTTCAGATAATGATAAAAAGAAATTAAAAGATATCAAAAAAGGCCTTAAATCTATTGAAGCAAATCTGGATAATTTGGGTTTTGTTTACAAGGTTGCTAGTAATTTATTTAGAATTTCAGATAACTTAGAAGATAATAATCTAAAATCAAATATAAAATGTGAATTAACAAAAATTACTCAAACACAATATAAGGAAGAAATTCAACAAAAAGTGCTATCTATTTTTACCTTAATTTCAGAAGCAGAGAAAATGCAAAATATAAAGAGATATTTTCAAAATCCTTCTATAAAGAAAACTGAAGAATATGAAGAAGATTGTAAAAGCCATTCTAATTTAAAAAAGAATATTGAAGAATTAGAAAAAAAGATAATAAAGTCAGAAACTTATCAAGAAAATCTTCATGAAAAAATGAAACAGGGAGTAAGATGGAAAGATCATCTTCATGCACGATTAACAGGTAATTTAAGACTGATGTATATTTGGGATCCAGAAACAAAATTACTTACATTTAAAGGAATTATTACTAAAAATGAATTAGAAAAAGATTAGTGCTTTTTTACAGTATACCTTATAGATTCTCTTATAAATAGATATATTTCATTAAAACTTGGAATTTTTATGTGTGTTGAAACAACAGTATTTTTCTCATCTGCTTGAGACCACAAATCTCTTCTAATTAAAGTATGTGCGATTTGTAAATCTAGAGTTCTTAAGAAATCCATACTTTCTTCAAAGTAGGCTCTTCTTATTGTATAGTCAAGTGTTGGCTGTGATTCTTTTAACTCATTTCTAAAAGAAAATTCTTCATCCCCTTCAAAGCTAAGTATTTCAGCATCTTTTGGGTCTTCATCTGTTTCTTTCTTCCAAAAATCATATTCGACTTTATAATGCCAGCCATCAAATTTAGCATGTTTTCTTTCACCATAAACTTCTTTCTTTCTATATCTAGCTAATTTATGAAAAATATCTTCTAATTTTAACATAGATTTTGGATCAACTTTTTCCATTCTTCTATTTAATCCATTAGAACTATTAATACTTTTGATAGGACTTAGTTTAATTTTCATAGTAACCCTACCTTAACTATTATTTATAAGCCTTTCTTTTTTAACTACTGTTAAAGCATTACAATTATCTTATTCTGTATGCGTCTGGATTAGCATCACGAATTCCATTTACGGATTTATTTCCGGGTGGTCTTTTATATAATATTTTTCCCAGATCTAAATCTTTTTGTTCGAGATAGTCTATAGTTTGAGGATCATCAAATATAGAAGTTGCAGGATAAAAAGAAGTTAGAAATTGCTGTATATCACTTCTTGCACCAAAAGATTGAGTAATTTCTTGTCTATAAACATATAATAGCTGGCTTCCAGTTAAGCCTGTTTTCATTCTAGCATAAGCCCCAATAATTTCATTTCCATTAAGAGTTTCTGCATGTCCACCCAAACCACCTGTTGCATCGTCCCAATAAATTTCTATAATTCCTTGAGTCCCAATAGGAAGGCTTGTGCCTCTTGTAATTTGAATATTCGCATTTGTAAATCTATTATTAAATCTTGGAATATCATTTATTAAAATATTCTCAACTAATCCTACTTCAGTTGATAGATCGGCGAATGGTCCATTCTTTCCTGTTGGCTCTCTATTTGCACCCATTCCAGTTCCAGTATAAATATAAATTTGAGGAACAGTTAACCATTTTTGAGTTTGACTTCCATTTCCGGGATTTCTTGCTATTTCATCAAAAAAATCCATGTTAAATGAATTTGGAATTAATTCAAAATTAACATTAACTTCATCCCTAATAAGATTAATTAATCCAGCCCTATGTTTAATATATCCACCTGAAAGATCTTCTAAAGTAACTCTATAAAATTTATTATTAGGTATTCTTGAAAATTCATAAGTTCCGTCTGGTCTTGTTGCTGTCTGAAATGGTAATGTTGATAAGGGATTTCCGAACTGGTCTGTTTCTTCTAAAAGAACATTTATTCCTGATAATTTTTTATTTTCATCAAGAATATCATTTACAGTTCCTGTAATTTTATCTAATGTATTTATTACTGACAAATTTAAGTTTTTACTGGTTACATCTTTAGCATCTGAAACTTGTATTATTACTGGATGATTTCCAAAAACAGGATTATTCCATGAAATATTTTTTCCAGAATTTGTCATTCCATTTGGTCCTGAAACAGAATAAGTTAAAGAATCATTATCAAGATCAGAAGCATCAATTGAAGTAGTGTATTGTTCTCCTTCTTCTGCTGAAGGCAATGAACTTGTATTTATTTTAGGTGGATTATTTGTTTGTTGTGGAGGACTACTTCCACCTCCATTTTTACAACCTGTTAAATAAGAAGGCAAGAATAAACTTCCAGCTGCTACAAAACCAATTTTAAATAAATCTCTTCTAGATAAATTTTCTCTGTCTGTTATTTTTTCTAAACCTGACATTTTATTCTTTAAAGTGAATTTTGGATTTAAATCTTGTGTTATTTTGATTTATAAATTTTATGATATATTACTATTTAGTGGTTAAAATAGAAAGGCTTATAAATATAATATTTAATCCAAAGTTATGCTAAAAACATATAAGTCTAATGAACCTATTATAGCTATGGAAAAGCTAGAAGAATTACCTTTAATTGTAGAACAAAAAAGATTTTTAGAATATTTACTAAATCCTAATAGGATAGAAGAATTACATTATTTAGATCCTAAAAGTTATCTAGAAGGAGAACCGGAAGAATTTAAAGAAAGAGTTTCCTTTTTGTGTTTAAGGGGCTTAAGAGAAGGTCTTTTAGATTTATTAGAAATAAATAGGTTTTCAGACTTATCAAAAATAGCTTATTCAGAGGAATATGCAGAAAAGAAATATGATCCTGTTAAAATGAAGATGGTAAAAACTGAAAAAGAAATTGATCCTATTGAAGAAAGAATTAAAAGAAGGCTAATTGAAGATGAATTAGTTAAAAAATATCTCTCTTGGAATGGTTCTCAAGAATTATTTGAATCAAATTGTAAAGATATAGCTTCTGGAGTATCAACTCATTATGCGTATTTAACTAGAGAAAAGGAACTTAAATTAAGAGGAATCATATAACATCTGTATGTCCAATTAACCACATTTCTTTTACAAACTTTTTATTTTGAATTGAAGAATTATAAATGCTTTTGATTTTTTCATATTCTTTTTCTGAAATAATCTTTTTATTATAGAGCTCGTCTAAATCTTTTATTTTTACATTATCATCAATATCACGAAACCTAATAAACCCATCCCTGGATTTTTCATTAAAATCAAAAAAACTTTTTACTTTGTAATTGACTATAGATATTTTGTTGATTATGCTTTTATCATCTCTGAGGTAATTATTTTTATTTTCAAGAATTTTTTCGATAATCTTTCTTATAATCTCCTTTTCAGGAATATTTACTTCATCTTCTACAATTATTGTAAATTCTTTATTATCATTAGGTGTTTTTTGACAATGTTTTTTATAAAATTCTCGAAAATCATTTTCTGTATAGATTATAATTAGCTTTCCTTTTCTATTTTTTATTAAATTTTTAAGAGCTAGTTCTTTTATCTTATCTTTATCGTCTACTACTTGAAAATTATCTGTTCTTACAAATAAATTATCAATTTCTCTCTGCACAAAACCCATAATAACTCCAAATTAAAAGATAATATAAATCTTGTTCTAATTTATTTTATTGGGTTGTTCAGTTGTTTTTTGATTAAACTTTTTTCCAATAATTCTTTATTCATTTTTAATCAACATAATTTAATTAATCATTTCGGCTTTCTTTGCAATTCAAAAGCCTTTAAAATATATTCTTTAACATTTGGTGGGAATTCCATAGTATTAATTTCTTCTTTTGTAGCCCATTTACAGTCAATAGTATCTTCTAATGGTCGAGCTTCTCCAGATTTATATTTACATTTAAATATCATTGCAACTACATGTTGTCCATTTGACCTTACAAAAGTATTATTAGATATAAATTCAACCTTTTCTTCAATTTCTACACCTGTTTCTTCCATTACTTCTTTTTTTAAAGTATCTTCAATTATATTAAAAACAACATCTTCTTTTTGCCATTCTACTTTTCCACCAGGGACTGTCCATTTTCCAGGTTCATGTTGTTCTTCAAAACTCCTTTGAGAAACCAAAACTTTATCCCTTTTGAAAACAACGGCATTAACAAGAATTGAATGCATTGTTTTATCAAATTCCTTGTCTGTTTTTTTATCCATTTTATATTAATGCTTTAAGATTTCTTTTAATATTTTCTTTAAATCCTGGAAGATCATTTTTTTTAAAAGAGGCACCTGCTGCTGGTATATGTCCTCCTCCAGAGGCATTTTCAAATCCTTCAACTGATTTTTTCATCAATTCTGCTAAATTTATTTTTCCATCTTGTCTTCTTGCATCGGCGGAAAAAGTTTTATCATTCTCCTGCAAAACAATCAGTGTTTTATTTGGCATTTCTCTAAAACTTATTATTGTTGATAACGGAGAGCCAACTTTATATTTTGGTTTTATTTGATAAAAAACTAAATCTAAGTCTGAATAAGCTTCTGCTTTTGAAGAAAATTCTTTTATTAATTCTTCTATGCAAATATCTACATCTCTTTTGAATCTTCCTAAATCTGAAATTAAAACTTCCCTTGGTTGTTTGGATTTGGACAATATTTCAAAGCATTCTTTATAATTTGAAGGATCAACTATCATTGCAGAACTTAAATATGAAGATATTAAACCTAAATCAGACTGCCATATATTTTCCTCAGATCTTAATTTATATTTTTGCACTACTTGATCTACAAAATCTTTCCAAGTTTTATATGAACTGTCTGCAATTACGCCAATACTACATATCCAGTCTAAGTCATGGACATCAACAAAATCAGAAGCTAAATCGAAAACTATTTTTGAGGTTGGATATTGGGCTGAGGCAATATCTGAAAACTTATTTGGTTTAATAAATAAAATTCTTTCAGAACTTAAATCTCTTACGATTTGGTGATGATCTATTACTAATGTATCATATTTAGTGAGCTCTTCCAATGTATTTTTGTCTGCATTATCTATTGCAATATCTAAAACAATCAACTTATTTATTTTATTTTCCTGCAAAAATCTTTTATTTTCTTCACTAATTCCAGGTTTATTTGTTTTTTCTGCAATTAGATAGTCTATACTTCTTCCATTTTGTCTTTCAAATATTTTAGAAAACAAGACAGAAGAACAAATACTATCAGAATCTGGACCACAATATACCATTACTTTATCTTTTTTAGAAATTTTTCCAAGATATTCTTTAAATTCTTCTGATATTTTCATTCTTATTCCTTTAAATCGATTAATATTTGATCATACCGTCTGTTTGGTTTTCTTTCATTTGTGGCAAGATTCATGTTTTTTAATTGACCTAAATAGGCTGAAACTGTACTTAGATTCATATTTAAAGCCTTCGCTATATTTAAAGAAGTATTATTTCCATTACAAAGCCTTAGAATTTTAATTTTGTTTTCATTAAGATGTTTTATTTTCATATTGGATTTATCTTGATGCAATAATATTTTATTTTTTACATTTTTATTTTCCTTAATTGATTTTTCAATTTGTAGGAAATATTCTATAAAGTTATAGGATAATAATTCAGTTATAATTTGCTTGTCACTTATTTTTAATTTTCTTAAAAAAGATTCCTTTTCAAGCATTTCATTTTTAAATTTAAATTTATCAATTTTTTTGGCTAAAATTTCAACTATTTCATTTAAAAATGCAGAATTCATTTCTTCTTTTTCAAAATAATTTGTCAAAATATTCTGAATTTCATCTAAACTAGAATTTAGGCTTGGAATTATTTTTGTTTTAGGACAACGAATAAAAGGAAATGTTGGAGTATAAACTGGTTTTGGAAGTTTAAGCGATGCATCTTCTTTTTTCAATATTTTCTCTATCACTGGGTAAAATAATTTAAATCTTTCAGAAGTAAAATAAATATCTGGTTTTTCCAAATTAAGTTCAGGATAAAGTTTATCAAAAAAAGTGGCTATCAAATAATCTATTATTATATTAAGGAAATTTGACAAAGTCATTTCGCTATAGATTAATTCTTTTACCCCAAACACTTCTTCCAAATTTTTCATAGAAATGTTTGCTAAAATCTCTAAAAAGAGATTATAATATTCCTTATCTTTTAATAATCTTTTACTAGCTTCACTATAAGTTATAGAATTAAAAGGAATACTACTAGAACTAATTATTTTCTCAAATATAAAAATGTTTTTTGATATTTCTTTAAATTTATTTGAGCCATATAATTTATCACTAATAAAGTGCTCAAAAGCATAATTATCCCAAAAATTCACATAAATTCTTTTAGGATTCATATCAAAAATTAAGAAAAAGTGATTAAAATTTGGATAAACCAATGCTATTGGAACTGTATTAGTATATATTATGCTCAAATTTCCCCCCTTATAAATATTCTCTCTTGTTTACATATTTGTAAACTTAATTTATATATAAATGTAAAGCATAACAAAAATATGCTTTATGATAATTTAAACTTATCTATTGAATTAATCAAATATCCAAGAAAGAAAAGACGCTTGCCCGCAATATTAAATGAATCTTCTGAATTTAAACTTAATAAAAAATATGAAATAAGCCCACATAGAAATGGTAATTAATGCTCTAGAAATAGTAAAAGATATTGAAGATCACGAACTAAAAGGATTAGAAAAATTATGTTTTCTATACAGAGATTTTGAAGCTAATTTTCATTATGATCCGAATAAGGGGGGCTCTTTTTTTAATAGAGTAAGGCAAATTAGATCTAATAATAGTTCTTTTCAAGAATTATTAAAAAGAATAGATTCTTTTTATGTGGATTTAGGAATAAATCCAGCAATTTCTTTTAATATAGCCACAACACCCAGAGATTTAGAAAAAAAATTCTCAGAAGAGTATAAAAAAGATATTATTCACGTTTTTGTTTATAATAAAGATTTCTTGAACGAAAATGGAAGTTTGGACAAAAACATTGATATCTCAATTACTCAGGATACTGATGAGTTTGGCAAGGTTTTTATTGAAGTTTTCAAAAATCCGGAAGAAGATATTGAAACGTTAAAGAAGAAAATCCAGTATAATTTTAATTTCCAGGAAAACCTGCACTTGGTTGGCAGATATGGTGGGCAGTTAGTTGGCTCTGTTGGAAGTATTTGTTTTAATGGTGTTTATGTAATTTATGGTTTAGCAGTTAGAGAAGAATTTAGAGGTAATGGTTTTGGCAAGGCTATTGCAAAAGTTGCTATAAAAGAATTATTAAAAAATAAACCAAAACTAATTTACTTTAAATCAAGAAATCAGTTTATTATAGATTCAGCTGCTTGTTTTGGTTTTGAAAAAGCTTATGAGCAAATTTATTTTCAGAGAATAAAATGAAAATATTAATTTTAGAAGCTGGGGGTGGCTGCGGAATATCAACTATACAGATAGTAAAAGAATCTTTACCAAAAATTTGGGTGGTGGCTGCGGATTGCAACAAGTATGCCCGGGGGCTATTTTTAGCTGATAAAAAAGTTATACTTCCTAAATCCTCAGATAATAATTATTCGGAATCTTTAATAAATTTATGTAAAGAAGAAAATATTGATCTTATAATGCCCACATTCGAAAATGGTTTTGAAAAAATGCAAAATCTTGAGCTTCCCTTTATTACTGATTTTGAGAGCGCAATTTTATGCAAAGATAAATTAAATTTTTCAAAGATAGCGAGAGAAAATCATCTTAATGTGCCAAAAACAGAACCTCTTGAGAAAACTGATATATGCCCACCATTTTTTGTTAAACCCCGATTCGGTTCTGGCGGTAGAAATATAGGTATTATAAAAAATGAAGAAGATAAAAAATTCTTTTTGAATCAAAATATTGAGTTTATAGCACAGGAATTACTATTTGGAGAGCCTTGGAATATTGATGTTCTTGTCAAAGAAAATAAATTTATCACTGCTGTTCCGCGCAGAGATATTTTAATAAAATCAGAAGAATCACTTACTATTGAAATTAGAAAAAATTATAAATTATTAGAAGCCGCCAAGATAATTCAAAAAAGATTAAATATAAAATCTCCATTTAATATTCAGGGTTTTTTACATAATGATAAATTTCTCATTCATGAAATTAATGTCAGGTTTGCAGCGGGAATAATTTTTTTATATCACTCGGGAATAAATTTCCCAAAAATACTAATCGAAAATAAAATTATAAATGAATTAGAGGTTAAAGAGGGGGTTTATTCCAAAATACCCTTTGTTAAAAAAATAATATGAATTATGTTGGACTTATTTTGGAAAAAGAAGACGGAAAGATATTATTTCAATTAAGAGATAATAAGCTTGGAATTTTAAATCCTAATAAATGGTCACTTTTTGGTGGTGGTATAGAAAAAAACGAAGAACCTAGACAAGCAGCAACCAGAGAACTATATGAGGAGCTTGGAATAAAAAGTAATAAAAATCAATTAAAATTATTTATAACTTTCTACGGATTTAAAAAAACGCGATATATATACAAATTAGAAGATAATAATTTCAAATTAAAACTAAATGAAGGTTCTTCAATGGGGTATTTTTCGCCAAGAGAGATGCTTTTTAAAAAAAACGTTGTCCTTTCTTTGAGATTGTTTCTTTTGATTTATCCTTTTTTAAATCTAATAGTAAAAAAATAAAATTATAAATCATCACTATAATCAGGATCTGGTTTTTCATGAAACTCAATCAACTGTTCGTTATCTTTGGAAGAAATCATATTAATATATCTCCAAGCTATACTTAGAAATATTTCTTTATTTTTTCCTATAACTTTAGACAGAAAGTTTCCAGGATCATATGAAAAAAGAGCCCCAATAACCTGTTTACCAAATTTTATTCGTTTATTTGAAGGTAAACTGCGACCATAAAATCTTACATTATCATTAAAGATTACTGTTGGTTCTCTTTGTCCCTGATTAACTGAAATTGATTTAATGCAATTTTTAGGAAAATTTGTAGACAATTCAACCCCCCTAGGAGTTATTTTTAAAAATTTATAATTGTCTTTGTCAATACCTGAATAGACTACAAATTCAGAAAAGTTTACAGTTATGCCTTCATATCCTTTTTCTGATTCTTTTACTCTTAATTCTAAGCTCATTTTATGCTGCTGACATATAGCTAGAAAAGACTTTATCATAATCTATTAAAAGGTTTTCTTTTTGCCTGTTTGTTAGGCCGTGAACTTGGTTAAAAATCTCAATAAGATTTGAAAAAGTATTTTTAAGTTTATATTTCCAGCAAACCGCTTCATGCAATCTTTTTATTTGAATAACTTTTGTATAAAGCTCAACCCAATCATTAAATTCGTTAATTCTTCTTTTATCAAAAATATTTAAATTTTTATCAAGATTTTCTGGCTGTCTGCAATAAAAAAGTTCTACTGGTAGATTTTCAAGCGCCTTTAGTTTATACAAGTCATCATCAATATAGATTCTTGGCCTAAGTTTTTTAACAAAATAAAACTTCTCTCTTAAACCTATTTTCTTTTTGTTTTTAGAATCTGAGAAACTAACATTATGCATATTACTAATTAAATTACCATAGTTTTGTTTTATGAAAGCTTCTGCATATGGATATTCTTCATCTGTTCTTGATGTTATTACAGTAAATCTGAAATTCTCCTTAAATAATTTAAATAAAACTTCTTTACAATTTAAAGGAAGTTCATATTCCAAAGTTCTTTTAACAACTGCTTTTGTAAACTCAGCATAAGATAAGTCTTTTCCTAAAGAGCTAATTAACTTTTCAAAACCTTCTTTTTTTGTCTGACCTAATTTTAAATTTAGATTAAATAATTCTTTAGCATATTTTATCTTGGCTTTATAATTTTGAGCAAGAACACCATCAAAATCAATCCCAATAATAAAATAATCAGCTATATACGGCTTACTTTTTTGGAAAAACATTTTTTTAAAAATACCAAGAAGTTTAATAAATTTTCTATAATTAAGCTATTTGTGCTTCTTCAATGACTTTTTTATTTAATGTTTTACTTGCATTTAATATTTCAACACCCAAAAGCTTGCCATCTTTATCATAATCTAAGAAAATATTTTCATTAATTTCAACTGTTTTTTTAACTTCCTTATCTTTTATAGGGAATACTAGATAAATGTAAGCTGCGTCCACTTCCTTATCATATTCAATTTTCATTTTATATAATCAAAGTAACTATCCTTATTAAGTTTTCTTCTTCAACAAAGAATATCCTTATATATTTATTATTTACTTTACCAAAAGCTTCTTTAGTTCCATCACGAGATTTTTTTATATATTCTGAATAAGATAAAATATGCCCTATTTCTAATTCTGTAATCCCTCTTTGCTTCATTCTCTTTGTAGCATGATCAGAGTAAACTATTAACATTCACTTTTATAATTCAAACTTCTTAATAATAATTACTGAGAAAATTTCGCAAATCTTCCGAAAATAATTAATTAAAACTGCAAATATCCTATTTTTGTTTTTATATCCGATAAATATTTTACAATTGAAGTAATTAATAAATAATAAAAATAATAGCAATATTTAAATAATCGAATAATTTTATTTTTGAAATGGGATGTTCAAAAAAAGACATAGATAAGGTACAAAAAGTGTATCGTGAGCAGCTTGCAGTTTTAGAAGCAAAGTGCAAAGAAGGAAATGCATCAAAAGAAGAATATAAATTATTAAACAAATTACGTGAAAAAAAGAAATAATTTTTAATTTGTCTTATTTTCTATATGTGGTAAGTCATTAATATCAAGTTTTATTATTTTCTTAGCTGGCTTATCTTTCTAACTTTGTCAATATCTATATCAAATTTTTTTTCCATAAATACTCCCTTAAATGAATCACTGAAATTTTTATCATTTGTAACTCTATACAAATTAGACAGATTTTCATAAAGTTGGTTAATGTTCCCAATAAACAGAAATTTTTTTATCAAATCCAAATTGCTATCTTTTGCCAAAGCAGCTATATCCCTAAAGTCTGTTAATCTTCCTGAATGTATTTTTGTTACAATTAATAACTCCTTAATTGGAATTCTGGCTAAAACTTCTTTTTCAATTCCAACTATCTTCTTTTTAAGAGAATTATTAAAAAGCAGATCATAGCTAAATGAAGTACTAGTTGTTCTAGAAGCCAAGGCATTAACAAGAATATCTATGCTTGCATAATTCTTTTCATACCGGATAAATTTAGAAGAGTAAACGTTTTCCAGCTGCTTTGTTATAGTTTTTCTAAAATCTTGTTTTTTTAGTATTTCTTCAAACTCAGCCAAATTTTCTGATTTAATAACAATGTCAGCATCAACAGAAAATCTATGCTTAAATGCAGAAACAGCATAACCACCAATAACAATAAAGTCCAAGCCATACCTAATAAATTCAATTAATATTTCAAAAATATCATTTTCTTTTTTTACTAATTCTTCCATTATAAATGATTAATTTCCCTATAGGTTATATTCAATTTCTTGCCATACATTTCTTTGATCATCTCCAAGGCAGGTTCAAAATTGTAAATATTTTCCTGCATAAAATGTATTGTTTTTTCCAATGGTTCAACATTAAATCCATTTTTCTTAATAAATTTAAAATTGTCTGAAAACTCAGCAACAAAAAATGCACCTTTACAAGAATTAATTTTTAATCCTAATCTTTTACAATATTCCAAAAAAATAGAGTAGTCTTTCTTGTTGACTTTAATAAAAATAGGATAGTATCCCTTATATCTCGCCACATTATATCTTCCTTCTGTCCATAAATAAACTGCATCTGTTTTTGTAAAACAATAATTTATTCCAAATAATTGCAAAGCAGAGTAATAGAAATTAATATTAGTCAAATTATCCCTTACAAAGGAAATTATTTTTTTATAGCTTTCATTCTCTTCATATAAAACAATTCCTCTCCATTTTTCCCTTAAAATTCCTTCTTTAATTAATTCTTTTATCCATTTATATGTCCAGCCATAAGACAAGCCAATTCTTTTAGAAACAGAGCTAATGCTATCTTCCTTTCTTACTGATATCAATATTTTTATTACATGTGGGTTTAATAAGGCTATTTTCATACTATCATTATAGTGATAGTATATTTAAATGTTTCGCTCGTATGGGGTTTGCTGATATTGAAAAACTAAATATGATAAGTCATCAAAGCCCCATTTAGGTCAAAAGTAGTATTAAATATATTATTCAGGAAAAACAATATGTGCTTGTCTTGTTTTGAATTTAGGGATTTATTTATTACTTCTCTTAATTCATTTCTTTTTTTACCAAATTCCTCAACAGTTTCAAGATTAAACTTGTAAAATGTTTCATAAAAAGAATTAAAAAATTCATTTACTCTCTGATAAATCTCCAAAGTTTCCTTGTCTAATTTTAGCTTGTTTTCATAAATATACAAACATAAGTCACGATACATGTCGCCTAATTTTTCCAATTGCTCTATAATATGATATAAAGGAGAATTTTTTTCTGAAATAGATTTTTTATTTAAAATTCTCCTGCAAAAATCAGAGTACTTGTTTATGTTATGGTCTCTTAAAGTTATATTTTTTAGAGAGTCATAATCTTGCTTTTTTATTGAATCTAGGGAATCATTTGCAACTGACAATAGAAACAAAAAATTTCTTCTTAATACATTTTCAAATTCATGATGTTCTGGTTTTGATATCTCTTTAATTATAATAAAATTTTTAGACTGCTCAATAATTTCAAAACCAAGGCAAGTTTTTCGCAATACATCATAAATTGTTTCTAACTGCTTTGGATTATTGAAAATTATCTTTACCTGCTCATATCCTGCCTTGTATACTGATCCAATTAATCTGTAAAGCATTAAATCAAGAGAAGAAACATTAATTTCAAGTTCTTTTTTTAAAATTTCATTTTGAGTAGAAACTATTAAGTTTTCATTATTTTCTGTTATCTCTAATTCATTGCCTTTGTTTAAATTAAATTTTTTAGCCCACTTGCTAGGCAAAGATATCATTAATGTACTTGGACCAATTTTAGCTATTTTTCTCTTCATGATAAGAACCCAGGTTCTTATAATCTCCTGATCTATGAATTCCTGATGCTTTGATTTTATAATTTCTGAGTTTAAATTATTATATTTGTAGGATATTTAAAGTTTTTGTAAATATTATAATATTATAATCAATTATTATAATATATTAATCAAATATAAATGGTTTTTCTACTTTTAGTGTAATAGTTTCAAAGGAGGCGAAAATATGATGAGGAGAAAAGAACTAATGATCTTATCAAATTTAAGACAAAATGGAAGAGAGAAATTAACTGCAATATCAAAGGCAACCAGCATTCCTGTAAGCACTATTTTTGACAAGATAAGAAATTATGAAGAAAACGATGTAATAAAAAGACACAGCTGTTTATTGAATTTTAATAAATTAGGGTATGACATAGATGTTTTAATTTTGTTAAAAACTGAAAAAGAAGAAAAAGAGAGATTAAGAGAATTTCTTGATGAGCAGGACTGTTTAAACAGCATTTTCAAATTAAGCAACAGCTATGATTTTCTTATAGAGGCTGTATTTACAGATATGCAGGATTTGCAGGATTTTGTTGATGATCTAGAGGAAAGATTCAAGCTAATAAGAAATGATGTTTTGCATATTACATCTGATCTGAAAAGAGAGGATTTTCTAAAAAATCTTTTGGGAGGAAAAAATGATTGATAAAATTGAATTAGAAGATAATGAAACAATAGGTTATTTTGTTGGGAGAGCAACTTCAAGCAGAGGATTTGCTTATTTATTAGCTACTGCATTAAGTTTTACAACTGGGTTCTTAAGCAAGGGATGTGAAAGAAAAGAAAAAAGAGAATATGATACTGACAATACATCAATAGTATCAAAGGCAGTTGGAAATGAATTTTCAGGCGAGTTAGAAAGAACTTTCTTAAAAGTAAACAGGGGAGAATACTATATTCCGAGAACAGAAAATGGGAAACTTGAAAGTTTTTTACAAGCAGAGGAAATTATAACAGAATTAAAAAGTGGAAATCTAGTAATAAGAGGAACTCAATATAATTTAACTGCTGTTGGTAAAGGAGAGATTCATGTTAAGAAATGACAGATAATTTTTTAGATAAACATCCAGTAATTACAATAATTAGTATTATTGGCGTAGTTACTGCTATGTTTAGTTTATTTGAGCTTGATAAATTTGAGCTTCTTGTTATTGCTTTTTTTACCTCTTTTATAGTAATGTTTATATATTTTGATAATCGCATATCTAAATTAGAAAAAAATGGAGAAAATTTAAAATGATAGATCTAAAAAATATAACTCCTGTAACCTGGACTATTATAGCAATACTTCTTATTTTGCTGATTATCTTTTTAAGAAATTATCCTTAAACAGGCGAAATATTTTTATATTGTAAACAGGATTTATTATTCATGAAAAAGGGTGTTTTTTGGTTATTATTCTTAATTTTATTTAGTTTAAATGCGTTTGCAACTCATGATCCGAACGAGCTTCATGGAGCAAATATCTGCAATTTACAAGGATCTTGTGATCCTTCTGCAGATGGTTTTTGCTTTGGAGAATGCGGGAATAATAATGATGGAATTTGTCCTTCTGATTTTTTTCCAAATGATAAAAAATGTTATATAAGAGATGAAGACTGCTGTAACATAGCTATAGACAGCAGTGAACTTCAATTGGGATGGAGTTCGGATGAAACTCAGTTTGTATCTCTTACAGAAGCTATTGAAGGAGAGAATATTTTTATTTTTGTTGAAACTACTGACAAATGCATTGGAAAAGATGCTTATATTGATATTTATTTAATTGAACCAGGATTATTAAGAGATAGAGAACTAGAAACAAGAGACTTAAATCTTCCAGCTGGGGCTGGACCTTATAGAGTGCCTTTTTCAAAAATAGTTGCTATTCCATGGGTTGCTTATACTGATCCTGGTGTTGTCAATGATGGAATTTCTAAATTTAAATTTAGAGTAAGAATAAATCCAGTTGAGTTTTCCCCAATACTGGATGTTTTGACAAGTGAAGCTGCACAGGGAAATGTTAATATAAATTCCTGCAATGATTTAATAGATAATGATGCTGACGGATGTGCTGATGAAGATTTAGATTGCGATCCAGATGGAGTTGAGAGTACAGTAGATTCTACACAATGTCCAGAATATTCTGCTCTTTGTGCTAACTGGAAATGCAGTGTTGGTGACTGCCTGGAAGGGAAAAAAAGCGTTTCTTGTCCAGCTTTACCATGTGATGGTACTGGATTGAATTGCTGCAGATTAACTATACCACCAAAATTTGTAAAATGCTATGAAAAAACAGTGCCTTTTCCTTTTTATGACAACTTTAATTTAGTGTTGTCAATATTTTCCTTAATTGGATATTATGGAATAAAAATATTTAGGAAAAAGCGTTAACGGAAAAAAATTATTTAGAAAAAAATATTAATTAATAAGTATTTAAATTAATTTAGAAACATAAACACCATCTTTTTTATAACCCAACTTGTTTATATAATAATTTTTTACGCCAATTCCTGAAATTACCAATAATTTATTTATATTATATTCTTCTTTTGCAATTTTTTCTGCTTCCTGCATTAATTTTATACCAAGACCTTTATGCTGAACATTATCATCTTTTTCGCCTATTTTAACTGCCTGACCATACACATGCAATTCTCTTATTCCAGCTGAAGTTTTTGTAATTTCCGACCTAAATGGTTTGTATGGAATTCTTAATCTTACAAATCCCAATAAAATGTCATTTTTTTCATCTTCATATGACAAGAAAATTTCCTGGCCTTTAGATGCTTCATAATCTAGTCTTTTTAATTTAATGTTTTCCCAGGAAATTTTATTTAATTTTGGTTCACGACATCTAATGCAATTACATTTTATATTTCTTTTTTTAATTTCTTCATCTACATATTGCCTTAAATTAGTTTTTCTAACTCCAGCTTCGGACATAAAAGTAGGTATGTCCCTGTTAACTCTCATTATTCTGCAGTATTTTGGAATGTGCTTTTTTGCTTCACAGATAATATCAACTATCTGATCCATTGTAAATACTTCATGTTTTCCTTCTTTCCACAGATTATATAACTCTGTTCCCTTAAATACCAGACAAGGATATATCTTTATTGAATCTGGCCTATAATCTGGATTATCAAATATTTCGTTTAATTCATATTTATCATTTTCAATTGTTGATCCTGGCAAGTTCAGCATATTATGATATGTTACTTTCAAGAAAGAATCTTTTAGCAATTGAGTTGCTTTTATTGAATCCTGGTTTGTATGGCCTCTTTTTATTAATTTATGAATTTCATCAGATAAAGTTTGTACACCTATTTCAACTCTAGTTGTTCCATAATCCAGCATTTCTGAAATATGATCTTCAAAAGAGTAATCAGGACGAGTTTCCAAGCACATTGCAACACACCTAGAAAAAGCTGTTTCATTTCTTAACTGCTCTTTTTCCAAAGTTGTATCTTGTTTTAATATCTTTAATTTTTCCTTAATCCTTGATACTCTTTCATTATCTTTTATTGAAGCAGGAAGTTCAAAGAATTCTATGAATTTTTTAAAGTCAATTTCATTATTTTTTACAAACATTTCTGAGAAATCATTTAAGGCTTTCAAGCAAAATTTAATAAAATCTTTTTTGTATTTAGCATCAAAAAATAAGAAAGTTGAGCCCATTACTATGAATTCAACTTTTGTAATATCCTGATTTAACAAAACATAATGCTCTAATCTATTAAATACCTGCAGATAGGGATCATAATCATTTCTAATTGCTCTTATAATTCCTGGAGAATTTCCTGGGTAAGACTTTGGAGTATTGCCAAAAACAGAATTTATTCCACCAGGACAGTAAATGCACTTAGCTTGAGAAGGACAATTTGCCGGCTTGGACATTATGGAAACTGGAGTAACACCTGAATTTGTTCTTGTCGGCTTAGTTAAAAGTATTTTAAAATCCAGGTTTTTTATATTTGTTAATAAATCAATATTGCTAAAACCTTTATTTAACTTGTATTTTTTAGCTAAATCTGATTTTAATTGCTCTAACTGTTTTTTGGTTTTTATTTTAGGCAGATTTGCCTGTATTTCCTGAATTAATTCTGAGTTCATAATAGAAATTTATTAATTGGTATTTTTAATAGTTTCTTTTAGGAAGAACTATAAGAAGGTAATTTGGGAAGACTTTTAGCTAAAATTGGGGATTGTTTTTCTAAATTTTGTAATAAAAGAGAATATATATCATCGGATAAATTTAATTTAAATTCGATTTCATAATTTCCTTCATGTGTTTTTCCCTTGCCTACTAATTTGGCGGCTTCTTTTATTGTACCCTGACTATAAATTAATATAATTCCTGATTTTGGTTCCCATTTATCACCAACTAATTCTTCTGTAGTTGAATCAAAATGTTCCTCATTTTTTAGAATCTTATTTAATACTTTCTCTAATACATCAATTTCTCTTCTAGGAATGTCTTTTAACTTTCTCTCAATTTGCATTTTAATTATTAAGATATTAAGCTATAAATACTTATTCTTTAATTAGAAAGCTTAAAGGATCATTTAAAAAGCTTGTGAAAGTCGTCTCTTCTTTTAAATTCATGTTAATTATTTTATCTTCTTTTTTAGAAACTCTTAAAGTATTAACTTCAGAGAAAGCTAGATTATAAATGGTAAAAATTTTTTGTTGATTGTTTTCAATATATTTCTTATGAAAATCTAATTGTTTTTTAGCTTTTCTTTCTTTTTTTCCAGTTTTTATCTCAAAAATAAATAATTTAAAGCCAATTAAAATTAAAAGATCTACCTGATATTCCTGCGGCTTGCCTTTTATCCGATAAGTAAAATTCTTTTCTGCTGTTATTTTAGTTTTTTGCTTAAAAGAACTTATAATTTCTTCAATTATTTTATCATGTTCTTCTTCCATAAAAGCTTCTAGAATTTTGTTCTTTTAATAGTTTCTTTTACAATAAAGCTTAAATATTGATTTTTTCTAAAAAGGTGGAATGCTTAAGGAAGGAGATTTTGCACCAAACTTTTTTTTGAAATGCACACAAGGAAATTACCATAGTTTAAACAGCTTTCTGGGGAAAAAAGTTATATTATATTTTTATCCAAAAGATGATACTCCTTTCTGCACAAAAGAGGCGTGTGGTTTTAGAGATGATTACAAGGAAATAAGAAGAAAAAATGCAGTTATCATAGGAATTAGTGCTGACAGCATTAGCAGCCACATAAATTTTAAAGAAAGGCACAAACTGCCATTTATGCTACTTTCTGACTCTGAATATAATACTGCCAAGAGATATAATGCTCTGAAAAGATTTCTTGGTTTTAATTTAAAGAAAATAAGAAGATGCACCTTTATTATTGATGAGCAAGGGAAAATAATAAAAACATTTTCTGATGTAAATGTTGATTCACACAGCAAAGAAATTTTAAATTTATTATAAAGAGAAGATTTATATTAATTGATATACAGATAAAATTATGAATATATTATTTATCTGCAACCAAAATAAGCACAGAAGCAAGACAGCAGAATTCTTATTTAAAGATAAATTTAATACCAAGTCTGCAGGATTATTTAATGATAATCCTGTTTCAGAAAAACAAGCTGAATGGGCTGATAGGATAATTGTTATGGAAGAATTTCAAAGAGATGAGATGATAAAAAGATTCCCCAATATTTATTTTAAGAAACAAATTATATCTCTAAATATCCCTGATGCTTATCAATATAATCAACCGGAACTAATAGATTTATTAAAAATTAAAATCAAAGATCAATTCAGCCATTCGTAAAATTGCTTTTCGGCTTCTTCTTTTGAATTAAAAATTCTTGTTTCAGAAACAGATAATTCTGGAATCCTTCTTGTTACTTTGAAAAAACTTTTCTCTTTTTTATTATATTCATAAATAGAAACAATCCATTTTTTAGTCCTGTGCCGTTCTATTTTCATTTACTTAGTTAATAGAAATTTGTATAAAATTATTTATTTTAACTTTAAAGTAGTTTGGAGCTATTTTCGGAAGATTTCCGGATTAGCCGGAAAGTTTACGGATTTACCGGAAGATTTACGGAATTGAATTTATGTGCAAAGCCTTTGTTATAGCAAGGTTTATATATTTTCAGATAGAATTTTATAATTAATGAAGCTAAAAAAGATAGTGGCTCCTGTAAAGTTGTGGAAAAGGGTGGCTGCTTATTTTATTGACGTTATCATTGTAAACTTAATTATAGTTTATCCTTTCAAGGATTTTTTTGGGAATTTTGAAGAAGACTTATTTTTTAAAGAATTTAGTTCTGAAATACTTATGGCTTTTTTAATAATCAGTTTATTAACTATTTTATATTGGGCTGTATTGGAGTATTTTTTAAAACAAAGTGTCGGAAAATCTCTAATGAATATTTATGTTAGAAGCACTGAGAATGAACTAAATTTCTGGCCATGCGTATTAAGAAATTTATCAAAAGTTTCTACTTTACTGCTTTTAATTGATTCATTGGGAATTATATTTAAAAAAGACTACCAGAGGTTTTTGGAAAGATTAAGCAAGACAGAGGTTGTTGACGGTGAATAAAAATTTAAAGATGCTATTAATAGTCGGGTTATTTTTTTTAATTAGTTTATTATTGTCTCAAAATTTCAATACAATTGATTTTTCTGACAAAGTTGTTTTTATTCCTTTAAAAGGCACTATTGTCTCAAGCAGCAGCGATGGATTTTTTGATGAGCAACAAGTTACATCAAGCGGAGCTATCAAATATTTAGACAGGGCAAAAAATGACAACACGATAAAAGCAATTATTCTAGAAATTAACAGCCCTGGCGGAGAAGTCCTGGCAAGCAGAGAAATTGTTGAAGCTGTAAAGAAAATAGACAAACCAGTTGTTGCATGGATAAGAGATACAGGTGCTTCAGGAGCTTACTGGGTTGCTTCTGCTTCTGATGCTATTGTTGCTGATGAGTTAAGTGTTACTGGAAGCATTGGTGTATTAGGATCTTATTTGCAATATGAAAAATTGATGGACAAATATGGAGTAAAATATGAGAGACTAATTGGCGGAAGGTACAAGGATTTAGGAAGCTCTTACAAATCACTAAGTGCTGAAGAAAGAGCAATTTTACAGAAAAAAATTGATGCTATCCACAAAATATTCAGTGATGATGTAAGCAAAAACAGAAAAAAAGATTTAAGCAAATATGCTACTGGAGAATTTTTCCTGGGATTTGAAGCAAAAGAAATTGGGTTAGTTGATTATCTGGGTGGAAAGGAAATGGCCATAAATGCAACAAAAAAATTAACTGGCTTGGAAAAACTAAGAATAGTAACTTTTAAAGAGAAAAAAAGTTTTTTCAGTTCTTTAGACAAATATTTTACAAAATACAGCTATTTTATTGGAAAGGGAATTTCTGAGGGGTTTTTAGTTAGAAGTGAAGAATTTGAAATTATTTCTTAAAAACAATAATCTTTTTATAGAGATTTTTTATATTTTTTATTATGGTTAATTTAACTTGGAATAAATCCAGTGAAGCTGAACTGGAAAAAGCCTATAGGTCAACTGACAATATAGGGGATAAAACTCCGTATTATGGCACTCCAATAGTTTACCGAGGAAATACTGGTTTATTTAGCGGTGATGACGGGGTATTAAACTGGTTATTTGGAAACAGATATTTATTTTTAGTTATAGAAACTAAAAGAGAGAAAATGGGGGCTGGAGGCATTCATTATATTGGCTGCAAGCAAAATGTTTTTTCTTTCAGGTCCTCAAGACAAAACTATAATAGATCTGACGTAATCAGGGATTTTAATTTAATGCTTGAATTAATTGGTGTGGGAAGAACAGAATTTTTCGAGTCTTTAGAAAATATTTTTGAGAAAGAGAGTACAGAACAAAAAACTTTAGAAAGTTTAATCAACATGTTAAATCCTAATGACTTTGGCAAAGCAGAAAAGGAATTAGCTAAACGACACAAAGAGGCATTAGCAGAAAAAACAAATAAAGATAAAAAAGAAATAACTGAATAAAGCTTTTTTCTAAAAAGCTTTACCAAAAAGGAGAAATTGTAAAAAACTGGGCCCGATCAGATTTGAACTGACGACCTTTGGCTTTCTTAGATATGTATGTTAGAGTGCCATATAAGACTTGCACAACTTCAATTGAAGTTACAATGCTCTAACCAGGCTAAGCTACGGGCCCAAAGTTTTTGGAAAAGTTTAATCAAACTAGACCAAAAGATATTAAGAAATGATTTTGGATTGTTTATAAAGTTTATTCTAGTTTTTCGGGCTTGTTTTCAGCATTATTCTCTGGTTTGTTTTCTATTACTTTTTCTGTCTCTTCTGCCTTTTTTCTTAATAACAAAAATAAAAGGGCAAAAACAACAACAAAAGCTATAAACAAGTACATTAGATTTTTAAGAAAGTTATCTTTTTCAAACTGGCTTTTTGGAAATACCACAAGATTTTTGTCTGGGCCTATTGGAAGCTGGAATAAAACTGATACTGCAGAACTATTTGAATTCTTATATATAACATTTAAGTCTGGATTTCCATCTTTTTCAACATCTAATTTAAGAAATTTTTTCGAATTTAAATTAGTATAAACTGGAACTTTTTGAGAAATATTTTTATCTTCTATACTTGTAAATACAGCAATATCAACACTATCTAATTTTATTTTTTTTATTAATATTGTGTGCAAAGAATCTTTTAAATTAAATTGAACTCTGTCTCCATCTTTTAAGCCAACCAAGTAAGCTGGATTTTCCTTAAAATCCAGAGTATATGTTTCTCCAGCACCAGCTATATTAATTAACAACAGAAAAATCAAAAATAATACAATTCTCTTTTTCATGGAATTATTTTATGTTAAAAAGCATTATATTAAGTTTTTGGTTTTATTTCTTAAATATTATCTGGGCTTCTTTCTTTTCTATTAAATAAAATTCAAAGAAAACAGTTAAGATTGCCAGACTTAGGGGCCCTATTACAATCCCTATCAGCCCAAATATTTGAAGACCACCCAATATACCCAACAAAGCAAGAACTGGATGCATTTTTGATTTCTTACCCATTAACATGGGCTTCATTATATTATCAATTGAACTTATTACTAAAATTCCATAAATTATCAAACCCACACCATTAAAATTTTCACCAGCTATAATCTTAAAAATTGCAACAGGCAACCATATCAAAGCAGAACCAACGAAAGGAAGCAAAGCAGCTAAAAAAATCAAAAAAGCCAAAAATAAGGGTGAGCTAACCTTGAAAATATAAAATCCTATCAAAGCAAATAGGGTCTGTAAAAAAGCAGCACCTAAAACACCATAGACTGTTGCATAAACTGTTTCACTAAATTTTTTAATTAAATCCTGCTTATATTTCTCCCTTAACGGAAGTTCTTTTTTTATTCTTTCTACAACTTCTTTTCCATCTTTAAACAAATAGAAGATTAGAAAGAACATAACAAAAAAATTAATTACTTTTGAAGGAAGAGCAATAATGAAATTATCTGTCCCCTGAAGAATTTCTATAGATAATTTACTTAAAGCATTTTTTATATAATTTGTTATATCTACATTTTCACTCAAATATTTGAAGACAAAGGTATTTGTAAGGTCTATAACCCCTGTATTAAGATCCCTAATCAAATAAAACAAACCTGCAGATTCCCTAATTAATGAATTTGCCAAAATGATTATTGGTATTGTTAATAAAATTAGAATTAACAAGGACATTAAAAAAGAAGCCAGGTTTTTATTTTTTGTAAATATTAATAATCTATCATAAATTGGGTAAAATATATAGGCAATTACAATGCTGCCTAAAATTGTAGTAAAAAATGGCCAAACAATTACAAGAGATATTAGAACTAGAAGTACAAAAGAAGCAATAAAGAAATACTTAGAGTGGCCTTTTATCTCTATTTTTTCCATTAAAATCTAATTTATTAAAAGTCAATTTTATTTATAAATTTTCGTATAGGTTTAAAAAAATGTAGTATCTGGTTATTTTTGCATACCACATAGAAAATATTTATAAATGGTAGAAATACAATAATTGTATGGATGTGGCTATACTATATAGCGGTGGAAAAGACAGTACTTTAGCTATTGAATATGCCATAGAAAAAAACTGGAATATAAAATATCTTATTTCTGTAAAGCCTAATAGAACTGACTGCTATTTATTTCATTTTGCAACTGTTGAATTAACTAAAAAAATGGCTGAGGTTTTAGGAATAAAGCATATTTATACAACTTGCACAGAAGCAGATCCTCAAAAAGAAGCTATGATTGTGAAAAAGATTGTAGAAGAAAACCCTGTAGATTCTGTAATTTTGGGTGGAATAGGACTGCAGGAAACACAGATTAAGAGCATAAGAGATGCTTTGTTTCCATTAGGAATAGATGTATTTGCAAGCCATGCTGGTTATGATCATACAAGATTAATGACAGACATGTTAAGAAAAGGCTATGAAATTATTATTACAGAGGTAGCTGCAGAAGGTCTAGGAAATAACTGGCTAGGGGAAAGATTAACTTTGAAAAATATTGATGAATTTGTAAAAACTGCAGAAAAGTTTGGCTTTCATCCTGGTGGAGAAGGAGGACCTTATAACACATTAGTTGTAGATGGTCCTATTTTTTCCAAAAGATTAGAAATACTATCCTTTGATAAAGTAATGGATGGAGACTTTAGCGGATATGTTGAAGTAAAAGAAAGCAAAGTAATTAATAAAATTATTTCTTTAAAAAGCCAATAAGCTTTTCTTAACAAGAAAATGTTACAAGTCTATGACTTTAACATAAGTTCAGCAGAGCTGAACCAAACCTTGGAAAAGAAAATTTCAATAATTAACTTTTAGAAAAAAGTGTTTATGGAAAACTATTTTTTTAAGAAAATTTAATTCTAAGAATTTTATTAAGAATAATTAAAAAAGAAAAAATTAATACCCAGGAGGATATCCTGAGGATTGCACTATTGTTATTGTATTTGATCTAAATTCCTTATTAGAATTATCATCTTTTACCAATAAGTAGTATTGTCCTTCTCTATCGCCTTGGCTGAAAAGTCTGTTTACTATGTGTTTACCTTCTCCACACTCAGACTTTTTTTGACAAAGATTTACTTCTTTTCTGCCACCACTTGGACCAGGACCATATAAAAATGCAGTTCCTTGAACTTTTCCACTTTTAACATCAACAGTAAATGTTACTTGGCTACTAGAAGTTGACGCCATTTCAAAAAACTCTAATCTTGCTGGCGATGCAGTTACTGTTACATCAGAGCTTTCTTTTATCTGATTTCCTGTTAAAGTACTACTGAAATTAAAAGAAAGCATACCAACTAATAATATCAAGACTGCGCCTAAAACAATTTTATTATCTCTCTCCATTTTTTATTAACACCTCGCGTTTTTTAATTAAATATTTTTATAGTATTTCTCTTTCTGATTTAAATTTTTCTCTTATTGTGAATGAGTCACATACAAAACCTCTTTGCAATGAGTAGTCACCTTTTTCTTTTTGATCCTGCTCTTTTTCATAATCTTCAACACAAATATTGTATATACCTGGCGGAAGACTTGTTGCCAAACTAAAATAAAATGTGACTGGGCTTTTTGCATCACCCAAACATTTGTAATGCCTGTTTGTTTTTTCAACATTATCATTGCATACTGAATTTGTAGTAGCAACTCGAGAATTATGATCATAAAGATAAGCTCTTTCATTAACTCCAAACTTACCTGTGATAACTTCTACTTTAACTCTTTGACCTGAACCTTCTTCAACAACTTTAGGAGAAATTGTTACAGAAGGCTTATCTGAGTCTCTTATAGTAGAACCTGAGATAGTATCTAAATTAAAAGACAATAAAGTTACAAATATCAATAATATGATTGCTACAAGAACTCTATTGTTTTTATCCATTAAAACACCACCTTTTTTACTTACTAATAAGAATATTTTGGTTTATATACTTTTCTCTGAACTTTTTAAAAAAAGCTTCACCAAAATTAAGGAGAAATTATTTCCTGCGATAGTAAAGGCCCATTAAAACTGATTCTTTTAATATATGTCCTTTCATAGCTTCTTCTACTTGTTTTTTTGATGCTCCTTGGTTTAAATTTAATTCTATATCTAATGCAAAGAGTTTGAAAAAATATCTGTGCTGCTTATCTGGGGGACAGGGACCTGAATAAGAAAGTTTAGTGTTTGTATTAATGCCTAATTTTCCTTGTGGATTTATGCCTTCTTCTATTTTTGTTATATTTGGCGGTATATTGAATACGATCCAGTGATCCCACATACCATCTGCTCTTATTGTTTTTGGAACATCCGGATCTTCCATTATCAATACCAATGATTTTGCTTCTTTTGGAACATCTGAAATTTCCAAGGGAGGAGATATATTCTTGCCATCACAAGTATATTCTTCTGGTATTTTTTTGCCATTTTCAAATCTTGGACTTGAGATTATCATAGAACATAACATGACTTTAGAATATATTAAACTTATTTTTTTAAATAAAACTTTCTTTTTTCTTCATCAAATTTTTCAATAGCATATCTTAAAGCTGTTCTAGGCATTTCCTTTTTGTATTTATTTAAGAATTCCAATTCTAAATTTAAATCTTTTTTTCCGACTTCCCGCAACATCCAACCCAGCGCCTTATGAATTAAATCATGAGAGTCATTTAACAAGATTTTTGAGATCTCTAATGTGTCTTGAAAATTATTATTTTTAATAAATGTATAAGTTGAAATTATAGAAATTCTTCTTTCCCACAAACTATTGGATTTTGCTAATTTATACAAGATATCCTTGTTTTTATCAAATAAATATTTGCCCAAAATATTTGGGGCAGACAGGTCGACTAAGTCCCAATTATTTACGAATTTTATGTTTTTTAAATAGAAATCAACTATATTTTTTTCATGATTTTTTTTGAATTTTTCAACTAGGATTAATAATGCGGTTAATCTGTGTTCATGAATATTAGACTGCAATAAATTTTCCAAATCTTCTAAAACTAAAGATAAATATTTTTTTGCTATTTTTCTTTGATCTGGGACTGTTATACCTAAAAAAGAATCTCCCTCCCCATATTGTCCTTTGCCTGTCTTAAAATATTTTGATAAAATAACAGCTTTTTCCTTATCTGCTAAATTGTTTAAATCTTGTTTTAACTGACTTAACATTTATCATTCAAAAACCAATACCTTTAAAAAATTATATTTTCACTAAAAAAACTAAGCTCCTGTAGTCTAGCCCGGTCAAACTAAGCTTTTAAAAAAAGCTTAATCAAAAATTAGGACCAAGGACAACGGCCTTTCGCGCCGTGAACCCGAGTTCAAATCTCGGCGGGAGCAT
>CAYWEX010000006.1:0-43435 GCA_964457785.1 Candidatus Woesearchaeota archaeon
TCTCAGTTTCAAATTTGCATCTTGAATATTCATACTTGTCAAAATATTCTGTGCTGTCTTTAATTATGCTGTTTAATCTTGATAAAATAAATTTGTCAATTAGTTCAAGATTTTTGGGTTTTTTTCCGTCAAAATCTTTTATATGCATTAAAATAAACTTGGAAGCATTCCATAATTTTGTTACAGTCTTTTGTCCAGTAACAATATCTTTTTCCTGGTATGGCATGTCATCTCCCAATTTAGAACTAGCAGTCCAAAATCTGAAAGCATCTGCCCCATATTTTCCAATTACTTCTTGTGGTATAATAACATTTCCCTTTGACTTGCTCATCTTCTGTCCGTGAGGATCTAAAACATGCCCGGAAATTACAACATCTTTCCATGGATTTAATTTATCATGTATTTGGCTTCTGGCTAATGTATAAAACAACCAGAAATTTATAATATCATGGGCCTGGGCCCTTAAGCTCATTGGGTAAATTCCGTTACTATCTGGTTTTAATTCAGCAGCAATTTTCGGCGTCAAAGAACTTGTTGCCCAAGTGTCTAAAACATCTTTTTCAGGAATAAAATCACTAGAACCGCACTTGCATTTTTTATTTAGATTGTCTGTCAAAGGATCAACTGGTAAATCTTTTTCTTCTGCTAAAATAATTTCATTGCATTTTTTGCAGTACCAAACTGGAAATGGAATTCCAAAAAATCTCTGTCTCGAAATGCACCAGTCCCATTGTAAACCTTTTATCCAATGATCATATCTTGCTTTCATATGCTTTGGATACCAGTTTAACTTGGCTCCTGATTTTAAAAATAAGTCTTTTAAATCCAAGTAATTAACATACCATTGCTTTGTATTAAGAAATTCAATTTCAGTCCCACATCTCTCATGAACATTTACAATATGCTTTATTTTCTTTTGACTAACTAATAACTTTTCTTTTTGTAAATCCTCTAAAATTTTCTCTCTTGCCTCTTTAATTTTTAATCCCTTGTATTTGCCAGTTAGTTCATTTAATCTTCCGTCTTCAGTAAATGAAATTTTCAAAGGCAAGTTATAAGCCTTGTACCATTCCATATCAGTCTGGTCTCCAAATGTACAGCACATTACAACTCCAGTTCCTTTTTCAGGATCAACTCTTTTGTCAGCAATTATTTTTACTTCATTGTTGAATAAAGGAACTTTGGCTTTTTTTCCGATTAAAGTTTTATTTTTCTTGTCATCTGGATGAATAAAAACAGCAACACAACTTCCTAATAATTCTGGTCTTGTTGTGCTGATAATAACATCTTTCCCGTCTACTTTGAAAATAATATCATTAAAAGTGCTCTCTAATTCCTTGTCTTCTAATTCAACTTGGGCAATTGCAGTTTTGCATTTATGGCACCATATTGTTGGTGCTTCTTTTCTATAAGCTCTTTTTTTGTTAAATAAGTCAATAAAATATTTTTGTGAGATTTTTCTGCAGTGATCATTTATTGTTGAATAAAATAAATTAAAATCAGCACTAAATCCTATGTTTTTCCAGTCCTGGATAAAATCAGGTCTTATATCATTTAAAGTTTCTAGGCATAATCTGATAAACTCATCTCTCTTCATGCTTTCTGCTTTTACATTTTTTAATTTTTCAATTAAAATCTCAGTTGCTAATCCATTGTCATCTGTACCAAAAGGAAAAAATAAATTATACCCTCTCATTCTTTTGTATCTCGCAATAAAATCCTGCTGAGAATAAGAAAAAGCATGCCCCAAATGCATTTTTCCAGAAACAGTTGGCGGCGGAGTATCTATACTGTAAATTGGTTTCTTGCTTTTCTCATCAAAAGCAAATATTCTGTTTTTTTCCCAATAATCTAAAATCTTTTTTTCAGCTTCTTTAAAATTGTAATTTCCCTCTAAATTCATGTTTTAATTGTTTAAGCTTATATTTAAATAGCTTTTTATAGAAAAAGTTTATATTCCTTAAAAAGACAAATACTAAAATGAAGTCAACTAATATATTTCTTGTTTTTATTCTATTATCTAGCATAGTTTACGCAGCTGGCGGCGGTGGAGGAGGATCTGGATCTAGTAAAGTAGTAGTTCCAATTGAAAGAGATCCTATACCAGAGCCAAAACAAGAGGAAAAACCAGTTGAAAAGCCGTGTAATGAACGCGAAACAAGATTTGAAAGAATAAACTGCAGGTTGCAAAACAAATTTCCAGAATTAAATACAGTAGAAGAATCATGCAGGGTTTTCCCAGACCCATTAAATTGCCAAAACTCCTACAAAAAAGTTCTTCCTTGTTATGATATAAAAGGTCCTGAAAAAAATAAATGCTTTAAAAAAATAGCTTTTGCAAATGAAAACGCAAATTTAAAAAGCCAAAATAAAGAACAGGTAAGAAATTACGCAGTTTACTTATTGTATGATGTCCAGGAAAAAATAGAAGAAGCTCATGAAGAAAGAAAAATAAGCGCACAGGAAGCAGCAGTTGTCATTGACTTAATAATAAAAATCAAGCAGGACTTATTCATGAAAAAATCAAAAGCAGAAATAAAACCACAAATTGAAGAACTAAAAGCCAAAATAAAAAATCTAAACTTGCAATGAAAAAAATAATAATACTCATAATTATTGTAGCCTTGATTGGGATAGGTTTATTTCTAAACAATGCTTTAACTCCTACAAATTCTCCCCCAGAATTCAATAAAGAAAATTTAGCTCAACCTGTGCAAGAAGAAACAAATTTAGAAACATATGAGGAAGATTTTAAAACAATAGATGAATCATTAAATAACATAGACTGAAATGGAAAAAGAAAAATCAAAATTAATGTGGTATGGTTTAGGAATTTTGGGTGCATTAGCGGCTCTGATAGCAGTATATTTTATTCTAACTGGTAATTCTGTTAACATAAATATTGATCCAAATGGAGAAGGAAATCAAGTAAGTGGTGGAGTAAGAAATTGCATTAAATCAGTTTTAGGAAACCCTCCCTCTTGCAGCGATAATGATGGGAAACTTAAAAGAACAACATTAAATGGAAAATTTGTTGGCGAATGTAAAGGGTTGGATGCAAATAACCAATGTATAAAGTAATTTAGCGAAAAAAATATAAACAATAATTCTCTACAAATTTTTATGCCAAAACCTAAAAAAAAGAGTACTGTAAAAAAGAAAGCAGCTAAAAAAAGAGAAGAAAAAGTTTGCAGATATTGTTAATTTTTCATAATGACTAATTTCAGAATAGCTGTAAAATCATTTATCGTAAATAATGAAAACAAGCTTCTTCTACTAAAAAGGCGTTCTAATGATGTTCACAAGCCAGGGCAATGGGACATTCCAGGAGGAAGATTAGAATTAGGTGAAGATCCTTTCTTAGGATTAAAAAGAGAAACTAAAGAAGAAACAAATTTAGACATTGATATTGTTTCTCCCTTGCATGTTCAGCATTTTACAAGAGATGATGGCCAGAAAATAACAATGTTAATTTTTCTTTGCAAGCCTTCTCATAATAACTTAAAATTAAGTGAAGAACATACAGAACATTCATGGGTTAATTTAAATCAAAAAGAATTAATTCCTTCCTGGTTAAATGAACCTTGTAAAAATTTTGAGAAATTAAAAAATTAATATGAATTTATCCATAGAGTTATTTTTGAAAAATTAATAGGTGTTTGTGTGCAATTTTTGATAACACCCAAAATTAGTTATAGTTTTATTCCAGTGGTTGCATAAAGAGTAGCAGTTGGTTCTTCATAAAAAAATCCTCTTAAAAGTTTGGCAACGGGATTTTTCCTTAATGGAAAATGCTTATGTAGATGATATAGTTCGTGTCTTACGGCTCCCCTACGTGCACCCCATCCTTCTTTAATTTCTACAACTTTTATGTGGAGAGTGTGCCCCTCAAATTCAAAATCATCTTGAAAACATCTTGCTCCACGAATTCTATTATAATTTTTATTGCTAACTGCATAAAATTTACCAACAACTAATCTTGAATCCATCCCTAATTTTTTTGATTCTTCCTCAATTACACTATCCAATTGCTTTTGTGAAGTAATTTTTTCAGATGCTAAGTCTTGAAATCCTTGTGCTCCAAGTAGGAAAGTAGTATATGCCCCAAGCCCAATTCCAGTATAAGTGAGTAAATTTTCTAATAATTCATTCATATTCTTATAAGTCTACAACCAATTTATAAATCTTTCTATATGTTATTACTATTAAGTAACATAAATATAATAACTATATTTATATACAAGTTACCACATATGTATACATATGGCAGAAACAATATCAGTAAGAATACCAGAAGAAGAATTAAGAAAAATAGAACAAATATCAAAACAGGAAAAAACATCCAAATCAGAAGTTCTTAGAGAAGTATTGGATCTAGGTATTAAAAACAAAAAGTTAGAAATTGCCTTGACAAAATATCGCAATGAGGAAGTAAGTGTTGGAAAAGCAGCAGAACTGGCAGAAATACCTTTAACAAAATTTATGGACATTTTAGTAGAAAGAGATATTACGTTTCATTATGCTATAGAAGATCTAGAAGAAGATTTTAAGGATGATTTCTAATTCAACACCATTAATCATATTTAGCAAATTAAATAAATTAGATTTATTGTTAAAGATTTTTAAAATTTTAATTATTCCTAATGCAGTATATCTTGAAGTTGTTGAAAATGGTATGAAAAACAATTTTCCAGATTCCTTTTTGATTAAAGATCTTATTGATAAAAAAGAAATTATCGTAAAAAATTTAGATCAAAAATGGCAAAATAAATCTGAATTCTTAAGAAAAACTTATCAATTGGGAAAAGGAGAAGCTGAGGCTATTGCTTTAGTTTTACAGGAAAAAGAAAATTATTTGTTAATAGATGATGAAACAGCTAAAAAAATAGCAAAACTCCATGAAATAAAATCTGTTGGATCTCTAAAAGTTTTATTAATTGCCTTTAAATCTAAACTTCTGACAGAAGATGAAGTGAAAGAAATATTGACAAAAATGATTAAAAAAAATTTTAGAGTAAGTTCAGAAGTAATAAATAAATTTTGGATTTTACTGGATGAATTAAAGAAAAAATAGTTTTTGATTAAACTTTTATAAAAAGTTTACTTTGCACCATGAAATTCATTCCCTTCTAATAAATTCCCGTCTTCTTTGACAACTTCATTACAAGTAGTACAATAAAGTAATTTATGTTCTCTAAGCTTTTTTAATTTATGTCCAGCTTTTCCATTTTCAATTGTAACAGTAATGGTCTTTCCCCCCATCTTAACAAAAATTCTTTTTTTGGCGAAGTTTTCCGTGAACGCTTTTCGCAAAAGGGTTCAACAGAAGTTTTCTTTCTGAATTTCTTCGTTTTTTCTTCTCATCATTCTTTTTAAAACTTCCCTTCCAACAGTTACTGCTTTTTGTTCAATTGGGAAATTATAAAGATTATAATTCCATCTTACATTAGAAATAGTTCCCAAAACTTGCACTAGGGGTCTTACCCAGCCAGCATATAATCTCTTTTTCTTGTACATAGTTCTAAAAATTCCAGCCCACCTTATTGCTTCCATTACTTTTTTGCTTTCATCATTAATGTAGCTTAATTCTTTGCAAGCTTCCCTAAAGTTATCTGTCCATCCTTCCAAACTTTGTGGTGGTTTAAATCCTCTTTCAATAGCTTGATCAAAACTTGGAGTTCCAGGATAAGGAGCATAAATATTCAATACATGTTCTGTTTTCGGATTAATTTCTTCTAAATCCTTTATAACATTTAATGTAATATAAACATCTTTCAAAGTTTCGCCCGGATATCCTAATATCCAGCTAAAATGACCTTGAATATCATATTTTTTCAAATTTTTGGCAGCCATGTAATAAGCATCTGGTCCTGAATCTTTAGTCATGTATTCTAAAACTTCCAAGCTTCCGCTTTCAGCTCCAATTGTAACAGCCTCACATCCGCCGTCTTTAATTCTTTTAGTTAAACTATCTCTCAATAAATGTCCCCTTATTGGAGCTTTCCAGTAAAAATCAAGTCCTTCTTGTTTTTTTAATTCCAAAATACTCCACATTCTTAACGGATCACCAAAAATATAATCATCATCTAAATTAATTGCTTGAACTCCCCAGTCTAATATTTTTTTAGTTTCTTCAATTACTTTTTGCGGACTCCATCCCCTGAATTTTCTCATGCCAAAAAAAGAAATATTATAGCAAAAGCCGCATCTAAACGGACAGCCTCTGCTTGTTATTAATCCAAGCCATTTTTTGCCATCAATTTCTCTAATATAGTGTTTCGGATTTACTAAATCCCACCTCATGTCAATATCATCTAAATTTGGAATTCCATTACCAGGATTATTTATTATAACTTTTTGTTCTTCATTTCCGTCTTTTCCCCGAAGGCTTTTCCTAAAAGGCTTCTTCCAGTAAATTCCATCAATATTTGAAAAATCCCTGCTGCCTTTTTTTAGTTCTTCTGCTAATCCAAAGCAAGGCAATTCTCCCTCTCCTTTTATTACAACATCAATTAATGGGTGCTTTATAGTTTGGTCAGGCAGTAAAGTTGGATGAACACCGCCCCAGACTATTGGAGTATCTGGACATTCTTGTCTAAAAAATTTAGAATCTATTAATCCATTTTCAATCATTGGTCCTGATTGCGAACTTATTCCAAAAAATAACGGTTTAGAATGCTTGACAGCTTGCACTAATTCGCTTCTGCTTTTTACTCCCAAGCTTTCTAATCTTTCATCATGAACAAATACATTATAACCTTTTTCTAAAAGAAGATGACTGCACATTAATAAACCATAAGGTGGTTGATTAGGTGGATTAAATTCTTTCTCCCATAATTTAGGGAAAACAAAAATTGCATCATAATTTTCCATTGTTTTTTAAAATTCAAATAAGTATTTAACTTTTTCTTTTTGATTAGGCTTTTTCCAAAAGCTTAGTTTTTTGCTTAAGCTTTTTCCAAAAGCTTAGTTTTTCAATAAATAATTTCCAATAGCCAAATAATCTAATTTACCTTCTGTAAAGCTTTGAATGGCATTTTGCGGATTGCATACAATAGGCCATTCATGCATATTAAAGCTTGTATTGATTATAGTTGGAATCCCTGTTATTTTATGGTATTCTTTTAAAATATTATAATAGCTAAGATTGTCATTTTCATTTATTATTTGGGGTCTTGCTGTATTATCTAAATGCGTAACTGCTGGGCATTCTTTTGCAAAGTTATCTGTAACATAAAAAGTCATAGTCATAAATTTCGCTGCCTTTTCCCCACCCTCTAAATTTTGATAGCTTTGTTTTGCAAACTTTTCCATAGAAACTGGAGCAAATGGCATGAAATCTGTCCTATTTAGTCTTTTATTTAACCAGTCATTTATTGTTTTATCACTTGCATGGCATAGGATGCTTCTATTTCCCAATGCTCTCGGCCCATATTCCATTCTCCCATTAAATCTTGCCACTATTTTTTTATTGCTCAATAATTCAGCTGCCTCTTTTTCAATATTTTCAACATATTCATAATTTAATTTTGATTTTTTTATTTCTTCTTCAATTTCATGATCAGAATATTGGGGGCCAAAATAAACATTTTCAAAATTAAATGATTTTAATTTTTCATTGTGTTCTTTTTTATCTTTTTCATAAAGAGCTAGCGCAGCACCTAAAGCTAACCCTCCATCTGTCATAGCTGGATGAATAAATACATTGTCAACAGTTTCCAATTCAAGAATTCTTTGATTTAATCTGACATTTGCAAAAATTCCCCCAGCCAAAGCAACAGTTCTAAAATTTGTTTTTTTAACATAATAATTTACATTCTCGCTTACAACATCTTCAAATCTTTTTTGCAGACCAGCTGCAACATGTTCTCTTGAAATTCCATTAAAATCTTTTGAAAATCTTTCTATTGCATTAAGATACCAAAATCTTTTTATGTTTCTGACATAATCACCTTTATTCTCTGACAATTTTAAATAATCTGCAAATTGATTATATGTTTTATTCGAATCTCCATAAGCAGCTAAACCTGTAATCTTTCCTTCATGTTTGCCAGGTACAAAACCAAGATAATAAGTTATCCAGCCATAAACCATGCCTGGGGAAACGTAAAAAGGAACTTCTTTTATTCTTTTCATTCCATCTTCATTGCACTCATAAACAGTTCCGCATATAAAATCCCCCATAAAATCCGAAGTGTAAACTAAGGATTCTTTGTAAGGAGAAGTCAAAAAAGCAGTGCACGCATGAGCATGATGATGTTCAACAAGTTCAACAGGAGCTTTTATCCCGATATTTTTTAAATATTTCTTCATGTCTTGTATTTTAGATATTGATCTTAATCTTCCAATCAATAAACATAGTTTTGAAAATGTGAGTGTCTCTATAAATCCGAAATTAGAAGCAAAATACATTAATCTTTTTCCAAGTTCAATTTGATTTTTAGAATAAATATTAAGCATCCTGTCTTTTGGATTGCTTCCTTCTGTTCCTCCAACCATGCTTAAGTTTGAAACAGCTACTTTGTCAACTTCAGAAGGTAAAACATTTGATTCTTTCAAAACTAAATCAATTGATTTAGAAGGAAATCCCCAATAATTCTTAATCCCATTTAACCTTTCCTCATTAATTACAGAAACTATTTTATTGTCTTTTATTAGTGCTGCTCCAGCATCATGGGATTGATTAACTCCTAGGATTATCATGGCCCTAATCCCAAAATTCTAATATATAAATATTCCTGTGATTTTGATTAAGAAAGAAAGTTTTAAGAATTAACATAAAAGAAAAAAATAGATGGAAGCTGTTAATAAGCAATTCGTTAAATTCACTCCAGAAATAGAGAAAAAATATGAAAAAGCTAATTATAAGTTAGTTGGAAAAAACAAGCATTCTGGAGTTCAATTATGTCGCTGGACAAAAAGCAAAATAAAAAATAAAAAAAATTGCTATAAATCAGTTTATGGAATAAAATCACATCGTTGCATCCAGTTTACCCCGAGCCTCGATTTCTGCGATTTTTCTTGCACTTTCTGCTGGAGAGCTTTTGGAAAAGATAGGTTCAAGACAGAAAATAAATGGGATTCTCCAAAAGAACTTGTTGATGGAATGATAGAGGCGCAAAGAAAATTACTCTCTGGTTTTGGGGGAGATAAAGAAGTTACAAAAGAGAATTTTGCAGAAGCAAATGATCCTCATCATGTTGCTATTTCTCTCGATGGTGAGCCAACATTATATCCACAAATTGCAGATTTAATCAAGGAAATCAAATCAAGAAATATGACTGTCTTTATAGTAACAAACGGTACAATGCCGAATAAAATAAAAGAATTATATGAAAAAGATGCTGAGCCAGATAATTTGTCAATAAGCGTTTATGCTACAAACAAGGAAGATTATAAAAAAGTTACAAATTCTATGATCCCAGATGAATTTGAAAAAGTAAAAGAAACTTTAAGCTTGATGAAAAATTTCAAGACAGCAAGAACAATTATGAGAACAACCTTGGTAAAAGGATTAAATGATCATAATGCAGAAGATTTCTCAGATTTAATCAATATATATCAGCCAAAGTTTGTGCAGTTGAAAGGATTTTCATTATTGGGAGAGGCTAAAAAAAGATTAAAGTTAAGCAATATGCCGTCTATGGAAGAAATTGAAGCATATGGAAATATAATTTCCAAGAAAACAAGTTATATTTCAAAACTAAAAGATCCAATTAGCAGAGTTATAATTTTTGTTAAAGATGAAAATACATGGGAATGGAATAAGCAAAAAAACAAAGAGCAGGATGAAAGACTAAGTAAAAGGCCAAAATCAAACTTTCAAACTAAAAAAGTCCTTAAAGGTAAATTTTAAAAGGACTCTAATTTCAATATTTTTGATTAAACTTTTCATTAAAAGTGTTTTCCATTAACGCTTTTTTGAAAAGGGTTATGGGCTCGTAGCTCAGCCTGAGAGCTTTTGATGAAACTTTTCTCAAAAGTTTCGGCTAAGGAGAGCACTACGCTGAAGCCGTAGATGTCGGCGGTTCAAATCCGCCCGAGCTCATATTTTTCCCATAAGGACTTTCTAAAATAAAAATCTTTATAATATACACAATTATCTAAAAATTAATGAAAAGAGTGTGGTTGAATAAAAAAGCAGCTATCGAGCTTTCTATGACTACTATTATTGTTATAATAATAGGTATAACTCTTTTAAGTCTGGGATTAATCTGGGTAAAAAGCACATTCTCAAATGCAACAGATATTTCCGATAAAGCTTTTGAACAAGCCCAAGGTACAATATCAGATATTTTTGAACAAGTTGATGAACCTGTATACGTTTCTCCACCATCAGTAAAAGTAGAGCAGGGATCTGCTAAAAATGCTGATCTAATAATAACTAATTTTGAAGAAGAGCAGATAAAAGTTAAAGCAAATATTAGAAGTTCAGATCAGAAATTAAAATGCCTGTTCGCAGATACTGATTCACAAGAATTTAAAACAACATCTCAGGAATATACTTTAAACTCTGGAAAAGCTGTAAAAATTAAATTAATCATAGATTCAGATAAAACAACAAATTTAGGAACAAAAGCCTGCAATATAGAAGTTCCTGCTTTGGAAGATTCAAATACACAATCACTTATTATTGAAGTAGTAAAGAAACAGGGTTTATTTTCATAAATCTTTTAAATAACTATTTCTAATTATTCTTATGGTTTTGCAAATATATAATACATTAACAAGGAAAAAAGAAGAATTCAAGCCATTAAAAGGAAAGAAGGTAAATCTATTTTGTTGCGGGCCCACCAGTTATGGCTATATCCATATTGGAAATGCTTGCACATATACTCGATTTGATTTTATTGCAAAATACTTGAGATATAAAAAATTCAATGTATTTTATTTGCAGAATATTACTGACATAGATGATAAAATAATAAGAAAAGCAAAAGAAGAAGAAACAGATTGGAAATCAGTAACAAAAAAATATGAAAAAGCTTTTTATGAAGACTTAAAAAAATTAGGTATAGATTCCGTAAATAAATTTGCCAATGCAACTAATTATATTCCGGAAATTGTTTCTCAAGTAAAGAGGCTTGTTTCAAAAGGATATGGATATAAAATATCTGATGGTTACTATTTTAACGTTTCTAAATTCAAGAATTATGGTAAGTTAGCTAAAAGAACATATGAAGAGGCTGATGATGGAGTTTCAAGAATAGATGAAAATCCTGAGAAAAGAAACAAGGCAGATTTTTGTTTGTGGAAATTCAAAAAAGAAAACGAACCTTGTTGGGAAACTGAAATAAATTCAGGCAGGCCAGGATGGCATATTGAAGATACAGCAATAACTGAAAAATTTTTTGGTGTGCAGTATGATATTCATGGCGGCGGTTCTGATTTAATTTTCCCCCACCATGAAGCAGAAATTGCGCAGATGGAATCTCTTTCTGGAAAACCCCTAGTAAAATATTGGATACATGCTGGAATGATAAATATGAATGAAAGAAAAATGTCCAAGTCACTAGGTAATATAATTTCAGCAAGAGATTTGCTAAATAAATATGATCCAAAGTTAATAAGATATTTCTTTTTGTCTCACCATTATAGGGGATTAACAGAATTCTCAGAAAATTTAATGGATAATGTTAAAAATTCTCTGCAGAGAATCCAGGATTTTATTTTAAAATTAAAAACAGGAAAAGATACAAAAGAATCAGACAAATTATTGGGAAAAGCAAAAGAAGAATTTATCCAGCAGTTAGATGATGATTTTAATACACCTCAGGCCTTGGCAGTTTTATTTAATTTAATTAGGGATTTAAACAAAATTGAAAACGGCGGAAAAAAAGTTTTGAGATTTTTAAAAGACACAAATCAGTTTTTCGGATTTTTGGAATTGAAAGAAGAAAAAATTCCAAAAGAAATCTCAGAATTAGTTAAAAAAAGAGAAAAAGCAAGGGAAGAAAAGAATTTTGCAGAGTCAGACAAATTAAGAAAATTAATAAAAGAAAAAGGATACATAATAGAAGATACAGAAGACAAACCAATAATAAAAAAAGAATAAAAGAGGTAAATATGGACAAGCCTTCACTAGGCATAATTTGTACGCCTAGATTAAATTCTACAGAAAGAAATCTATTTCCATTATTAAAAAAGAAATTTCATTTAGTTTTGTTTCCAATACAAAAAGATATTGACTATGCAAATTTAAAAAAACAATCTAAAGAAATAAAATTAATTCTAAATACTGCAGGCGATATGCCGAATACATATGATGCTTTGGAAATTGTAAAAACTTTTGAAGGTCTAAACAAACATGTCATAGATTCATCTAAATCTTTTTATTATAGGGAAGATAAATGGTTGTTCTACCAAATATGTGTAAAAAATCATTTGCCAACACCAGTTACATTTTATATTCCAAGAAATATTAATATTTCAAAATCAAAATTAAAGCATATTTTAGAAGATGGTCCAGTAGTTTTCAAGGGAGCTTTCTCAGATACAGGAAGGGCAGTTAAAAGAGCATTAAATTATAAAGAAGCTATAAAAGTAATCAAAGAATTAAGGAAAAAAATAAATATAATGCCAATTGTAGCCCAAAGATACGTCCCTCATGGAAAAGTAAGTTACAGAGTAACTATTGTTGGAAATAAAATTATCCAGGGTGTAATAAAATATGGAAAAACTTGGAAAGAAGGAAAATTATTCTGGAAAAATGAAAAATACAGATTATTTAAAGTAGATAACAATATTAAAAAAATTTGTTTGAAAGCAGCTAAAATATTTGGCCTTGAATGGTGCGGTATTGATTTATTGAAAGATGAAGCAGGTAACTGGTATTTGGCAGAAATAAATTCTTGTCCAAGTATGGATTTTGTCTTGAAAGATATGAAAAGATCCAATATGTTATTGGTAAATTATTTGTTTGAAATCCATAAATTCTTGTCTAAAAAGCCTAATAAGCACAAATAACAACCCCTTTTTAAATGAGAAGCTTTATAAAGACATTTTGTAGTTTATAAATAAATTAGGGAATAATATGGCTAAAAAAGAAATTAAAATTCAAAACATAGTTGCTTCAGCCTCTTTAGGTCATGATATTCCATTAATTAAACTTGCAGAAGCTTTGCCAAATACAGAATACAATCCCGAGCAATTTCCAGGATTAGTAATGAGAATAAAAGAACCAAAAACTTCTGCCTTAATATTTAGTTCTGGTAAAATTGTTTGTACTGGTGCAAAATCAATGGCTAAAGTCAAATTAGCTGTCCATGCAATAATAAAAAATATTGATAAAATAAAAATAAGAATTACTACATTTCCTCAAATCAAAGTGCAGAATATGGTCGCTTCTGGTTCTATACATATGGACTTAAATCTAAATTCTTTAGCTTTGGAATTAGAAAATACAGAATATGAACCTGAGCAATTTCCAGGTCTTGTATATAAGCTTCCGGGAACAAGAGCGACATTTTTGCTATTCAGTAATGGAAAAATAGTGTGTACAGGAACAAGAAGTGAATCCAAATTAAGGGAAGCAGTAGATCTTTTAGTAAAAAACTTAAGTAAAATAGTAAAAAAGTCTAAATAATTCTTCCAAAATATTTTTGGCCAATACATTAATAAACAAGTTCACAGTATATTCTTATCTGTCTTTTTTGGTGAAGCTTTGGAGATTATAAGAACCTGAGTTCTTATTTTTTGGTGAAGCTTTTTTTTAAAAAGATTCGGGGGAAAGTTGGTGAATGATGTTGTTGAGCAAGTAGAGAAATTTCGAGACTTTCTAGAACAAAATTATCAAGATCAAATAAATGAAATTACATTAAAAGGAAGAAATTTTTTATTAATAGACTTTTCAAATTTATTAAAATATGATCATGAATTGGCAGACCAATTATTAGACGAACCAGAAGAAACAATAAAAGCTTTCGAATTAACTTTAGATAATTTTGAAATTAATCATCTTGTAAGAATAAGATTTCATAATCTTCCTTTAAATCAAAAAGTAAAAATTAAAGATATCAGATCTCAAGATCTTGGAAAATTTTTATTAACAGAAGGAATTGTAAGACAATCTTCTGATGTTAGACCTCAGGTAGTTTCAGCAAAATTCGAATGTCCTTCATGTGGAAATTCAATTTCGATTTTGCAGGTTGATGTAAAATTCAAAGAACCTTATAGATGTACATGTGGAAAAAAAGGGAGATTTAGATTGTTGTCAAAAGAATTAGTTGATGCTCAAAGAGTTGTAATTGAAGAAAGTCCTGATACCCTAGAAGGTGGAGAGCAGCCAAAGAGATTAAACGTTTTCTTGAAAGAAGATTTAGTTGAGCCAATTATGGAAAAGAAAACAACTCCAGGTTCAAAAGTACGTGTAAACGGTATAATAAAAGAAATTCCTGTTTTATTAAAAACCGGAAGTCCAAGTACAAAATATGATATTATGATGGAAGCTAATTTTATTGAGCCTTTAGAAGAAACATTTGAAGAATTGGAAGTAAATAAAGAAGATGAAGAAAAAATTATTGATCTTGCTAAAAATCCTAAAATTTATGAAAAACTTGTAAATAGTATTGCTCCCACAATTTATGGTCATGCAGATATAAAAGAAGCATTGATATTGCAGTTGTTTAGTGGAGTAAGAAAAGAAAGAAAAGATGGGACATGGAGCAGGGGTGATATTCATATTCTTCTTGTCGGGGATCCTGGCGCCTCTAAAAGTTCGTTACTTTTTTTTATGTCAAAAATTGCTCCTAAAGCAAGATATGTTTCTGGTAAGTCAGCCTCAGCAGCCGGTTTGACCGGGGCAATTGTAAAAGATGAGTTTCTTAAAGGTTGGGCATTGGAAGCTGGAGCCATGCCTCTTGCCAATGGAGGTTCAATTTTTCTTGATGAACTTGACAAAATGGATGAGGAAGATACTTCTGCATTGCACGAAGGTCTTGAACAGCAGCAAATTACTTTCAGTAAAGCAAATATTCAGGCTACATTATTAACAAGAGTAAGTGCACTGGCAGCAGCTAATCCAAAATTAGGAAGATTTGATCCATATCAACCAATTGCAGCGCAAATTAATCTGCCTGCAGCATTAATTAACAGATTTGATTTAATTTTCCCAATGAGGGATATTCCAGATGAACAGATAGATACAAAAATAGCCACTCATATTCTTGAAGTCCATGAAAACAAAGGAAATATTGAACCTGAAATTGAAGGAAAGTTATTGAAAAAATATGTTTCATATGCAAAAAAGAAAGTACTGCCAAAGTTAACAGAAGGTGCAAAAGATGAAATCAGAAATTTTTATGTAAGCTTGAGAAATTCAGGAAGTGGAGATAAAAATGAAGTCAAACCAATTCCAATTTCCGCTCGTCAACTAGAAGCTCTAATAAGATTAAGTGAAGCTTCAGCTAAAATTCGTCTTAGTTCAAAAATCACAAAAGATGATTCGCGAAGAGCAATTAGGATTTTAAGAAAATGCTTGGAAAAAGTTGGTATTGATCCAGAAACAGGAAAAATAGATATTGACAGGATAACAACAGGGATTACAACATCACAAAGAGGAAAAATAATAACAGTAAGAGAAGTCATAAATGAATTTGACAGAAATGGAATTAAAACAATTCCAGTTGAAGATATAATTAATGTATGCAAGGAAAAAGGCTTGGAAGAAAGCAAAATAGAAGAAGTTCTTGATCATATGAAAAAAGAAGGCGAAGTATTCCAGCCAAAAGTTGGCTTCATTAGTAAGATTTAAAAATCAATTTCTCACAAAAATTTAGATGAAAATAATCTATTTTATCTACAAAAATCATGAAGATCAATACAAGTTTGAAGTAGATTCAGAAGAAAAAGTTAAACTATGGAAATCTAAATTCGAAAAATGGCAGATAAGAAGAGTTTAGGAAGGAACACTTTTTGAAGGCGATCCTTCATCAGAAGATTATGCCAATTTTCAGATCATTACAAAAAGAACAATAATAGAATACGTGCTTAAACAGGCAAATATAACTGGAAAATTCAACCCTAAAGAATTAGAAAATCGATTATTTCAAAAGCCTTAAAAAGCTTGTTTTCTGCATTGTCACTATGAGTTATGAAGAACTATTAAATAAAGCAAGGAAAGAACTTCCTAAGACTATTGTAAGTAGTAAAGAAAGATTTGAAATTCCTAAAGTAACTGGTCATGTAGAGGGCAATAAAACAATAATTACTAACTTTCCCCAAATTTGTAATATTTTTGGTCGTGAATCATCTCAATTATTGAAATATTTACAAAAAGAACTTGCTACACCAGCAATTATAGACAATCAGAGATTAATCTTTGGAAGAAAATTAAATTCAAACTTCATAAACCAAAAAATAGAGCAGTTTGCTAAACTGTTTGTATTGTGTAAAGAATGTGGTAAGCCAGATACAAAATTAATCAAAGAAGATAGATTCTTATTCTTAAAATGTAGCGCTTGTGGAGCAAGGCATTCAGTAATAGCTAAAATATAATATGTTTTTTGTTAAATTACATAAAAAATTAGGAAGGGAAGTTTTAGCAATCTGTGACGAAGATATTTTGGGAAAAACTCTCGATGATGGCAAAATATATTTTGAAATAAAAGAAAGTTTCTATAAAGGAGAGAAAATGCCTGAATCTGAAGTAAGGAAATTATTGGAAAATGCAGTTAATTATAATATAATTGGAAAAGAAATAGTAAAAATCGCAATAGAAATTGGCGTTGTGGACAAAGACCAAGTAATAAAAATAAAAGGAATTTCCCACGCACAGGGGATTATTATATAGGGGGAAAGTTTGCGGATATTTTCCGTTAACGCTTTTTCAAAAGGGTTAAAATGAAATCAAAAAATAGTGAAGAATACAAGGAAAATCGTCATGCTAATTACTATGAGGCAATTATTCAATTAAGACCTTTTGATGAAAAACTAATTGCTTTTATTGTGAAAAAAATTAAAGAAAGGGAAAATGTTTACATTGTTAAAGAAGTTATATTAAAAAAGAAAGCTGGTATTGATTTATATTTATCAGATCAGAGATTTGCAAGAGCATTAGGCAAGCAGTTAAAAAGACATTTTAAAGGAAAATTAATTTCAAGCAGAAAACTGCACTCTAGGAACAGATTAACAAGCAAGGATATATACAGGGTAACTGTGTGTTTTAGATTAGATGAAGAACGAAAAGATTCAGAAGATAATTTCCAAGATTAAAGGAAAGAGAAATATCGGTATTGATGACAAATATGTATTTGAAATTCTTGAAAAATATCTAAAAGATCCAAAGATAAAAGAATTATTTGAAAAACCTGAAAAACAGATTCTGAAAAATAAAAAATTTAAAGAATTAACAAAAGAAATTAGAACAGAATTATACAAAATTCACGGTTTGTACCAAGTTAAAAAACAGTCAAGAAAATACGATTTGCTAAATGAATTGCAAAAAACAAAGAATACCAGCCAGATTAGGGAAATATCAAAAGAAATTCTTAAATTTCATACATCATCAAGAGAAAGATTAAATGATTATGAAAAAATCTATTCAGAAATTTTTAAAATAATAAAGCCGAAATCAATAATAGATCTTGCTTCGGGTCTAAACCCCTGTTCAATTGTTCTTTCAAATTTTCAAGGTAGTTATGTTGCATATGAAATTAGCAAGGATGATGTTGACTTTTTAAATAAATATTCCAAAGTCATAAAAAATTATGGAATTAATGGAAAAGCTTTTGTAAAGGATATAACTAAAAACTTTGATTTTGAAAAGGCAGATGTTTGTTTTTTGTTCAAATTCTTGGATTTATTGGAGAAAAATAGGAAATCCTTTGTAATTAATTTAATAAAAAACTTAAAATGCAGATATTTGGTAGTAAGTTTCTCTAAAAAAACAATATCATTAAAACAAATGAAAAATATCGAAAGAAACTGGTTTAATAGGTTATTGGAAGAATTAAATTTAAAATATAAAAGATTGGATTTTGAAAACGAATTTTTCTATATACTAAAACTCTCTTAAAATTTCTTTAATCTTTTTCTTAAAATCTTCATTCTTAATTTTATTAAGTTCAGTTTTTAAATCACTTAAACAAGTAACTTTTTGCAACTCTAGATGCGGCTCAATTCCTCGTTTTCCTCTGGTTATATCTTCACTTTCTAAGGCAACATTGATTTCATCTAAAATTTTTTGTGTTTCATCTATTTTTACAAGAATTTCATCTCTTGTTTTCTCATCCAATTCCTTATTTTTTTCTAACTCTGCAAGAATTCGCTTAAGTAAACTATTTTTTATTTCAGACTTATGTCTAGATTCCTCTAAAGAAAATAAATTCCAGAACCAGTCCCAAAAACCCATAAAATCATTAACATTAAAATCTATATAAACATTTTTATATACTAAAACTCTCTTAAGATTTTATTTATGTCCCGTTTTAATTTTGATAAAATAGAAACCTTATTATGAAGTTTCTCCTCTTCTATCACATTTTTGCCTTTTTTCTTTAAACGCAAAGAAGTTTCATTAAAATTTCTCAAATCTCTTTCTGCTTCTTCTAAAGCAGTATAAATAGATTTTATTTCTTTGCTAGCTTCCTCAAGGCGATATTCACCTGAAATATAATATCCTAATCTGTCAGTAAATCGCCAAAAAAAATCTAAAATTCCCATTAATTTTATATACTTATTTTAGCTTTTAAATCTAATGGATTTTTGTAATTTGGGTAAAAAAGAGGTATTTAAATTTTTAAAAAGTTCTGATTCAGGTCTAACTGAAAAAGAATCTCAAAACAGATTAAAAGTAAATGGCTTAAATGAATTAAAGGAAAAAAAAGAAAATAAAGCCTTAAAAATTCTTCTGGAGCAGATAAAAAATATTGTTGTCTATATCTTATTCGCAGCAGTCTTGATTTCCTTGTATTTTGAAGAATACCTGGATGCATCAGCAATCTTAGTAATTTTAATTTTAAATGTAATTTTAGGTTTCATACAAGACTACAAAGCAGAAAAAGCAATTGAATCCTTAAAAAGAATAACAGTAACAAATGTAAAAGTATTAAGAAATAATAAAAAACAGGTTATTGATTCTAAATTCCTGGTTCCAGGAGATATAATCTTTCTTGAATCAGGAGATAAAGTTCCAGCTGATTCTTTTCTATTGGAAACAAATGAATTCAAAGTTGACGAGTCTGTCCTGACAGGAGAAAGTGTTCCAGTAAAAAAAGAAGTTGATAATAAAAAGGATAAAAAAAACTTAATTTTTTCAGGTTCAAATGTAGTTTATGGAAATTGTAAAGCACTTGTCATTAAAACAGGAATGTCAACAGATATAGGAAAAATAGCAGATTTAATTCAATCAGAAGAAACAAAAGAAACTCCATTGCAGCAGAAATTAGGTAAACTAGGATTAAACTTAGGATTTATAACAATAGTAATTTCAGTAATAATTTTTATTTCAGGATTATTAAGGCAGCAGGAATTGTCTGAAATCCTGTTAGTTTCTGTAAGCCTGGCAGTTGCAGCAATTCCAGAAGGTTTGCCAGCTGTCGTAACAATTTCTTTGGCATTAGGCGTTCAAAGAATGGTTAAAAATAATGTCTTGGTTAGAAAATTAAGTTCAGCAGAAACATTAGGCTCTGTAACAGTAATTGCCAGCGATAAAACAGGAACAATAACATGCAATCAGATGACTGTTAAGAAAATATATGATGGAAAAAACTTTATTGATGTTTCAGGTGAAGGTTATGATTTATCAGGAAATTTACTAGTGAACAATTCAAAATTCAATTCTAATAAAATATCAAAATTAATTCAATGCGCCTCCCTTTGTAATAATGCCGCCTTGACAGACAAAAATCATTTTGGCGATCCTACAGAAATTTCTTTGTTAGTCTTGGCAAAAAAAGCAAAATTAAATTTCACAAATAAAAGAATAAAAGAAATACCATTTAGCTCTGAAAATAAATACATGGGCGTAGTTAATGAAGAAAAAAATAAAAAGTTATTATTTTTAAAAGGAGCTCCCGAAGTAATTTTAAAAAAGTGCACTAAAATATTGATAAATAATAAAATAACTAAGTTAACAGATAAAAAGAAAAAGGAAATTTTAAAGGCAAATGAAAATTTTGCAGATAATGCATTAAGAGTTCTTGGCTTTTGTTATAATGATAAATTAAATGAAAAAAGTTCCATATTTCTTGGATTAATTGGAATGATTGATCCCCCAAGAAAAGAAGTTCATGATGCTGTTCAACTATGCAAAAAAGCAGGCATAAGAGTTGTAATGATTACAGGAGATCACAAATTAACAGCACAAGCAGTTGCAAGGCAGATTGGTTTGGAAACTGATGTATTAACAGGAGAAGAATTGGAAAAGTTATCTCCTGAAAAATTAAAGAAACTAGCCAAAGAAATAGATATCTACGCTCGTGTAAATCCAATACATAAGGTAAAAATCCTGGAAGCATTGGGAAGCAATAATATTATAGCAATGACAGGTGACGGAGTAAACGACGCTCCCGCATTGAAAAGAGCTGATATTGGTGTCAGTGTCGGTGACAGTACAGATGTTGCAAAAGAAGCAAGCAATATAGTTCTCTTAGATAACAGCTTTGCATCAATAGTAAAAGCAGTTAAAGAAGGAAGGGGAATTTACAATAATATAAAGAAATTTGTTAATTATTTGTTGTCAAGCAATTTGGGAGAAGTATTTACATTATTTTTTGCAATGCTGATTGGTTTCAAGGATACATTGGGAAATTTCATTATTCCTTTATTGCCTTTGCAGATTTTATGGATAAACTTAGTTACAGATGGTCTTCCAGCTTTGGCTTTAGGTATAGATCCTATTAATAACGATGTAATGCATAGAAAACCAAGAAATCCAAAAGAGAATATAATTTCAAGAAACATGATAATTAATATTTTTTTCACAGGATTAATTTTTGCATTGACAACATTGATTTTGTTTAATATGAGTTTAGATAATCCGATAAAAGCCCAGACAATTGCATTTTCAACATTAGTAATCCTGGAATTATTCAGGGTAAATATAATCAGAAAACAATACAATAATAAATTATTTGAAAATAAATATTTAATTTTAGCAGTAGTTTCATCTTTCCTATTGCAGTTAATGGTAATTTACACCCCATTAAATAAAATATTTGGCACAATAGCCTTGTCATTGACAGACTGGATATTTATTATTTTAGTTAGTTTATTTGCTACAATACTTTGCAGAATTTTCTATTTAATTTCTATAAAGATAACTAAGCAGACTGATTAGTATAATTTAAATCTAATCTTAAGAGCATCTACATTTGACTCAGATAATTTATTATATTCTTTCTCTAACATTTTTCTGTCTCTTAATTTTATTCGACAATCAAGAATAAGCATATAATCTAATCTTAATTCATGAGCTTTATCTAGAAGTTCATGTAATTTTTGATATAATTCATCTTTTTCAGTAATAGAAGCCAAACTTGTTAATCTGAACTCTTCATCATTTAACTTCATAAACCTCTGAAAACCAGATAAAAGATCTTCTATTTTTTCTTTTTTTGCTTTTACTCTCTCGATTGCTTCTTCAAATTTTTGATAAAGTTTTTCTAAAGTCATTTTTTAATTTCCTTTTTCATTAGGCATTGCGACTTCAACAAAATCTCCACCATCAGTTACAAGTCTCACTGTTTTTTTACCTAATTGTAAGACTGTTCCAGCAGTGTATGGTGGCTCCTTAAGTCTATTTATCTCTTCTTCCATTAATAAGAACATTCTTTGCATTTCTTCCATTTCTTGATTTCTTGCCATATTGTTTACTTCCTCAACTAAATATATTAAATTATGTTGAAGATATTTCTACAACAATAATGAATTCGATTTAGTTCTATTCTCCGAATTTGCCTCCATATTTTGTTTTACCATAACATAAACCTAGAAAGTTTATTAAAATAATTTTGTGATAATTTTATTCCTATAAGAATAAATAGTTTTATATGTAAATTATTCAATTAAATACTATGCCTTCAACAGTAAAAGAGAACAGTATTACAGAGAAATATCTTAGAAAATTAAAAAGTCCAAGTGAGACTAAAAATTTTAAAGAGATAGAAAGAAGCATGTTAGCTTCTCAAATTCAAGAATTAAACAAAGAAATATCCGAACTTCAAGCAGATATTATTGTACATCAAGAAAATATTCCAAAAATTAGAAAAGAAGCAGATACAAAAAAATCAAATAAAGAAAAACGAAGATTATTAGAAGAAGTTGAACTTTTTCAAAGAATAATTATAAGAAATAGAGCTAGTTTAGATCAAAAAGAAGCTGAATTAAAAGATCTAAAGATTAAATTATCGAAATCTTAACAAAAACGTTTATAAACAAACTATATTCTATCCTATACATGAACAAAAAAGCCGAAGAATTAGCAAAGCAGCAGCAAATTGAAAATGATATTTCAAGAGTTAAATTACCGAAAGGTAGGCAAAGTATCGGCATTCTAGATCAAAGATTAGGTGCTAGTAGAATGAGAGTAAAATGTTTTGATGGTAAAACAAGAATTTGCAGAATTCCGGGCAGATTAAAAAGGAAATTATGGTTAAGGGAAGGAGATTATATCTTAGTAGAGCCATGGGAATTGGGAGGAGATGATAAAGGAGATGTAATCTTCAAATACAGGCCGGCACAAGTTTTTTGGTTAAAACAAAAAGGATATATAAAGGCAGTAGAAACAGTTTCAGAATTCTAAATAAATGGAATTAGTTAAAATACCAAGGGAAAGAGTAGCTGTATTAATAGGAAAAAAAGGCGAAACAAAGAGACTTATAGAAAAAAATACCAATACAAGATTAACAATTGACAAAGAAGGCGGCGTAGTAATTAATGGTGAAAGCGTTGACGTTTTCGAGGCAAATTCTGTTGTAAAGGCAGTTGGCCGTGGATTTAATCCAAATACTGCTTTAACTTTATTGAATGAAGAAAATTGCATAGAGATAATTAACATAAAAGATTTTACAGGTAAGTCAGATAAAAAATTCTTTAGAATAAAGTCAAGATTAATTGGTACTCAAGGCAAGGCAAGAAAAGTAATCGAAGCTATGACAAACACAGAAGTTTCTATTTATGGAAAAACAATCGCAATTATAGGAAAAATTGAAAATGTAGATGTAGCAAAAAGAGGAACTGAAATTCTTTTAAGAGGCGCTCCTCATGGAAATGCTTACAAATACATTGAAAGGGAAATGCTAAAATTAAAGGATGAACCTTTCCCAGAACATCTATTAAAAAAACCTAAAGATAATTCTAAAGAATAGTTTCTAATAAAAAGTTGATTCAAATAAAACTAACCAGACTATAAAAGAAATCAAAGCCCAATTTTTATTTCTTAAAAAACTAGCATAAGCTAATGAAATTGTTGCAATTATTATTGGGATAAATTCTATTGGAGTCATTTAAATTAAAGTTCTTGAAAATTATATTCTTCAAATTTATGAACTTTTAAATTAATTACAGTATGCCAGTCATTGATTATATTCTTGAATTTTTGTCTTATTGATCTTGAAATTTCTTCTAAATCTTCAGTATTCTTAGCTATTAAAACACAAGTTAAATCATAATCTCCTAAAATTGAAATTAGTTCTATAACTCTGGGATGTGCCTTTAAAAAAGAAATAAATTTATTCATTTCTTCCTCGCTAATGTTATTTAATTTTATTTGTATGTTAGCTATTAATTCATATCCTAATTTCTTCGGATTTGGATAAATTCCCAAGCCAATTATCCCAGAATTCAGTAATTTCTTTAATCTTTTATGAGTTGAGTCTATTGATAAGTTTAAAGCCTTAGCTATAATAGTTAAAGATTCCCTGCTATTTTCTTGTAATAATCCTAATAATTTCTTATCTTTATTATCTAATTGCATTTTTCTTAGAAATTAAGACTAATATTTAAATCTATCGTAAATATTTAAGCTAAAATGAAAGATATACTTATTAATAATGAGTTACTCTAACATAGTAATAAAATAATTAAGATCACAAAATCTTAAAGGAGAAAAAATGAAAGATGAAACTTTAGATAACTATTTTGAATATAGGATTGCTATAGATTGGGAAAAGAAATCAGGTTGGACTTATACACCAATTAGTTTAACTTTGTCTAAGCATTCAGTTGAAGAAAGATTAGTTTCTCTTCCAGATAGAAGCTATGTTCAAATAAATGCTTCAGAAATATGGAAAATTGATTTTAAAGGTAAAGAAGTTGATGCTATTCCTATAAATTACCCGTTTCTAAGTTATAATTCAAATCAAACTGTTGCTTGCTTAGAAAGAAAAGTACAGGGATTAACAAAAGAAACTCTTCCTGAAAAGGTTAAAACTAAAATAAAAGAATTAGTCAAACCAGAGAAGACTTTCTCTCAAATCAGGATAAGGAGATAAAATGAAAATTTATAAAAATAAATTAGAGGAAGATTTGGAAAAAGAACCATCTAGAATTTGCTATCTAGGTCTTGGTTTAGTTTCTGGTGGAATATTCGCACTTACATTTGGTTCTTTTTTGTATCCAGCATTATATATTCCAAGAAAAATAATTCTAGAGGATTTAGATAAAAACGGAAAACTTGACATAAAAATAGAAAGTGTGGTTGAAGAAAGAATTTTCTTAGATAAAGAATTAGAGAACAGAATAAAAGAACCAACTTTATTTTAAAATATCCCAAAATGAGTACAAAATGAGTAATTACATCCAGTCAACTTATGAAACTTGCTTAGTCTGTTGTTTATTAGCTGAAATAACACAAATAAACAAGGATATTGAATTAGACTGTATAATTCATTCTTTGAAATTTAGCAAAAAAGATTTTGTTGGAGGTCATTTAGATTTTATAGAAAAAAACTTCAATAAAAAATTAATAAGAATAGTAGATAATAAATTTTATTTTGAAAATTATGTTGAAAAAAGCACTTCAGATTTAAGCCCCGTACAAATTAATAAGATTAATTTAAATTTAATAAACAAATTCATAGAAAAATCAAGAATTATTATCTATTTAGATAATTATTTTCTTCACAAAGAAGTACATTTTCCGCATTTTGTCACTATTTTAAAAAAAGCCGATAACAGTTACTTAATCTATGATCCGTGGGATGGAAATGAGAAAGTAATTGAAGGAAAAATTTTAAGCAAAGCAATATCTTCTCTAAGAAATAATCTAAAATTCTGTCCCCAAATGATAATTTTATAATTTTTTTTAGAAAAAAAGCTTATTTTTCAAAAGATTTATAAACAACTTATTTTATTTCACATATATTTTTAAAAAAAGCGGTGTAATTTAGAGTGATAAAAGCTGAAGAATTAGCATTAAAGCAAAAAGAAATTTCTGTTTCAGAATTTTTTACAAAAAATAGACATTTACTTGGTTTTGATAGTCCTGCAAAGGCAATTTTAATGGCTGTAAAAGAAGCTGTAGATAATTCTTTAGATGCATGCCAAGAAATGAAAGTCCTTCCAGAAGTTATAGTCGAAATAAAAGAACTGGCAGAAAATAGATATAAATTAAGTATTGAAGATAATGGTCCTGGAATAGTAAAAGAGCAAATTCCAAGAATATTTGCAAAATTATTATATGGCAGCAAATTCCATGCAATGAAAATGCAAAGAGGGCAGCAAGGAATAGGAATTAGCGCAGCTGTTTTATATTCTCAACTAACAACAGGAAAACCAGTGGTAATTACCTCAAAAACAGACCCAAAAAATAAAGCCCATCATTACTGGTTGCATATAAACACATTAAAAAATGAACCGGAAATAGTAAAAGAAGAGTCATTTGAGTGGAAAAAAGATCGCGGCACTAAAGTAGAACTTGAACTAGAGGGAAAATACCAAAAAGGAAAACAAAGCGTTGATGAATATTTAAAGCAGACAGCAATTGTTAATCCCCATGCAAAAATTATTTACATTAATCCTTTAAATGAAAAAGTTGAGTATCCAAGAGCAACAAATGAACTGCCAATAGAGGCTCAAGAAATTAAGCCGCATCCCTATGGAATTGAATTGGGAATTTTAATAAAAATGTTAAAAAGCACAGAGTCAAGAACTCTTGCCTCATTTTTGCAAAATGATTTCTCAAGAATTAGCAATGTAACTGCAAAAGAAATCTGTGACAAGGCAGTCTTGGATCAGAAATTAAAGCCAGAAACATTGACATTACAACAATCAGAAGCACTATACAAAGCTATGCAGAATACAAAGATTATTGCTCCCCCAACAAATTGCATCAGCCCAATTGGTGAAGAATTATTAACAAAAGGTTTGCAAAAAGAGATTAATGCAGAATTTTACACAGCAGTTTCAAGAAGTCCTGTTGTTTACAAAGGCCGTCCTTTTGCAATTGAATGTTCAATTGCTTATGGTGGAGACCTAGATAAAGAAGTGCAAGTTAGATTAATGAGATTTGCAAACAGAGTTCCATTATTATATCAGCAAGGAGCTTGTGCAATTACAGAAGCTGTCCAGGATACAAATTGGAGGCCTTATGGATTGCAGCAAAGCAGTGGAAGTTTGCCTTATGGCCCTATAGTTCTTGTAATTCATATGGCTTCTGTATGGGTTCCATTCACATCAGAAAGCAAGGATGCTATTGCACATTATGAAGACATCATAAAAGAAATTAAACTAGGCCTTCAAGAATGCGGCAGAAGACTGGGAATTTATATAAGAAAAAATGTTAAGGCAAAAGAACAGAAAGAAAAAATAGACTTGTTTACTAAATACATTCCTGAATTAGCAAACTCCCTGAGTTCATTGACAGGAGAAAAATCAAAATTATTAGAAGATGAATTAACTAAAATCTTAAACAAAAATATGAAAGAGTTGTTAAGCAATATCGACAATGCAGAGATAAAACAGGAAATTAAGGAAGAAATGGCAGAACATCAGAATAATAAACATAAAAAAGCAGCAAAAGTTGAAATTAAAAAAACAAAAAAGGAAGTCCAGACAAGATTAAGATAAGCAATTACGGGTTTTCCGTTTTTGGTTAAGCTTCGTTTTTCCGTAAACGCTTTTTTGTGAAAAAGGGTTTGAAAAGGTTACATGGCAGAAAATAAAAAATCAAAAAAAGTACTTGAAGAATTTGGGGAAAAGATAGTTTCACAAATTAAAAAAGGAAAAAATCCCGAAATAGAAATGAGCTTGAGAAATTTAAGTAATATAGTTTATGATGTTAAAAACAAAATATTAAAATTAGGGGACAAAATTCAAAACAGGTCATTTTTCAATTTAGCGCATTCAAAAAAGTTCTTACAAACAGTAGAAGTCGCATCTGTAATTAAAAAAGAATTATTGGGATCTGGAAAACATTCTAGCCTTAGAGACGTATTTTACATGGTAAAAAGAACTATTCCAGGAACTAATATTAATTTAGTTGACGACCAAACTGAATCTGATAAAGCAATTGAAGATTTGGAAGTTATAACTGATTTTTCAAGAGAGCAATTGCATGTAGCTGCAAATAAAATGGGAAGCGTAGCTGGCAAGGTAGTTATCGAAGATAAGGGAGATACAATTGACTGGTCAAAAATGGGCAGTGGTGGTTGGTCTATCCCTTCAATTACAGATGAAATTACATTCAAGAAAGTAAATGCAAAATACGTTCTTTATATGGAGAAAGCAGCTGTATTTGAAAGATTAAATGAAGATAAATTCTGGGAAAAAAATAATTGCATAATTATATCCTCTCAGGGCCAGACAACAAGAGGAATTAGAAGAATGCTGCAAAGATTATATGAAGAACACAACTTGCCTATTTATGTTCTCTGTGATGGAGATATTTTTGGTGCATATATTTACTCTGTAATCAAATACGGCAGTATAGCATTAGCCCATGCCTCAGGAAGATTAACAATCCCAGGTGTAAAATATGTTGGAATTACTATGGATGATGTAATTAAATATGATTTAAAAAAACACTTCATTAAGTTAGATGAAAAAGATTATGCCAGAATCAAGCAAGTTTCTGAATATGCTTGGTTCAGAGATAATAAAGAATGGCAGAGACAGTTTAAAATGATGAAAGAATTTCAAGCCAAAGTAGAAATTCAGTCACTTACTTCTAAAGGTATTAGTTTTATAAGTGAATCTTATTTACCTTATAAAATTAAAAACAAGGAATTTTTAGATTAACTTTTCTTGTAAATAATATAAAACAATAAAATAGCAAATAGTAATGCAAAATGGCATAGTACTGATCCTGTTGTTCTCAATAATTCAGGAAATAAAATTAATAATATTAATGTAGGCAGAATAAAACTCAGTAAAGATAATAGATAAAGAATTTTATTTTTTATCTTATTTTTGATTATTAAAAATACAGCAACAAATAAAAATAAAGCATAATAAACAGAGTGTAGATAATAAAATAAATTGCTTCCATATAAAAACTCTACAAAAAATTTATGGCAAACACTTCCTGAAATTACCTGGTTTGTGAATAAAATGAAAAAAATGAAAAATCCAGGAACTAAATAGTAATAAAAATTAAATTTCTTTCTAGTTAAAATAAAAGTTAAGTGTAAACCCAAAGCAGGTAGCAAAGTGGCAAAACTATACCCTATTCTGGCCCATAAATCCATAAGTATATCCTTGCAGATAAAAAATTCTCCTAGTTGGTAAAATCCTAAAGAAAACAAAATAATGGCTCCAATCTCATTTAATCTCGATTTGCTTAAGTATAATAAGAAAATTCCAAGTAAAAACTCTATTAAAAAAGTACTAAATGATATTACTGGATTATAGCACATTAAAAATAATTAAAAAAAGAAAGCTATAAAAAGATAATGTATATCGTTTCTTGTTTACTTAGGAGATTATAAGAACTCAAATTATTTTTTGGTTAAGCTTCGTTTTTCCGTAAACGCTTTTTCGTAAAAAAGGGTTTGAAAAGATTAAAATGAGAGAAAAATCACCGCCAAAAGAAGTAACAGAATTACTAAGAAAAATTGAAGATAAATTCAGTGAAATAATTAGTTATGCGCAGGATTTTAGGGAGAAAGAAAGATATCTAAGATCCCGCTACGAATTAGGTGAATTATTTCTTTTGGGGGCAGAAAAAGGAATAGATTTGGAAAGTAAAAGAATATACACTCAGTTAATTCCAAAAGATTCAGGATTTTTTTCCCATAATCCGAATAAAGCTGAAGTTCAAAGGTTTAATAATCATGACAAAAAATTTCTAAAAATAAAGTTAACTAAATTAATGAAAGTTGCTAATAGGATAGATCAGCGCTTTAAAGTGCGAAATCATCGTTTAAGAGTAGTTGAATTAGAAAAAACAGTTAACCTTCTTGCCTTAAGACTTGATTTATCTGAAAATGGAGAAAAAATTAGCCAATATATACCATATGCAATCGGAGATGTTTACAAAATAGCTAGGGAATTAAATATAGAGATTGAAGAAAAATATATTTCATTAGTTCCAAAAGGAAAAAGCTCCAGTTATTATAAAAATTTAAGGCCAGTCAGGAGATTAAAGAAAGTAAGAGAATTATTGGAAATAAATAAAATTAATGCTAAATAATATTCTATTTTGGTAAAGCTTTTTCTGAAAAAGGTTTCTAATAAGCTTTATAAATAAACTAAAATCCTCTTATTTTGTCAAACTTTTAGAAAAGTTTGTAATGGGCCCGTAGCTTAGTCTGGTTGGAGCACATAGACTTATTTCTATGGGTCTAGCCTCAGTCGACTGATAATCGAGCGATAAAATTAGAAGTATCTATTTTTACTCGAAGTCGTCAGTTCAAATCTGATCGGGCCCAGATCTTTAAAATATGGCATCTCAATTAATAATTTGTGAAAAGCCGTCTGCAGCTGAAAAAATAGCAACTTCTTTGGCAGACAATAAAGTAAAGGCAAATTCTGTAAATGGAGTTCCTTATTATGAAATAAAAATAGATAATAAAGAAACAATAGTTGCCTGCACAGTTGGTCATTTATACACTGTAACTGAAAAAAAGAAACAGGGATTGACTTATCCTGTTTTTGATACTGAATGGAAAGAATCTTTTAAAATTAGAAAAAAATCAGGGTTTGCAGAAAAATATTATGATGTTCTTAAAAAATTAGGAAAAGATATTGATACTTTTATTGTTGCAACAGATTATGATATTGAAGGTGAAGTCATTGGATTAAATATTGTAAGATTCCTCTATAATAAAAAAGACGCCTTCAGGATGAAATTCTCAACTTTAACAAAAGATGAATTGCTTGAAAGTTATAAAAATGCAAGTAAAACTTTAGATTGGGGTCAGGCAAAAGCCGGTGAAACAAGACATATTATGGATTGGATCTGGGGAATAAATACTTCAAGAGCATTAACTTTGGCAATGAAAAGAGCAGGAAATTTTAAATTAATGTCTTCAGGTAGAGTCCAGGGTCCGACCTTAAACTTGATTGTGAAAAGAGAAAAAGAAATTCTTGCATTTAAGTCAGTTCCATTTTGGAACGTTAATTTAATTTCAGACAAGTTCATAGCTCAGCATGAAAAAGGAAATATCTTTGAAAAAGCAGATGCTGAAAATATTCTTAAAAATGTAAAAGGAAAAAGAGCAGTTGTAAAGCAGATAAGAAAAACAGAATTTATCCAGTCTCCACCTTATCCATTTGATTTGACTTCATTGCAGTTAGAAGCTTATAAAACTCTAGGCATTTCACCAAAAGAAACTTTATCTTTGGCCCAGGATCTTTATACAAATAGTCTTATTTCATATCCAAGAACTTCATCTCAAAAACTTCCTCCAGCATTAAATTATAAAAAAATAATTGAAAAACTAAGATCAAATACAAATTACAAGGAAATCTGTTCAGAATTATTAACTAAACAATTAAAGCCAAATGAGGGCAAGAAATCTGATAACGCTCATCCAGCAATACATCCAACAGGAGAATTTCCACCTTCATTAGAAGGAAAGCAGTTCAGATTATATGATTTAATTGTAAGAAGATTCTTAAGCACTTTTGGAGAAAATGCAAAAAAGCAAACCAATCATATTGACATTGACGTAAACAACGAAATATTTTCAGTTTCAGGAACAATAACTTTAGAAAAAGGATGGTTAAATTATTATGGCAGGTTCGCTAAATCAAAAGATGTTGAGCTTCCAAAATATAAAGAAGGTGAAGAAATAAAAGTAAAAGAAATTAAAATTGAAGATAAAGAAACACAGCCGCCAAAAAGATACACTCCAGCTTCTATTATCAAAGAACTAGATAAAAAAATTTTAGGAACCAAAAGTACCAGGGCAGCAATTGTAGATGCTTTGTATAAAAGAAATTATGTTCAGGGGACTTCTATCCAAGCTACAACTTTAGGGATAAGGACTATTGAAACTTTAGGAAAATATTGTGAGCAGATTATAGATGAAAAACTAACAAGGCATTTTGAAAAAGAAATGGAGCAAATCAGGGAGAATAAAAAAAATCCAGAAGAAGTCTTGGAAAAAGCTAAAGAAACATTAGTTGTAGTTTTCAAAAAGTTTTCTGAAAACGAGGAAAAAATCGGCAAGGCACTGTTAGAATCTCACAGAGCAACAGAAACTGAAATGAATACATTTGGAAAATGTCCTAAATGTAATGTTGGTGATTTAAAAATATTATATTCTCCAAGAACAAAAAGCAAGTTCGTTGGTTGCACTCATTATCCGAATTGTAAAAATATTTACTCTCTTCCAAGAAATGGTTTAATAAAAAAGTTGGAAGAAAGATGCAAAGAATGTGGTTTTTATCAGGTCTTGGTTATAAGGGCGGGAAAAAGGCCGTGGAAATTATGTCTGACTCCTAACTGCAAGTCAAAAGAAGCTTGGGCGAAACCTATGCAGCCCAAAGTAGATGCAGAAAAAGCTTTACCAAAAAAAGAAGAAAGCCTTCAGGGAAAAACTGATGAAAAAGATTTAGCAAAAACAGAAGCAAAAATCGAAAATAAAACAGAAGAAAAGAAAACTGAAAAGCCAAAAAAAGCAGTTAAAAAAAAGGCAACTAAAAAGAAAAAAACAGAATAAAATGCGCACAATTGAATCTCAATTATTAGATTTAATAATAGATATAACTGAAGATAGAAGAAAGGAATATAAAAAAGAATTTACTGATTTTCTTAAAGATAAAGACGTAGACGAAAGGATCAAAACTCCTTTCTTTTTAGAGGGCAGTGTAAATTATTACATTAATTTAAGATGCTCTCTTTTAGCATTAGGCATAGAATCAATGTTGTCTGAAAATGGGCATAAAAATATTAACAGTTTTAGAATGTTAAAATCTCATGGTTTTTCAGATAAAAAAGAATGGAATTATTCAGAAAAGAAAGGGGATTCAAAAATTTGGACTCCTGTTCAAAGATGGATAGATAAGCATGATGGTAAATATGATTCCTTAATAATATCAGTATGTAACAGAGGAAGAATAAAGCCAAGAGTAAGAAAGTCAGTTATTGTCTATCCTGTCGGCTTGTCTAGTGATAATAAAATATGGCGCCTGCTTGAAGATAAAAAAACAAATTATAAAATTTCAATTCCCCAAAAAAGAGTATCTGTATGAGACAAGTTGAAGTTGAATTAAGATCCTTGATTTCTAAAGAAAAATATAATGAATTATTAAATTTCTTGAAAAGTTTAAATCTGCCATTTACAGAGGATTTTCATGAAACTTATTATTTTAATATAAAAGATCATCTGAGAATTTATAAAACAAATAAAGAAGTAATTTTATTGTTCAAAAAAGGAAAAATCCATGATGAAATAAAAGAAGAAATAGAAATTAAATTCAAGAAAGATGAATTTGAAGATCTTGAAAAATTATTTCTTCATTTAGGATTGAAAATTCAGGCAAAATGGTTTAGAAAAAGAATTGAATTTAAATGGAATGAAATTAATGTCTGCCTGGATGATACTAAAGGCTATGGCTATGTTATAGAACTAGAAAAGATATCAGATGAAAATAATAAAGATAAAGATCTGGAAATTTTAAACAAGAGATTAAAAGAATTAAACATTGATTTAACTCCAAAAGAAGAATTAGATAAAAAATATGAAAATTATTTAAAAAACTGGCAAAATCTTACAATCTAAAAATCCCGTTTTCTTCTATTTTAAATTCCATGTATTTTTCTTCAGGTCTTGTTTGTATCAAAATTCTATTTGGCTTTACCCTTAATTCTATAATTTTCTTGCAGAATTTCTTTACCATTTCTCCTCCAACCGGAACTATTTTATTTTTCTCAATATTAGCATAAACTTGGTTAGTTAATAAAACAGGAATATTATTTTGTGTAATCTCCCTTAAATCATTTAAATGTTCAGCTAATTTTTCATTTACTTCCTTGTGCTCTTTTTTAACTTCTTCTCTGTAATGTTTTCCTAAAGAATCAATTATTACTAACCCAATATTTTTTAATTTCTTTAAGCTGTTTATTTTCTCAACTTGTTCCTGAAAGCTCTTTACTCTTATTAATAATAAATTATCTAATAAACTTAAATCATTAGTTAGCTGCTTGAATCTGTCAACAGAAAAACCATTTTCAGTGTCAATAAAAATAACCTTTTTATTTTCTTTCAACAAAGCTATAGAAGCCAGACTGCATAAAGTAGTTTTTCCACTTCCAGGAGGTCCGTAAATATAATTAATTTTCTCATTATATCCATGTATTAACTCATCTAAATTCTCAGAACCTGTTTTAATCATTATTAATCTTAAAGAAGTATTTAGTTTAAATCTATTATTGTGTTGTTTTTCTTAAAAACTAATATTTTTATACTAAAAAGATTCATAAATTTACAGGAAAATGGCAAATATAGGCATAGTGGGTTATGGTTTTGTAGGCGAGGCTGTTAAATTTGGGTTTGATAATTCAAAGCATAAAATTTTTATTTATGATAAATTTAAACCTTCTTTATCTTTAAATGATGTTATCACTAATTCAGAATTTGTTTTTGTTTGCTTGCCTACTCCATATAAGGATAATAAAATTGATTTAAGCATAATTGAGGATTTTTTAAAAGATATATATCAGTTAATAAAAAATACAAATAAAATATTAATAATAAAATCTACTGTTATCCCAGGAACTGTAAAGAAATTAACTAACTTGTTTCCTGGTTGTAATTTCTGTTCTAATCCTGAATTTTTAACAGAAAGAAATTATTTGCAGGATTTTATAAATCCAGACAGAATAATAATTGGTGCTGATGATGAGAAAATAAGACAAAGAGTTTCAGATTTATACAAAAAAGAATTTCCTTTAATCCCTATTTTTTTAACTGATTCTACCTCTTCTGAAATGGCAAAATACATGTCAAATAGTTTTTTAGCTATGAAAGTAGTTTTTGCCAATGAAATATTTGATTTATGTAAAAAATTAAATATAAATTACCAAGATGTAAAAAATATGGTTATTGCAGACAAAAGAATTGGAAATTCTCATCTAGATATATCTCCTGAACGCGGTTTTGGAGGTAAGTGTTTCCCAAAGGATTTAGTTGCCCTAATTGGTCTTTTTGAAGAAATGAATATAGACGCTTCATTATTAAAAACAGTTTGGGAGAAAAATCTCCAAATAAGAAAAATAAAAGACTGGGAAAAAATTCCTTTTGTAAAAACAGAATGATTTTAAATTATAATTATGCTTTCATATAGCGAGCATAAAATTCATCAGAACTAAAATAATCTCCAAATACTTCTTTTAATCTATATCTAGCAAGAGGACTTATTCTATTGCCCTTTTCCCATCTCCAAACTGTTTTGGGAGAAATTTGTAATTTCCTGGCTAATGCCTCTTGTGAAATATTATGGCTTTCTCTAAGATGTTTTATTCCTTCTCCATCTAGTTTTTCTAATATTAAGTCTAGTTTCATGTTATTTTTCGTAAATCTTCCAGATTAATTACTTTTCAAGCAGAACTTCTCCTCTTTATAAATTTCACTGGACAAATCCACTGGACAAAAGTTAGGCCTGCTTAAGATTTATAAATAGATTTTAATTAAATAAGCAGATGATATTCAAACTTTCACCATCTTCATTAAATTTAATGCTAGATTGTCCTCGCTGTTTCTGGTTAGATAAGCATAAAGTTTGGAAAAGACCAGATACTCCATTTCCTCAATTGCCAAATGGAATGGACAAAATAATCAAAGCTCATTTTGACAGATTTAGAGATAAAGGAGAGTTACCTCCAGAAATAAAAGACCATCATCACACTAAAGGATTAAAACTATTTGATAATCTTGATTTATTAAAAGTATGGAGAAGTAATTTTAAAGGAATAAAATGGACAGATGAAAACGGAAATATCTTGTCTGGTGCAGTTGATAATATACTAGTTAATGGGAAAAAATTAATTGTTCTTGATTACAAGACAAAAGGTTATCCTATAAAAGATGAAAATGAATCTGGAAGTAGTTATCAAAATCAATTAGATTTCTATAATTTCCTTTTGAGAAAAAATGGTTTTGAAACTGAAGACTTTGCTTTCTTGTTATTCTACATTCCTAAGGAAGTCATGGAAACTGGGCAGGTTATTTTTGATACAGTCTTGGCAAGAAGAAATATTGATGTTAAGAATGCAGAGAAACTATTCAATAGAGCTTTAAAGTTACTTAATTCAGAATGCCCTAAGGAATATTGTGAATGGTGTAAAGGAAGATAAAGAGAAGATATAAAACATAGAACAATTATTTTTTCTTACTACTTAGTTTTTTGTATTTATTTTTTAGAAAATTAAAAATTATTAATTAATATTTTTTCAGATCTTTCCACACAACCAAACAAAAAACAACAGGCTTTGCACAAAAACTCCCTCTTGCACAAATATTGATAGTTCTGCACAAAAAATATTTATCTTGAAATTCTGTAATGGGCGTATCTTACCTTTGCTCTAGCCCACAACCAGAAGAATAGAAAAAACAGAAAAACCACAACAGGAAAACTATTTTTAAGATCCCCTTGAACGTAAGATGCTACCAACAAAGAAAGTATGATTCCTGTAACTATCACCATTACTTCTACAATCTCTTCTGTGAGAAAATCTTTGAGTTTTAGCTTACTCATGAAATACCTAATTTTGTAATTACTTATATATTTTTGCACAAAAATTATAATAAAATTTAAATACTTACTAAATAAGTATATAGCTTATATGGTAAATCCTTTGCCAAAATGGGAAATGAAGAGGTATGCTATTCTATGGAACAAATTTAAATCTAAAGAATTTACTCATGAGCAGGCTTCAAAAGTTTTAGGCGATGATAAAAAATTAGTAAGCGTTTTTTTGTCAGATTTAAAAAAGGCAGGGTGGATTGATGTAGCTTTAGATCCGAAAGATACAAGAAAACGAGTATACAAATTAAAAGAACCAAATATAGCTGTTGAGGAATTAAAGAAATGACAACCGTTACAGAGCAAAAAATTCAAGAGGATAAAATTAAGCTTAAAATTTCAAATCAGCTTCTTACTAAATCAAAATATCTAATTGGATTGGAATGCCCAAAATATCTATGGCTTGTATTCAATGATTCAGCACAAATTAAAAAAGTAGAAACAGAACAATTAAGATTATTTGAAGAAGGAAAAAAAGTAGGAGAATTAGCAAAAAAATTATTTCCTGATGGAATTGATCTGCCGACCGATTTTAAGGAAAATATAGTCAAGACAAAAGAAGCATTGAATAAAGGAAAATGTCTTTTTGAAGCTGGTTTTTTCTTCAAGAATTGCTTTTCAAGAGCGGACATTCTCGAGCCCGTAGAAAATGAATGGGATATAATCGAAGTTAAATCAGGAACTGATGTAAAGGATATTCATATTCATGATCTTTCTTTTCAGAAATTTATTTATGAATCAAACGGACTTAAAATAAGAAAGTGCTTTATTCTGCATCTTAATAACGAATACGTAAGAAAAGGAGATCTTGAGATTCAAAAACTATTTGTCAAAAAAGACGTTACTTTTGAAGTTAATAAAGAAATAAGATTCATTGATGAAAGAATTGAAGAGATGTTCAAAATAATAAATTCTGACAAACAATCACAAAAAGCTGGTTTGTTTTTGAAAGAATCTTTCAAGAAAGGCTATCATGATTGCATAAATGATGGTTGCATAGAACTTCCCGAAAATAATGTTTTCTGCCTTTATCGTGGTGGGAAATTATCTTGTGAATTGTTTGAAAACAACATTATTCATATTAAAGATATTCCGATTCATGTAAAATTAAATGGCAAACAACAAATACAGAAAGACTGTGAAATTAAAAAAGAAGTTTTTATAGATAAAAATAAAATTAAGGATTTCTTAAAAGAACTTAAATATCCCTTGCATTTTATGGATTTCGAAACTTTTAATCCTGCAATTCCTATGTTTGACAATACAAAACCATACTCTCAAATACCGTTTCAATTTTCTTTGCACATTGTTGAAAAAGAAAAATCAGAACCAATTCATCATTATTTTTTATATGAAGGAGATTCTGACCCAAGAAAAGATTTTATTTTTGAATTAAAAAAAGCAATTTTGGAAGCTGGAACTATAATTGTTTATAATCAGCCTTTTGAAATAAGCGTTTTAAAGAATTTAGCAGAACTTTACCCAGAAAATAAAAACTGGACTGATGAAATTCAAAAAAGAATTATTGATTTATTAATCCCTTTTAGAGAATTTAGTTATTATAATCCAAATCAACAAGGCTCAGCTTCAATTAAGGATGTTCTTCCAGCCTTAACGGGAAAAAACTATGAGGGTTTAGAAATTAAGAAAGGTGGAACAGCTTCAGCAGAATTTATGAAAATGGCTTATGAAGAATGTCCTGAAAAAGAGAAAGCAAAAATTAAAGAAAATCTGTTAAACTATTGTAAAATGGATACTTGGGGAGAAATCTTGATAATAACCGAATTAAAGAAATTTAAAAGATAATTTTTAAAAAGAGTATAAATTTAATTAGAATATGTCAAATCAAAAAGGGGTTTTTCAATTAAATCGAAGTTTTAATGAGATTGAAGAAGATAAATCTTGGTCATTTGAAGAAATAAAAAGAAAAGAAACTTCCTATCTTACTCATAGCTATCATCGTTATCCTGCAAAGTTTATTCCACAATTAGCAAGAAGATGTATTTTAGAATACAGTAAAGAAAATGATTTAATTGTAGATCCATTTTGTGGTTCTGGAACTACATTAGTCGAATCACTAATATATAAAAGAAGAAGTCTTGGTGTTGACATTAATCCAGTCGCTATTTTAATCAGTAAAGCAAAATTAACCCCAATTTTACCAGAAAAATTAGAATTTACATTTCAAAATTTATTAACAAAAATTGAAGAACTAAAAATAAATAGATTAGACTTTAATGAAAGAATTAAATATTGGTTTCCAAGTGAAGAGATAAGATTAAAGTTATTTAATATATTAGAAGAAATCAATTCACTTAAGGAGGATAATTTAAAAACATTTTTTCTTTGTGGTTTTTCTCAGATACTAAAAAATTGTTCGATTTGGTTAGCAAAAAGTAATAAACCAACTAGAGATTTTAAAAAAATAATTCCTGATCCGTATAAAGTATTTCATAGACAAATTAAATCTATGATTAAAAAAAATGAAGAGTTTTATGCCTTAATTAAAAATAACTCTACAATAATTAATAATTCAGCAATATTTGCAGATGCTAGAAATATCCCATTAGAAAAGGAAAGTGTAAAATTAATTGTTACTTCCCCGCCCTATGTTACTTCATATGAATATGCAGATTTACACCAACTTACTGCTCTTTGGCTAAAATATTCTAATAGTTTATCAGAATTTAGAAATGGTTTTATAGGTTCTATTCAAAAAAATAACCTTAATTATACTAATATAAAAAGCGAAATAGCCATAGAAATTCTGAAGAAATTAGGTAAAGAATCAAAAGCAATTAGTTCTTATTTTTTGGATATGCAACAATGCTTTGAAGAAATGTACAGAATTTTACAAAATAAGGGGCTGGCTTGCATAGTAATTGGAAACACAAAAATTAAGGGAATTGATATACTAAATGCTGAAATTTTTGTGGAGATCATGAATAATATTGGATTTAAAACTGATAAAATTATTAAAAGGGCCGTTCCATCTAAAATTCTGCCTCAGACTAGAGATTCAAAAACAGGAAGATTTGCTAAAACTCATGAATCGGACAGATTGTCTTATAATAATGAATATATAATTATTATGGAGAAATAAATGGATTTCGAAGATTTGAAAAAATTATATGAAAAATATAAAAGAGAATTTGGAAAGGAGGTTTATAAAAAGATTTCAAAATTATTAAAAGAAGCTAAAATAATTCACAAAAAAGATTGGTTAAAATTATCTCCAAATGGAGATCATGAACAATCTTGGAGAGCCTTTAAAGGAAAGAACTTAGAAAAATTAATTTCTTATATAATCAGTGATGAGGTTAAAGAACTTGGATTAAGTGTTGTTGATGGCAATCGATTAGAAAGAACTGAAGATAAGAATTTAACCGAGCAATTAAGTAAAGTTAAAAGAAATTTAGTAATCGATTATGGGGAATTTGGAATGCATCTTCCCGATGTCGATTTGATTATCTTTAATCCACAAACTTCTGAAGTCATAGCTGTTTTGTCTAGCAAAGTAACGCTTAGAGAAAGAGTTGCACAAACAGGTTATTGGAAATTAAAATTAATTTCAAGTAGCATAACTAGTGATATTAAAGTATTTTTTATTACTCCTGATGAAGATGGTACTTTAACAATAAAAAATCCAACTAAAAAAGGAAGAGCTATTGTTGAAAAAGATTTAGATTGTAGTTATGTTTTGACAGAAGCTAGTTTAGAAGAAAGTAATAAAGTAAAGCTTTTTGATAAATTTATAGATGACTTAAAAAGATTAGTTTCAAAAAGTAAACAAAATTAGTTAAGAAATTATTTTTATCTGCTAATCATTCAGATTGAATTTTCAAGCAACTTGTATGTTATCGAATTTAGGCAAACCTTGCTTCTAAAAAGATATATAAATGGATATACTACTTAGATTTGAAAAACTAGGTGACAACTATGAAGATAAAAAAAATTTACGTAGAAGCTATTGATGATAAAACAGGTCAAGTTTTGCCGAAAGTTGAAACTTTTGAAAATGAATTTTTAGGTCGAAATCTCCCGATTACTAACAGAGTTGCTTTTATTGAAAGTAGAAGAGTTAACAGTTTTGGATTGCCATCTTTTAATTCTAATTTTTGTTTTGCGATGATTCCATACTTTCCAGATCCTATGCTTAAAGAATATATTAATCATAATTTAAAGATATTAAAAGAAGAACAAAATCAAAGAAGAATAAGTCTAGCTGGACTGCAAAGAGTACAAGAAGATAGAAAAAAACTTACAGAAAGAGAAGCATTTTCAGCATTTGAAGTTTTTGTTGAAACTGGAATAGAATATGTTCCAATTGAAATTCCATTAAATTATAATTTTATGCAAATAAAATCTCTTGAAACTCAAGCTGAATCAATTTTAAATAAAAATCAAAAATTAATTTTGGAATTGCATAGCAGTCAGGATCATGAAATTGTTGGACAAATTTTAAATGATCAAATAGCTAAAGGTACTCATTTTCTATATTTGGGATGTGGTAGTCTAGCTGAAGAGGAAAATATATTGAGCTGTGCAAAAATCTGGGATATTATAAGTAAACAAAAGATTGGACAAAATATCCCTTTAGTTGTTGCAAAACACCCACAAAGATATCAAGAATCATATTCTAAAGTCTCATCAAGTTTTGCTTTTAATTCGTTTAACATTCCATTAGTAGCAGAATATTATAAAATTATTCCTGAAGAAAAAAAAATTGAATTCAATAAACGATCAATAAATAAATATAATATTTACAGCATTAGTGAAGGACGATTTATACCTTCTGGATTTCAAGAAATATTAAATAAAGAATTTAATCTTAAAAAAATATTTCAACAATTAAATTTAATGCAAGGATTTGGCCCTTATGATGCTTTATTATCTATGAATTTTGAGGCTCAACAAATAGATACAGCCCTTCAAAATGATGCAATAATTCATAATGCTTTTACCGAATTAATAAATAATAAAAATGGTAAAGTTGGTTGGCATTTTTTCTATAATGAATGTAGGAAAAAAATAAATTTAGTTTAGAATAAATGATTTTTAAGATTTATTTTTATTTCTTTTCCAATTTTTTTATATACTTTTTTATTTATTTCATCTAAATCCATCTCTATATGTTGGCAATCTAAAAAATGTTTAATATTTTTATCTTTACAAATTGGGCATTGTTTTTTTACATAATCAATCTTTAGTTCTGTTGCTTTTAGAAATAAAATATTCCATTTTTCAGACATATAATTAGATTTATTCATTTTTTACCTCTTTTAAAATAAAAACAGTTTTCTTTGTAATTGGTTTATCATCATCAGTGACTAAAGGAACAAATTCTATATGGGAGTTCTTTGTCCATCCTTTAATGTCAGCAATCCATTTCGGAACAGTTATACGAAGTTGATTTTTCGACGGCATTAGGTATCCTATTTTATCCTATTTTAGGATACCTTAAAAACTTATCTATTTTTAAATGGAAATGTTTATATATGTCTAATGCTTATCATATAAGTATATAACTAATATAGAAAGAGGTGAAAGGATGAAATAAATGCCAAACGACGAAATAAATTATCACAATATAAAAAAGGTCATGGACAAAATAAGTCCAGTTAGAAAAACGTATCCTCAGGATTGGGAAAATTATAATTTAGCAAAAACAAAAGAAAAAACAATTTCTCTTCAACTTTTATTAGAATTATTAGACAATATCAAAGAAGATAAAAAATCAGCAGGACGTCCATCATTTTCATTAAAGGAACAAGTTCTTTGTATGTTCACTTATTGTTATTGTGGGTTTAGCGGAAGAAGAGCTATCTCTGATCTTGAATCATTAAAAGAAAGAAAGCTAATATCCAGAACTCCTCACTTCAATACAATTTTTAATATGTTTAAAGAATTAAAGATGATGAAGTTATTATCAGAATTAGTTGAAATAACTTCTATGCCCTTAAGAATGTTTGAAGAAAATTTTGTTATTGATTCTACTGGATTTTCAACTTCCAACTTTGAAAGATGGTTTAATATCAGAACACAATCCGAGACAAAGAAAAGGAGTTGGATGAAAGTCCATTTAATATGTGGTGCAAGAACAAACATCATAACTTCTATTGCGGTAACTAACGGAACTGTTGCAGATTGTCCACAATTAATTCCTCTGGTTGAAAATACATCAAAACGTTTTGATATGAAAGAACTTAGTGCTGATAAAGCATATCTCAGCCGTCAAAATATGATTGCAATTGCATCTGTTGGAGCAATTCCATTTATTCCTTTCAAAAGCAACTCAACCAGAAAATCCAAAGGAACGGGAATCTGGAGACAAATGTGGCTGTTCTTTACCGAGCATCAGGAGGAATTTATGCAGAGATACCATAAAAGAAGCAATGTTGAAACTACTTTTTCAATGGTTAAAAGATGTTATGGAAATCATTTAAGAATGAGAACTGAAACATCCCAGATCAATGAGGTCTTGATGAAATGCTTATGCCACAACCTTTCTGTGCTTGTTCAAGAGTCTTTTGAGCTTGGTTTAAACATAGATTTAAAAAATTGTGCAGAAACTTATTTTGCACAAGAACACAACTAATTATTGTGCAAAGCCAAAACAACAGAAACCTTTAAATAGTATACATATCAAGTATACACACTAAGTAACTATGTCAGACATCTACAATACAACAATTTTATGTGAAGATTGCAATAAAAAGACAGTTAAAAATTTCATATTAAAAGATGGTTATAAAATAAGAACATGGGAATGTACAACTTGTCATAAAAGATGGTTCCATCCCTCAGATATCAATGAATATAATAATTTTGAAAAAATAAAACACAAGGAATTCAAGGTAAAACTAAGGTTTGTGGGCAATTCATATGCAGTCAGTATCCCTAGAGAAATTATTAACTTTCAAGAAGAAATAAGTAAAGAAATAGATAAAATCTTATATATGAGTTTAGAAGAACCAGAGAAGTTAAGTATATTTTTTTCAAAGAGAATAAAAAAGATTTTAAATAGCAAGTAAATAGGAAAGACAAAAATGGAAGTAAAACTAAAAGTAATGGAAGCTTTGCAAGAAGAAGCTTACAAAGGTATTGTAAGAATTGATAGTCAAACTATGCGTCAGATAGACGTAAAGCCAGGTTCTATAGTTGAAATTGAAGGTGGAAGAACTACAGTAGGAATTGTAGACAGAGCTTATCCAACTGATATTGGCCAGGCAATTATAAGAATGGATGGAATTCTAAGAAGAAATGCTAAAACAGGTATAGGTGAAGTTGTAAAAGTTAGAAAATG
>CAYWEX010000007.1:0-35736 GCA_964457785.1 Candidatus Woesearchaeota archaeon
TTATAAAGTTTTTGGTTTGAATTTTTGAGAAGATTTATAATTATATAATCTCGGCTTTTTTCTATGATTGAAAAAGAAATTTTGAATTTTATTTTTGAAATGGGCCAGCTTAAAAAAGTAAAAAGAGAGGGCTGGAGATTACTTGGAATGAATAATTTAGAGAGTGTTGCTGATCATACATTAAGAGCAGCCCAGCTAGGATTTATTTTAGCGAAATTAGAGAAATATGAAAATCCATTAGAAGTTTGCACTATGGTTGTATTTCATGATATTGGAGAGTGCAGAATTGGTGATATACATAGGGTAGCTAATAGATATATCCAAGCAGAAGAGGAAAGAGCAGTGAAAGAACAAACTGAAAAATTAGGGGAAACTGGAAAAGAAATTTTTGATATGTGGAAACAAACAGAAGAAAGAAAAACTAAAGCTGGGATAATTGCGAAAGAGGCAGACATGCTGGAATTAGCTATAACTGCAAAAGAGAATATTGAGAAAGGATATGTTTATGCACAAGACTGGATAAATAATATTTCAAAAGCTTTAGCAACAGAAACTGGAAAGAAATTGCTAAATGAATTAAAGAATTCTGATTCTAATGAGTGGTGGCAAGGATTAAAGAAAATGAAGTATAGTTAAATGAAAACTTCGATTGTCTTTGCATTTACTTTATTTTAAGACATTTGTCTGAGTCATATTAAGACATCTGTCTTATTTAAAAATTCTGATTCCAATGAATTGTGGCAAGGATTAAAGAAATTAGCTTAAAAATTGTAAAAGATTTAGAAAAGAAATTTATAACCAGTTGGTTTAAATTCTCTTAAAGTATACTTCTTTTCATTATTATCATTTCTTAATTCATCACTCTGCTTACCAGTAATAGTAAAATCAAACAAGCTAAAGCTAACTCCAGAAATTAATAATATAATAAATCCAAATAATAATATTCTAGTATTCTTATCCAATTTCACCATCTTTTTATTAAAATGTAATGTATTTTGACTTTAAAATATTTTAGGTTAGAAAGTAGAAAGTTATTTAAGAATACAGTTTTTGTATTAAGCTAGAGGTGATAAGCTTTTGGATACTTATAAGAATTATATAGATGGAAATTTTGTTAATTCTGATTCTGGGAAAACATTTACAAGTATAAACCCAAGCAATGAAAAGATACTTGGTTATTTTCAAGAAAGCAATAAAAAAGATCTAGATAATGCTATTAAATCTGCTTCCAAAGGATATAAAACCTGGAGTAATTTGCCTGCTCCAAAAAGAGGAGAAGTTCTTTTGAATATTTCTAATTTATTAAAAGAAAATAAAGAAAGATTAAGCAAAACTTTAACCATGGAAATGGGAAAAGTGATTTCAGAAGCAAGAGGGGATGTTCAGGAAGCGATTGATGTTTTTGAGTATATGGCTGGAGAAGGAAGAAGATTATTTGGAATTACAACTCCAAGCGAATTAAGAGAAAAATTCTGCATGACAACAAGAAGATCTTTGGGGATTTGTGCTTTAATTACACCATGGAATTTTCCAATTGCAATACCAGCATGGAAAATTAGTGCCGCATTAATTTGTGGAAATTCTGTTATTTTCAAGCCAAGCTCAGATACTCCATTATGTGGTTATGAATTAGTAAAAATACTTGATGAAGCTGGAATTCCTCCTGGTGTTGTAAATTTAATTACAGGAAAAGGAGAAGAAATAGGAAATGAAATTATAAAAAATAAAAACATTGATGCAATTTCCTTTACAGGATCAAAGGAAGTTGGAGAACATATTTTAAAAAATTCTTACACTCACAGAATTGGCCTGGAAATGGGCGGAAAAAATCCAATAATTATTATGGATGATGCTAATCTAGATTTAGCTTTAGAGGGAGTAGTATGGGGCGGATTTGGAACAACAGGACAAAGATGCACTGCAGCTTCCAGAGTTATAGTTCATAAAGACATCAAGAAAGAATTTGAAGACAGATTAGTAAAAAGAACCAAGAAACTAAAATTAGGTGATGGATTAAAAGAAGATACTGATATAGGACCTTTAATTGCAGAGAGAGCAATAAATAAAATTGATTTTTATGTGAGTTCTGGGAAAAAAGAGGGAGCACATTTATTATGCGGCGGGAAAAAAGCAAGAAGAGAAGGATTTTTTTATGAGCCAACAATATTTACTAATGTAAAAAAAGAAATGAGAATTGCACAAGAAGAAATCTTCGGTCCTGTAATAAGCTTAATTACAGCAAAAGATTTAAGTGAAGCAATTGAGATTTGCAACAGTGTTGAATATGGCTTAAGTTCTTCAATTTATACTGAAAACATAAAAAACGCCTTCAAAGCTATTGAGAAAATTGAAGCTGGAATAACTTATATTAATAGTTCAACTATTGGAAGCGAGGTACATCTGCCTTTTGGTGGTGTAAAAAAAACTGGAAATGGTGTAAGAGAGGGCGGAGTATTAGGCATTGATGAATTTTCAGAAATCAAAACTGTATACATAGACTATTCTGGACGACTTCAAAAAGCTCAAATCGACTTGGTGAAAATAAAATAATGGCAGACTTAAAAACAGTTTTTGGAATTATAGAGACTGTTTTAGGAACAGTTATATTAATGGTCTCTATTGGTGGATTTTATTTTGTGTTTACATACAATACAAGCACGTTAAGTTTTCCTGTTGTAAATCCTGCTGACCCAACAAGCGTAATAGTAACTTTGGTTAGCACATTAGTTACATTATTGAAAACAATATTATACAGCTTTAATTTTATGTTTTTATTTACATCAATACTATTAATATTAGATGGAATTTTAAAAATTAAGGATGAGGACTAATAATGAGAAAATTTTTTGGAATAATTGAATTATTAATGGGGCTAAGTTTAATAATCTTAGTTATAGGAAGTGGATTATTTTTGAATTTTTTTGGAAGTAGTTTTTTTGATATTGGAAATTTGGCTGATTCAACTCATGCCTCTTTAATGAAAACAAATCTCTTTATTTTGGGATTTACAGGAATAGGATTTGGAATTTTATTTTTTGTTTTAGGAATAATGTTAATAATAAACGGAATATTAGATTTAAGAGGAGAGTAAAGATGTCAGATGATTATGGAACACCAAGCTTTAGAAAGTCAAAGAAAGACAAGCAGATGAAAAGAAAATTCAGAGTTTACAAGAAAGGCGGACAACATAGGGGACAAGAATTAGATAAAAACAGATAAACTAATTTACTTTTTCTTCTATTATTTCAGAAATTGATTTTCCGGTCTTTTCTTTTAATTCTTTATTTTAATTGCTTTCTTTATTATTAATTAGATTCAACAGGTTAATATTTGTAAATATTTTACATTTTTTCTGTTTAAAAAAATCTGGATCATGTGTCCAAATTCCTTCAGCTTTAACTTTAAGACAAGCTGCTAAATAGGATAAATCTTTTGGATCTACATTATCATTACTAAATTCTTTGATATATTGATTAAATTCACTTTCTGGAATAATATTAATAACTTCAAAAATTGTTGAAATTAATAAGTCAAGCTCGCTATCTGACAAATTAGTTTTTTCCTTAAGTTCGCTTTTATATTTTTCAAATTCTACTTTAATAAATTCCGGAGCAAAAAACTCAAAGCTTTTTTCGAAAAGTATTTTTCTAGTAGTACTGTCTTTTATTAAAGCTGCAAATAGTCTGTTACTGTCAATAATAACTTTCATCTAATTAGTCCAAGTTTTTTTGCAATTCCTTTATTTACTTTTCGACCTAATTCTAAAGCATCTTCTTCTGTTAACTTGCTTTTGGCGAGCAATTTATCCATAAGATCTATTTTTTTTGCTTTTTCCCAAATTGCTTGTCTAGCTACTTCACTCCATTTAATTTCAGAATGTTTTCTCATAATTTCATGCAATTCTTCTGGAATTGCCAAAGTCATATTTGTCATTAAGTAAAATAAGTATCTCTACTTATATAAGGTTTTTGGTTTTTTAGAAATAAATTAATTTATTTTTTCTTCTATTATTTCAGAAATGGATTTTCCTGTTTTTTCTTTTAATTCCTTTAATTTATTTATTGTTTTAACGGATAAAGTTATATCTATTCTTTTTCTTTCAAATGGCAATTCTCTAGTTTTATCATAATTTTCCAGAGCATCAAATATATACTGGTGTTTTTTTATTATCTGTTTTATTTCATTTAATTGCATTTTTTATCCTCCAAACAATATTATTAACTCTAATAATTTTCTTCCTTATTAATTTTCATACACATAAATAATAGTAATTTAATATCTAAATCCTTGGGCTAAGAAAGTATTTTAAATAAAGCTAGTTTATATTTTTAAAAGAGGATGGAATTCAAGACCAAGACAGGAAAGAGAACTAGAAAGTTAATTGAAAGAGACAGGAAATTAATAAGCCCCTCTTTGACAAGAGAATATGAGTTTGCTTTTAAAAATGGAAAGGGAGTTTATTTATATGATTTAGACGGGAAAAAGTATATTGATTTTGCTGCTGGTGTTGCTGTTAATGCTCTTGGTTATAATAATAAATTTGTCTTGAATTCTCTTAAAAGACAACTGAATAAAGGATTGCATATTGGATTTAGTGATTTTTACTGCGAGAAACCTGTTGAATTTGCTGAATTATTATTAAAATTTGTTCCAAAAAATCTGGAGAAAGTATTTTTTTCAAATTCTGGAACTGAAAGCATAGAATGCGCAATGAAATTAGCTAAATGGCACACAAGAAGAAAATGGTGCATTAGTTTTCACAATTCTTTTCATGGAAGAACTTATGGAAGCTTGTCTTTAACAGATTCAAAAAAAGTACATAAAGAAAGGTTTGAGCCTTTTTTGCCTGTCAAGCATGTTCCTTATCCAGATGTTTTCAGGTTTAATGGAACTAAAAATGAATGTGTAAATTATTGCTTAAAAGAATTAGAGAAAACAATCAATGGTTTGCAAAATGATGTTGCTGCAATTTTTTTAGAACCAATACAGGGAGAAGGGGGATATATAGTGCCGCCAACTGAATTTGTAAAGGGAGTTAGAGAAATTTGTGACAAATATGGAATATTATTAGCTGCTGATGAAGTTCAATCAGGATGTTACAGGACTGGAAAATTTCTCTGTATGGAAAACTACAATGTTAAAGCTGATATTGTCTGCTTGAGCAAAGCTATTGGCGGAGGACTGCCGATGGGAGTAACTTTAAGCTCAAATGAAATAATGGACTGGGTTCCTGGAAGTCATGCTAATACATTAGGTGGAAATTTGTTAGCTTGTTCAGCTGGAGTGGCTACTTTAGAATATTTTAAGAAAAAGAAAATTTGGAATAATGTAAATTTAGTTGGAGATTTTATTTTAAAAAGATTAAAAAAAATACAAAAGGAATTTCCTGTTTTAGGTGATACAAGAGGAATAGGATTAATGATAGGAAATGAATTTGTAGATGAGAAAAAATGGTATAATGTTCATTTTAGAGATAAGTTATTGTATAAATTAAAGGATAATGGATTAATTTGCTTGGGTGCTGGCAAGTCAGTTATAAGATTTTGTCCTCCTTTAATTATTAATAAAAAAGAAGCTAATAAAGGATTAAAAATATTTGAAAGAAGCTTAAAAGAAAGCTTTCTAGAAAAGTCTTAGCAAAAAACCTTTTTGAAAAAAAGATTTACCAAAAAGCGTTAGCGGAAAAAACTTATAAACTTGCACTAATTAAGTTTAAATACGATTTGGGCTTTTAAATTAATAAAAAGATGGTGAAATTTGATAAGAATACTAGAATTTTATTATTTGGATTTATTATTTTAATAATTTCTGGAGTTAGCTTTAGCTTGTTTGATTTTACAATTACTGGAAAACAGAGTGATGAACTAATAAGAAATGATAATGATGGATATTTGTATTTTAAGTATTTCCCTGAAAGAGATCAAGAAGAGGTTGTAAATGACCAAAGTATAGAGGGACCTTTTGATAAGAGCCTGAAAAATAAAATTAGCTTTGATGAAAATAAAATCCCAAAGATAAGATTAAAAATAAAAAAATTTATTGAAAATTTAATAAGTAACCAAAAAATAGAAGATATACCACCCCAACCTAAAATATATTTGCCTGATAAATTAGTTTTATATCGAGATAAAAACATTGGTTTTACAATTGCTGACTTAAGCAAGAATTATGATATTAAGAGAGCTGAATTGTTTTTGAAAAAAGATAATGAAAAAATAGAACTAAATACTAGAATAGATGCTGATAACTTAGAACTAGCTAGTGTTTCTGATGTTTTATGGGAAGTTGCTCAGGGAGATTACTGTAAAATTAAGGAAAGAGGATTTGGAAAAGGCTATAATTTAGTTTTAAAGTTAGTTGATAAAAATAACAAAGAAACTGAAAAAGAATTCCCAATTGAATTGCTTAATGATAAAGATCCTCCTCCTGAAACCCCAGAAGGAGGAGATAAAACTGCTCAACCAGAAGAAAAAACTGATGAAGAATATTGTGAAACTCAAGAAAGGAAAAAGAAAGAAGATAAACCGCCAGCACCAGAAGAGGATGATGCTCCTAAAGTAGATGATCCTGAAGAAGATGTTCCTACAGATTGTAGATGTTTATCTATGGAATTAAGATTAGGAGGAGAAATGGATGATAATCTGGCTTATCCAATTGCGTTGATAGGAGTTCCACATCCCAGTGAAGGACCGGGGGTATTAGCTAAAACTCTGGGTTCTACGGATGGTAAAACATATCCTATTTCTGGGTTAGAAACGGAATTTCAAGCCAATTGGAATTTTGAGATTCATGCAAAAATAAAAGGGGATGCTAAAAAGTGCAAAGAAGGACAGCGCGTAAAGAGCACTTCAAACAGGATTTTTTCTGATGGCGATCAAATAATTAAACATGCGACAACAGAAGGAAGTTTAGATAAAACAACGAAAGGAACCGCTGGATACAATGGGAAAGACTGGGCTCCCGATGATTATTCTAACGAAGGATATTACTCTCATTTTTTTGAAAAAGATTCCGAGGTTAAAGAAATTAAACTAAATAAAAAAGAACATCAATCTGGGGTAATTCATTGGTTTGATTCGCCAGGAGTATCCAATAACTATTATTATAGTAGTGTAAAAAATACTAAAAAAGATACTTTATTTAGTGCTGTTGTGGAAGATTCTGATAAAAAAAGTAAATGTGAATGTTTATTTGAACAACATATAGAAGTAGAAAATAATGGAGTGGGGCCGGCGGCTAATTGGATAGTAAATAAAAATGAGATGATTCCGAGGGGAGGAACAAGGTGTAAAGTAATTTTTAGTTAAAAGAATTATATTTTAATTAACGGGGTGGTATGACAAAAGAATTTAAGTGTAAAGTAGTTTTAAATGATGGGAAAAAAATGAAGAAAGAAAAGTCCTGCCAATAACTTTCCGATAAATTCTGAGTATGATTAATTGCCAGTAAAAGCATTTATATATAATAACTTCTTTAAAATTTACTGAAGAGGTGTATTTATTGAGAGAATTACTTACTAAAGATAATTTTATATTATATGGAATACTATTTATACTTCTTGTTTCTATTGGGGTTTTTAATTTAGACACAATTACAGGAAAAGAGGGAGTAGATGTGAATACTGCTTTATTGGGAGCTGTAGCTATGAATAATGATGCTGCCTGTAATAACATAAAGCGAATTTATTCAAATCCTGAATTTCGACCCAACACTTTACAAACTCAAAATATATGTGGATTAGGAATTACAGTCCAACAAAATTTTGGAGAAGAAGAAAGCTTTTTACAAAATGAACCAAGCTTAGCCTTAACTCAAATTAATAATGAACAAACTCAAATTGATAATTCTTTAAGAGAAATTCAAATTAGTTCTGATAATTTACGAAATGAACAAGAAACTGGAGAAAATAAACAAAAAGAAATTGACTTTAATAATGAACTAATATCAAATCTTGAAAAAAGAAAAGAAAATCTTGATATTTTAAAAGATAATATCTTAGGAAAAACAAGTAATGATATTTATGTTAAATATTATCTTGATGAGAAGAGAGTGGATGGGCCTTTAAAATTTGAAGATGGAAAATTAAAGGAGGCTAAAGGTATAACTTTAGATTTTGATAAATTAAAAGAAAATATTAGAAAATTAGTTTTGAATTTAGATCTGGGCAAATTAAATTTAGAAAATATAAAAATAGATTTACCTAAAGAACTTACTTTATCTAGAAGAAATTATTTGTTTACAATAAGTGGCGGAGATTATAAAGATGTTGAAAAAATTGAATTTTATTTAAAACCAAAGAAAGGAAAAGAAATAAAATTAACTACCTCTGCTGGCGTTTCTCAATTTAAAGAATTTGGTTTTACAAATGTTTTTTGGGATGTAATTAATGATATTTCAAAAAATAAAGAATTAAGAAAGGACTCTAGAAATAATGAACTTATTTTGAGAGGAGATGGAAAAGAAATTTCCAAAATTCCTCTGGATTTAAAATATATTTTGAGCGAAGAAGAAATTGAAAAGTTAAGAAGGGAAAAAGAAGGGAAAAATGATGAAGATGCAACAACAGTAGAAAGACCACCAAAAGAAGAAATCCCTCCAGCACCTGAAGAAGATGATGCTCCTAAAGTGGATGATCCCGAAGAAAATGTTCCAGAACCTTGTGAAATTACGAAACTTGAATTTAGAGCTATAAATGGAGACCAAGCAGATCCCAATCTTGGATACTTAAATGAATTATATGGTGTTGAAACTCCTGGTGGAACTGGAACATCCAGAAAATTAGGACGTAGTCAGGGAGAATATCTTTCTCCAGGTGGACCATTAACTAAAGCAGCAAGAAATTATGAAATTCATGCAGAATTAAAGGGGAATCCTTCAACATGCGATCCTAATTTATATATACAAGCTACAGAAATAAGATGGTATGGAGAAAAAATTTATCAAAAGAATCCAAATGGAGTACCTTCGACTGTAAGACGAGCTTCTGCAATATTTGGTATTTGTGATTTAGGTGAAGATGGAGAGGCTGGCTATGAAGGCGATAAATGGTGCCAGGATATATTATTTAATGGACTACCTTTATACCAAGAATGGAAAGACAAGAAATATGAAGAAAAAGAGAGAAGAAAACAAGAAGGAGATAATAAACTACAAGAATATAGAGTTAAAGATGGAGATCAAACAACAGTAATATATCATTTTTTAGATCCTATAAACACAGAGGTATTTTCTTCTGAGGAAGTTGAGGATTTTGTAATGGATAATGAAAGAACAAAGAGCGAAATAGTTACAAAAATTAGAAGAGATACTCGTTTTCACTTTATATTAAAGGATAGTGATGGAAATGAAGAGTATAATTGTCTTTATGATCATCTAGCTATTTTAGATCGAGATCAAGTTACAAAGAAATGGAAAGTTTCAGAAAATTCTATAAAGTTATTAAATGGTCCATACTATTGTAAGGAAAGTTCATAATCAAAAGATTTATATATTACTTAAAAGTAGTAATTTCTATGAAAAATTTGACTAAAATAGTATATTTAACAGGATTATTAAGTTTAGCAGGATGTCCTATAAATTCAAAACCACAACCTCATGTTAATTTGTCAGCTAATTTAGAAATTTACCCTGAAAGAAATGTTTGTTTTAATGTTGTTGATAAAAGCAAAGAATATGATGTTGTTTCTTGTGAAGCTTATTTAATAGAAAGAAAAACAGGAATAGAAACTAAACTAAATTTCAGTGTTTCAAAATCAAATCTTAAAGGTACAGGTTTTTCAATTGCTTTTTGGGACATAGTTAGTCAATTTGATGAACTTCCAGAAGGAGAATGTACTTTTTTATTAGAAATGATAGACAAAGCTGGAAAAAAGGGAACTTATGAGTTACCAATAAAACTTAAGAAAAAAGACAAAAAAAACTAAGCATTTATATATAATAACTTCTTTAAAATTTACTGAAGAGGTGCAGTTTTTGAGAGAATTACTTAATAAGGATAATTTAATTTTATATGGGACTTTATTTATAATTCTTGTTTCTATTGGGATATTTAATATTGATACTATTACTTGTAAAGCTTCAGGTGTGCCAACTTCACCAGCCCATAATTTAAGAATTGAAACTGAGGCTTCATAATGGACAAGAATACAAGAATAGTGGTTTTTGGTGTAATGATTTTGTTATTTTCAGGAGCATCTTTTATTTTTCTAGACACTACTATTACTGGAAAATCTGTAATTAAGTTTACTCCAGAAGAAAAGTATAGTGTTTGTTATGATATAAATACTGGGAGTAAAGTTGAAATAAAAATTAATGAAAGAAATGAGGAATGTAATAAACAATATACAGCAGATCATTATTGTAAGGTTTTGGCAAAAAAACCAGATGGCACAGGATTAGGGCAGGAGGCAATTGCAAAAAATGATTTTAAAACGATAAAACATAATAAATTAAACGAAGTAAACACACTTCCACAAGGACAAAACTGTAAAAAGTGTAAAAATAAAAATAATTGTGAAGACAAATGCTTAGAATATTTTACAGAGATTACTTGTGAAATTTCAGATATTAAAACAGGTTCACAACTAAGTCCTAGAAATCGAGAAATACTTGCCAGAGAAGAATTTGAAAACAAAAATATAAAAGGAGAACAAACTCAAACTAGTTATGACATTGAAAAAGAATTAACTGATTTAAGAAATGAACAAAATAGATTACAAGCACAAGTTACTTCTTTAAATGAAGAAGTTCAACAAAGTAGAAATGATTTACGAAGATACGAGATTGAAGAAAGAAGATCTGAAGATGAATTAAAAAGAAACAGATTAGAGCTAGCCAGGATAGAAAAAGAAATAAAAACTAAAGAAAGCGAAAGAAGAAAAATTGGAACAGAAATAAACAGATTTAAAAATGATGTTAGCAAATATTCTGGAGAATTAAAAGCAATAAATGCTCGAAAAGAAGGATTTGAGAAAAAAATCACAAGCTTACAAGACCAATATAATGCAAACTTAGCAATTATGCGTACAAAAGAAAGTCAAAAAACAAGATTAAATCCAAATAGTGTTGAATATAAAAGTTTAGGCAAAGAAATTAACAGTTTAAAAAGTAAAAATTCTGCCTTAAATAGTCAAATAATTAAGACTAAAAATGAGCTTAATCCAATTTTAATAAGAAGTTCAAATACTCAAATTAAACTAAGAACAGCTGAAGCTGGAAAACTAAATAGAGAAGAAGCACTGAAAACTCAAACTGATGAACAAGCAAAACAAGATAAGACTAAAAAGGAATTAGATGTTAGAGAAAATTATAGATTAAACTCAGAATTTAAAGACAAGAAAAATCAGGAAAAACAAAAATTACCTAAGAAAGAAAATGAATTAAAATCTTTAAACAAAATACTAGATAAATTAAATATAAAAATAGATAATTTACAGATAAAATTAGAAGAAAAAAAGAAAGAAGAAGCTAAAGATAAAAATTTCTTAATATTTAAAGTAAATAAAGCTGGAAAAGTAATTGAAGGACCGTTTGAATTTAAAGAAGGCAGATTAAGTTTATTACCAATAGGAACTTCGAAATCTGAAACTGAAGATTATTTAGTGTTTGGATATAATACTGGAGAAGAAAAAATTGATAAAATCTATCGTATTAATGACAAGGGAGAATTAGAAGAAATACTATTAGATAAAGTAGAAGATTCTTCTCAAACAGAAGAGAAGAAAGAACAAAAATTAGAAGATGAACCGCCAATAAGAATTGCTGTTGATGAAAATATTGGCGGTAAATTTTGCGCTTGTAAATCATCTGTTATTCATGTTATTGGTGAAGTACGTGATAATACAGATTATTTTTATAAAGATGCAATTATTGGTGGTTTTGCGGAAACTGAAAATATTAAATCTGGTCAAGATTATATTACCTCCTATTACAAAGAAGATGGGGATAATTTTAATATACAAGTAGGAAAAATCAGCATAAAAGAACAAACTGAATTTGTTGGGTGGTCTCCAGCTGAAAATTTACATAGAATAGGTCTGGAGGCTAAATACAATAAATTGGGCACAGGAAAAGATGCAGTTTCTGGTAAAGTTGTAAGAACTATAAAGGGGTCTAAAACACTTTCGTTTATTCCGAAAGACAAAAGATGTTTCCAGAACATAGACTGTTTAAGTAAATGCTCTGATGTTGAATCGAATAAGTTAAAGATAGGAATCAAAGAAGTTACAAATTCAGAAGCTACAATAAAGAATTTTAAAAGTACAACAACACAAAATACTGATTGGAAGCTATTAGATTACAAATGCATTGAAAAAGGCGAGGGTAATTCAGTAACAATATAAATTAAATAAAAAGATGGTGAAATTAAACAGAAATACAAGAATTTTATTATCTGGATTTCTTATTTTATTAGTTTTTGGAATTGGTTTTAGCTTGTTTGATTTTGGCATTACAGGAAGACAGAGTGAAATAGATAATATAGAACGAAATGAACAATCAAATTTAGATAAAAATAACGAAAAGTTAGTTCATATTACTAATGGAAAAGACGCTAGTTATATATCTCCTGAAGAACATGTTAAAGATGGTGAGGGAGCAACAGCAAGAAAAGATCAAAAATTTAAAAACTTATTAAACTCTTATAAGGATTTTATATATTTAGATGAATTTATGAATAGAAGAGGATTTGGAGAAAATTTATTAATTTTTTATAAATATTATCCTTCAGATAAAAAAATTGATGGTCCTTTTAGATTTTTATTTGATGAAAATGGAAGAATTAATGGGGAAAATAAATTAGAAGAAGATTCTGAAATTAGAAAAAAAGTTGAGGAAAAAATTAACAAATTACCTGATAAATTATTTAGTCCTTCTAAAGATAAAAATGATAGACATATAGAGTTTGAACATCTTGGACTAAAACCATCAACAGAAATACCTCCTGATTGGAAACATGTGGATGTTGATAGTGATGTAGTTTTTGAATTTATTCGTGCAACTAAGTATGTGCCTCCTGATTGGGTGCATATAGAAAGGGGAGAAGAAGCAGGCTATAAAGAAAGGTTTTATACTGGTTATAGACCCCCTTATTGGAAGCATTCAAAGAATAAAGCTAAAATTGGTGATGCCCATATTTGGAATACTCATTGGGTGCCTCCTGGCTGGAAGCATATAGATGAGGGTGATGACCTTCCTTTTGATCCTCTTTATCCTTTTGGGCGGGGACTTTTTGGCAAAACTGGGTATGTGCCTCCTGGCTGGAAACATTCAAAAGGCGATATTTCTGCTTTTCCAATTATTTATTACCTAGATACTTTTTGGGTACCAAATGATTGGCAACATATAGATGAAAGTAACTCTAATAGCGATTTTGAAGAAACTGGATATGTTCCGCCGTCTTATATACACATTAAAGTGGGTGGAGGAACTGGTTGGGGTAATTATGAATACAAAAGTACTGCTTGGGTACCAAGAGGTTTTAGACATATAGATGAAAATGAAGAAGGTGAGGGTATAGAACCTCCTGGTAAGAAAAGATATGGTAGCGATGACTATGATCATGATTTTGAACATACTGGATGGGTACCGCCATATTTTATACATATAAAAGAAGAAATTAATAATCCACAATATGGACTTAATTTAAAACCTACTAATTGGATAAAAGACCATCGTGGTCTTGAATGGAAACATGTTGAAGGTATTGTTGACGATTCTGGTTTAAAATTAAAATTTACTGATTGGGTACCGCGGGATTGGATACATATTGGGAAGGGAGATGAATATACTAATTTTGAAGAAACTGGGTATGTACCACCAACTTGGATAAAAGATGGCAAAAAACACGTAACAAAAAGTTTTCCTGGAGCACAAGAACCATTTACAAAAACAAGCAGAATACCGAAGGAATATCAACATATAACTGAATATACTTTAGATATTACAGTACCCACAATGTGGGCAAAAGATCATATAAAAGAAACATCTGTTTGGGAAGGTCCAGATGGTCAAGTTATAATTTTATATGCAACTAGCGCTCTGCCACCTAAATCAATGTTTGGTGGTGATCCCAAACATATAGAAAATAATCAAGAAGCTTTTGAGCGTTATGGAAAAAATTATCCAGCTTTTGGGAGAACTGCTTGGGTACCTCCAAGTTGGAAACATGTTGATGAAGATTTAATTATTAATCCTGGTGGAAAGAAAACAGAAGTGTTTAGAAAAACAGCATATCTACCCCCACCACAGTATGGGGAACCAAAGATATAAATCAATTTTGAAATATCTAATAGAAATTAAAAATATTTATATACTAAATTTTGAATCACATTAAATAAAGAATGAAAAGAATTAAAGAAAAGATCAATTTGTTAAATATAATCTTTTTTTTAATAATTGTATTTTTATTATTTCTTTATTTTAGTGAAAGACCTGAAAAGAGAGATAATAATTTTGTAATTTTAAACCAGGATTTTATTAATGGATTGTATAAAACTGAAATGAATTTAAGTGACCCGGTTGAAGTATTTAGGTATGTATTTAACAGTTTGGATAAAGAAGTTACAGTTTATCCAACTGAAAATTATTTTTATTTTAAATTTCCCTATGGTGGAAGAGTAATTGGAGGGAGTATGAATTTAGGTGCTGATAACAGGGATGAAGAAAAGGTATTAAGTTTTGGATATGGGGAGGATAGAGAGGATCCTAGTGATTTAAAAGATTTGTTTAAATTTGATCCTGAAAATAGAGTTGGCGGTGGAAAACAATTTTCTGAGAAAGATGGATTATATATTAAGAAAATTAGTGATTTTAAATATAGTGTAACATTTGAAGGCAAAAAAGTTATTTTTAATTTATATGATATTGGATATGGAAAACCTGAAAAAGCTAGATTAGATGCAAGTGAAATATATGTTGGGCCGGTTTTTGATGATGCAGGAATAAAATTAATTCTTCTTTACAATAAGGCAGTTCCACATATGTATATGATTCTAAATGAGGATGATTTTGTTGCAGATATTTTTGAACAATATAGCCCAAAATATCCTGATTTAGTAATTGGAAAGAGAACTAAATTTGTATTTTATAATGATACTGAGAATAACAGAAAAATATTAGTTGGAGTAAAGGGAGAAAATGTCCTACAAAATAACTGGTATGATGGCCCACATGACCATATGCCTGACAATTACATAAAATTGGGTAAAATACCAGATTATCAAGAATATTTAGAAAAAAGTTATTATGGAGTAAAAGGAAGAATAGACAAATATGGAAATTATATTTATGAAAATGGAACAAGAATAGCTGTCGGGCCTTACAGAGTTTATTTTTCTGAAGATGATTTTGAATTTATTAGTTATTGTAAGTCTTATTCTGAAAGCAAAGCTGAATTTTACAATTGCATTACAACACAGGTTTATGATATTCCTGATGAAATAAGTGCTCAAATATATCCTGGTTTTTATAATTATGAAACTATCCCGATAGAGTAGGAAAAAAATAAAAAAAAGCATATTATTTAGAAAATATCAAAATAGATGAAAAAGGATTTATTGATGGTAGGATCAAGAAGCTTTTAGATATAGGGGTGGGAAAAAAATTACCTTTTATGGAACTGCTTTCCTCCTACTCAGATTTAAAACCATAAGATTTATAAATTACTAAATAGTAGTAATTTTATGAAAAGATTAATTGCTAGTGGTTTCATAAGCCTATTATTAAATTATGGCTGTGCTGGAAATAAACAACCAGATCCTTTTACAGATGGCCTTATGCCTAATATGAATTTATATTTACAGCCTAAAACAAGCATTAGATTCGATATTGAAGATATGAGTAAAGAAAAGGATATCAGATCTTTAGAGGGATATATAAAACAAGATAAAAAGAAAATTAAATTAAAAATTACAACTTTACCAGATTTGGATTTAGAATTTAAGGGAAAGGCAACTGTTCATTGGAAGGTTAGTTCACAATATAATGAAATTCCAGAAGGAAATGTTGATTTTATACTTGAAATGACTGATAGTTTTGGACAAAAAGGAGAATATATATTACCCATGACTATCAAAAAAGACAAAATAATTAAATAATATTTCTTCAGATTTTATTAAGTAAATTCTTAAGAAAAATATATAAATACTATTTGTATACTAATTGTATACCATGTCAAGTGCAATAGCTGTAAAATTACCAGAAAGATTAAAGGAAGAAATAGATGAATTAATCAGATTAGGAGTGTTTGTCTCTAGATCTGATGCTTTAAAATTTGGTGCTAGATTAGTAATTATGCTGGAAAAACTGGAGCTTCCTTTATCAACCAGAGCTGAAGAATATGCATTTGAAGAGATTACAAAAAAGTTCAAGAGGATTAAGGATGTATCTTGATGCTGATGTTATTTATGCATATATCAAACCAACAGATTGGTTAAAAAAACATGCTGAAAAAATTCTACAGCTAAAAAACTTACAAACTTCCATAATAACAATAACAGAACTTGAGATTGTGGCAAAAAGAGATTTTCAGGATGATTTTTATAATAAAATATTAGACAAAATTACAGAAATAAAAAATTTAAAAATAATAAATCTAAATATTGAAATACTGAAAAAAGCTGCTGAGCTAAGAAAAAAATATAATTTTAATATTTTTGATTCAATTCATGCAGCAACAGCTATTATTTCAGAAGAAGAAATCATTATTAGTTCAGATTCTGCTTTTGGGGATCTTACAGAAATAAAGAAAGAAGATCCAAGAAAATTTTAAAGATTTTAAAGTAAAAATTTATAAATAATTGTATACTAAAGATATATGTAGGAAACGAAAATAAAAGTAATTTATTTATGGATTAGATATAAAGGAAGATTTATTTAAAAAAGAAGTTGAAATGACAAAAGAATTATTGTTTGAATTAATGAATACATTAGGACCTTCTGGCAATGAGGAAAATGAAGTTCTTCAAATATGATTATTTTATTAAAACTTCAATTTCATTAATAAACTCCTTTGCCCTTTTCAATGATGTTTCTGCATAACTTTTTTTTATACTCTCAGTCATGTTATATTGGAATTTATTTCTTTTATCTCTTTCAAACTCCAAGTCCTGAAATAATTTTTCTGCTTGTTCAGAATAGCTAATTAAATCCATTGCCTGGCCTTTTGCTTCTTCATATGTTTCAAATAATTCCTTTGCAATTTTTTTATTTTTAATAAATTAAAAATAAAAAACATCCGAAGCAACTTTATGAACAATTTTATCACCTAATTTTATCCCATGCTTTGAGAATAAGGCATTTACCATATAAAACATTGAATAATAAGAAGTTGTAATGACCCAGAGATAAGTTTCAAAATCATCTAGAAAACCTAATTTTTTCTTCAATTCATTATTTTCAGAGATTTGCATAAGCGCGTCTGCTGTTTGAAGTGTTTTTCTAGAGGTATTAATATAGAAGTCAATAAGATTACTATATTCACCTTTTTTAAACAGCTTATCTCTTTGATAAGTATTAATATTTGATTCAATAATTTTATTCTCTTTTTCTGTCTTCATTCTGCCAACCTTATTAGATCATAAAACTGTTCACAACCTTTAAAGATAATATGATTTTTAACTATTTCCTTTCCGACATTCATTTCTTTTGATTTTAACATTTCCATGAACTCTTTATAAGAGAATTCCAACGAATGAATCTCTAAAGAAGATAATCTCTTTTCAGAATTAAGTACTCTTTCTGCCTCTCCTTTATCTTCATTAGATGTTATTATTGCCATATCTAAATCAGAGTGTTTATCTGCAAGTCCTTTAGCATATGAACCAAATAAAAGAAAAATGTATCCTGTAATTTTTATACTTTCAATTATATCTTCAACGATTAACTTTATTTTCTTATTTTTCAATAAAAATTCTTTAGCTTTTTGTGAATTAATAAAGCACACAACATCAATGTTATTTTTATAATCCACAGAACAATAATGAGATTTTCCTTTAATTTCTTCCTTTACTATTCCTTTATCAGCTAATCTATTAATACTGCTATGAATTTTTACATATGGTTTTTTTAAATTCTCAGATATTTCTTTTATAGAAAATTCTTTTTTAAGATTTTCAATTAAAAAGCTAAGAACTTCAAAATCTGTTTTTTCTAATTGTATATATACCATATATGGTATAATATTATACTATTAAGGGTATATAACTTTTTCGGTATTTCCATTTAGAAAAGTTACTATTATTCATATTTACTAGTATATCTACCTATAAACAATGAATATTAGTTAATTATACATAGCCTGTTAACGAAAGATATATAAATGCATAACTTTTGTTAATAATATGGAAATACCCTTACAAACAAGATTGAAGAGAGAAACTCATAAAAAAATAGCTTATGCCCAGGACTTAATTGTTCAGGAAGTTTATTCTATTTTAAACAAAGCAGTTTTACATGGTGGAACGGCAATATGGAGATGTTATCAAGGAAAAAGATTTTCTGAAGACTTGGATTTTTATTTTCCAAACGATAAGTCAAAAATTGAGTTATTATTTGAAAATTTAAAAAAAATCGGCTTTCAAATTAAGAAGAAGAAAATATCAGAAAATAGCATTTATTCGGAACTGGAATTTGATAGAACTTCTGTCAGATTAGAAGCGACTTTTCAAAATATTTCGGGCGTAATAGTTGATTATGAAATGTCTGATGGGACTTTTATATCCATTTATAGCCTAACAACTGAAGATTTTTTAATTGAAAAAATTAATACTTATCTAAAAAGATTTAAAGTCAGGGATTTGTGGGATATTTTCTTTTTGTTAAAAAGTTCTAAAATTTCTAAAAAAGATATTGAAAAACTAATTAATAATTATAAAAAACCAATTGATGAAGATAATTTAAAAGTTATAATTATCGAAGGCATTATTCCTTCTTCTGATGAAATGCTTGACTACATAAAAAAGAAATGGGAAAACAAATACATTTAGAAAAAATAGAAAGATTGTTTGAAAAAAGTCCGGTAGTAGATTTTAAATCTATTGAAAGAATAATTGGAAAGAATGGCTATGCAAAATTATTAATTTCAAATCTTTTAAAAAAAAATAAAATAAAAAAAGTTGGCAAAGGAGTTTATACAAAATATGATGAAAGTTCTCTTTCTGTTTTCGCATTTAAACCAGCTTATTTAGGATTGCAAAGCGCCCTAAGTTTCTATGGTTTATGGGAACAAGAAACAATACCTGTAATTTTAACTACAAAAAAAGTCAGAAGGGGGGTTAGAGAAGTTTTAGGGACAAATGTTTTGATAAGGAATATTAATAAAAAGTATTTTTTTGGCTTTGAGCTTTTAAAGGAAGGCAGTTTTTACCTTCCGTATTCAGATATAGAAAAGACATTTACTGACATGGTGGTTTTTAACCAGTCAATTGACAAACAATTATTAAAAGAAATAAGGAAAAAAATAAATCTTAAAAAATTAGAGACTTATTTGAAAAGATATCCAGAAAAAATAAGAATTAGAGTTAAAAAGTTAATTTAATCGCATAAAATAAGGAAAAATTTATAAATCTAAGTATATAAATAGATACATATGTATCAAAAAAGAAACAAAGAAATTGATGTAATTGCTCTTTTTACAAGAAATTACAAAGAGGAATTTTACTTGAGGCAAATAAGCAAACTTGCAAAAATACCCTTGAAAACATGCCAAAATAGCCTTACAAATCTTGAGGGGGAAAAAATTCTCAAAAGCAAAATAGAAGGAAAAAACAAATATTTTAGCTTAAATTTAGATAATATCAAAACAAAATCTTATCTTTTACAGGCAGAAATCCATAGACTAGACAATTTTCTAGAGAAATATACTCAGTTCAAGATTTTTCTGAAATCTTTCAATACTAACATCCCAGTTATTATTTTTGGCAGTTTTGCTAAATTAAAAGCAGATAAAAATTCTGATCTGGACTTACTCATTCTTTCCAAAGAAAAACAAAAATTACCATTTCATCTATTACCATATAAAATACATGAAATTAATTTATCTGAGGATTCTTTTAAAAAAGCTTTAAATGAGAAGGAAACTATTATTAAAGAGATACAAGAGAATCACATACTCTTAAATAATCCTTCTTCATATGTAAATATAGTCTGGGAATATTATGGGAAATAAAATATTAAGCTGGTGTTTTAAACTAAAAGATGGAATAAAAATAGTTGAACCAAATGAAAATCTATCAAAATCATATCTAGAACAGGCAAAATCTTCCTTATTAAGAGCTGAAAAAGATTTAGATGACAAGGACTTTTTATGGGCTACAGTTACAATTTATTATGCTGAATACTATGCACTTTATTCTTTTCTTCAAAGAATTGGAATAAAATGCGAGAATCATACTTGCTCAATCCTAGCAGTTACTTTGCTTTTGGGAAGCGAAAAGACAAAAACAATAAACAAACATAAAGAAAAGAGAATAGATGCACAATATTATATAAAAGTTGATCAAGAAGAGATAATTAGGGAATTTTTAAACGAGGCTAAAAATTTTGTATCTGAATTTGACGAACTTGCTTCTAACTTATCAGATGAAGAAATAGGAGAATATAGAAAAAAAGTCTCAAAAAATAAATAGTTAAATTTAAATTAACCTTTAACAAGTATTTTTAATAAAAGATGTGACATGACAAAAGAGTTATTATTTGAATTAATGAATACATTAGGACCTTCTGGTAATGAGGAAAATGTTAGAAAGATTATTTCTAGAGAGATTAAAAAATATGCTGATGAAATTAAAGTAGACAGAATGGGAAACTTAGTTGCAAGAATAAAAGGCAATGGGAAAAAAGCAATGCTGACTGCTCATATGGATGAAATAGGATTAATGGTGAGCAAAATTGAAAATAACGGCCATTTGAAGATTGCTGTTTTAGGGGGAATTGAGCCAATTACATTAGTAGGACATACAGTAAGCATTTTAACAAAAGACAATAAAATTGCATGCAATGGAGTAATAACTTTTTATGAACTGCATGAATCATTGGAAATTAAAAACATACCAAAAATGGAAGAAATTTACATTGATACTGGATTAAATAAAAAAGAACTGCAAAAAAAAGGTGTGGAAATTGGGAGCTATATAGTTACAAAACATGGGGCTAGTATTTTAGGCAATGAAAAAATAATTTCAGGGAAAGCTTTAGACAACAGAGTTGGGGTTTATATTTTAATACAATTAATCAAGAATATGAAAAAATCAAAATTAGATTCTTATTTTGTTTTTACAGTGCAGGAAGAAGTTGGTTTATATGGAGCTAAGACTTCTGTATATAATATTAATCCTGATTTTGGAATTGCAATAGATGCAACAAATTCTGATGATGCTGAGCTGGGATCTGAAATGATATTAGGAAAAGGCCCAGTAATAACTGTAAAAGATGCTGAAATTATTGCAAACAGGGAATTAAATAATCATATAAGAAAAATAGCGAAAAAATACAAAATACCACTGCAATTAGAAGTTGTTGATTTTGGAACTACTGATGCAACAAGCATTATGTTTTCAAAAGGTGGGGTTCCAAGCACTGTTATTAGTATTCCAGTAAGAAACCTGCATAGTACAATTGGGGTGGCGCATTTTGATGATGTTTGTAATGCAATTAAATTACTAGAAAAAATAATGAGTGAAAGCTTATTGAAAGATTGATTTCTCAATAAAAAAGTTATTTTTATTAAATTATTGTTTGCATAGTAATGGCAGTTAAAAAAAAGGTTTATATAGTAGAAGTTATTAAGAAAAATAAAAAGAGTGTGATAAATGGTGTTGAAAAATAATTTAGATTTCTTTGTTTTTTGTAGAGGGTGTTTTAATTGAATAGAGAAAATGCAGTTATTATTGGAGCTGTTCTTATTTTATTTGTTGCTATGGCTTCTGGTGACTTTTTAGGATTATCAGATATAACTGGTAAACAAGTTCAAGAAAATCCAATTCCAAGATTAGATGCTGCATGTCCAGATCTTAATGCTGGTGAACTTGTTTTAACACCTTCTCCTGTTGAATCTGGACAAGCTTTTAATTTAGAAGTTGAAATGAAAAATACAGGAAGAGGTATGTGGCTTAATATACCATTTATAGCAAGAAAAAATAGATTAAAAATAACAGATATTAATATTCCTGGAGTTTCAACATTACCAGCTTCTTTAGTAACTTTAGAAGGAAGTTCAAAAGACCTACCTAATTTGATATTAAGATTTGTGCGAGGAGTTTCTCGAGTTGATGGTTCAACAGCTAGTGCTACTTTTCAACTTTCTGGAGATGTTCCAGAAGTACCAGCTGGAAGAACACCTTTAAGTGTAACAATTAAATGGCAAATGATTGAAGTTAGAAGATTAGGAACAATAGTTCCATTTGGTCCTGAATGTTCTTATACTTTTAATGTCCATAGATTAGCATCAACTAGCACAGGCGTACCAAGTGATTATCCAACACTTAATCCAACACAATCTCTTACAGCAATTGATTATAGGGTCGCATATGGAGAAAAATACTTAATGAAAATACCAGTAATAAATTCTGGAACTAATACTTGGACAACAGATTACAGATTAGAAGGAAAAGATACTAATTCAAGAGTCATAGCTAGTCTACCTATTAACAGCCCAGTTGGGCCAGGAGGCAGATATAACTTTGAATATTTAGGAACAGCCCAGGAATCAGATCCTAACCAAGCAGGCACTGCACAGTTTTATTGGCAAATGAAAACTGGAGATAATAAGCCATTTGGAATTGATTTTATTGTTCAATATGCTGGCAGGCCGAGAGAAAATAACGCTTTATGTGGAGCAGGGGCTAATGATATACAATTATCATTAGGCGGACAAAATAGAGACATATTAAATATTGCTGTTGCAAATATAAAAAATACAGGTAATACAATATGGAAAAGAGGAGATTATAAGTTAATAAGTGTCGGGCAGGGACAAACAACAAGTCCAAAAAATATTGGAGGAAATTTAATTGAATTTGATATGCCTGACAGGGTTGCTTTATTAGGAAATTATGCCCCAGAGATTAAAGGTGTAGCACCAAATGGATTTTTATCTACATCAGGCAATCCTTTAAGAGAAAGTTTAAATTTAGGAACTCATGGTTCACCACCACAGCCAGGAATTTATGATATTGCATTTAGGATGAAACAGACAAATATAGGTAATGGTATAGAATTTGGACCAGTATGCAGCAAACAAATAAGAGTTGAACCTTTTTTCACAATATTATCTGGAAATCAAAATAGTGGCAGAACGCCAGAACCATCTACACCAGAACCTGTTGCAGGCGCTGATACTGGATCTTCAACAGATTCTTCGGGAACTGACCAAGCAACTTCACAACCAACTGGCAATAGTGTAAAAATTGATTTATATAGAACAGCTGATTCAAATTCAAAAAAAGCAGATGGTGTAACAATTTGTTCTGTAACTGGAACTGAAAATAGGTTAACAAACTGCCATTATGATAGTGGAGATTTTAGTGGTGATGATATTACTTTCTATACTTTGAGAGTCTATAATACAGATCAAAATTGGAAAGTTAAGAGATTAGTTGTTATTACAAAATCACTAAGTTTTGGTGGAGTTGGTGGAAATTTAATAACTAATACGATTACTAACGATTATACTCAATGTAATAATCAGAATACTTGCATAATACCTCTGGGACTAAGTATTGGGGATGGATCTGAATATGTTGTAAATGTGGAGGTTGAAAATGCTCCATAATTTTATTACTTTGATTAAAAAGAGGAATGAATTAATGAAAAAGAAATTGATAATAGGATTTGTAACTTTAGTTAGCATATTGATTTTAATTATTGCTATGGTAGTTGCAGATCATCCATCAAACACACCAGTACTTAAAGCACAAGAAGTTGCAAATGGCAAAAGCGTAAATCCTATTCTTGTTTTAGTAAATAGTCCTACAACAGCAAGCAATCCAAATAAATTTACAGTTACACTAAAATTAAAAAATATAGGTTATGTAGAATGGGAAAATAGTCCAAGAGATATTGCACATAAATTAAAAATAATTGATGTTCTTTTCACTCCTTATGGAAGTCCTACGCCAGACAGTAATTTACCATCTTCTTTAGCAGGATTAAAAAATACATTTGTAAATTTTAATATGCCTCCTGGTCTAGTTCTTAATACTGGTGTAGATTATATACCAGGGTTACATAATGATGATTCTAGTAGGGGTAGTGAAGAACTGAGTGGGATAGCTACTTTTGTATTACCTGAAATAATATCTCCAGATATTCCAGGAACTATTAGTTTGAAATATAAAATGTATGAATTAACAGATGAAGATGGTGATGGAACTTTTGATGATGAAGAACCATTTAGCAGAACTGAAAATCCTTTTATCTATTCATTTAAAGTAGAAAAAGTTGATGCTGAGTGTGTAAATATAGGAAGTGGCGGATCTGTAAGAGTATTTAATCCTGAATATCCCCCAATAAATATACAGGGATCTGATCATGAAGTTTTGCCTGGAGAACAATATGAAATAAGAGTTAAATTAAAGAATACAGGTACTGTACCATGGGAACAATTCAAATTTCAAATAATTGGTAGTGTTGGAGGAAACCAACTTAGATATCCAGTTAATTTTGTTGATGCTCCTGCTAGTCAAACTGCTTTTGGTGTAGGAAGACGTACAGGAACTGTTGCTAAAGATGGTGTTGCAGAGTTTGTAACTAGTCTATTAACTGCTCCAAATACTGATGGAACTTATACTATAAACTTGCAAATGAAAACTATGCCACAAGGAAGAGGAGAAGTAGGACAAACATTTGGACAAGTTTGCACCGGAACTCTTTTTGTACCTGGAAGAAGAAATGATGCAATTTGTGAGGATTTAAATTTAAAATTAACCAATGATGCAAAATCATTAGAAATTTTTGCAAAGATGAAAAACACTGGAAATACGATATGGAGACAAAATGATAAAGTAGTTGTTCCTGCTGGTGAAAGCAATGCTTTAAATTTAGGATTTGCTGAAATTGAAAATCCAACAACTATTCCTGGAGGAACTGCGAGAGTTTACAGAACATTACCACAAAATTCATTTACAACAATAACAAAAACAATTAATTTAGCAACTTTAAGTCCACAACCTAATTATGGAACTTATAATATTGCGTTTAGGATGAAGACAGGGAATGAGGAATTTGGAGAGACTTGCAGAAAACAAGTAGTAATAGGATCTAGGTTTGCAAATCCTTAAAGCTTTTTTAAAAAGGCTTTAGCAAAAAATAAATTTTATTTTTTTATATTCTATATGGATTTAAATTTTCTCCAATTGGTAATGCATAATATGCATTGAATAAATTAACTTCGTCTTGAGAAATTCCAGTCGCTCTAATTAAGTTTTGATTATTTGGATCTTTAAATGTTGCGTGAACATCATCTTTAGAATATCTTTCTGCTCCAAATAAAACATGCCCTATTTCTCTTAATGCTGATTTTCTAGCTTCTGTTGAATTTAAACTATTATCTAATATTATTTTTGCTTTTTGAACTATACCTACTCCATTAACTGAATCATATTTAATAACTTGAGTTTGACCTTTTTGGCTTGTTGCATCATATTCAAATTCAATATTAGCATCTATTACATTAGAAAATTCAAATAAAGCTCTGCCTAATTCTGACTCCCAATCTCTTAAAGCTAAATCTGATTGAGTTGATAAAGAAGAATTCCCTGTATAAACTTTAATTTTACTGCCTAAATCAAATCTTCTTACTCTTTGTATTGAATCTGGACTTGTTCCTGCTCTTCCGTCCCTGTTTTCTGTAACATCTTTTAACATATCCAGCAAATTCCTGTAAACAGTTCCAATTAATTGCTCTCTTCTTATCATACGAACATTTCTTGTTATTGTGCCTGAACTTGGATCAACTCTTAACCTGTCATCTGCATAAACAAAGAAACCTGAAGAATCTATAATTAATTGATGTGTTCCATTAGGAACTGAAGAAATTGAATAATTACCATTTGAATCTGTTGAAGAACTTCCAATATTAGCTACAGAAACCTGAGTAGAAATTGGAATTCCGTCTGTATCTTTAACATTTCCCCGAACAGTATGAAAAGCTTCATCCTGAGAAATACCGGGAACTGGAACAATTCTATCATGATCTTTATCTCTACAACCAGCTATAAAACCAAATACAGTTCCAAATAAAGCCATGGCTTCTCTTCTTGTTATTTTTTCCAATGACATTTTTTCCTTTTAATTTAAGTTCATTATTTAATGATTATTATTCTGCAAAACTATAATGCCAGTACAAACAAGTAAATTAAAAACATTAAAAAGATAATATTGGCAACTAAAAAGACTGTATTGTCTTCTTTTTTATTTACTTTTGTTATTTGGTTTTCTACTGGATTTTCAAATTCATATTTATTAAATGTGTCTTGTTTTTGATTTAAACATTTATCTGCCTTTATTTCTTTACTTATTTCCCTGTTTTTTCCATAGTCTAGCATTAATTTTAATTCATAATATTCTTTGTCAAGATTATCAGGAAGTTTGAAATTCAAAAATACTTTCTCTTTGTTGGCTTTGTTGTATTTTTCCAGCTTGATTTTCTGGTTTATATTTAAATTTAAATCATTATTATACAGATTTAAATTAACATCTTCTGATTTCTTTCCTGCATTTTCCAGATTTATTGTTACAAAAACATCCTCATTGCAGTTTAAAGTTCGCGGCTCTATTAAAAAACTGTTTACTATTATTTCATGATCTTGCCTTTCAATTTCAATATCCTTCTTCTCCAAGTCACAATTATTTGCTTCATTATCATCTTCGTAGACTTTTACAAATAAAGTATAATCTCCTTCATCTACGTCTTCCAAATCAAATAAAAATTCAGATTCTTTTTCATCAAGATCTTCTTTTTCTTCAAAAATATCATCCCCATCTTTGTCTACCAAGATAAATTTGGCAATTAAATCATCTTCATCATTAACTTTTAACCTAACTTTTAAGCCTTCAGCTGCATTTATTTCATCGTCATCAGGCTCTAGAAGTTTAAGGTTAATGTCACCTTTCTCCCCGTTTACACAAAGACTTCTAGTATTTGGATTATTTGAGTTTTTTACTGCGTAACTGCTAAATCCAGGCACTTCAAAAATTACTGTGCCATCTATAGTCGGCCCTTGTGTATAGCTAATTAATCTGCAATCTTTGCATTCTTCTTTTATCAAGGAAATATCATTTGTAAATTGAGAAGATTTTAAAATAACTGGCTCAGCATATCTCTGATGAAGAAGTGTTATTCTTGCTCTTTTATTTAGTTCTGGGATATTTTGAGAATTTACAGCTATTATATTATTGCTTAAGATAACATTATTTCCAAGATCTTTATTCTGCCCCAATGATACTGCTTCTAAAAAGTATATTTTTCCATTTGCGGTTTTTTCCAAGATTAAATTTGGTATGTTGCTTAAATCTGAATTAAACAAATCTGTTGTTTCGCCATCAAAGCCATTTGTATTTACTTTTTCAATTACATTAATTAACCATGAATATTCTGCCATATCATTATTGTCAGATACAACTACAACAACTTCATTTAATCCTGGCTGTGTAAAAACATAAGAAAAATCTTTATTTGTACTTTCCAGATTATTATTTACAAACCACTCATATGAAAATTCATCATTGTCCAAATCTTCAACTTCAACATTAAAACTAATTTCTGAAAATTGCTGTATTTTTTGGTTTTTCTCAGGTGATGTGCCTGTTATTATAGGATTATCATTAATTTCAAGAACATTAATCAAAATATTAGTTTCTACTAAGTCTATATTGTCTGATGCTGTTAAAGTACATGTTTCCTGGCCAACAAAATTATTAGATGGAGTAATCTCTAATTTACTGCCGAATATATTACATTGAATATTATCTGAACTTACTGCACTAAAGATTAATAATTCATTGTCTTCATCAAAAGCATTTATATCAATTAAGATAGTTTCATCTTCATTTACTGAAATTTCATTATTCATATCAAAATAAGGTTTTCTATTAACATTATTTACAAAAACGGGAATTTCTTCTTGTGTTTCAGATTCCTCATCTTTAACAATTATTTTTAGCACCCTACTGCCCTGGCTATTATAATCAAAAGTGTAAATAAAGGCATTTTCTGATCTAATTAATTCGCTGTCCAAAAACCATTCAAAACTTAAATGTTCAGAATCAAGATCTTCAGCAAGAACATTTATTATATAGGCTTTATTTTCGTAAATATCCACTGCTGGTAAATTAGTTTCTAAATCTGTTATTTCAGTCAATGATATAACTGGCTGATCATTTACTGGATTTACATTAATATTAATGCTGTTAGAATCTGCTGATAATAAACTATCAGAAGCTGAAATAATTAAAATATCAGAACCATACCAGTCTTTTGGAGAGGTTAATTCTAGAATATTATTTTGTATATTAACTAAGATGAAAGAATTGCTCCTAAATGTAAATGTTAACTGGTTATTATCAACATCTTCAAAATAATTATTTAAATCCAAGATTAAAGATTCATCCTCATTCCAGGATAAATCTTCAATGTCTTTTATTAAAAATGGCTTGTCATTAATATTATTTACATTTACTGAAAACTCATTGCTTGTTATTGTTTCCTGGGAATCTGAGGCTGTTATTGTAATTGTTTCTGAACCAAAGAAATCTTTATCAGGAACAAAGGCTGCTGTATTGTCTGCCAGAGTTACTTCAATATTTTCATTTCCATTAACTGTATATGATAAAGTATTGCTGTCAATATCATCAAAATAACTTGTTAAATCCAAAGTTATTTGTGTATCTTCATCTAATATTAAATCTTCAATGTCTTTTATTAAAAATGGAGCATCATTTATATTTAAAACTGAAATAACAACAGCATTACTTGATATGCTTTGTTCATTATCAGATGCTGTAAAAATTATATTTTGCTGGCCAACAAAATCATTAATGGCATTAATTGAAACTAAATTATCTGTTATTTCTAGGTTTATATTTGAATTTCCAGATGATATAAAAGTTAGCAGGTCTCCATCTGTGTCGTGGAAATAGTCATTTAAATCAAGCACATTATCATTATTAGAATCTTCATCAATATCAATATCCTGAATTTGAGAAATTAAAACAGGAGGATCATTTACACAATTTTGATCAATATTATCCAATATTTCAACTCTGTTTGGGCTTATTGTTGGATCATTGTCATTGCAGTCCAAACCATTTACTTGTGTGCTTTCAAATCCGTCACTATCAACATCTGTTAAATCTTCACCATCACAGTCCTGGTCTATGCCATCATAAGGTGTTTCTTGAGCATTAGGATAAATTGTATCATCATTGTCATTGCAATCAAGACCACCAACTGCAACATCTGCAAATGTATCCTGATCAGCATCATTTCCATTTAATGTAAACAATAAAGTTCTCTTGAACAAATCTTTTGCATCATTTGTCCAAAAATCTGTTTCTGTTATGCCGAAAAAAGTAATTCTTCCCTGGGCTATTTTATTATTAAACAATAGTTTACCAGGAAGAACAACTGCAATTACATGATCTGGATTTGAAACAGAATCTTTTTTTGAAATTAGATATCTTTGCAGTCTGCTTGCATCTCCTCTATCTAAAGAAAATAACTGCAAGAAATTTCCCTGCGGGTCTTTTGCTGCTGTATATATTTGCGGGTTTAAAGGAAGATTATTTGTAACCCATTTATTTACATCAACATTTTTTATTTTTAATGGTGCTGAAGAAGCTGTTACCCCAGGATTTGTTCTGCTAATTCCCCAGTCATCTATATGAAATGTATTTACAATCAAAGAGTTTTTTGCATCTACTGGGAATTGCAGTGGATTAGGGAAAAACTCATCACCAACTAATATCATTTCATAATCTGAAAAATCTGTATTAGAAATCTGGCTGCTTGCAATAATATCATAGGATAAACTTAAATCATTTAATGCACTTATAAACTCTGGATTTTGAGAAGATTTTACAACATAAGCTACATCTTTTTGCTCAGCATTTACAATATTTATAATTAATGATAATACAATTAAAAATAAAATTATTTTTCTCATACAACCTTTTTTAAAAAAAGCTTGACTAAAAAACATTATATTCTCCTCATCAATACAACAAAACCAGAAATTACAATTACAGCAATTAGAGATATGAACAACAAGAGCCCCAGATCAATATCATTTAAATCAGGAAGATCTTGTGCTGCAGAGCCTGTTATTAAATTTGAATTATTATTTTGATTGTTTGCATCTGAATTATCATTTGTATTTGTATCTTGATTTTGTGCATCTGTTATTGAGCCTTCGCCCAAAGCTTTTATTATTAAGTTAGCCTGCAAAACTACGCCAGCTCCTTTTCCTTCTGGTGGATTAAAAAAAACTACAATATTTCCATTATAAGTTCCTTCTTTAGGAATATTTACTTTGAATCTGGCTTTTTTTTCTTCGCCTGCCTTTAATTCAAATTCTTTATCTGTTATTTCTGTAATTAATTCCAAGTCATCTACTGGCTCTAGTCTAATATTAACAGTTACATTGTTTACATTTCTTACAAGAACAGTTCTTTCAAGAATATTAGATTTTGACAAGTCAACTGTTACTATTGCTTTTGCATTTCCTATGCTTCCTGTTAAGGCATTAGCATAAGGAATTAATAATAAACAAAGAACAACCATAATAAAGAGTTTCTTAATCATCAATAAACCTCCCAATGAAAAGATCCTCTTTTTATTACTTGAGAATTCTATCTAGAAATTATATATAAGTATTTATCAACTAGAAAATATATATTAAAATTAAATTCCTAAAACTTCAACTGCATACTGGGCAGCTTTATCAAATTCATTTTTATCTAAACTTAATTCCAAACAAAGCCTATCTAAATTTATTTTTATTTGTGGATATCTATTTTCTCTTGCTTCTAACATTCTTCTTTGATCTACTTCGCTTAAGTCTCCTTCATAATCACAGCCAATTGGTGTTTTTGGCACTGGCAATAAATGTTCCCCAAAGTATAGATAATCTCTAAGAGGTTTATCTAGACTTCCAAACAAGGTTTTCAATTCTCTTACTCTTTGTTTATACTGCTTAGATTCCATAAAAACTGAGAAAAATAAGGCATTTATAAAGCTTTTGTCTAAAATGGCTTTGTGTAGAATTTTTAATAAAAAGTTTTAAATACAAGTTTTACTTGTTTTACTTTATGAAAAAAACCCAAATTACTGTTAAAGAAGTTGATGAAGAAGCATTTAGAAAATTGAAAGCTTTTGCAGCCAGAGGAAAAATAACTGTCGGTGCTGCATTATCATTAGCTATAGATAAATTATTATCTCAGGCAAAAAAGAAAAGGGACTTAGCAGAATTAGCACCAACAGACTGGGGTGCTGGATCTGAATTTTTAAGTGAACAAATAGATGAAGCCATATACAGTGATAATTAATGGCTATTTTATTAGATACTTCTTTTTTAATTGCTTTTGATAATGAGAAAGATGTTCATCATAAAAAAGCGAGAGAACTGTGGAGTAAAATAAAAGAGAAACAATTTGGTATTTATTTTATAACTGATTATATCTTTGACGAGGTTATAGCAGTAACTATGAGAAAAAAAGATTTTGAAAGAGCAAAAATATTAGGTAAACAAATAAAGGAAAGTTTAGATATTTTAAACCTTGATCCTTATTTATTTGAAGAAGCTTGGAAATTATTTGAAAATAACAAAAGGAAAAATATTAATGAGAAAATATTAAATTTTACAGATTGCACTAATGTTGTGCTATTAGAATTTTTGGCTTCAAATAAAATAGCTACATTTGATGACGGTTTTAAAAATATTGAAAAAATAGAGATAATAAAATAAAAATTGTAATTAATTTATTTTATTACTGATTTTTTTACCTGAGATTATTAATGTATCTCCAGGTCTTACACTATAAGAATTAATATTTACATTGTTTAATAAGGTATAGCACATATTTGTTGGTTCTTCTTGATAGACTGCAACTGTTTTGCTTGAAAATATGTCTGGAGTGTTTAAACATTTAGGATCTATAACTCTGCTTTGTAGTTTTAAGTTAAACTGGCCAGATTTTGTTGGAGTATAGGTAAAATTAAATGTTTTTGAACTTGAATAATTCAAAAATTCTCTTTGAGTCTGATCTGAAAGCATTGTATTATTTTCATCTGTTACTATTAATCTCATTAACTGTCTTATCTTATAATGCTGAGAGAGTTCATTTGGTACTGCCTGCAATGGACCTGCACTTCTAATTCCTGACAAGGTTGAGGCATTTAATTCTGTGGTTACTGAAACCTGCAATGGCATAAACGGCTTTTCTGAATTTACAACAGAAAAATTTGTTATAAATCCAGTACAAATTTCTTTTTTAGCCAAGTAAATATCAAAAGGTCCTCTTGTCTCTGAATCTGGACCAAACCATGTAGGATTAGATTCCCAAGGAATAAAACCATTTTTAAAATAATAAACAGCGTAACCAAATCTGCTTTGAGATTCTGGATATGTTAAAGTTGTTATTTGATTATTTCCTGAATTTTTATCTATTATTTTACTGCCTAATCTTGAACAATCTCTGTCTAGGCATTCAAATCCTAGAACACCAACATTATTTACAGGTTTTAATGATTTTACCAATAATCCTTCATAAGTTATATTCCCTTCATAAAAATTATAAGTTACATTAATTGCATTTGCATTTAAGGAAATACAAATTATTAAAAAAACTAACAGAATTTTATTCATTTTCACCCTCAACAAAAATTGTAAATCTTATAGACGCCTGGTCATTTAATGAACACTGACTGTTATCTGCTTTTCCCAACAAAAGAATATCATAAAATCCTTTTTCCAGATTATCCTGCAATTTGTAATTTAAAGAAAAATCTTCAAAAGAATCAAATTTTGTGTTTTTAGGAATATCAAAAAAAGTTCTGTTAATTAAGCTATTATCCCTGTTTCTGAACAATAATAATTCAACTTGAGTGTCTGATGCTGTTATTGGTTGTAATATGCTGTCTTTTCCATCGCAATTTTCATCTATATTATTACCTGGAACATCAACTGCGTTTGGATTTATATTTGGATTATTATCATCACAATCTGCTGGAAATGAACTACCATCATTATCTTTATCTGTTAAATCTTCACCTGAACAATCCTGATCTATTCCATCATAAGGAATATCATCTGCGTTTGGATTAATTAAAGGATCATTGTCATTGCAGTCGTCATCTGTTCCAAATCCATCATTGTCCTTGTCTTCTGGACCTAATGCTAATTTAACTGATAATTTGAACAATCTTTTAGCTTCATTTGTCCAATATCTTGTTTCTGTAATACCAAAGAAGACTACTTTTCCTTTTGTTAGGTTTCCATTTGATAATTCTTTAGTTTTATTTATAAAACCAATTACAGCATCATCTTCATTTAAAGGAGTAGAAGCTATTGATTTCATATGCTGATTCTTGTTTAAGTACAATAAGAAATAATAAGGAATTCCTATACTGTTTCCTTCTGCAAAACAACATCTATCATAAACCTGAATTAACTGATCATTTTTTAATACTTCCAAAGGAGCATTGCTTGCTAACTGAGATATTCCATCTGAAGTCAGGCCAAATTCATTTACATGAAAAGAATTTGCAATTAATGAATTGTAGATATGGGGCTTAATTAAATTAGGATCTGAAAATCTTTGATTGCCTACAAAAACCAGCCTATATTTAGACAGGTTTACATTATTTACATTTCTAATATTGATTAAGTCCACTGTCAGGTTTAATTCTTCAAATGAATCCAGGAATTTATTATCTGGATTATTTGGATTTTTAAGAACATAGGCTACGTCGCTTATAGCATAAGCTAAAGAGATATTTAGAATTAATAAAATCAGCAATGCCCCTATCTTTCTCATTATTGGATATATTAGTAAAATAGCTTTTAAGGATTATTATACTTTATAAGAGAAAATAAAAAATATATTTTGAATATAGAAATTAAGCAGCTACTTTAGCTGTTTCAATAACCTTTCTTACATCCCCTGTAAATATTTTACTTGCTCTAAGAATTTCAATTGCGATGATTTTGCCATCTTTTGAAACGTCTATCACCACTCCATTAGGCAATTCAATACTTTTCCAGTATCCACTATCTTGAATCTGGATATTCAATATATCTTCTTCTTTATCGTATAAGCATTCCATCTTAATCTAACCAAAAAGCAGTTATAATTTTTATATCTTTCCCTTTTTCCCTATAAACTACTTTTAATATTCTTCCTGAAGGCGGTATTCTAGAGATAGAATTCCATACTTCTTCCCAATTTCGATCTCTAAGTTTGTCTGAGTTTTTTATACAATATTCAATTAAATCATCTGTTATTTCTGGTCTTTTTGTTTTTTTCTTTTCCCAATAAGATGAATGTATTATTTTCATTAAACAGCATATTAAATAATTTACTTAAATAGTTTCCCTAAAGAATTCCGGAATTTTTGAAAAGTTTCCACATACTTTGAAAGTGTTTTGAAATTATCTAAAAATAAAAGAAAAAGAAAAAAATATTTTTTAGACTGCCAATGCCCAAAAACTTATTGTTCCATCTGTGAAGTCACCATTACATGGACTTGGTAAGTTTAATTTTAGTGTCAAAGACATTTCTGCTCCAGGTGCTAAAACATTACCAGCTTCTCTTAAATCACCGTCACCTAAATAGGCATCTCCACCAATAAGTTCTTGAGATGCAGTTATCATTGCTCCACTTGGTATTGCATCGTAACCTTCTGCATCTGTTCCAGGATTACTTCTTGAACTTTGAGCGCCGTTTGTTGCCAAGTAACCGAAATTTCCCAGACCTAGTTCATTTGTTGTTGGACATTTTGCTGCACTACTAGAAGGGTCTGTAAAGTCTGATCCTGAAATGAACATTTCCAACAAGACACCACTTCCAGCTTCAGCATCATTTTCAATTGTCAATGTACTAGAGTAAGATGTTGCTCCTGGTCTAACTGTTCCAAAGTCTAATGCACCGTCAACTGTTAAAGCTATTGTTGGATTGAAGAACCAGAACTCTGCTTCATCTGTTACGTCTTCATTTCCATCATCATCTTCTACTCTTGCTGATACAATAAATTCTCCTGACATTGAACCAGGGCCTTCAACTGAAAACAAACAATCATAAACTCTCATTGTTGAGCTTGTGAAGTTTAAAAGTTGTGTATTGTCTCTTGCATTAAATGTTGTCAAATTTGCGCCTTCTGCTGGACCTGCAACTGCTGTACATGTAAGCTCTTCTGATATTGCTCCCAGACTATCTTCTAATATTACTACTGGATCATCTATTGTCTCTATACCATTTCTATCAAAAGCTAAAACTCTCCACAATATTTTTTCACCTTCAAAAGCATAGTTGTTTGTTCTTATTGCTGCTAGACTTCCATTAGGTGTATTTCTTCCTGTTGGATCTGAGTCATCTGAAATTAGTCTAATGCTATTATCCATAAATATTATTGGATCTGTGTCTTCTGTTTCCATACCAATGTCAAGGTCTATTCCTGTATCTACTGCTAATGCTTGGTTTAAACCAAATAACAGTGTTAAAACTGCTAAATAAAAAACTAATTTA
>CAYWEX010000008.1:0-33005 GCA_964457785.1 Candidatus Woesearchaeota archaeon
TTGAATTAGATAAGTTAGCAGCAATAACTCACGGTTTTGTTGGTGCAGATATGGCTGCATTATGTAAAGAAGCAGCTATGAATGTTTTAAGAAAAGTTCTTCCGGATTTAAAAATAAAAGAAAACGAACCATTGCCAACAGAAATTTTAGACAAGTTAAGAGTTACTGGAAAAGATTTCAAAGAAGCATTAAAACTAGTAAGGCCTAGTGCATTAAGAGAAGTATTAATTGAAATTCCTAATGTTAAATGGAAAGATATTGGTGGCTTAGAAGTATTAAAACAGGAATTAAAAGAAGCAGTTGAATGGCCATTAAAATATCCAGCATCATTTGCAAGATTAGGAATAAAACCTCCTAAAGGAATTTTAATGTACGGACCACCAGGAACAGGTAAAACATTATTGGCAAAAGCAGTTGCAAATGAATCAGAAAGTAATTTTATTTTAATAAAAGGTCCTGAATTAATATCAAAGTGGGTTGGAGAAAGTGAGAAAGGTGTAAAAAAAATATTTGAAAAAGCAAGACAGGCAGCTCCAACAATAATTTTCTTTGATGAAATTGATGCCATTGCAGGCAGAAGAGGACTAGATCCTGGAACAAAAGTAACAGAAAGAATGGTTAATCAATTATTGACAGAAATGGATGGTCTCGAAGAATTGACAGATATTGTTGTTATTGGTGCAAGCGTAACTGGAGATACAAAAATAATGATTAAAGATAAAAATAAAACTAAAATTTTGCCTATTAAAGATTTTATAGATCCTTATTTTAAAGATGATAAAGAAGAAGGAGAGAAAATTGCTGAAGATATTCAAACTCTTGGATTTGAAAAACTGGATATTAAAAAACAGTATGGATTAAGATTTAGCAATAGTGCATTCAAAAAAGTTAGAAGTGTATTCAGGCATAAAGTAGATAAAATTTATGAAATTGAATATGTTGGTGGAAAAGTAAGAACAACTGGAAATCATTCTGTATTTATAAGAACTAGAAATGGAATAGTGGCTCGTCCAGTATCAACTCTTAAAGTAAATGATGTATTGGTTGATCTTCCATTAAAAGTTAGAACTACAGATAATTTGCCAAAAATAAGGCATCACAAATTTAATACAGAATTTAAACTAAAATTACCAGTACATATTCCAGATGAAAGATTATTGAATAATTATAATTTAGTAATGTCAAACTCAGATTTATCTCAATCTCAATTAGCAGAATTAACAGGCCAGGCGCAAACAACAATTTCATCCTGGAAAAGAGAAATTTGTGTGCCAAGAGAATTAAGTCTAGAATATTTCAAGCATCAATTACCCAGTGAGGTAAATGTAACTCCCGATCTTATGAGATTACTGGGATATTATACTGCTGAAGGATATGCTAGGAAAGAAATTGATTTTTGCTTTAACATAAATGAAACAGAATACCATGCAGATGTTCAAAATCTTATGAGCAATATTTTCAATATTTCAAAACCAGATCAGGTAAGATATATAACAAATAATGCGATAAATATTATCTATCAAGCTAAACCATTGGCAGATTTTTTCATTAGAAATTGTGGAAAAGGAGCTCATAACAAGCATGTTCCGGAGTTTTTATTTGAAGCACCGAAAGAATATTTCCTGGATTTTTTAAAAGGTTATACTTTTGGAGATGGCCACTTTTACGAAGATGGAAAAATTGAAGCAACTTCTGTAAGCAAACAATTAATTGTAGAATTAAACTGGTTATGCAGAATGCATGGCATAAAATCATATATTGGTTCGTTTATAGCTAAGGCAGGAAGAAAAATACATGGTAAAGTAATAAATAAAGACACCCAAGCATATAAATTAGGAATATCAAAGCATCATAATCCATTTATAGAAGGAAACAATAAATCTTATGCAAAGAGAGCAAAAATAAAATCAATAAAAATATTGCCATACAATGATTATGTCTATGATTTATGTGGTTGCGATAATGAAGCTTTCTTCGGTGGAGACAGTCCAATTTTATTACACAATACAAACAGGCCTGATATGATAGATCCAGCTTTGTTAAGGCCAGGAAGATTTGACAGAATTATTTCAACTACAGTTCCAGATAAAGAAGGAAGACTGGAGATTTTCAAAATACAAACAAAAGATATGCCGTTAGCCACTGATGTAGACTTAAATAAATTAGCAGATAAAACAGAAGGGTATGTTGGTGCAGATATAGAAGGCATATGCAGAGAAGCAGGATTATTAACATTAAGAGATAATATAAAAGCAACTCAAGTTGAAATGAAATTCTTCAATGATGCTCTTGAAAAAGTAAAGCCATCAATCAGACCAGACGACATGAAAGCATATAAGGAAATTGAAGAAAACTATTTGAGAAAAGCAAGAGCAGCAATAGAAAAACCACCTAGCTATCTAGGATAAACTTTTTATTATTTCTTTTTTAATTTTATTTAAAACTTCCTGCGATACTGGTTCTCTTTGTTGAATTAAAGGATTAGGATTCCAATCATCATTCCATTCAATTTCAGCAAAATTTCTTGGTTTTTCATATCTTGGAATAATATGAAAATGAGTATGTTTATCAAAAAACATTAACATTAAATGATGAATAACATCATAATTAAAACTTTCTTTTAATGCCTTTTCAACATCTCTAACAACCTGTGCATATTCTTTCATTTCATTATCAGTAATATCAGAAAAAGAAGACATATGTCTTTTTGTTATAGCAACACAACTTCCTAATTTAACTTGCTTCTTTCTAACTAATAATTTCCAGTGTTTATATTCTTTAATTAAGTTATTTTTTTCATCAAATTTTTCAAAAATATCACAACAATTCATTTTACGTCACAACTCCATATCCAATTAAGATTGTATGCTCAGCCTGACTTACCATGCCCTTTGCTTTTTCAGGCAATATAGTAAACTGCTGTATAATTTTCTCATTCTCAAGTTGTTTTAATAAAAATTGTGTCTTTAATCCAAATTGTTTTATTATCCATCTCTCGCAAAAAGGTAAAGTATTGTAATTCTCATCAATATATTTCAAAATTTTTCTTGCTTCAAAATTTCTTGTATTTCTCATGTTGACTAATTCATAAATTGAAGAATTTTTCCCTTCCATAATAAGCCCTTGTCCTGTTGTTGCAAAAGGTTCAATCGCAATTACCATGTCTTTCTCAAGTTTAGTCTTGTCATTATTAGAATAATTAGGAATTGTTGGCGATGTATGTACTTGGTATTGTTTTAATCCATGCCCGCATAAATTCTTGATTGGAGTAAATCCTAATTTAGTAATTTCATCCTGAATAACTTTCCCAATTTCTCCAATTTCAACTCCAGGCTTTGCTAATTTCACAGCTTCACTTAAAGCCTTTTCAGCAGCTTCAATTAATTTTTTATGTTCAGTAGTTCCAACTTCAATAGTTACAGCAGTGTCAGCAATATATCCATCAATATGAACTCCTAAATCAACTTTTACTAAATCTCCCTTAACTAAAATTCTTTCATCATTATGTAAAGGAGTGTCATGTGCAGCAACATGATTTACAGAAACATCAACAGGAAAAGCTGGTTTCCCTCCCAATTCAATAATCTTTTTCTCAACTTTTTCAGCTACTTCAATATATTTTACTTTTTCTTGAGTAATCTCTTTGGCATAATCTCTCGCCTTTCTGGCTATTTCTCCAGCTTTAATCAAACTTTCCTTAAAATCCATGAAATTAGCAAAATCTGAAAATTTAAAAAGTTACTTGTTCCTTAAAATTCTATGAAAGGCTTTATCCTATATTCTGATTACAAAGTAATGAATGAAAAAGAGTATATTTTCCTATATGGAAAGCTGGAAAATAACGAGACTTTCTTGACAATTAACCATTACAAGCCTTATTTCTATATAAAAGAATCTGATTTACCCAAGGCATTAAAATTAGGTAAATTTGAATATGAAAAAAACAATTTCAAGAATTTCGATAATGAGACAGTTGTAAAAGTAATAGCTGATTTGCATAAAGATATAATTTCTTTAAGGCAAAAATTCAAGGATAATAACATTTCAAATTACGAGTCTGATGTAAAATTTATAGATCGTTTCTTAATTGATCATGACATTAATTCTTCTTTGGAAATAGAGGGAGAACATGAAAGAAATGAAAGAATTGACAGAGTTTATAGAGAGCCAAAATTAAAGCCAGTAGATTTTATCCCAAATTTAAAAATAGTTTCCCTGGATATAGAAACAAGCTCAGATGGAAAAATATTGTATTGTATAAGCTTGTATGGAAAAAATTATAGCAAGACTTTCATTAATACGAAAGAAACTGGTCTAAATGCAGTTTGTTGCAAAGATGAAATGGAAGTTCTGTTAAAATTCAAGGAAGAATTCCTAAAATATGATCCCGACATCTTGACAGGATGGAACTTGGTTGATTTTGATTTAAATTACTTAAAAGATAAATTTGAAGAATATGGAATTGAATTTGATTTGGGAAGATCAAATGAAAGAGTTTCAATTAGAAAAGGAAGAAAATTCTTGTCAAGCAGCAAAGCAGATATGCCTGGAAGACAAGTTTTGGATTGCTTAAACTTATTGATGATTTCATTTATTAAATTAGAAGGAGATTACAAATTAGATACAGCAGCAAAACAAATTCTAGGCGAAGGAAAAACAATGCATGGAAAAAATAATCATCTTGAAATTGATAAATTGCATAAATCAGATAATAAAAAATTAATTATATACAACCTAAATGATGCAAAATTAGTTTATGATATAATGCTGAAAACTAAAGTATTGGATTTGTCAGTTCAAAGATCAATATTAACAGGAATGAGGTTGGATAAAGTAAATGCATCAATAGCTTCTCTAGACTCACTATATCTTAAAGAAGCAATAAAAAGAAAAATAGCCTGCCCGACAGGAAAATATGAAGAAGTAGAAGAAAGAATAACTGGGGGATTTGTCATGGAAAGTAAGCCAGGAATTTATGATTATGTTCTTGTCCTGGACTTTAAAGGTCTGTATCCCTCAATTATGAGAACTTTTAATATTGACCCACATGCATTTACAAAAGAAAAAACAAAAGATGTTGTAATAGCTCCAAATAAGGCAATGTTCAGAAATGAAGATGGAATTCTTCCAAAAATATTAACTGAACTAGTTGAAGCAAGAAACAAAGCTAAAAAAGAGAAAAACAATTTAGCCAGTCATGCAATTAAGATATTGACAAATTCTTTTTTCGGAGTTCTTGCTTCGCCAAGTTGCAGGTTTTATAACTTGGATGTTGCTAATGCAATTACTCATTTTGCAAGATACATAGTTCAATTAACAGGTAAAAAAATAAATGAATCCGGTTTTGAGGTAATCTACGAAGATACAGATTCGAACTTTGTAATTTCTAAGGCAAAAAATTATGAAGAAGCACACAAACTAGGAATTAAAATCCAGGATGATATAAATAATTTTTACAAGGATTTTATTAAAAAAGAATACAAAAGAACTTCTCATCTTGAATTGCAGTTTGAGAAATGTTTTATAAGATTTTTAATGCCGAAATTAAGAGGTTCAGAAAAAGGTGCTAAAAAAAGATATGCTGGATTAGTAAGAAATGAAAAAGGCAAAGAAGAAATAAAATTTACAGGAATGGAAGCTATCAGGGGAGATTGGACAGATGCAGCCAAGGAATTCCAGTATGAAGTGTTAAATAGGATTTTCCATAAAGAAGAAATTTTCACTTTTATCAAAAAGTTTATCAAAGATATAAGAGAAGGAAAATTAGACAAGAAATTAATCTATAGAAAGTCAATTAGAAAGGAATTAGATGAATATGTCAAAATTTCTCCCCCCCACGTAAAGGCAGCTCGGAAATTAGATAAACTAGAAAGCAATATTATTGAATATTATATTACAGAAGATGGTCCAGAGCCAATTCAGAAATTAAAGCATAAAATAGATTATGAATATTATATTAAAAAACAAATCAAGCCTATTGCAGACTCAATTCTAGTATTTTTCAACAAAAACTTTGATGATATGATTAAGGAAACCAAGCAGACAAAATTATTTGAAGAATAAAATGAAAATATACTTAGTAAGGCACGCCCAGTCATTAAGAAATGAAGGAAAAGAACACGATAAATTATCAGAAGTCGGAACTGAACAGGCTAAAAGACTAGGCTTATTCTTAAAAGATAAGCATATTGATTATGTTTACTGCAGCGAATATGAAAGAACTAAAGAAACTTTAAAAAATATTTTAATAAATTTAAAAATAGAAAAAGATAGAATAAGATTTACAAAGCAGGTTAATGAGCAAGATCAGGGCTCTTTCAAGAACAAAGCAGAAAGAGAATATTTTTTTCATATTATGGAATTAAAAGATAAGGGAGTTGATTTATTAAATTACAAAGTCGATGGAACAGGCGAATCTCACTTGGATGTAGTCAAAAGAGCGCAGGCATTTATTGAGTTTTTAAAACAAAACCATAAAGAAAAAGATCACATTTTAATTGTTTCTCATGGAATGTTTTTAAGATTCTTTGTTACAAATCTGTTAAAACTCCCGGCTGCTGAAGGCAGATACTTTACAATCAATAATGCATCTTTGTCAGAATTTGAATTAGACAAGAACTTTAATGTAAAAGATTTTGAAATTGATGACTATAAGCATCTTCTAATGTTTTCTTCTTATAAGAGAGAAAAAGTTTAATAATCTAAAATCCTTATAATGATCTATGTCAAAGAAAACTTCTCTTTTTGAGTTAGTCGGACTTTTATCTAATGAAGAAGCTGAAGAACTAAGGAATAATATTAAAAAATTAAGAAAGAGAATGCGTGATGAAATGAATAAAACTGCAAGAGAATTACAAGATTAATATTAGATATGAAAAAACCAAATTAACAAAAAAAGAAAAACTCTTAATCGAAGGCTATAAAGAAATGGCTGAAGAGTCACTAAAAATAACTAAAGAATTTGAAGCAATTGATTTAGAAAAATGACCAAATTATTAAACAAATTCCATTAAACTTTGCTTCATATTGATTAATTTAACATTCTCAGGATTGAAAATAAAAGTATCTTTCCAGTCAAAATAACCACATCTGAAATTCTCCAAAGAAATTCCAGTTCTCTTGCTCAACATTAAAGCATAAAAATAAACTTGAGTGCTTGCAAATTTTTCTTTGTAGGCATTTGGCTTGTAATCCCATATCCATAACTTGTCTCCTTCAACTCTTAATAAATCAATATGTCCAGTTAAAGTTTCTTTTGTATTGAAAACTTCATTATACAAGCTCAATTCATGATCATTCAGCCACAATGGAACTTCAATTGCAATTGTCTTGTTGTCATTCTCTAACATAAAATTCTGTACTTTAGGATGATTATCATAAAATCTTTCTTTGTTGATTTCTAAACCTAATCTTGCTAATTCTGAAACTTCATAATTAGGTAAATGTGTTACATTAATCGAAGGAAGATTAAATTTCAATGCTGAACTTCTTGGTCCTTTTTTAAAATATTCATTTGGACATTCTTTAATCATGCTTCTTAAATAATTAGTTAAAGAATAAAACTTGGAATTGCAGAGTAGATCAATTTTTGGATTATGAATTTTATATTCATAAAATCCACCAGGATGATCTAATACAACATTAGTTATCAAATTACACCTCTTTTACATCTCTCTTTTATTTTTCTTTTCCGAAGTTTTCTCGTTTTTTGATTAAACTTTTTCTAAAAAAGTTTATTTTAGTAAAATAAATCTTGTTCTCTGGTCTAAATCTGTAAATCCATCACACCCATCAATTAATTTTGAACTTGTACTTTTTCCAAAAGCAATTACTTCTACTCTGCATCCAACTGCTCTTTGTAAATGTTCAACTAAAGGTAAAAAATCGCCGTCTCCAGAAATTAAAACTACAGTATCTAATTTAGGGCCTAATTCAAGAGCATCCATTGCAATGCCTACATCCCAGTCTCCTTTCTTAAAACCGCCAAAAAATACCTGTAAATCCTTGCTTTTAATCTCAAATCCAATTTGTTCCAAAGCATCAAAAAAAGTCTTTTCAGCCAAAACATCTGCTTTTATAACATAAGCTAAAGCCCTTGTTAATTCTCTTCCAGCTACAGCAATTTTTAATAATTCTTTAAAATTAATCTTCGAATTGTATATATTTTTTGCAGAATAATATAAGTTCTGAACATCAACAAAAACGCCAACCCTCTGGTTTTTAGACTGTTTCATCACAATATCCTCCTCTTTTATCTTCTTTTTTGATTAATCTTTTTCTAAAAGCTCTGTTTTTTGTTAACTTTTTATTAAAAAGTTATGAGATATAAACTTTTGTATTCTCTTTTTTAGATTAGCAGATTAGCGATATATTTTTATATTAAGATAATCTTCATCTTGATAAAAAAGGGTGATATAAATTAAGATAGAAATCAATATAACAAATAAAATATTTTATACTTTTTTAATAATCTTATTAATTGTTCTAGGTTCTGCTATAGTTTATTCTTATAACTTACCTCCTGTAGGTCATGGTGCAGATCAAATTAAAGTAAATTTAGGGACACAGGAAAAAACACTTCAGGAAGCTATAGATCAGTTAAATAATAAACCTTCCTCATCTTTAACTTATGTTGGATCATGTGCGGCAACAGCTCCCGGAGCAGTTTGTAAATGTAATCAAGGAGAAAAAATAATGGTACTAACACAACATGGTGATTCAGGTAGTTCAGATTGTTCAGTACTAAATCAAGATCAGCCTAGTGTACAAGGACAGTCTAATTATAAATGGACTAGTTGTCGTTTTGCTTGCTTCAAGTATTAAAAAGATATGGTTTCAGAAGAAATTAAAAAATGGTTAGAAGAAGCTAAAAAAAGAGGCTACAATAATAACCAAATAAGAAGTATTCTGGAAAAACAAGGCTATCAAAATCAAGACATAGATGAAATATTAAATTCTAAAAGCCTTAGTTTTATAAAAAAAGACAAATTAGCTATTTTATTAATTTCTTTAATTATAATTACTAGTGTTTTAGGTTTTATTTTATTAAGGAATATAATTAAAGTTGAAGAATCAGAAGGTAGCGAAAATTCAGCTGAAACTTTCGTTTTTTCTGAAGAATTCCCAAATAATTATGGTGAATGTACTAATTCAAATAATCAATGGTGTTTTACTTTAAACTTTGATAATTTCAATCCTATAAATTGTTTTGAGAAAAAAGAAGATTGCGAAGATGATAAACTAAGACAAATAGCCTTAAAAAATAATGACTTATCTATCTGTAATAAGATTAATTTAAAAGATAGAAAAGATATTTGCTTTGCTGATTTTGCTTTAAAAAATAAGGATACAAATTTATGTGAAAAAATTATAACTGAAGAAACAAAAGTAGACTGTATTTACTTAGTAGCTATTAACTTAAACGACAAAGGAGTATGTGAAAAATTAACTTCTTCGAAAAAAGAAGAATGTATAGCCTACTTTACATAATCTTTTTATATTAATCTAAATCCTATTTTATCATGGGTGTAAAGCTAGGTAAATTACTGTACAAAAACGAGATTACTTTCGATAGTTTAAAAGGAAAAGCAATAGCAATAGACTTTAGTAATTCAGCTTACCAGTTCTTGTCCTCAATAAGGCAGCCTGACGGCACATTATTAATGGATTCTAATGGCAATGTAACTTCTCATTTATTAGGTATTTGGTCAAGATTCTCAAATTTAATTTCAAAAGGAGTAAAATTAGTTGCAGTATTGGATGGTGTAATGCCTGATTTAAAACATTTAACTTCAAAAGAAAGAAGAGATAAAAAAGAAATTGCAAAAGTAAAATTCGAAGAAGCTAAAGAGCAAAAAGATATGGAAATGATGAATCTCTATGCAAAACAAACTTCATTCCTAACAAAAGAAATGATAAATGAAAGCAAGGAATTAATGGAAGCAATGGGCATCCCAGTTATACAAGCTCCAGCTGAAGCAGATGCTCAAATGGCATACTTGTCAAAAAAAGACCAAGTTTGGGCAGCAGCAACTTCAGATGTAGATCCTTTGTTGCATGGATGTAAAAGAACAATTACTAACTTAACATTAAGCCAGAGGAAAAAATTACGTTCCGGAATAACAATAAAAATAAATCCAGAATTAATTGATTTGGATGAAAACTTAAAAAAATTAAATCTTTCTCAAAAAGAATTAATTGTCTTGGCAATTTTGGTTGGAACAGATTACAATGAAGGTATTCACGGCATTGGTCCAAAAAAGGCATTGAAATTAGTAAAAGAAAACAAAGATTATGATAAAATGTTTAATAGTCTAAATGTTGAATTTAACTGGAAAGAAATTTATGAATTGTTTGAAAATATGAAAGTTGAAAAAGATTACAAATTAAAATGGGAAAAGATAAATACAAATAAGATTAAAGAAATATTAATTGAAAGGCACGAATTTAATGAAGAAAGAGTAAATAAAGTTCTTCAGAATATTGAGCAAGGCTCTAAATCTTTTGAGCAGACTGGTTTGGGAAACTGGTCATAGAAAAGTTTATATTCTTATTATTCTTATTTGTAAGAAAATGGAAGAATTAATTGATATTAAAACTGCAAAAATAACTGAAAAAGGACAAATTGCTATTCCTAAAGATATTAGAAATAAAAAGGGGTTTAAAGAAGGAGAAAAAGTTGCAATTTTATCTTACAGAGATCATATGGAAATAAGGCCAATTAACCAAATAAAAAAATTAGACATTAGTAAAGAAGGTATCCAAACAGCTTTGCTAAGTGAAAAAAGTCTTGCTAAAGACTGGGCAACAAAAGAGGAAGATGAAGCTTGGAGAAATTTGTAAAAGGAGATATAATTGTTATTCCATTTCCCTTTTCTGATTTAAGTAATACAAAGAAAAGGCCAGCAGTAGTTATTTCAGTTTTAGATGGTAATGATTTAATACTCTGCCAGATTACAAGTTCCAGAAAAGACGATTATTCAATAAAACTGGATAATAAGGATTTTCTAGAAGGCAGTCTTGACATAGAAAGTAATATTCGGCCAAATAAATTATTTACTGCTGATAAAAGTTTAATATTATATAAAATTGGTATGCTAAAAGAAAATAAAATTACAGAAATTATACAAAAAATAGAGCAAATAATTAGAAAAAAATAAAGAGGTGAAATATTGGCTGAATGGTACATGCTGGCATTATATGCTGCAGCTTTTGCAACATTTTCTACAATAATCCATAAAAAATTATTATTTAAAGAACATGCACTAGAATTTATAACAACACTAGCAATTATAAGTGCTTTATTCTCTTTTGGATTTCTAATAAAATCAGATTTTGCATTTTCTCCTTCAATATGGCCAGTCTTGATTATTTTAGCAATAATAAATACATCTGCAGTAATTTATTTGACAAAAGCATTTAGGCATTTGGAAATCTCGGTAGCTTCGCCATTAATGGGGGTTGAACCTGCGATTCTGGTAATTTTGGCATTTTTATTTTTAAAAGAATCAATTTCTTTTCAGCAGACTTGGGGTTTAATTCTAACTTTAGTTGGAGGATATTTACTGGAAATTAAAAGAGAGAATTTTAGTATTTTCCAGCCAATAAAAGAAGCAATAAAATCAAAATATATTCATTATGGATTATTGGCTATTTTATTATATTCGATTAGTGCAACAACTACAAGATATATTATAAATCCAGAAAGAGGTTTTGGAATTAATGCTTATACATTTGCTTTTATCATGCATTTTCTAATGGCTTCAATTTTATTATTAATTTTAAGCATAAAATATGATGGCATTGAAGGTGTAAAAAATGGAGTTAAAAATATGGGTTGGTTGTTGTTGCCAGCTTCATTTTTCTCAGTTGCTGCCGGCTTTTTGACATTAATAGCAATTTCAATACCAGCAGCAAATGTTGGTCTTGTAATCGTAATAAAAAGAGTTAGTATTTTCTTTGAAACATTGATTGGTGGTCAGTTGTTTCATGATCACAATTTGTTTTCTAAAATAATGGCAAGTATTATAATAATAACTGGAATTTATTTGGTAATTGTACCATGGAATTAAAAGAATACTTAAAAAATAAAATTCCTGAGAATAACTTAAAGTATTTGCCTAATTCATTTGATATTATAGGACAAATTTGTATAATCGAATTAAAAGATGAAGTAAAGAAATATTCTAGGTTAATAGGAAATGAAATTCTGAAATTAAATCCAAATTTAAAATCAGTTTTCAAAAAATCTTCAGTAGTTAAGGGAAAATACAGAACACATAAACTAACTTGTATAGCTGGAATAAATAATAAAGAAACAATATATAAGGAAAATAAAGCCATTTTAAAATTAAATGTAGGAAAATGTTACTTTTCCCCTAGACTTAGCAATGAAAGATTAAGAATAGCTAAATTAATTAAAAAAAATGAGTCTGTTCTGGTAATGTTCTCTGGAATTGGTGTTTATAATTTTGTTATATTAAAAAATAGTTCTCCTAAAGAAGTTTATGGAATAGAAATAAACAAAACAGCACATAAATATGCCTTAGAAAATGGAAAATTAAACAAGATTTCAGAAAGCAAAATAAAATTATATAATGGCGATGTTAAAAAAATTCTTCCGAAACTAAATAAAAAATTTGACAGAATCATAATGCCTTTGCCTCATGAAAGTTTTAATTATCTAGGTCTAGCTTTGAAAAAGTTAAATAAAAACGGAATTGTTCATTTGTATACTTTCTTGGAAGAAGAAGAAGAAAACGAAATTAAGAAAAAAATAAGTAAATACACTAAAAAATTCAAGATTCAGAAATTTGTTAAAGCTGGAGTTTACGGACCAAGAATAAACAGGATCTGTGTTGATATTAAAATTCTTAAATAACAAATAAGTTTAAATATAGTACATAATTGGAGAAATTCTTTGTAGAAATTCGAAAATGAAACTTGAAACAACTATAAAACAATTAAGAAATATAAAGAAAAAATCCAGAAGTGAAGATTCAGTTTTTTTACGTCTTGATTATGATGAATGGGTTCCGAAAAACGCTACGCCTTGGGAGAATTGGCTGTACAGAGCAAAATATATGGGATCTAGAAGTGAAGACCGTATTCGTGCAGCCATTTATTTTGGTATTCAGCCAGCATTTGATTTATTACTTGATGCTGATTTAAATACTGATTTAAGAGATACAGCTTTAAAATTCTTGAGAAAAATGGAGAAGCTAGGTCAAAAATATTTTACAGATCACCAATTAGATAGATTAAATGTAGCACAATATAGAAAAGACTTAGATTCCTTAGATATACTAGTGAAAAAATTAGAAGACTTGCCATGGAAGCCAAAAAAGAGATATATGGAAATTGAGGTTGATAGTAAATCAGTTCGAAGATTTACACAATCAGCTTTAGAGTTATATAAAGACTTAACTTATAAACCAGAATTCTTAGTCTGCTGCGCCTCTAGTGCAGTCGAACAAACATTAGTTCTTTCTAGATTATTAAAATTACCTTATGCCCTAATTAGATTTTCAGAAAAAAGAGGAGACAAACAAGCTAAACATTTGTCAGAAGACAAAGATAAAATAAAACAAAATTGTGAAAATAAAGTTGTAGCAGTAATAGAAGATTATTCCGAAAAAGGGAGTACTTTAGAAAAAGTAATAGCTAAGGTAAAAAAATATAAACCAATAAAAGTCATTGGTCTGACAATGGGTAGCGGCATGTACAATAAATTTAGAGGGAAAAAGATAATAAAGAAGACAGATTTTGAGTTTTTTAATTTATAGAAATCCTTTGCAGATAATGTAAATTTCTTTGCTTTCTTTTCTGGACGATTCTGGCTTGGAAGATTTTACAAATTCAAATTGTTTTTTAACTTCATCCAAAAATTCTTTGAAATATTCTCCCTGAAAAACCTTGCATAAAAAATTTCCTTTCTTGGCTAAAAGTTCTTTTGCTGTTTCAAGAGCTTTTTCATTCAAGTATATTGATTTATTGTGGTCAAGTTCTTTAATTCCAGAAGTTTTTGGCGCCATGTCGCTTAAAATAACATCAAACTCATTTGAAAAAGATCTTATCATGTCTAAAGTTCCTTTGTCAGTAATATCAGCTTGAATAAATTTTACATTTTTGATTTGCTGTACAGGCAGAATATCTACCCCAACAATCAAGCCATTGGAAATTTTAGAAGCAGCCTGCAGCCAGGAACCAGGACTGCATCCCAAGTCAAGAACTCTGTCATTTCTTTTAATAAGATTGTATTTCTTGTTTAGCTCAAATAATTTGTAAGCTGATCTTGCCCTGTATCCTTCTTCCTTAGCTTTTCTGAAGTAAAAGTCTTTTCTGTTCTTTAACATATTCCTTTATATTTTCAATAAATTTCATAAAATCTTTTCTATTTATATTTGCTCCAACAGCTTTGTTATGCCCCCCGCCATATCCATCCAAACCTTCTAAAGCTTTTTTCAATAAATCAGGCAAAACAATATCATCGCTTCTTAAGCTTACAGCCATATAATCTTCCTTCTCTCTGGCAACTATAACTAATTTATCAGGAAATAAGTATTTTAATTCGCAGCTTAATCCAGCGCTCAAGCTTAATTTATTATCAGGATATAAAAATAAAAATATCTTGTCATCAGAAACTGTATTCCTTGCAATTTTCAGTAATCTTTCATATTCTTTATTTATTCTTTCATAATAATTAAATAAAAATTTTCCTTTTGCAGATTTTTGTTCTAATAATTCATAAGGATTTTCAATATTGCATAGCATACTTATGTTTTTCCTTACCTCTGTTGTAGTTCCTTTCAAAATAAAATTAAATAATTTTACCAGAGTTCCTATTTTAGAATCATATAAAATATCCCCAACTTCCTTATGGTTGTTAAACAATTCTTTGTATTCAAATTTGTCTATTAAGTCAGTTGGATAGTGATAATCCCCAATAATTCCCGTCATTCCAACCCATAAATTATTTTTTGCTAATCTATAGCACCAATAAGAAACGGGCCTGATATCATTCTTGTCATGTCTTCTCGGATTAAAGTATTTTACACCTTTTCTTTCTAAAACAGGATGGTGGTCTATCCATATTAAAGGAACATTTACAGAATCAATTAAGTCCTGGCTTATTTCAGCTCTGTCCAGAACAAAAATAAAATCAGGTTTATATTCTTCAATTTTCCTGAAATAAATTTCTTCTTCTTTCATTCCGCTTTTTACAACTATCCCATTTATTTTTGGATAATTCTTTTTAAGCAAAATGTAAGAACATAATCCATCATGATCATCATCAAAAAAAACAAGAGGATTTTCTGCTTTTTCTAGATAAAGTTTTATTTCATTTAATTCTTCTTCTGTTATCATAATTTTCCTTAAATCTTTTTAAAAGCTCTCCAGATTTGCAGTCTTCCCCAGCCCTTTTCTCTTAGTGCTCTTTTTATTACACTCTTTGAATGTCCTTGGTTTGTACTGTCTTTTATAAAATTAATCGCAATAGATAAACTGCTTGGAGCATTGCTTAATATATCTTCTTTACTTTTAGATTCAAGGTTTTTTAAACTTATTCTTTGCTCTTTTCTTTCCTGTTTTTTCTCATATCTCTCTCTCAATTTTCTTTGAATTCCTTTGAAAAATCCCTCTTCTTCCTCTAGTCTTGTTAATCTGGCGTATTTTATTTTGTTTCTTCTTCTTATAGTTAAAATAGAAATAAACAATAATCCGCATAATCCTAAAACTGTATATCCTGTTGTTTTTGTAACATTATTATTCAAACCTCCCGTTACACTGCCTGTAATTCCTGCAAAGCTGTCAAAAAATCCTTTATTTACACAAATATTATTTTCACATTTTTGCTTGTCTCCGCATTTTACATCACTGGGACAAGTTGAACAATCTTCGCTTCCTTCAATTATATTATTCCCGCAGATAGGTTCTGCAGCAGCCGTTATAATTTCTGGCTCTTGCTCTTCATTCTTTTTAACAACAACAGTCCAGCTGTTTGAAAGAACATTATCAAGATCGCTTACATAAACTGTTAAATTATAGTCTCCTTCAAAATTAGAATTAAAGCTAAAATAATTTCTTGTTTCTCCCAATATCTGTCCATCAAGATACCATTCAACATCACCTTTTCTTGAAGTTTCAATTTTAAAAATCTTAATTTCATTCTCTCTTACTAATACATCTTTTTGTGATGGTGTAACAGATTCAATATAAAAATTAGTGTCAGGTTCTTTAGTCGTTATCTCATTAAATTCGGGATTTTCTGAATTTATTTTATATAAACTAACTTTAAGACTTTGGCTGGCATTTAAGCCTTGTGAATCAGAAACAAAAAATGTAACTGTATCAGCTCCTTCTTTTCCTTGTGTAGTAAATTTTGCTCTTTTTAATAAATTATCTATGTCAATTTTTATTAAGTCAGTATTTACTCCATTAACAGTCCAGGTTAATTTGCTGCTTGAATCTTCACTATCTTTTCCATAATTGCCTAAATCTAAATACCAGCTGTCATTTTCAAGACTCATATTCTGATCAGGTATTTTTTCAATAGTTGGAGCAGTATTTGTGCCAGGGCTTGGTGGATTTGTTGTTTTTATTACAGTCAAATTAATAACATCAGAATTTGCATTGCTTTTCCCGTCATTTGCACTAAAATAAATCCTTTCAGTTCCAAACCAGTTAGTAGGTGGAGAAAAACTGGCTAAACCATTCATGTCTATGTTAACTCCTATATTATCATTGCCAGTTACACTATAAGTTAATCTGTCTCCTTCTAAATCTGAAAAATAATCATCTAAATCAAAAGCATTTTTTTTCTCAGTATTAATATTCCAGCTTTGTGAACTTAACCCACCTTTGTAAGTAGGAGCATTATTTGGAGCTAAATTTACAGAAAAACTTCTGTTGGCTGGGCTGAATTTTATTCCCTCTATGCCGTCAATAACTTTGCAGTTCCAGATAAAATCTCCATTGCTTACGTTTTTTATGGAAAAAGTAACATCAGTGTTGCTTGCAGGATTAGAAACTTCAGCTTTTTTACCCCACACATTTACATTGTTATATAGTTCAATAAATCTTAAATCCTCTCCAGTAGCCTTGCATTTGAAAATAACTGTATTGCTGTCAACATAAACAGCATTATTTACAGGGCTTGTTAATTCAACACCTAATCCAAAAGCACCAGTAGCTAAGAAAATTAAAAATAATCCAAATATTAATCCTTTTTTCATTGTCCTCTTTTACCTTAATAAATTTTATAAACTAAGCAAAATAAAACTTATTATGCTTACTATATTTGAAAGAATTTTAATTTATATATTCTTATTAATCGCAATATATATTTTCGTAAAAACATCTAAATTGGAGATATTTGGGAAAAAATTAATAAGTTTAAGATACAGAATCTTATTGGCAGTATTTTTTCCATTAGTGGTATTATTGATTATTATCTTAAGCTCTTTTTTGGCAGCAGTTATTTTGGTAATAGTTGTGCTTTTCTTAATTTACTCTTTTTTAAGAAAGAAAAAAATTATTTAATTAGCTTAAACCTCTATTCCCAACTAAATTTTTCGGCACTAGGCACTACTTTAATAAAGTAGGATTGATTATTTTCCTTTAGAAATGTCTAATATTTTTGTTGTGGAAGATAAGTTTGGTAAGAAAATCCGCCTTACTAAAGAGGGTTGGAGGCATATTGCTTTATTTCATCCTACGGTTAATGATATTGAAGAATTAAAGGTAGCTCTCAAATATCCGACTAGTGTGAGTCCCAGTATTTATGATCCTGATAGTGTAAAGGGTTTTTATCTTTACAATAAAGTTAAAAAAACATATTTGTTAGTCGTAGTTAAATATTTAAATGGTGAAGGCTTTATAATAACCGCTCACCATAAAAAGAAGATAAAATGAAAAAAAACAAAATGCTTGTTCATTACGATTCAGAAGGAGATTTCTTAGAAGTAGTTTTCGGTAAACCAAAACCATCTTACTATGAAGACATAGGCGATGATATATCTGTAAGAAAAGATGAGGATACAAACGAAGTTTCCGGATTTTCTATTCTTAATGTAAAGAAAAGACAGGAAAAACAACATAGAGATCTTGAAATAAATTTACCTAAAGTAATAGCATAATACAAAAATCCAACCTCTCGGATTTTAATTACTGCCTTTTTTTAAGAAGTAAAAAATTATTTTAAAATAGCTTCTAGTCCCTTTAAGACGCCAACAGCACCAAGAATATAACCTGTATTTAAAATAGCTAAATAACGAAGTCTTAAGTTTACTTGTTCTGTCTCTTCTTCATTTTTTCTAATACACGAAGCTCTCATTATATAATTGCTCCAACCAAAGGAATAAATTCTTTTTTTCTCAGTCTATATTCTTCATCTGTCATATTATTTAATATACCTGTCGTGTTTTCCTTTTTTCTCTGATTTCTTCCACTTTCTTTTCAAGTTAGCCCATCTGCTCGGTCTGACTTTTTCGTAACCTTTGCCTTTTCCTCTTAATCCTCTAGTCTTTCTTGCGCTGCTTGTTAGCCCTCTATAAACTCTTCCTTTTTGGCTTAATATCCAGTTAAGATGAGAATCACTTTTAATAACAGGATGATTTGGATCAACTAATATTACCTCATACCAGAAATATAATCCATCTTTTCCAACCCAGTATGAATTTAGAACTTCAAAATTATGGAATTTTTTATTTGCTCTTTTTTCAGCAATTAATTTATAGCTTTCATTTATGATTTCAAGCCTTCTCATCTTTCTAGGTTTTCTTCCTGCTTTGAATTGTTTTCTTAATCTTCCACCCCTCTTTAATTTCACTCTTGCAATTAAGAAACCTTGTTTTGCTTTATATCCTAGATTTCTAGCCCTGTCTAATCTAGTAGGTCTTTCTAATTTTAAAACAGAAGGTTCTTGTCTCCATCCGATCATTCTTTGCCTTAACAAATCCATGTCAGGCTTTTTCCATTGCTCTTGAATAAAACTATAAACGCTTTTCATTTTTCTAAAATTAATTTTTGCATAATTTTTGCATAATTTTTGCTTAAGCTTTTTTCTAAAAAGCTTAATTTATAAAGATTTGGGTTGATAACTTTTAGAAGTATCTTGAACTGGTTTAAATTCATATATTTTTCTGCTCTTTCTTTTAGTTTCAGAACTCGCTTCAGCATCCATTTTTTTTCTAATATCTATTTTAAATGGCTCTAAATCTCTATCTATTGCAGCCTGATCTTTAACTCCAGGCAATACAAATACAAATCCTTCAGATTTCATTTTTGAAATTAAATCTTGGTTTGTCATAAGTGATATTACCTCAAAGTAGTATTTAAATCTTTTGTTAAAAGAAATTATTCAATTTCATTTGAGAATTATATTTTTTAAGCAAAAAACTCCTGTTAAATAATTTGTTTAGATCTATTTTCATTCTTTCCTGAACATTTTCAAAAACCTCTTTTAAATTGTTAAAAACTAAAGGTTGTTTATTAAAAGCATTTCTTGAAACTTCTCTTAAAATTCCTACACCCAAAGGAGCCCAGTAATTTCCTATTTCTCTTAATACTAAAACCCCTGCTTGTTTTTTTATTTTATCTAAATATTCACAAACACCTAACCTGTTTGCATAGTAAGCTCCAGTAACATCAGAAGCATAATTTTTTCTGTCATCATAACTTTCATAATCTTGCCAATAATAACTTTCATCTATTCCAGGCAATTTAGTTTCTATAACCTCAAAACTCCATTCTTGTGGAATTAAAATAATTTCATAGTGATTCTCCAAATAAGTGTCATGAAAAACATAAAATTTATCCATCCAAGTATATTCCTTGATTTTTTTCATTAAGGTTTTAGAAATTAAAGAGTCAATAGCAGTAATGCTCCATTTAGTTGGAACCAATTTTCTTTGGTCTCTTACTCCCAATAAACCAGAAGACAATAATTTTATTAAAAAACTAATATTAAATCCCTTTTTATATAAGTCCAAGATTCCTTCTTGCGACTTAATATCATTTGCATAAACAAATTTTTCAACATTTTTGTCAACATTTACATTTTCTGTAATAACAGCCTTTTTCAAAGGAGCAGGATTGCTGACTGGAATATTTCTTAAATCAACCCCCAAACTTAATTTAGGTTTTTTTTCTAAATGAAACTCAACATCAACTGACTTTTTACTCATAGAAACTTCTTGCATTACTTCAAGTAATTTATTTCCTGTTTTAACATTAGACTTAAACCTAGAATAAATCATCGCACTCCTGTTAAACAAAATCTCACTTATTCCAAGTTTTTCCTTAAACCATTCTTCAGGATTAGATAATATACTAGTTTCATCTTTATATTCAATAGGACTTAAAATTCCAGTAAAAACATTTGGATAGTTGTACTCTCCAACAAAAATATCAGGCGGCGTATTGCCTAAAAAATCTAGTTTAATAGATTTAGGTGAAAATTTCTTTACTAATTCCTGAAAAGGACAAAATCCCTCCTTGAAAAAAGGATGTTTCGAATTGCAAAGTTGGCAAATATAACCCATTCATTAATTTAAGATAGATAAATATATAAGAATTCTGAATCTTGGATAAAATATTTTACAATAACTCGTTAAAGTTATCTTGCAAAAATTTATAAACTTCTTTTAATTTTCTCAAAAAAAATGATAGCCTACATACTTGAAAAATTGAAAAAAGCATATGGTTTGGGTTATGAAAGAGCTGGAATAAAAGTAGATATAGAAATATCTAGAAGATCTATTCAAAATGGCAATACAGCAAATGAAGCCCAAATACCAGAATGGAGAAAACAAATAGTGGAAATTGATCAAGAATATAAAAGATTAAGTTTACTAGAAAAATTAGCTTTTGATTTTGGCAATTGTGAAGATTAATCTTACTTTATAATCAAACTTTGTTTTTTCTCTTTCACGCTTGAAGGAGCTTCTCCACCATGCCAGCTCTTTTTAGGATGAACTTGAATAGAATAAATTCTTTCGGAATTGTCATCTAATAAAATTCCAGCACCTCTGTTTTTGGGTAAATTATTAATCTGTGTGCTTAAATCAGAATACAAATAAGACTGCATTATTAAATTCAAAGCCTCTATATCTTTTTTAGCAGTTAATCTATGCGATAATATGATATCTGCTTGAGTCAATACATCTTTTACTAATTCACCTGGTTGTTGAGTAATTGCAATTAAAGAAATTCCAGGCTGTCTTCCCTCCCTTATTACTCTCGACAAAGTATCTGTTGCAGCAGTTTTCTCATTTTTGTTCATAAATTCTTGAATTTCATCGATAATTAACCATACCATCGGCTGATCTTTTTCTTTCTCTTCTTTGAAAAACTCGCTTTGATATTCTATTTCTTCAATTTCTTCCAATTTTCTTGCTAAAATTCTTTGTTCTAAAATTTTTCTTGATATTAAGGAAATTACTAAAGCCTTGATTCTTAAATTTCCAGAAACATTTGTATAAATAGAAATATCCAAGACAGAAACTTTTCCAGGCCCAACAATATCTTTTATTCTTGTTCCTTTTTCACTAAATAAACCCCATTTATCAGCAGAAATAAATCTATTTTCCAAGGCATTTTTTGTTTCTTGATTAAATCTTTTGTTTTCTTTTATTTCATTTAAAATATCCTGTATAGAATATTCTTCTCTTTTGTCTTTTAATTCAAGTAAAATACTTTCCAAAGCAACACCAATATTTTCAGTAATCTTAATCTCAAAAACCTCGCACCAGTCAGATGCATTTAACTCGCTTGTCCTGATTGAAAATTTAAAATCAGCAGGGATTTTGTTTTCTTTGTAATAATTATAAAATCCTTCAGGAACATAAAGATCAATTGGAATTGATTCTGCTCTCATTCCCCATTTTTCTAATAATCCTTCTTGTCTCTTATTTGGAAATTTCATAGTCCAGAAAATACCCATAGTGTCAAAAAACAAAACAGAAATATTTCGTTTTATTTCTTCTGGTAGTGTCGAAATTTCTTCTGCAATTACAGAAGCTGAAAAACTTTTGCCAGAACCTTTTTTACCAACAATTAATACTTGGTGTGTTTTGGCAATATCCATATAAACATTATTAGCCATAGAAACATTTTGTCCAATCTGCACATATTGTTTTCCTAAATAAACTAGCCCCCTGTCACCGAACTTTTTTTTGTCTTCCTCATTTCTCCCTACTATAATATCAAATGGCATCAAGACTAGAAAAATATTTAAAGCATATAAATCTTATTGTAGGAATGGGTTATGTTACTTTATTGATTATTTTGGGTGGTCTAGTTCTCTTAGTTATTCTTGCTTATAATAAATTAGTAAGCCTAAGAAACCAGTCAGAAAATGCCTGGCATCAGATAGATGTCCAGTTAAAAAGACGTCATGATTTAATTCCTAATTTAGTAAGCACAGTCAAGGGCTATATGAAGCACGAACAATCTACATTAAAGACTTTAACAGAACTAAGATCTAATTTAATTAAAGGAGATATAAATTCAAAAGCAAAGGCAAATAACCAGTTTTCAAATGTGTTAAAAAGTATTTTTGCTGTAGCAGAAAATTATCCAAAATTGCAGGCAAGCAGAAATTTCTTGAATTTGCAGGAAGAATTGTCAGCATCAGAAAATAAAATATCCTATTCAAGGCAGTTTTACAATGATGCAGTTTATAATTTAAATACATCAATAGAATCATTCCCGACAAATATAATTGCAAGTCTGTTTAAATTCGCAAAAAAGCCATATTTCGGCATAGAAGAATCTGAAAGAAAATTAGTTAAAGTTGAATTCTAAATATAGCACTCTGTCTCATTTTCGTAGCTTATAAGTAACGCCTTTTAATTTTGAGTAAGCAGTTTTCTTAGTTCTTTTAAATGATTTAATATTTCTGTTCCATCGTTTATTATTTTTAGCGTTATTCTTGAATTGGGTTTTCTTTCATCATTAATAAAGAAATAGCTTTTTCACAGTCCTTTATCCATTGGATATTAGTCATATTTGTAAAACAAATGCTATATATTTAAATTTTTTATTTTAGTGGTTGTTGAAAGCAAAGTTTTCTTTGACTTAAGCTTGAGGTATTCCTCCTTTGTGATGTGTGCGCTTCTCAAACAGGAATTAATAAGTATATTTTGCTGCCTTGACCATTCTTTATCTGAATGCTCCTTGACGTACTTTGACCAGAGGTCGATGAATTTTAATCGTTCTTTCTGATTTTCGTCAATAAAACTCACGAAGCATCACCTTATATTTTTTTATAAGATTTTCGTCAAGAGGGATGACATTTCTGATATGGCGTGCATCTTCTTCGTCTTTTGGAGATTTGAGAACCTCTTCTTTAAATGCAACCTGAAGCTCAAGATGTGATATAATAAGAGTTTCCTTATTTAATTTTACAGTAATTGTTTTTACCAGCGTCAAATCATCAATTTTATTCTTTGCAAATTTCAGTTCAATATTGGGAATGACAGTGTTGTTTTTGGCAAACCGAATAGCCGTATTATGCAAGAGATATTCGTACATCTCTTTGACAGTTTTTGTATTTAAGCAGTAAAATTTGTTATTATCTATGAGACCTTTTGCCAGATTTTGAAATGTGACAAATTCCATTTTTGGAACAATGATATCTACATCCTCACTTGATCGAGATCTGCCCAGAAGAATGGACACGTATCCGCTAATAATTACATATTTCGTGTATTTTCTCAGAATTTTAATGAAATCTACAGTGAACTTGTCGAGGTCAGATAATTCACGGTCGAGTTTTATTTCTTTTCCGCTAAATTGCATCACTTACTTTTGATGCCAGAGCTATTTAATTATTTCGTGTCTGATGTTTGAGGGCGTATTTAATAATTAATTATTAGACACGCTCCAAATATAGAAATATTTATATACTTAAATAAAAGAGATAATTTTATGCAAAATAGCAAAACATCTAAAATTATTAATATCGTGTTTTGTTATTTAGATTGCTAATATAAGCATTCGACACTTTTTCTTCTAAACTTTGGATGCTTATGTTTTAAATGCTAATTTTTGGAAGAATTAAAGTGTGGTTGCTAGGAGGAAAAATGCAACAAACAACAGAAGAAACAAAAAAAGAAACAAGCAAGCTAGTAAGATTTGTAAAAAGACTTACTGGATGTGAAGATTTTCCAAATATCGGAAAAATCGCTCAAGTTGCAGAATCTAATTCAACTTTTCGAGAATCAGTGTACGGAATTATCTCTTTAGCATATAATTCTGGTCTACGCGGAATTGAATTAGATGAGGGTGCTTATGGTTGGATATCAAGAGAAGTCCCTAATGAAGATTTAAGGAGTCTTGTAGGCTCCGTACAAAATCATGGAAGAACAAAATCTGGGAGGTTTAGTAAACCTTATTTTTCTTAATTTTGTTATTTAGAAAGATTTAAAATAGTAAATACTTTGTGTACTAATAAAATCAAATACTTTTAATAAAATGACAAAATACTTTGAAGGATTTAAATTTCCTAGCCCCTACAAAGAATCAAAACTGCAAATTAAAGTATTTGTTGAAGGAACAAAAAAGGATAAAAAAGCTGTTCGGGAAGGGGTTTATTCCATATCATTGCCAGATTTAGATATAGTTGATTATACAGAAGTAAACTATTTATCAACTAGAAATCTTTTAGAAATACTACGGGATTTTGAAGAGACTTTAGATCGAATTAGTCAAGGAACTGGAGAAAAATTAAGCATGGAAAGAAGAGAATTATTGTTAGTAGACCTTGGAGACCTAAAACCAAAAACCAAAGAAGAAGTAAAAAGACTTGTTAAAAGGTATGGGAAGTATGTTATAGATGGAGGTAATGGTGACTGCATAAAAGAAGATGAAAATTTTAGATTAAGAGTTGGAGTTCCTAAAACTGGTTCCCGAAAAGATTTAATTTTAGATATAGCCGCGCATGAATATGGTCATACTCTCGAGCCTACGCTTGATTCCGCTATATTTGAAGAACTAAAAGCTTTTGCTTTTGCCTCTTTATTTGAACGATTTTATGAAGGAGTTGTTAAATCTTCTTACAATGATCAAGGAGTTAAGTTTCGTAAAGACCGCCCCCATACAGTTGCAAGGCATAAATTAACACAACTTTTACAAGCAGGAGTTCCAGAAGAGGCCATAATTGCACATTTAACTGGAGAAAAATTCGGGAGGTTTAATCCAGCAGACTATTTTAAATTTATAAGGACAAATTAAAAATGGTTTACTCCCAGATATCTGTTAATAAGAGAAATTCAGTAATATTATTTCTGTCATTCTTTGTAGTCTTGGCTATATTAGGCTATATCTTCGGAACAGTTTTGCAGATTGGAGCATATGTGGGATTATTTATTGCATTAATTTTCTCAACATTTAGTGCCTTATTCAGTTATTTCCTTGGAGACAAAATGGTTTTGAGAGTTTCAGGAGCCCAAAAAATAACAAAAGAACAAAATCCAATGTTGTACAATTTAGTTGAAGGCTTAAGTATTGGAGCAGGAATTCCAATACCAAAATTATACTTAATGAATGATTCCTCAATAAACGCATTTGCAACTGGAAGAAATCCTAAAAATGCAAGCATAGCAGTTACAAAAGGTTGTTTAATGAAATTAAATAAAGAGGAGTTAGAAGGAGTTTTAGCTCATGAATTAAGCCATGTAAAAAACTTGGATATAAGATTCATGGTCTTGGTAGCTGTAATGGTAGGTACAATTGTAATTTTAAGTGATTTTTTCTTAAGAAGTTTTATGTTTACAAATTCAGATAATAGAGGTAAAAACACACATATAATTTTAATTGTAATAGGTTTTACTTTGGCAATTTTGTCTCCTATTTTCACAGAAATAATAAAATTAGCAATCTCCAGAAAACGTGAGTATTTGGCAGATGCATCAGGAGCATTATTGACAAAAAATCCAGGTGGTTTGGCAAATGCTTTAAGAAAAATTGGTAATGATCATAATCAGTTAAAAACAGCAACGCACGCCACAGCTCATTTATTTATTAGCAGTCCATTTAAAAAAAGAGATTGGCTTTCTATTTTTAGTTCACACCCGCCAATTCAAGATCGTATAAAGAAGTTAGAATCAATGTAATTATTTTTTTAATACAGTAGAAGCAATTTCTTCTTTAATCTTTTTCACTCTATCTGCAAATTTTCTTCTTTTTTCTTTATCAAATCCAAAATAACTTGCTGCCTTTTCTTCAGCTTGTCTGTAATGTTCTGCTTTATGTGTTTCATCTCCGTTGCTGCAAGTAAAATAATATTCAGAAGTTACACAATACATAGTTCTAGCCAATTTATGGTCAGCTTCTTTATCAGATTCAATCATTTCAGAAGCAGAATAAATTCTAAAAGCAGCTTTCAATATTTCTTCATCATCAGGGCATTTATGTTGCTGTAAAGCGCAAGAACTTAATCCTAATAATAAAACTATTAATGTTTTCCTGATTCTTCTCATCTCTATAAAAGTTATATCTATAAAGAAAAAATAATTTCTATTGATTAATAAACTTTTGCTAAAATTTTAATTCTTTTATTGGTGCTCTACTTAAATTGAAATTATCCCAAACTTTTTCAGAAATTATTTTTTCAAAGCTTTCTTTGTTTGAAGAAATAAAGCCCACTATAACTTTGGTCTCTAATCCACTGCTTGTTACCCCAGTATCTCGAACTCCGAAAGTAATTGTTGTTCCGTCATGATTATAAACTATTTCAGACTTTTCTCCTGTTCTAATTTCCTTAGGTTTACCATAACGCCATTCCAGAAATCTATGAAGAGTTTCTGCAAAAACTATTGGTCTAGGAGCCAATGTATAAAAATGAGTTAGATATTCTGTTTTTCTTGTTTTTTCTACATTTACTTCTTCTACCATAAAAGAAAAATTATTATTTTTAATTAAAAAGTTTATTATCCTAGAGAATATACTTTATTTCTTCAAGTATTCAATTTCTTCTTCGCTTAAATTTAATTCACTGGGTATGATATTTTTTTTAACTAGTATTTTTAATAAGTCAAAGCTGTTTTGTAAAGTCTTTTTAGTTGATGTATGTGTATAGTTTCCTAATTTTTCAGCAATAGCTTTTTTCTTCATATTTTTCATGTTGTTAATATAAATTTTCAATAATCTTCCAGTTCTTCGATAAGCAGTAAATCCAGGATAATTCCCGTTTCTTGCAAAAGCAACTCCAGCAGTCATCAAGGCATTTCTGTAAACTAATAATCTGTAATATTGTTCCTTGAAAATTCTTTTTTTGAAAATATCAGATTTAGATAAAGCCTCATAAGCTTTAAATAATTCTAAATTATTCTTGTATTCTAAAGGTAAATTCTCATCAAGCCATAAAAAACATTCATCCAAGTCAACATTTGTATTTTCCAGGCTGTTCAAAATCAAATTATAATCTCTGCTTTTGAAAATAGTTCTTAAGGCATTAAAGATAGTTTCTGCTTTTTCTCTTTCTTCAATAGAATCAATTTCAAGTAATTCTTTTTTGCCTTGTGTTAAAGTTTGTGCATCGCTGATAGCTGCCCTTAAATCGCCGTTTGCTTTTCTTGCTAATTTTCTTAATATATCCTCTTCATATAAAATTCCTTCTTTGTCTAAAATTACTTTTAAAGCTAAAAATACCTCTTCAACTTGAATTGATTTGTATTCAACTAAGCAGCATTTTTTTCTCAATTCATTTAATTTCTGAGCATAAGGATCATTTGCAGTCATAACAATTGAATGCTTGCTTTCATTTAATAAAGAAATTAAAGTGCTTATCCCACCTCTGTCTTCATTTCCAGCCATTCCATCAACTTCATCAATTAAAATTATTTTTCCTTTGTTGAATAAGCTCATTTGTTTTGCAGAGCTTCCAATAATCTCAATAATCTTGTCTTTGTTTCTCTGGTCAGAAGCATTAATTTCTAAAAGTTCGTAATCTAATTCATTTGCCAAAGCATAAACACTTGAAGTTTTTCCAGTTCCAGCAGGCCCGTGTATTAATGTTGGTTTTTTTTCAAGAATAAATTTTTTTAAGCTGTTTACTTGTTCTCTATTTCCAATTATTGCATTAGGTAATTTAGGCCTGAATCTTTCAGTCCAGTTCAAGTTTACTTTATTTAATAACACCATTTAACCCTTTTAAAAAAAGTGTTAGCGGAAAACGCCACAAATTTCTTTTTTCTTTTCCGAGGTTTTCTTTTTTAAAGAAAAGCTCATTTCTTGTTGACTAAAATTAAATTAGCTAAAAAGCTTTCTATCTGTACAAATTCATCACTTCCTTCTACAATTCTGAATTCAATCTCTCCGCATTTATCAATTAAGTAAACCTTTTTCTCATCATTTATATTTAGCCCCCAAATTTCTTTTTGTATTTGTTTAATTGTATCAATTCCAGACAAGCCGTATTTCAGCATAGTATCTAATAATCTTTCTCTTGCTTTCAAAAAATCTCCAGTCAAGGCAACTTCCATAACTTCTCTGATTTCTTTTGGTCTTGCAGCAGAAACTAAGCTGTAAACTAAATCCTCAGTAATATTTTTGTCAATTGCAGCGCAGCTTTGTAGTAAATTTTCTAATTTTCTGCAGTCTCCCTCGCTGAGATTAAATAAAGCCTTGGCAGCTTCTTCATTTATTTTCAATCCTTCTTTTTGTGCAATATTTTCTATTATTTTTTTTATGTCTTTTTCTTCCAATGGCTTGAATCTAAAAACCGTGCATCTGCTTAAAATAGGGTCAATTATTTTGCTCGAATAGTTACAACTAAACAAAAACCTCGTTGTCTGTGCAAATGTTTCCATTGTTCTTCTTAATGCTTGCTGTGCATCTTTTGTTAAATTATCAGCTTCATCTAAAAAAATCAGCTTAAAAGGATGTTCTCCCATTGGTTTTACTCTCGCAAAATCTTTTATTATTCCTCTTACAGTGTCAATCCCTCTTTCATCTGATGCATTTAATTCTAAAAAGTTCTGTTGCCAGTAATCACCAAAAAGTTCCTTTGCTACGACGATGGATAAAGTCGACTTTCCGATCCCAGGAGGACCAGTAAATAACAGGTGTGGAATATTCCTTAATTTAACCATAGCCTCTACTCTTTCAACTATCTTTTCCTGTCCTTTTATTTCAGAGAACTTGCTCGGTCTGTATTTCTCAGTCCAAATGCTGTCTTTTAAGTCCATAGAATCCTCAGAAAAGTTTCTTCTTTAAAAATTATTTGTATAATGCAAACAATAGATTATATAATAAAGAATTATTGTATCCTAGCACCTAGATCTATATCTTTGTCAGGCGTGATTAAAACAACTTTATTGTCTTTAACAGCAGCCAATATCATTCCAGCGCTTTCTTCTCCTCTTATAACAGCAGGCTCTAAATTTCTGAAAACAATTACTTTCTTGTTCATTAGTTCTTCTTTCTTGTAATGTTGTTTTAATCCAGCAACTAATTGTATATTCTGTTCTATAGGACCTATATCAACTAGTAGAATATATAATTTCTCAGCATTTGGATGATCTTTAACTCCTTTAATTTTTCCAATTCTTAAGTCCAATTTCTGCCAGTCTGAAAATTTAATCTTGTCCATAGTTATTACACCAACTATTTTTTCTTTATTTATAGGTTTTGGTGTTTCTATTTTTTCAAATAAATGGGGTATTAATTTAACTTTGTAATTTACTTTTTTAAATTTACAGTCTTTTAATTTTCCTAATTTAACATTTAATCCCTTGCAGATTTTTTCAGCAGTTTCTGGAATAAATGGAGAAACCAAAATAGAAATTATTCTTAAACTTTCAAGTAAATTATAAAGAACATTGCTTAATTTCTTTCCTTCTAACTCCCATGGCTTCTTGTCATTAACATATTTGTTTACAGATCTTATGAATTTCCAGATTTCTTCCAAAGCCTCGTTAATTTTAAATTCCTGCATTAATTTGTCAATTTTTTTAATATCTAACTTTAATTCCGGCTTTCCTTCAATTCTTCCTTTAAATTTAACAGCTAAAGTTAAAGTTCTTGAAACTAAATTACCCAAGTCATTTGTCAATTCATTATTATGTCTATCAATTAATGATTTCTCAGAAAAATCACCATCTTCACCGAATGGAATTTCTCTTGCTAAGAAATATCTTAATGAATCTGTAGAATATTTATTAGCCATTTCTATAGGATTAACTACATTGCCTAAAGATTTAGACATTTTTTGTCCATTAACTGTAAAATACCCATGAATAAAAAGAGTTTCAGGTAATTTTAATTTTAAACCTAGTAAAATTGCAGGCCATATTGTAGCATGAACTCTTAAAATATCATTTGCCATTAATTGAACATTAGGTGGCCATAATTTCTTTTTATTTTTAAGCCCCGTCATATAGTTATAAAAAGCATCTAACCAAACGAACGTGGTATGCTCCTTATCAAAAGGAAGTTCTATACCCCAATATACATCTTCTTTTCTTCTAGAAATAGAAATATCATGTAAACCATTTTTTATAAAAGAAATCATTTCATTTTTCCTTTTTTCTGGAAGAATTCTTAATTTATTTGTTTTAATTAGATTAAATATTTCTTTTTGAAATTTAGAAAGTTTAAATAAATAAGCTTCCTCTTTTTTAAATTCTGGTTTTGTTTTATGTAAAGGACATAAGCCATCAATTAAATCCTGTTTTGTTTTATATTGCTCGCAGCCAATACAGTAATACGATTCATAAAAACCCTTATAAATTAATTTTTTACTATATAATTTATTTAAAATATTTCTAACTTCTTTTTCATGATAAGAATCAGTTGTTCTAATAAAATTATCATATTTTATATTTAGTATATCCCATGCTTTTCTAAATTCGCTTGCTATTTGATCACAAAATTGCTTAGGTTTTAGTTTTCTTTGCTCTGCAATTTCTTGAATTTTCTTTCCATGCTCATCAGTACCAGTAAGAAAGAAAACTTCTTTCTCTAACAGCTTATTCCATCTAGCTAAAATATCTGCGGATATAGTCGTATAAGCGCTTCCTACATGGGGCACTGAATTTACATAATAAATAGGTGTTGTAATATAAAATTTCTTTCTAGCCATAATTTATAAATCTTAATTTTTAATATTTAAATATGTTCCCAATACTAAGCTCAAAAGAATTAAGAGAAATAAATCAGGCAATAGAACAAAATAAAGAAGAAATTGAAGCCTCTTTAGATCTTGGAATAACAAGAATTAAAGTTAAGTTAAATAAAGAAGGTTTTTTCTTAAATGATAAATTAATAAAACCAAAAAAAATAAAAGAGACTGATAAAAGCTGTTATTTAATCAAGAATAACCAATTAGAAAAAGTCCAGTATTTTGCAGATGGTAAATTATATAAATTAATTCCTACAAATTTTAGGCCAATTCTTAAAATTTCAGGCACATCAATGCATAAAAAAGAATTCTTGGAGCAGATAAGAAAAGATAAATTAAAAGGAGCAATTTTAGATTCGGGCACTGGCTTGGGTTATTCATCAATTATAGTATCAAAAACAGCTGAAAAAGTAATAACAATAGAAATAGATGAAAATGTAATTGAAATTGCAAAATTAAATCCTTATTCCAAAGAATTATTTACAAACAAAAATATAAAACAAATTATTGGAAATATAGTTGAAGAAATTAAGAGATTTCATGACAAAGAATTTGATTTTATAATATTTGATGCTGGAACAGTAAAAGGTTCAGAAGATTTCTTTTCTTTAAATAATTATAAAGAAGCTTTTAGGGTTTTAAAACACCGGGGAAAACTATATCATTACTTGCCAAAACACCAGTATAGAAGAGGCAGAGATTTTGCATCAGAAGTAATTTCAAGATTAAAAACAGCAGGTTTCAAAAGAACATATAGAAACAAAGAAGGATCATACATTATAGCTGAAAAATTCTAGAAAAAAGCTCTTACAATATGTCTATAAACATCTTCTGGTATTTGTCTGTATTTCAATTTTTTAAAAGATCCGCTTGGACCATCTACAATTTTTTGTTTTATCCCCCACATTTCGCCCTTTATAAAATGAAATTCTTCTGTATTTTCATCTGGAATAATATCTAAACCAGGAACAAACAGAGACGAGGATAGCGCTTCTGGATTACCAACTATAAAAATACCTTGATCTTTATCATCAACAACTACCTCCTCAATTCCCTTTGGATAATTTTTAACTTTCTTTCTCCAAGACATAAATAAAGTTCCATTAGCATAATTTGTGTCATTATTATTCCAATCTAAGGCTTTATCTTTATCATAAATTCTTTCTTTTACTTTTTGCAATTTTCTTCCCAAATTTAATTTATGATCAAAAAAGCCATAAAAAATTCCTTCCTGTCCATTTGGAAGAACACCTACAAACCCTCTTGTTTCATTATCTAATATTCCATTAAGAACCTCTTGAACATTAAGAATATTTAAGTCTATAAATCCATCTGGTCTTGCAAAAGAATAAAGAATTTTCATTCCAGGTTCTATTGCCTCCTCTGGAATTTCTCCTTGTACTAAACGTTCCCTTAAGGTTTGTTGAATATCAATCATTTTTATAAAAAAATATATTTTCCATCCGCATCTTTATATATAACATTGCCCCAAACTTCACCCATTCTATCTAAATAAGATTGGTTCATTTGCATCAAAAAATGAGATACTTGTCTGGCGGTTTCAAAATTTGTCTCTTCTGCTAAAGTTCCTTTTAAAACATAATTTAAATCATTATCAAGTGCATTCCCAATAAAAGAAGCTAAACATCTTTGATCTTCTTCAGGATATTCACTTTCCACATCTCTTTCAAGCTTTAACAAGTCAGTTGTATCAATAACAATAACATCTAAATTAGGAATTCTTCCTGCCACTTTCAAAGCAGGTATCTCTCTTTCAATTTCGACTTTCAAAGCTTCACAATGAAAAAACCCGTATGCTGTTCCTTTTTCCATTTTCAAATTAAACTAATAGACACCTTTTAAAAATTTGGCCTAGTCT
>CAYWEX010000009.1:0-31656 GCA_964457785.1 Candidatus Woesearchaeota archaeon
TTAAAGCAGCTAACGCACATAATCCAATAGCATCAGCTAAATTTCCATCATCATTCATAGAATAAACATCAATTATAATAACCCATGCCTTTTCTCCTTTTTTAATGCATAGACTTTTGAAATCTATTGCTTTGCTTTCTCTTAGCCCTCTGTCAACAACAGCTCTTGCTAATTCAACTGATCTTATATTTGGTGGTCCAGATTCAAATTCAGGAGAACTTAAAGGCAGTAATTCAACACCAGCCATCAAAGTTCCCTTATCAGGTTCATCAGGATAAGGTGTAATCATCTCAAATTTTATTCCTGCAACTACTTCTGTATTTCCTATTTTTACTCTTGCACTGCCTTCAGCAGATTTTGGACTAATTCCATATTCAATAGAAATATCTTTTCTAAATTCATCGAATTTTCTTCCATCTAATCTTTGTTCTTTTTCTAGTAATGCATGAACATGTTTTTGTACTATAGTCATATTTGATATTTCTCCATTAATGCTTTTTTCTGTACTTCATATATTTTCTTGCAAGCTTCTTTTGCTAATTCTAAAACTTTTGATAATTGTTCTTTTGAGCATATTCCATCCATTTGTAATAAAGTAAATTTACCAGTTCTTGGCATCATTGCAACCGGAATATCTGCAACTTCTCCTTCTACTTCATAATCTTCTTCTTCTTTGTCTAAATCAACCACTAATTTGTCTTCAATTCTTCCAAGAGATACAGCACTCACAATATCTTTCATAACAAATCCTGCATCTGCCAAAGCTAAAGAAGCAGCACAAATACCAGCACATCTAGTGCCAGCATCACTTTGTATAATTTCTATAAAAACATCAACAACAGTTCCAGGAAAATCACTTAAATCCAAAACAGGACTTAATGCATTTTCAGTTATCATTGAAATTTCCTTGCTTCTTCTTGATCCTCCAGGTCTTACTCTTTCTCCGCTTCCAGAGAAACTCATCATATTATAATTGCATCTTAAAACTCCTTTAGAAGGATCTTGTAAAAATTTTGGATAAAATTCTCTTGGACCGTAAACAGCAGCTAATGCAATTGTCTTTCCAATCCTGAACATTGCACTTCCATCTGCTCTTTTGATTATTCCTACTTTAGCTTCAACATCTCTTGATTCATCAAACTTTCTTCCGTCTGGTCTTTTCTTATACATTTTCTTTCATCCTTTTCTCTAAAAATTCTTTTACTTTTTCAGTTAAATTAGAAACTTGTGTCTTGTCGCTTACCATATTAATGGCTTCAACAGCAACCAATTCCTTATTTCCATCTGGACCATTAATCCATACTAATCCATTTTGTCCAACCATTATTTTGCATTGTGTTAAATCTTTTATCATAGAAATCATGCTTCCCTCTTTTCCAATTACTCGTGGAACTTTTACAGAGCTGATTTTAATTATTCTTCCATCAGTTAATTTTCTTAATCCCGGTCCCCTCATTGTTAAATCAATTAATTTTTGCTTGGAAACATTGTAAATTTTTGCAGCAATATAGTCTCCTAAATCATAAAATTGGCTTAGATCTGCACCTCTTTCCATATAATCTACATTAATTTCTTTCGAAGAAAGAACAGCATCATTGGCATATCCAATATCAACAAACCAGTTTGAAAAATTCATGTCTTTTACTATCCCAATAACTACATCTCCTCTTTTAGGGACATATCTTCCATTTAATGGTATAATTTTAATTAATCTTCCATTTAAACTTACACTTCCTAATTGGCCGGAAATTATTTTATCATTATCTCTAAATGTTCCAGAAGCAGGTAGAAAATCCATTCCAGTAGCTAAATCTTGTCCTGGAACTACAATGTCTCTGTCTTTTATTAATAATTCTCCCATTTTCTATGTATTTTTTTTATTTTTGTTAACTTTTTTAAAAAGTTATTTTGATTAAACTTTTGAAAAAAGTTTACGAGAATCAGCTTATTTCTTCAGCTTTCTTTCTCTCTTACAAATATTTTTAATAAAAAACCAATATATAAAGTTTACTATATTTGACTATAGTATCTTAGAACTAACTTCTCCATGGCATATCCCGTTTATTTGTGAAAAAAATTCATCTATAATGCCAGCTGGTATTTCAACAACTGCATTTAAACTTCCGTCATTTCCCCAGTCATTTTTAAGTAATTTTCCATAACTCTTCAAGACCCTAAAACTTGCACCAGAATACTTTGCTGGTATAGTTAATTCAATTCTTTTTGTCTCAAATTTTATTGGAATTATAGGTCTTAATTTATCAACAACTTGATCAACTTGTTCTTCAGCACTTTTGTTTTCATCAATTTTTACTTTTGCTTCTTCAATAGCGCTTTGAATTCTTTGTGGCGGATGTGGTAATCCCGTCTTGCTGTCAATACAGTTTCTGTGTATTATGTTTATAATTTTCTTTAGTTTTTCTTCTCTCTCATTGTCTCTTATCTCTTTTTTAATCTGGATTTCTCCTTCTTTTAAAATAATTTTTACAACCTCTTGTACATCAGTTATTTTAAAAGCATCCATCAAATCCTTGTCACTTACTTTTTCTCCTTTCCTGTTGTCTTTGTAAATAATATCGCTTGCTAATATATCATATAAAGAAATATTTTTTCCTTTTTTAAATTCAAGAGCTTTCTCACAGTCTACTAAAATCTCAAAATTCTTTCCATTCCTTTTCAATCTTGCTACTACCGCTTTGTCTATGCTCACCATTTTCTGTTTCCTTCAACTATTTTTTGGTAAAGCTTTTTCTTAAAAAAGTTTAGCTTATTTTAGTTTCAAAAGATCTGGTTTCTTTATTCTTGCAAACGCCTTATCAGCAGTTTTAATATAAGCACCATCAATTCTGTTAATGTCAAAATCTTTTCCTAAGAATTTTTTCAAAGCTCTTATTCCTAATTTCATTCCCTCTTCTAAGTCCATATTTTCTTTGTATTCTTTGTCTAAAACTTCTTTTATGTCTGTATCTCCTTCTCCAATTGCAGTTGCCTTGTACTCAAAATAAATTCCAGTAGGATCTGTAACAAATAATCTTGCTCCTTCCTTGTCAACTCCAGCAAATAAAATTGAGACACCAAAAGGTCTTGCTCCCCCAACTTGAGTATATGCTTGTTTTACATTGCTAATATCTTTTACAAGGTCACTAACATTCACAGGCTCGTCATAAGTTACTTTATGTTGTTGTGCTACTACTTGTGCTCTTTCAATTAAAATTCTTCCATCACTTAAAATACCAGAAGCACTTGCTCCAATATGTTCATCTATTTGAGATACTTTTTCTATACTTACAGGAACTATTAATTTATCAGTTATTCTTTTATCAGCTAATAATAAAACGCCATCCTTGCATACAATACCTAAAGTGCTTGTTCCTTGTTTGACAGTTTTTTTAGCATATTCAACTTGTAATAGTCTTCCATCTGGACTAAACATAATACTTGTTCTATCATACCCCATTGCCTGGTGGCTCATATCAGGTTGCATTTATACATCCTCCTTTACTTTCCTTAAAACTCCAGAAACTTTAATGCATTCTACTTTAATTTCTTTATCATTATAATTGTTAATTAAAGCTAATGCTGTTTTTACCTCATCAACATGATTATTATTAACTCTTATAACACCTTTGTTTCCTTTATTGATTAATATCATTACTCCCGCTTTTGCCATTCCTAATTCTCCAATAAATTTTCGTATATTAGTATATAAATACTCCTTTTCAATAATATTTGTTCCTAAAACTCGATATTCTATATATCTTTTTCTCTCTCTTAAACTAGGTAATAATATCTTAATTTTGTTCACCTATTGAGAATCAGCTTGAATAAGCTTTCTTTCCCTCTCACAAAAGGAATTATTTAAAAAGTAATATATAAAGGTTGCTATTATAACTAAGAAGTAATAGTTTTAGAAAATCTTTTAAACAGAAACCAAACTAAAAATTTATGCAAAATAAAATAGCAGCAAAAACTAAAACTTTAATTCAAAAATTAGATGTAATTGGGTTGACAAGATCAGAAATAGTAAACCTGACTGGTGTTTCTCATTCCTCAATTTATGGTTTAACCAGGCTTAAAGAAAAAGGATACCAGTCTTGTAGCCAATATCTTGAGTATTTAGCTCATCAAAAAGGCTATAAAACTAGAGGAGATTATCAAAAAGAATTAGCCAAAAAAAGAAAAGATAATCCAAAAAACAAAGAATTAAGTGATTTAATTAGAAGAAGACTAAAAGAATTAAAAAAAAGCAGGAAAGAATTAGCAGAAGAAATTAAAATTTCTGAAAGATCTATAGATAATTATCTCAGCAGTCATAGTATTCCGTCGCCAAGAAATTTAAAAAAATTATTTCAAGCACTTAAATTGCCTTACAGAACTTTAAATGACCTCTAAAGTGAAAATATATTTAATATAGAATAATAGTTTTTATCAATTAAAGTTTCTATTAATAACTATGCAAATATTTCCAGTTTCTCATGAGTCAGAAGAAACGCAGAAAAGTTTGGAAGAAAAACTCTCTTCATTGCCTAAAGGAACAATAATATTATCTGGCCAGGCAGTTATGGCATTTACAAATTGGCAGATTGGTGGTTCAGAAAATTTAGTTCTTAAAATTAAACCAATTCCAGGATCTAAAATTAGAGTAAATCCACCAATAGAAGCTATGTATATAGATTTAAATAAAGATTCTATATCTTTTTTATACAAAACTAAAGGATATTTAATATATTTTGAGTGAAATGAGAATTAAACCTAGAGAATACGAATTAAAATATGATGAAAAAGGGAAAAATTTACTTGAAAAAACAATTTCAGAATTGCCTCCAGATTTAATTGCTGGCATAGGGGAAGCCCAAATCCACTTTTCTCAGGCTCTGGGTGGTACATTCAAAATATATCCAAGTAAAAAATCCAGAATAACTGAAATTCATTTTCCAGAAGAAGCAGTCATAACTGGCAGAAAGTTTAATAGCACATTATTTGAATATAGGGGAAAGAAATTTTTAATAATCTACGATTAAAATGCCGGATTGGATAGTTCACATTGCGTTTGCATTATTGCTTGCTGTAGTTTTAAAAATAAAAAATTGGAAATTATTAATTGCTGGTGCAATTCTTCCAGATATTTCAAGACTTATATTGATAATATTTAATTTTCTTGGTTTTGATGAAATCCAAACCTACCTTTTTTTAGAACCAATGCACACCCCGTTTATAAATTTATTAATGTCAATTAGTCTTGCTTTATTTTTTAATGGTTTTTTCATAAATTTATTAATAATATACTTGGGAGTTATCTCTCATTATTTGTTGGATCTTTTGCAGTTTGCAGGCGCTTTTGGCCACATGATATTTTATCCAATAAGTTTTAAAGAATATTCAGTTAATTTGGTTTATTCAGGAAAAATAATTTTCCCAATTATTGGAGTCATAGTTCTGTTAATTAGCCTATATTACTTAAAAGAAAAGAATAATTTAACTTTAAATAAAAAATATTATTTATCAGTTATTCCATTATTAATAACTTTTTTATTCATGTTCTTAACTCAGGAGGATTTGCTAAAAGCAAATATTCACAGCGTAAATTTTATTTCTTTTCCAGAAGATTATGAAAACCAGGAAATTAATCTGCATAATAGCAAAATTACTTCTTTAAATCCAGTAAAATTAGATGAAATGGGGAAAGTTTTTACTTTGGAAACAAGCGAAAATTTGGAATTAAACTCTTTAGTAAGTGTGCATGGAATTTACAAAAACAAAATCATTGTAGTTGATGAGATATTTTTTCACAATTTAAACAAGCACATTTTCTCATTAATTGGTCTGTTTATTTTTATTTATTTAGTTTTTAGAAAAGATTAACTCTTTAAATTTGTGATAAAAGTTATCCTCTCTTTTTTCTTTTGAACATCTTAAAAACAAATATCAAAATAAACAATAGTCCTAAAATACCTGCACCATAACTCTTTATTCCGTCAGTAGGAACAAAATCAAAAAACCCTGTTATTCCTTTCGCACCCTCGCTTTCTTGTAATTTTCTGACTTTTAGTGTAGCTTCTCCATCCAAGATTGATTCTAGTTTTACACTTACATCATTTAAACTATCATCATCAATATCAACATTTTTTTCCTCGCTTAATTTTAAAGTTAATTTTACAGTTTTGGAATTTATAGTAATATCAATCTCATTGTCTTTAATCTCATCCAAAGTAATTTTATGTTCATTATCATCTAAAATAAATCCAATGCTTTCTCCCTTAATTATGTTAATTACTTCCTCTTCTTTGTCAACATTTGCTTTTTCAACAACAACACTGACTGCTTGCGTGCTTTGAACAGGTAAATTTTCTTTCTTAGCTTCTGTTGTTGTGCTTGCTAATTCATTAGTATTGTCAAATTCATTTGATATTGGTGTTCCTCCGCCACTACTTCCTCCCCCGCCGCCACCTCCTCCTCCACCCCCGCCAGAATCAGAAGAATTTGTGCAAGAGCTTGTGATAAAAGTACAGCTATTTGAACAGCTCAAAGTTCCCCCGGTAAATCCTTGTGTAATGCATGTTTTTCCATTTAAGTCAGTTCCATCACAGCTTTCCTCAGCTTCTTTAAGATTATTTCCACAACTAACTATATTATTTACAGTTAAGCTCCAGTTAATAGAAGTATTCATAATATTGTCTCCAACAATCAAACTTAAATTATAACTTCCAGAATCAGTATAATTTGGGTTGTAAGTAAAGTTTGAATTTGTGCTCTTCTGTACATCATTCAATAACCAATAATATTTTAATGTATTATTGTCTAAATCAGAAGATGTGTGGTTAAAGCTCAAGTTTTTTCCTTCATCTACGCTCTGTGTTAAATTGCTTGGTAAATAAGATGTTATATTTGGTTTGTTATTAAGTTTCGCAGTTAAACTCCTGTTTGTTCCATATTCATATGCTCCATCATTATCATTTACAAGACAGTTCCAGGTAAATTTAATATCACTCGAATTAAAACTAAATATGCTATAATTATTCAATCCAGAAATTTCTTTTGTCTGGTTTATTTTAAAAGTTCCCGATATATTATGTAATAAGCTCATATTTTTAAGTCCAATTGGAGAAGTTGCCGAGCAATTAAAATTAATTTCTCCATCACTGTCAGTTGCATTATCATCAGGGCTGTTTAAATTTAAAACAGGCAGACTTGTGTTTACAACAAAACTAACGCTGGTTGAATTTAAATTTCCTTTTGTGTCATTAGAGTACAAAGTCAATATATGGCTTCCATTAGTAATGCTTAAAGTGGTATTTTTACTCAAGCTTATATTTGTATTTCCATCTAAGCTGTACCAGCTGGAATTAATATTAATATCAACAGAACTAAAATTAAAAGTTAAGTTTGAAATTTTATAAGTTTTATTCTCAGGATAATTAATTTTTACATCAGGACCAAAATTGTCCAATTCCAATAAAGCTTTGTAAACATCTATTGTTCTATAATTAACATTAGTGATTGTATCTAAAACATTTCTTCCTGTTCTGTTAAACACATCTTCTAACTGATAATTTTTCATTACACTGTTGTTTTCGTCTCTTAAATATTGTAATATTAATGCATAAGCACCAGCAACATGGGGTGCAGCCATCGAAGTTCCATCACATTCCATTAATCCATTTGAACAAGTGCATGAATTTAAACAAGCCCCGCCATAAGCTAAAGATTTAATAGCAGTTCCAGGAGCCATTAACAAAGTTAAATTATTTCTGTTTCCATAATCAGCAATTGTATAGTCATCATTAATTGCACCAACACTAGTTACATTGCTCAAGCAGGAAGGCAGGCCTATATGAGTATAATTTCCAGTGCTCATTAATCCATCGCCATTATTTCCAGAAGAAGAAATTACACTAATATTTTTCCCAACAGCATCATTCACAACAGCTTTCATTAAATTTGCATTGCAGTTAGTGCTGGTGTCGCAGGCAGAATCAAAAGTTCCGCAGCTTAAGCTCATAGTAATGACGCTTATATTATACTTAGTTGAGTTATCAATGCACCATTGAATTCCATTAATGACATCACTTATTAATCCCCCGCCATTAGCATCAAGAACTTTAAGTGCTAGTACGTTTGCTTCTGGCGCCACTCCAATAATGCTTCCATTACCAGCAACAATTCCAGCAACATGTGTTCCATGCCCATTATCATCAGTTGGATTTGTGTCAGAATTAATGTAATCATATCCAGAAAGAACTTTTTTTCCTAATCCCCCACCCAAACTAACCAGATCATAATTCACTCCAGTATCTAAAACACAAACACCAATTCCTTTTCCTGTTAAATTAGAACTTCCCTTTACTCTTAATGAATTTACTAAAGAAGAATTAATTATTTTAACAGATTGATTTAATGCAATTCTTACTTTATAATCTAAATAAATATTTTCTACATTATTATTCAGTTTTAACTTTTCTAAACCATTTTTGTTTATTTTTCCAGCAGCAATTTTAGAATGTCTGAAATAATTCCCCCTAAAGTCTTTTTTATCTAAATTAGAAACTACGCTGTTAGCATCAAAATTATTGTTTAAAAATTTGCTTTTTTCAGAAAAAGTAATTATTACATCAACATCAGGATTGTTCAATAATTCTTTTTCTACATTTTCATCTACATCTGCAGCATTAACTAAGGAGATTGATAACAAAAATAAAATTACAAATAATGGCCACCTCATTTTAAGATCTTGATTTTCTCCTCTTTTTTCTTGAAATTCAATCCATCCTTAATTTCTTTTCCATTCATGCCAAGCACTTTTCCAAAACTCATTAACTCGCTTCTATTTTTAATTTCATTTTCTTTAGTGGCAAAACTCCCTAAAATCATTTTAACTTTGAATTTTCTGCACAAAAAAACATTCTGCATCATTCTTCCTAAAACTATTTCCTTATTTCTCGAATTCATTAAGTCACTAAAGTTAAAACCAATTGCTGCTTCATTTTTTTTAGCTAAATGGCATAAAATATGATTTAATCCAGAATTCCTAAAATGAATAAAGTCTTTTTCTCTGTTGTATTCTGGCCCTAATAATATATCTGTCCTTTTGTTTTCCAAAGCAGTTCTGTTAATTTCATCATTCCCGCCCCTAATTATTCTTAATCCTTGTTTGCTGTCAATTTTTTTCCTTAATTCAGAAGAATTTTTAGCTGTAATTAAATCAACATAATCTAAATTAGAATTCTCAAGTTCTTTTTTTAAAACAAAATCCATTAATATTGTAAGAAATGCTGAATTTTTAAATATTATTATAAAATTTAACTTGTTTTTTTTGATGTTTTTAATAGAGCTAAACTGCTTGCAGATTTGCATTTTGTATTGGTGCATTCATAAAGGATTAATTTTTCTAATGCTGCCTCTAAACCACCCCAGCTTTCTATTAGCTTAGCAGGAAATTGCTCTAAATTAGGGTGACCAACATAAATAAAGGTAGTTTCAACCTCGCATGAAGGACATTTACCAGATAATTCTATATCATAGTCCATTTGGGGCGTTTTCGCCTTTTCTCGCTTCTCTAACTCTTTAATTGCTTTATACATAAATTTTTTTCAAAAAAATGCCTTTATAAAGATATCTGCATGTTTATTTCTTTAATGAAAACTGTAAAAAAAGTACTAATAGATGAGAAAGGAAACAGGCATTACTGGTCTTCAGGAGATCTTCAAACAGACCTCGGAGTAATAAAAGAAGAAGACTTAAATAAGGCAGTTGGAAAAATAAAATCCCACCTTAATAAAGAATTCATAATTTTCGATGCTAATTTTGTTGATAAATTAGAAAAACTCAAGAGAGGTCCAGCCATAATAACAAAAAAAGATATTGGTTATATAATTACCTCAACAGGAATACATAGAAATTCTAAAATTTTGGATGCTGGAACTGGTTCAGGCTTTTTATCAGCTTACTTGGCAAGAATAACACCTAATGTTGTTACATATGAAAAAAATCCAGAATTTCTGAATATAGCCAAGAAAAATTTCAAAGACTTAGGTTTAGATATAATAGTTAAAGAAAAAGATATTTATGAAGGAATAGATGAAAAAAATTTGGATTTGATAGTTCTTGATCTGCCAGAGCCATGGAATGTTTTGGATCATGCAAAAAAAGCATTAAGAAATGGACAGTTCTTAGTTTGTTATCTTCCAACAATATCTCAAGTAATTAGATTAATTGAAAATTGTAAAGATAAATTTGTTTTGGAAAAAGTTGTTGAATTAATGGAAAGAGAATGGTATGTTGAAGGATTAAAAGTACGTCCTAAATCTCAGATGATAGCTCATACAGCTTTTTTGGTCTTTTTAAGAAATTTCTAATATTCTCTTCTCACTTTATAATCTTTTTTTGGCTTAGTTAAAAAAGCAGTTGTAAAAGCATAAATAGCATAAGCAAAAAATATAACATTTGTTACTCTGTCTAAAAAAGATTCTGTTCTTTCTTTATTCGCAATTCCCTCCAAGTTTCTTAATTTAAACCCACTTCCTATTCTGTTTCCAAATTCGTCAAGAAAAAAACCTATAGATTGCCCAAATAATTCATCTTCCAGATAATTTATTCTATTTTTTGCTTCATTTAATTCTCTTTCTCTTTTTCCTAGCTCTTCCTCTAAACTCAAAACATATTTTTGTTGTGGTGTTAAATTAATCTCTGTAGAATTCCTTAATTTTTTATCTCTGCTATCTGTCATCAAGAAACTGAAATAATAAATTTATATTTAATTATTGTGACCTAAAAAATAAATTTAAAAGAAAAGTGACATAACTATGTCAATTGTTAATTTCCATTACAATAATTCCTTTTAATATTAAAAAATTAATAATTATAATGGGTATTGAAGTAAAAATATATTTTCCTACTGTGAGTCTAAGTAAAAAAGACGCCATTGAACTTGTCCTAAGAATTCCAAGAGATTTGGAATTATTTAGTCAAATACCATTTATGACAGCAGGGAAGCAAAGTGAAAATGGAATAAGAAACGTTTATGCTATTCATAGGGGTGGAAAAGTCACAGGATATAGAATAGAGGATATAGAACTTCTCACAAATAAATTTGATCCGAATAATTTCTTTGGCTATTCAGAAGGGTTATCCAGAAGAGAAATAACTCTGGAAGAAATGGATAAAATAGCAGCCAAATTAGAAGAACTAAGATCAAACAATCATACTTAAAATTTTCTCTATTTGTTTATGTAATTCTCTTATTCCTTTGTCATTAAAAATTGTAAAATCAGCATCATCATAGCAGTTCTGCATTTTCATTAATGTATTTTGTCCATATCTTTCCTTGTCTTCAATTTTTTTAAATTCTTCAAAACTTAATTTGTCAGTAATTCTCTTTCTTTCTATTGCTCTTTTGTATCTTTCTTTTAGTGGAGCATCAACAAAAATTAAATGGAAATTTCCTGATTTTTTTAATTCATTAATTTCATCAATTAATCTTAAACTGTCAACAACAGCTTTATCAGTTTTTTCTTTTAAAATTTCATCATAAATTCTCTTTCCTAGAATTCCTTTTCCAAACTCATTTCTCAATTTATCACCAATTACAATGCCTAAATTCTCTCTTGTTTCTTCTAATCCTAGTTTTTTAGCCTCTTTTCTTAATTCATCAGAACAAGAATAATATTTAAAGCTCTTTGAAACTAAATACTTTCCAATTTCTCCCTTTCCAGAACTATGAGTTCCTGTTAAACCTACTATCAGCATATTTAAGTCTTAAATAGAGAATATAAAAATTATTCTTTTTTCGTTTGATTAAACCAGTCTTTAAAATATTGCTGAATTCCTTCGTCCACAACTTTCTTAACATCAATCTTATCTACCTTAGTTCTGTCTAAAGACTGTATTTTTGCACCAAGTTCATCTCTTAATTTTTGTATATGCCATTCAAGTTTCTTTCCTAATTGTTTCTCGATTACTTCTTGAACCTCTAATTCTGTTGGATTTGGTTCTAATTCATACTCTATTTTAACTGAGAATTCTTCTTTAGCATCCATACTAGTTATAAACATCGGAGTCTCCATAGTCAATTTTTTATATTTTTTAGCATCATCTATTGGAAAGGGTAATCTATGTTCTGCATCTAATGTAGCAAAATAAGGGCTTGATCCAGTTCCTATAATTTTCATTAATCCCATTTTAAATCAAAAAAATTGCTATTTAAAGTGTTTAAAAAACTTACCAGAAACATTTAAAAAGTCTATTTGTCTAGTCTAAATAAACGCTAATTCTACTTAGACTAGATAATATAATAAAAAATATAGGAGTTTAAAAAGCTTTTGTTTAAAGAGCTTTTTATAAAAAATATAGAAAAATGACAAAAAAATACGTAGTAGATACATCTGCTATAATAGAAAAAGTTGTATCAACAATGAATAAAGAAAAAAAAATAGATGGTACTATAATAATACCAAATGCAGTAGTTGCAGAACTGGAAAATCAGGCAAATAAAGGCTTAGAAATAGGTTTTATTGGTTTGGAAGAAATCCAAGATATTAGAAAATTAAAATTTAATATTGAATTCTTAGGAGAAAGACCGAATGAATTTCAAATAAGGCAGGCAAAATCAGGTGAAATTGATGCTTTAATTAGGGAAATAGCAAATAGCGAAAAAGCTATTTTAATTACAGCTGATAAAGTTCAAGCAGAATCAGGAAAAGCTTTTGGGTTAGAAGTAATTTATTTGGCTCAAAAAGAACTAACAGAAAAAATAGAGATTGAAAAATATTTTGACGAACATACAATGTCAGTTCATTTGAAAGAAAAATGTTATCCTTACGCTAAAAAAGGTCTTCCAGGAGTATGGAAGCTTGAAAAAATAAGTGATGAAATCTTAACACCTGATGAAATTCAAAAATATGTAAAGGAAATTATTGAAAGATCAAGGATAGATGAAGAATCATTTATTGAAATTTCAAGAAGAGGCTCAACAATAGTCCAGTATAAAAATTACAGAATTGTTATTGTTAAGCCGCCAGTATCAGATGGTTGGGAAATTACAATTGTAAAGCCAATTAAAAAATTAAATCTAGAAGATTATAAAATTCAGCCTGAATTGTTAATTAAATTAAAAGAATCTAGAGGAGTAATCATTGCAGGCGAAACTGGAAGTGGAAAATCTACAATAGTCCAAGCATTGGCAGAAGATTATTCTAAAGCAGGAAAAATAACAAAAACAGTGGAATCTCCGAGAGACCTGCAGTTAAATGACAACATTACACAATATTCTAAGAATTTTACAAACAGCGAGGAAATTCATGACATTTTGTTCTTGTCAAGGCCAGACTACATTGTCTTTGATGAAATGAGAGATACTCCTGATTTCCAATTATACATAGATATTAGATTAGCAGGATCAAACGTTCTTGGTGTTCTGCACTCAGCTACACCAATAGATGCTGTTCAAAGATTTATTAATAGATTAGACACTGGAATGATTCCAAGTGTAATTGATACTATTTTATACATCGACAAAGGGAAAATTTCAAAAGTTTTAACTTTGAAAATGTTAGTCAAAGTTCCAACAGGAATGACAGAGTCAGATCTATCAAGGCCGATAGTAGAAGTAAGGGATTTTGAAAATGACAGATTGGAATATGAAATCTATAGTTACGGTGAAGAAACAGTAGTTATTCCAGTTTCAAAAGAAAAGAAAAAAGCTGGAAAAGACAGATTAGCTGAAAAAACTATTAGAGATGAAATTCTAAAATATACTGACCAGGTAAATGTAGAACTAATTTCTGATAACAGGGCAGTAATTTACATACCAGTAGATTCAATTTCAAGAATTATAGGAACAAAGGGAAAAACTATAGAAAAAATTGAAAACAAGTTAGGTATTGGAATAGAAGTCAAAGAATTGAAAAGAGATAAAAAATCAATTACATTCAACATAGATGAAGATGGAAAATTCCTGAGAATATTTACAGAAAGAAATAAAGACGCAGAAATCTTTATAGATAATGAATTCTTGCTGACAGCAATTTCTTCTAAAAAAGGAGAAATCAGAATAAGTAAAGAAAGCAATTTTGGAAGAGAAATTATGACTGCAATAAACAAACAAAAAACAATTGATCTAAGAGCATAAATTTAAAATCTCTTTTTTCTTCTTTTTGCTAAACTTTTTTCGAAAGGTTTTTAGTTAAGCTTTTTCTTAAAAAGGTTATGGGCCTGTAGCTCAGCTTGGATGGAGCGGATTTCGAAAGAACGCTAGGCACTCCTAATGCTCAGGTCGTGGGTTCAAATCCTACCAGGCCCGATTACTTTAAAGGAGTGGGTAGCTGGCGAATGATTCTTGGAATAAATAATTTAAGCCAATTCTCAGCTAAAAGTATCTCTGAAGAGAAATTAAAGATAATCTTTTTAAATAGCTAAAAAATCAATTTCCTGATGGATCACTTAACAGAAGAACAAAAACACAGAATAATAGAAAAGCAGCATATAAAAGCTGAATTAGATCTAGAAAGAACAATTCTTGCAAAGCAAAGAACATTACTTGCAGAGATTAATGTTTTTTTAGGGGTAGTAGGTCTAGGCTTATTATTGTTGAAATTCTTTGATTATTTATTATTAAAGATAATGGGAATAGCCATGGCAGCATCTTCAATTTATATGATAACTAAAGTAGTCCATAAGTACAATAGATTTAAAAGAAAAGTAAGGAAAATAGAAAGAAGAAATCACTATTTTCATTAAATTTAAAAATATTTTTCTTAATAGTTGAATAGATTGGGCAATAAATTTAATATTCAGAAGAGATACTAATGAAATTTAATTTTCCAAAAAGTAATATTTTTATACATAATTCTTAATCTAAATCTCATGGTTTACGATCAGATATTGCAAATAATAACTTACATCGACCAGAATTTGACAATCTTAGCATCTTATGCCCTTTCTATCATACTTATTTCGGTTTTTTTTGATGATTTATACAGACTGCTGAATTTCAAAGAAAATTTTCAAAATCTCCCAGTTATAAAGCAAATAACTAGTTTTCATATTTTTAATAAATATAGGCCATTCAGATACTTTGATCACTTTCTTAGTTATTTGTTGGCATTAGTTGTTGCAGAGGCAGTATTGGTTGTTTTTCTAGCAGTATCATTAGATTTAATTTTAGAGAAATATAGCAGCAATAAAATCTTTGTTGTTCTGGGAATAATTCTAATATCTTATTTTGCTTTTGTATACGGATATCATAAAAGAAAATTCTCAGATTTATAGATTTTTGAAGTATCTAAAGTTACAACAAATATTCTTAAATACAAACAGAAAGAAATATTCTTTTTTGATATAATACCACATCTAAAAAATTAAAGAAAAAAAGAGTTAATGATAACCCATTTTTTTGTCTAAGCTTAATTTTCCAGCCCCATAAGCCAATAAAACTAAGAATGCTGCAAAAAATAACAATGCTGCTTCTCCTTTATTAGTCAAAGGATTTAATCCCCCTGATAAATGAACTGTAAAATAAGCAACTAACATTTCAACTGCAGTTACTAAAGCTGTGTATCTTGTGAATAAACCTAATACTAATAAGGCTCCCCCAACTAGTTCAATTAAACCCGCAAAGAAAAATAAATTAAGATTCATGCTTAAAATCATTGGTATTTTCTGTGTTCCATGTAAGAAAAATAAAGCCCCAATTATAACTCTAAAAACCAGATAAAAATGTTCAGAATGTTTCTCTAAAAATTCTTTTGTCATATACATACCCCCATTTAAATTTATTAATAAAATATAGTAATAAAGAATATATAAATGTATGCGCCGGCCGGGATTCGAACCCGGATATACAGCTTGGAAGGCTGCAGTTTACTAGACCTTTTTGATTAAGCTTTTTTTAAAAGCTTGCTCTTAGCCATTGGACCACCAGCGCATATCTAAAAATATCAAGAAGTTCACATTATAAAATTTTCGTATCCACAAAATAAATTTTCTTTTTTAAGGAATTAGCATTAATATATTTAATAAAGCCCTGTATAGTTTGATCTATAAATACAATTATAACGCTATTCTCTGTTGGTAAAACCCTTAAAACTTCTTCATTCTCAGAAATATATGAAAAATACCCGCCATATTCTTCTCTCCATAAATCATTGAAAAGGAAATTAACCACACATCCAGATTTAATAGTACCCTGTTCATCACTCAATAAAGTATAATCCTTATGTTTTAGCATTTTGGAATTAATCATATAATTTTTAATATTTTTTCCAATTAGAAATCCAAGAAATATCCTGAGTTCTTCAGAATCAATTAACTTCTTGAAATTTTTTCCAATATCAGCAATAGAAAAAGAAAGTTTGTCAGGAATATATTTTCTTTTATATTTTAAACTCCTGATCTCATTTTTTAATAATCCATATTTTTCTTTTTTGAAAAAGTCTTCTAGTTTAATGCTTTTGGGAGAATTTTTTGATAAAGTTTTTTTAATCTGTTCTAAATTGTCAATCTCAAGATAGTCATCATTAAGAAAGTCTCTCAATATTTCTGATTTTAAAGCATCTTCAATTTTCATAGAACCAGCCTGCAAAAGAAATTCTGTCTTTGTTGCTCATTACTTCCTCCACTTGATGAAATGATATTTCAGAAACTTCAAATAAAGATAAAGTATTAAATGCTGGAATAAAAGATTTAATTATATTAAATGGTTTTTTATTTTTAACTCCAAATAATTGTAATTTTCCACCATCACTTTTCCTAAACTTCTCGCTTAAATTAAGAATATAAGCTATTTTTCTTCCTTCCAGCCTATCATCATGGGGCAGTAAATAATCTGTCTTGCTGTAAATAAAACCACTCATATCAATCTTGCCTAAGTTTATTTTTAATCCTGTAATCTCAGAAATAAATTCACCAAATTCTTTTGAGCTGAAGAAATCATGAAATTTATTTAATTCAGTTATTTCAGAACTTTTAATGTCTATTTTAGTCTGTTTAAACTGAAATAAATCTGTATTCTTATCTATAAATTCCTCATTTTCCAAAGCGAATAAAACAGGTATAATCTTTTTTTCAATGAAAAAATCTTTTAAAAATAAATGTGAAAATGGTTTGTTATTTGTAAATTTTTTTCTTAGTTCATTAATAGTTTTTAAATAATCTGGTGAAATCCATTCATTAATCATAATAAAAGAAATTTCAATCTAATTAAAAAAGTTTCTATATAAATCCTTTAGTTTAAGTCACTACATTTAAGGCCTCTAAAGAGGAATCCTTGACACTTTCAAGCATTTTTTCTTTTACTAATTCTTCCTTAGAAAACCATTTCAATAATTCTTCTTCATCTGTTTTTTCAGCGCCATTCCATTCAGATACTTTTCCCAAAAATACTATGTTAATGTGTTGATTATGATGTGGCACTTTATCAATTTGTACTTTATGTGGGTTAAGAATTTTTACATCGCCATTATAATTATGCTCTGGGTAAAAAGTAAAATCACATCCAACTTCTTCCTTGACTTCTCTAATAATAGCTTCCTCAGGAGTCTCTCCAAAATCAATATGCCCACCAACAGGAATCCATGTTTGCAAATTCTTGTTCCAAGTTAACAGAACTTTATTATCCTTTACAAGAAATATAGTTGTTACCCAGCATTTATTTTTCCAATTAATGTCACCCATAAATTAAAGGAATAAATCCAGAATTTATAATTATTTCTTTTTCAATAAATCAAAAATGAATTTAAGCTTGCTTTCAGGTGGTTGTACTTTCTTGAAAATATAATCTATTTGTTCTTTAGACCATTTTTTCTGCAGTAAAATCTTGTAAATCGTTGCTCTTGGAACTCCTTTTTTCAAGGAACTGGAAACATAATTTTTCAAATTAGCTTCATCTGTAGAAGATAAAAAAGGATATTTTTTTACAACTATTTCTCTTAACCTTATTTTATTCATAAAGAAATTAAAGTAAATTATTCCCAGTATTAATATTATGAATAAAACAGCAATTAATGTCCAGTTTATATTATATTTGGGCTTGCAGTCTTCAGGGCATATTAATTTATCTTCTAAAATTTCTGTGCAAACTCCATCTCCGCACACACTTTCCTTAAATTCTTCTTGGTCTTTTTCCGTATCTTCAAAAGAAGGCAGTATTATTGTATTGATTTTATCCAGTTTTCCCAAAATATCTCCTTCAACTACATATCCAATTTCCCCAGATCCTGTAAAATGCCATTTAATGACAGGATCATCTTTTACAACACTAGCACCAGTGCTAAGTTTAATACTTCCCGCGTTTTGGGCTATATTTTTTGAGATTTCTTCTATAATAAAATAATCTTTTAAATCACTGCTTAATTTTTTCTTGATAAAAGTCTTCTTGGTGCTTGTTCCATTAAAAGTCTCAATTAAAACTAATTTTATTTTTGTGTCAATTATAACTTCTTCTTGAATTGCCAAAATTTCATCTTCATTATTGCTGCCCAAAATCTCAGGATTAATGGTTTCAGGAAATATTCTTGGATATTCTACACTTTCAAGTACATCAATTTTCTGTGGAAATGTTTTTATGTAATTCCTTGCCTCCTCATTTATTTTTTCAGCCTCTGTGCTTTTTTCGCTCAATCCCAAGTTGGCATTATTATTTAGAGTATTAAGATTTGTCTTAAATTCATTTAATTTGTTAATTTGCTGCCCAAAATCTAATCCATAAATATTATAAAAATCAGTTAATTCAGTTTTATTTTTTAGTCTTTCAAATTTTGTTTTTGTAATATCAATAAAATCTTGGGCAGAAGATACAATATTTTTGTTTACTTCTATATCTTCCTCAGCATTCAAGTTTCCCAAAGTTATTTTTACAGTTTTTGTGCTGAAATTTGAAGTTATGTTTGGTATAGTAAAATTATCAAATACTTCTAATGGTATTTCTAAAGAATAATTGACAAAATTCTTCCCCAAAATACTTAAAACTTTTGCATGTTTAAATTCTGTATCATAAATTTTTCTTGAAACAAAAGAACTTCCACCGCTGCTTTTTATATATTCTATATTGATATTGCTTAATCTTAATTTTCCATCATTATTCTGTGTTCCTGTTTTCAAAATGACATTGCATTCTCCATTATCATCCTTGCATTCTGTTAAATAATCTGTTATCTCTCCTGCAAAATCAGAATTGCTGAAATTATTAAATGTAACTTTGTTGTTTAATTCTCCCTGGAAAACTGGTTTAAAAGATTTAATGAAAAAATCTCCCTCTTCAACATAGCTGCATTCTGCTTCATTATTATCCAATAATTCAGAGTCGCACTCAAAACTATTTTGTCCTTCATCATCAAGGCTTAGAAGATAATTTCCCTCATTTTTTCTGTTATAAAAGCAGACTAAATGATCTCCAGACAAATAAGAACTTGTTTCAATAAGGCAGCTGCCCAATTCTCCCTGGCTGTTTCTTAAGGTGCATTCTCCTTTTTTATTTGAAGCTATTTTTGTTTCTTCCTCAAATTCAAATAATTGCAAGCTTATATTTCCAGAATTGTCTTGTACAGAATATTCAGCAGAAACATTAAATTTATTTGAGAAAGGCAAATTCAAAAGACCACAGTATAAAAAAATATTATCTCTTACAATAATATCCTCGCTTGATCTTGTTCCTGTTAAGCCTTCAACACCTATAACATCATTGCTCCATCCCTGAAAAACCCCTGGATAATACCAAATATATTGATCATTAAATTGAATATATGGAGAATTTGGGCCATTAATTCCATCTATATCGAAATCAATGTTTTTAATTTCGCTGTTTTTCAATAATTTAAACCCAAAAAAATTTTCATTGTTTAAATTTAAAGTTTTCTGGCTCTCGGCATTTGTCAAATTAACAGTGCTTTCCTGCAAATCTAAATTAGGGTCTAAATCTTTTAAAAGATCAATGACATTTCTTTCTTCTTTTCTTGTACCTATGCTTAATTTAATTTTTGGGTCTGCTCCCAAATCCAATTGGCTGTCTAATTTTAATAAACACATTCCTTTTAGTTCCCCAAAAGGAGGATAAACAGTCTTGTCTAATTCCAGGCTAATTTTATTTGAACCTAGAACAACGCTTAAATTTAATAAAATTACAAATAATATACAGTATATTAACCTCATAATTATCCTCTTTTTATTAAAATTAAAACTAAAACATCTATATAAACCTAACCAAAACCGCCCATAATCTTTATAAATGTATAATTAAGAAAAAAACAAAATGGAGCAGTTTTATAATAAAAATTATAAAAAATTATTAATTATTCCTATAGTATTATTAATTTTAAGTCTTTTAATAATTATAAACCACTACAATAAGACTGGTGACATAGTAAATAAAGATGTTTCCTTAAAAGGCGGTCTAAGTATTGAAATTTATACAGAAAAGCAGATAGACAAGGATTTTTTAAGTATAAAAGAAGAACTGGAAAAATCATTTCCAAATGGGAATTTTTTAATAAGAAAAACTTCAGAATTATCAGCCTCTTTACAAAGCGGCTTAATAATAGAAAGTGCTGATGTAAAAGAGCAGGATCTTAAGCCAGTAGTAGAAAAAATATTAAATTTAAAATTAGAAGATGATAAGAATTATTTTGTGCGTGAAACCAGTTCTAGTTTGGGTGAGAGCTTCTATAGGCAGATGCTTACTACAATTTTAATTGCTTTCTTGTTCATGGCAGTAACTGTTTTTATAATTTATAGAAAATTTATTCCGTCATTGGCCATTATCTTGTCGCCTATATTAAATATGATAAATACAATAGCAGTTATTGATCTCCTTGGTTTTGTTGTTTCAGAAGCCACAATAGCTGGTTTGCTTTTAATGATAGGCTATAGTGTAGATACTGACATTTTGTTGTCAACAAAAGTCCTGAAGAATAAAGATGGTACTGTTTTTCAAAGAATGAAAGAGTCTTTCAAAACTGGGATTACAATGACATTTGCAACTATAGCTGCTTTAGTACTTGCAATTGTAGTTTCTAAATCTCTAGTCTTGAGAGAAATGTTTATTGTTATCTCTCTTGGTTTGTTGTTTGATGTAATCTCTACATATATAATGAATACTGGTTTATTAAAAATCTACTTGAAAAATGAAGATTAAAAAATTTTTAAATTGGCAGATAATATTATTAGTTATTGTAGTTTTACTCATGATTCTTGCAATAAATCCAAGATTTTCAACAAAAGGCATTCAGGTAAGTTCTGTTTTCGGAGAAGCTTTGGATGCAGGATTAAAAGAAGAGGATATTATATTTAAATTTAATAATGTTGACGTAAATAGTCCTGAAGAATTCAATAAAATCCTATTAGGATTGCCAAAATTAAAAGAGCAGGAAATTAAAGTTCAAACACAAGAAAAGGAAGTTTCATACAAAATATTAAATTCATTTGGTTTTAAAACAAGAAATCTTACAATAATTTCAGTTGAAAAAGATATTCCTTTAGAAGTAAATTCAACTATAGTTTCAATAAATAATAAAGAAACAAAAAATGATAATGATATAATTAAGCTTGAAAATGAATTTATAAAAAGAACAAGAGTTTCAATAACAACAAATAAGGGAGAAATTATTTTCTTGTCAAGTAAAATTCCCGATATTTCTGTTAAAAATGTTGAAAAATCTAATATTAAAAAGGGTCTTGATTTAGTTGGCGGAACAAGAGTTCTATTAAAGCCGGAAATTCAGCTGGAAGAAAAAGATGTTGAGAGTTTGACAAAAATATTAAGCAATAGACTTGATGTTTATGGATTGTCTGATATAAGAATAAGGCCTGCAAAAGATCTTGAGGGTAATATCTTTATTCTTGCAGAAATAGCTGGTGCAACAAAAGAAGAAGTTAAATCATTAATAGCGCAGCAGGGAAAATTTGAAGCTAAAATAGGCAATCAGACAGTATTTGAAGGTGGAAAAAAAGATGTTACTTTTGTCTGTAGAGGAGACGGAAGTTGTTCTGGTATAGTCCCTCCATGCAGGCAGTCAGTAGAAGGTTTTGCTTGTACATTTGAATTTTCAATTAGACTAAGTCCAGAAGCAGCTAAGAAGCATGCATTAATTACGCAAAATGTTCCTACATCATCAGATGGATATTTAGAGCAAAATTTAGATTTATTCTTGGATAATGAACTAGTAGATACTCTAAGAATTTCTTCTTCATTAAAAGGACAGGAAGCAACATCAATATCAATATCTGGTCCTGGATTTGGTGCAGATCAAGAGTCAGCTTACCAAGATGCTTTAAAAAATATGGATAAGTTGCAGACTGTATTAATTACAGGGTCTCTTCCTCAGAAATTGGAAATCATAAAATTAGATTCAGTTTCTCCTTTATTGGGCGAAGAATTTACAAAAAACATTTTGTTAACAACATTATTTGCTTTCATAGGTGTATTACTAGTTATGTTCATAAGATATAGAAGGCTAAAAATAGTTATCCCAATATTAATAACCATGCTTTCAGAAATAATTATAATTCTTGGATTTGCAGCATTAATCCAGTGGAACTTGGACTTAGTTTCAATAGCTGGTATAATAGTTGCTGTTGGTACAGGTGTTGACGCACAAATTGTAATTATAGATGAAACAATGAAAAAAGAAAATAGGAATATTAATTGGAAAACAAGGATTAAGAACGCCTTCTTTATTATATTTTCAGCATTTGCGACTACAACAGTTGCAATGATTCCTTTATGGTACGCTGGTGCTGGCCTTGTAAGAGGTTTGGCATTCACAACAATAGTTGGTATTACAGCAGGAGTATTTATCTCAAGACCAGCTTTCGGAAAAATAATTGAAAAATTATTAGAAGAAGAGTAAAAAAAGTTTTATTGAAAGGAGAAAAAATTTCTGCAGATTTTTATAAAATTCTTGGGGAAAAAATTATTTTAGAAAAGTTTTTATATGATAAGCGCATCTATATTTTTAAAAAGAGGTGGTGTAATGGTTACATCTTGTTTGATTGAACCAGGTTTATTGTTATACATTCTGTTGGGAGCTGTGGCAGGTATGATATACAGCTTGAGAAGAATTTTCAAATTGGAAAAACTTATCCTAGCTATTGACGAAAAAATAGAAAAACAGCTTGAAAAAAAAGGAGGGTCAAATATGGCAGCAAAGAAAAGAAAGGCAGCAAAAAAGAGACGATAATTAAATTCAAAATTACTTAATTATTTACTTTTTTTTCTTTTTTTTAAAAACAATTTCTTTATAAAATTAAAAAATTATCTTTTTGGTGAAGCTTTTTATTAAAAAGGTTCTGCTGATGTAGCCTAACCTGGTAAGGCACTAGAAAATTAAATTTTGGTGGCTCTCGAAAACTAGGTCTTCGGACTTCTCGGTTCAAATCCGAGCATCAGCGATATCTCTTATAAGTAGTAAAAAACGAAAGATTTATAAATTAAAGTTGGGAAATCTTTTTCATGGCAAGTATTAGTGAACTAATTAAATCTCATTTTGACGAACTATTTCTAAAGTCCGAAGATTTAAGATATCTTGGAGAACTAAGAGAATTGGAAAAAGAAACAGCAAAAAAAAGCGCAGTATTATTTTGTGAAGAAAATTTTATGGTTGGTTCTGTAACTACCGATGCTGATTATAAATCAGCAGAAATAGTCTATAATCATGAGCGCGATAATTTAGGCATGAAAATTTCTGAAAACCAAATTGATATTTTGATCAAACCACCAGCAAAATTACCAAAAGATTTTCCACATCATAGGCATCCATTAAAACATGACTGGTTAGTGCAGGAACCAACAAAAATTTCCCAAAGCGGGGATTATAAACCTCATTTAAAGAATATTAAAGAAGCTTTTGAAAAATTAGAACAAGGACAAAAATCTGTAAAATTATATTTGCCGCAATTTCTTTAAAAAACTTTAGCTCTTTTTAAATCCTTAAGAGCCCTAATATCTTCTCTGTCTTTGGTCCTATTTGCTTCTCTCTTCATAGAAATTAAACTATTAATATCTGGTACATTTATTGGAATGCCATATAATTTAATTTTCCTCGAGTTTTCATAAATATATCTAGTTCTATCTCTTCCAGCAATAAGTACATCATCTCTTAATTGTACTAGAATGTGTCTCATTGCATCATTAACATAAGTTGCAAGTGGTTTTGAAGTTCCATTACATCCATGACTTGCCCAAAGATTACCATTTATTTTCTTGTATCCTAATTCTTCTTTTAACATTTTTTGAAGATCGCTTTCTTTAGCAAGAATATCTATGTCAGAAGTTCCACGCCAATCTATAATATCTTCATGATTATTTTCATAAATATGGGCAAGTATAGCTAAACCTCCAAGGACAACATAATTTTTTTTATCCCTATTAAGTCTTGCACCTATTTCTAATAATTGATGAAGACAATTAGCATAATCTCTGTTTTTTACTAAATTACCTTCTCTATTAGAAATTCTATCATAATCAATTCTAAAATTATCTAATTCTCGAGCTTCATTTAAAGCGTCTTCCAAAGTTTTCGTTAATCTTGGTTCATATATCATTTTGTTACCTATAAGTAGTATTTTACCATAAATTTTAATTTATAAATCTTCCTATCTTTATTATTATAAAGTAGTAATTAAGAATAACCAAACATTTTTAAACACTTATTAGTGATAACGTTTTTAAAATGACAGTAATTAGTGCAATGAAATTTAATAAAGAATCTGGTGCTTTAATTAGTGATGAGCAAGCATCAACAGATGTAAGAAAATACGACATAGCCTCTAAAATTTTTGATATTGAGTCAGGTGGAAAAACAGTTCTTCTTGGTGGCGCTGGAGCTTCTGATGTTTTATATGAAGGAGCAAGAGAAGCAAAAGATGTTATAGAAAAAAATAAAGATAAATTAAAGTCTGCTAAAGATTTGTTAAATATATTAGGCCAGGTAATGTCAAAACAAAGAAGAAGATATATAGAAATATATATGCAAAATCAATATGGTTTGTCAGAAGAAGAACTTCAGTCAGGGCAAAAAAAAACTTTCAGATGGTTCTCGTGTCCAGCTTGATCAGGCAATTATAAGAAACTATCATAGTATTATTCAGGGAGAAGGAGACTTTTCTCAGCTTTTAAAAAATAAATTCCTTTGTCTTGCATTTGATGGTGAAGTTCAAATATATAGTGTTTTTTCTGGTTTCACAAATCCCTTGCCAATCTCAAGACCATATTCTTCAATAGGTTCAGGAGAAGATATAGCTGATGAAGAATTATATTCTTTTTTTGAAAGAGTTCCGAGAGAAGAAAGAGAAAATATCAATCCAGTAAAGGGACTTTGTGCGTTGTTAAATGCAACAGAAAGGGCAAGTGCAATTAATATTGGTGTAGGGGGTACTCCATCTATCAGAATTTTAGGAAAAAAAGGAAAAAAAGTTGAAGTAATCTCTCCTCCTGAAAATGCATCAAGATTAGCAATTGAAATTGTAAAGGGAACAAGAAGAAATTACCTGTCTGAAGAATTTGAAGAAGAAGCAATTAAACAGCTCTTATTTAGAGGAAAAGATTTTCAAACAATTGAAAAAGAAATGTGGGCTGCTGCAAAAAATAAAGATAAATTAAGTCTTATGTTAAGAGGTTATAAAACTAATTAAACATAATTTTTCTAGTATAATAATTCTTTAAAAGAAATAAATTAAATTAATTCTATGGTAAATTTCGGCATAGAACTGGCTAAAAGAGCATTAAGAATTCAGGCAATAAAAATAAATCCAGTTATTCCTTTTCAATGGGCTTCTGGTTTTTGGATGCCAATTTACAATGACAATAGGATGTTATTGTCTGATCATTCTGCAAGAAAATTAATTGCCCAGGGATTTTCTTCAATTATTAAAAAAAAGCAAATTAGTTTTGATATTGTTGCTGGCACATCAACAGCTGGTATTCCTCATGCTGAAACTCTTGCAGATTTATTGGAAAAACAAATGATCTATATTAGGGACAAGCCAAAAGATCATGGATTAAAAAATCAAATAGAAGGTATTGATTCTAATAAAAATTTATTTGGCTTGGAAGCCATTGTTGTAGAAGATTTAGTTTCAACTGGTGGAAGTTCTTTAAAAGCAGTGCAGGCAGTTAGAAACGCAAGAGGAAAAGTAAGATTCATGTTTTCTATATTTAATTATGGTTTTTCAGAAACAGAACAGGAATTTAAAGAAGAGGAAATTCAGTTAGAATCTCTTTTAACTTATGAAACATTACTGAAAGTAGCTGTAGCAGAAAACTATATTTCAGAATCACAACTAAAATCATTAGAAGAGTGGAGAAAAGATCCTTTTAATTGGGGAGAAAAACATGGTTTTCCAAAAGGAGAAAAAAGAATTTTCAAAGAAAAATGGTTGGAAGCAGTCAAAAGGAAAAATTCAATTTTATGTGCTGGTCTGGATCCAGCAGAATATGGACAAAGAGCAGATTCAATCCCTCATGGATTTAGTAAATTAGAATGGGCTCTTCAGTTTATTGAAAAAGTTGCTCCATTTGCAGCAGCAATAAAACCAAATAGGAATTACATAAAAGATCTCTCAAGAGAAGACGTTCAAAAAATAACTAAAAGAATACATGCATTGAGTATGGTTGTAATTGATGATAGCAAGTTGGTTGATATTGGAGAAACAAATGATTCTGGTTTATATCACGCTCAAACAGAGGGTTTTGATGCAGTGACTTATGCTCCATTTCCAGGTAACATGAGGGAAGCAGTTGCACAAGCCCATGCAAGAGGTCTTGGCTTGATTCCTTTAGTATTAATGTCAAATCCTGAATTTGAAGCCATTAAAAATTCTAGAATTCGTGGATTAAGAGGTTTTGAATATTTTGCATTTCAGGTAGCAGAGTATAATGCAGATGCTGTCGTAATTGGCGCTCCAAGCCCAACAAATCATCTAAAAAATGAAGAAGTTGAAAGAGTAAAAGAAATTGTTGATGATAAACTAGTTTTAATGCCCGGAGTGGGAGCTCAAGGAGGAGATGCTAAATATATTATTGAAGTTTTTGGAAAAGATAATGTAATAGCAAATGTTGGTAGGGCAATTATGTCTAAATACAATCCAGCACAAGCAGCAGAAAAATATCAAAAAATGTTAAATGAATTAAGATCATAGTATATTCTTAACTAGCCAAATATTTTTAAATCAAGATAAATAAATTATAATTTTAATGAGAGTATTAGAACAACAGCTTGAAACTTATTCTGCAGCAGAATTATATTCTATTGGCCAAAATGGGGGAATAAGTAAGATTAATCCTTTTCTTTTAAAAACTACGACTAAGGTAATTTTCAGTGAAAACAATCTAAATGCAAGAATTAATGCAAATTCTCAGGAAGAAATTGAAATTGAAGAATTTAATATAAATAAAGTAAAAGATCTTGGAGAAAATGAAAAAGCAGTAAAATTTCTGCAGAAAATATTTGAAACAGAAGATAATTTGGAAAAAATTCTGCAGACATTAACCAGATTAAGAAGAGTAAATAAATGTGATGTTTTAATTTCAACACCAAAACCAGAGTATAGAAAAGAAAGAAAAGAAAGATATGTTGGAATTTATTTTGGAAGTGAAATAATCCATATCGATCTCTACACAAAATAATAAGTTTTATAAATTCTAAACTCTAAATAATCTCTGATAGCTATTAGCTATTGTGAGGACCTGGCGGGATTCGAACCCGCATCTCGCTCTGAGTCAAAAAGCAGCTTTATCCATTTAGGCTACAGGTTCTTTTCACATTATTTTTCTTTTTCCGTAAACGCTTTTTCTTAAAAGGGTTTAATTCTTTATAACAAGTTCTGGGAAATTTTCGAAAATATTCCAGTTTAAGAATTATATTCATAAACTTTTCAAATTATTTTTAAAGTCAATAAAAGTTTTTCAATAGTTTTTTAAACTCTTTAAATTCCTAAATCTCGATTAAAATGTCCAAAGAATTAATAGTTATATCAATACCAGCATATAATGAAGAAAATACTCTTCCTAAAGTTATTGACGAAATTAAAAATATAATGGATTCTAATAATTATAATTATAAAATATCAGTTGTTAATGACGGTTCAAAAGATAGAACAGCAGAAATTGCAAAAGAAAAAGGAGCTGTAGTTTTCTCACATTCAAGAAATATGGGTCTTGCCGAAACTTTTAAAACAGAAATGAAAAAATGCTTGGAATTAAATGCTGAGATTATAGTTCATACAGATGCTGATGGTCAGTATCCTTCTCATTATATTCCTCATTTAATTAAAAAAATACAGGAAGGTTACGATTTAGTCCTGGGTTCTAGATTTGGTCAAGGCCAGTATTCTGGTTCATTAATGAAAAAATTAGGCAATATAGCCTTTGCAAAAGTTTTCTCAAGCTTGTTAAAAACAAAATTAAGAGATACAACAACAGGATTCAGGGCATTTAGAAAAGAAGTTGCAGAACTTCCAGTAATTAACAATTTTACATATACACAAGAACAATTAATAAGGGCAGGAAAAGCAAAAATGCGAATAACAGAAATCCCAATTACAACAAATAAAACAAGAGAAAGTAGATTATTTAAAAATTCATTGGATTATGCATTGAAAGCTTGGATAAATATATTAAGAATTTATAGAGATTTTGAGCCCTTGAAATTCTTTGGCTCTATAGGGCTAACTTTTATTTTAGTTGGTTTTCTAATCGGTTTAAGATTAATTTATTTTTTTATAATAACAGGAAGTGTAGGCCATGTACCTTCACAAATACTAACCATGTTGTTGATTGTAGTTGGAGTCCAGATAGTTTTATTCGGATTTTTTGCTGACTCAATTAGAAAGTAATTATTTATTTAAATGTCCTTTAATTAGCTTTATCCTTTTCTCTAATTCATGAACAGGCGTCATAGCAACAATATAAGATAAAGTAGTATTATCTAATTTCTCACTAACTTCTTTTAAATCATCTAAAGAAATAGACAAAAATTCTTTGAAATTTTCCTCTAATTTAGTTATTGCCTTTTCTTTTAAGTTTAAAGCAAACTTAGGACAACCTTCTCTTTTTAATTTTTCCAGATCTCTTTGCATCTTTTTTATTTTTGCTTCTAAAGTTAATGTTCCTAAATAAATACTTGTTCTATCCCATTTTCCTGCAAACATATCTGCTGATAACTCATCTGAAAGCGCGCTATAAGTCCAGCACAAAATATCAATAATATGTTTTATTTCATGTCTTTCAAAAAATGTATTGCCAAGACCTTTCTCTTTAAGCTCCCCTAAAAATTCTGTATCATCACAATTAATTCTAAAAACTAGATTATCCAAATCCCTAAAATTTAAAGTTCCTTTTCTTATTTCTTCACCATTATATCTCAAAACCTCATTAATTGAAACTTCTAATGCTCCAGCATCACCTAATACATCATCTTTAAAAGAATCCTTGGGAATATAAACACCTAATGTAAAAGAATGTGGTTTTATAGTAAACTCTTTTGGAGGTTCCTTGTTGTAAATTATTCTGTACAATGCCTTTCTATTCTCAAAATTTCCTTTTTGTCCTAATTGATATCTAGAACTTAAGAAAGCAACAATTTCTTTTGCTCTTTCCACTTTGTTAGAAATTTTTCTTAAATTGTGTCTTTGATTTTTAGTTAAATCATATTTGTCATTAAGTTCTCTGGCTAAAATTTTACCATCAGTAGATGGCTGTGTTAAATTTATATAAAAAAATTCAGAAAGAGCAATAGCACCATCTAGAAGCTTTCCTGCAAGATAATCTCTTCTAATTTTATGATTTGGATTTGTCATTTAACCTTTTTAAAAAAAAGCTTAACCAAAAAATGACTAAGACTATTTCTTACCTCCAAAAATTTTCGCACGACGCACCCCGACCTCATCATACGAGCCCTGTGGGTACCTACCGCAGATCAGGACAGACCTGCCAGCACCAACATCGAACCTAGCGACTCTTCCTTCTGTTGGTTTCCAGAAATATAAACTTCCATCAGGAACACTTGATTTTGGTAAACCTTGAGAAGTTGGGTTGTTTATCCAATCGTCTAAACTTATTCCTGGTTGTTTGTCTTCCATTAAAGTATCTGAATCTAAAACTTCCGTAACTTCAATTAATCTTCCTGAAGAATCAAATTTATGATAAGTAACTCCTAATTCACTGCCTTGTTTAGAATATTTATTGTCAAGCCATTCTGATCTCCAAGGGTTTCTTACTTCTATTATTTCATTCAATATTTGCTCTAATTCTCCTGAATTAACTTGTTTTTTAGTTCCATCAACAGCATTTCCAGACTTTAATAATTTTAAAAATTCTGCAAATAATTTTGGATTTAAAGTAAAACTATTTAATTCATTGTTTAATTTTAAAGCTTGTTCCCAGTTTATATTTCCAATATAACTTTGATTATTATTTTGTAGGTTTAATCCTAATTTCTTTGCAGCTTTTTCTACTTCAGAATCATAAGCTAATCTGTTTTTAGCTATTAGTAAATCTGGGTGTTCAGTTGTTTGAGGAAGTAATATATAATTTTCTAAATCAGAACAAGTGGTTCCGATACTTCCTTCTTTTTTAGGTTCTTTTTCTGGATTTGGTTTTTCATCTGGCTTTTTATCTGGAGCATTAATTACTCGATCATAAGCTTCTTTTGCATTTATTCCAAAGATTTCATCTGGTAAGTTTGTCATTTTATTTATGCTTCAGCCAATTACTCTAAACTCCAAATTTCACCTTTTTAAACTTTTCTACGTGTTATCACCATAGAGTAATATAATAAAAATAAGAAATTATAAATACTAAAACACTTTTTTAGTAGTTAATAAAAAATCAGGAGTTTATAATAAGATTTAAAAATAAACTAGTGTTAATGTTCTAAGACTATGAAAGCTTTGTTGGTTATGCCGTCTTTAGATAACGGCTACTGGAAAAAATTGGGAAAAAAGGTTGGTCCAAAATCTGAACCTCTAAGCCTATTATATATAGCTACTTTTCTTAATGATAATGGGCATAAAGCAGAAATCTTAGATTGTGAAGCAGAAGGAATTTCTTATGAAGATCTTGAACAGATTATAAAAAATAATAATTATGATGTTGTTGCTGTTGCAATGCTAACATCAATGTTTTCTCAGTCTTTGGAAGTCTGTAAAATAGCAAAAAAAGTAAATCCAAAGATTAAAACAGTAGTTGGCGGCTCTCATGCTTCTGTAAGGCCGATGGAAACAGCGCAAGAGCAAGTAATAGATATTGTTGTAATTGGAGAAGCAGAAGTTACATTCAAGGAATTATTAGATGCTTTTGAACAAAATATTCCTTTAACAAATGTAAAAGGTATTTGTTACAAAGAAAATGGAATTGTAATTAAAAATGAACCTAAACCTAAAATTCAAGACTTGGATTTTTTCCCTATGCCAGATAGAAAATTAATAAAAATGAACCTATACAGGCCTTCTGTTTCTTATTATAAAAGACTTCCAGCTTATACAATGATTACAACAAGAGGTTGTCCTTATAGATGTACATTTTGTGCAACAGCAAATACTGGCTATAGAATGCACTCAACTCAAAGAGTAGTTCAAGAAATGAAAATGCTGGTTGAAGAATATGGTGCTAAAGAAATTTTAATCAGAGATGATACTTTTACATTAAGCAGAAAAAGAACAATAGAATTATGTGAC
>CAYWEX010000010.1:0-31143 GCA_964457785.1 Candidatus Woesearchaeota archaeon
CTCTTCTGGCGGGCTTTTCTTGGCTTAGAATCATTTGGTTTTGAACTTTCAGCTCGCCTTACATCTGAAACCATAAGTGTTCTATCATAATCTAAAAAAGTTTTTTTTAATGAAGGCTGAAGTTGAACTAATGCTTTTCCAACACCTGTTCTGCAAGCATCTGCCTGAGCATTCCATCCTCCTCCATTAACATTAATTTTAATATCTATTTTTTTTGCTATATCGCCTGCTAAAAATAAAGGTTCAAGAATTCTCAGTCTAGCAACTTCTGGTTTATAATTTTCAAGCGAGAAATTGTTTACTTTAACAATACCCTTTCCAGGCTTTACTGTGACTCTAGCTGTTGCTCTCTTTCTTTTACCTGAAACATGTACAATATTTGATTTTGATTTTTTTTCTGCCATGTAATCTTTTTATAAAAAAGCTTAACCAAAAAAGGGAAAAACCCTAGCTTAATTATCTATTTTTTTAGATGCTTGCAAAGTTCTCCTACAGTTATATAACTTCCCTTTTTTAATTTTGTTAATTGTGCATTTTCTAATGATATACCTTGAACATTCATTGGATTTCCTGGATAACATTTTATTCTTTTGTATGCTAATTTTCCTCTTTCTTTTTTATATGAAATCATTCCTCTTATAACTCTCTTAAAAAATTTCATAGGTACTTTTGGCATAAACGGTCCTGCAAAAGGTTCACCTAAATTATCTCTCCATAAATATTTTTTAACTACAACTTCTCTTGATCCTGAAATTACAGCTTTTTCTACATTAATGATTATAACTTCCTGGCCAAGCAATGCCTGCTTAGCTGCATAAGTTGCTACTCTGCCCATGATTGAATCTTTTGCGTCTATTATCATTTGAATCTTTTTAGGAAAAAGCTTCACCAAAAAAGTTTATCCAATTATTTTAACTCCTGTGCCTTTTGGATTTTTTTTCATTAATTCATTAATTGATATATTATCTTTTAATTTTGATTTTGCGGATTCTGAAAAATTGAAAGCTGCTACTGTGACTTTATGATTTACAGTTCCAGTACCCAAAACTTTTCCAGGGACCACAATAACATCATTTGCTTTTGTAACTCTGTTTATTTTATCTAAATTAACTTCCCTCATTTTTCTTGTAGGTTTTAATAATTCCAGAGCAACAGCTTTCCAAATCTTTGATTTTTTAGTTGTGCTGGTTTTTTTTAATTCAGCTACAAGATTTAATAACAATTCATTTGTTTTAGTAATATGCTTAACCATTTTTATTCCTGATATTGTTTATTGAAAGTTCCTGCTCTTTTTGCTCTATGTATACTTGCTTCTTTACAATAAGAAAGTTTATATGAAAAAGATGCTTTTTTGAAATCTTCAAATCTATTATGACAGTATCTACATTTAGCGACTTCTTTATCATTATCCCAAGGAATTATATCAAATGTGTGTTCTTGTAAACTTGAACTAGTGCCATCTGAACAATCTGGCAAGTTTTCTAATTTTAATGCTGCAATTCTCTTTCTTCTTTGTTCCAATTGAAATGGTGAAAATTCCGGCATTTTATTTTTGATAAAACTTTTTTTAAAAGTTTTATGCTGTCTCCTTAACTTTTTTTAATAATTTTGAAAATTCATCTAATTTATCATCAAATGCTTTTACTGCGCTTGTCAAAATTTCTTTTGTTGATAATTGCCCCCATGATTCTATTTCAAAAACAAAATCTTCCTCACTAAATTTAATGTCAATGTTACTTTCTTTTGCATAATCAAAGCAAGCTTCATTCCATTTTAATACATCATCAATTTCCAATTTTCTGCCCTCAACTTTTACCAATCCTTTTGGGACTTTTTCTACAAATTCTTTTATTTTTGAATCTGCTTTTACAATAAATTCTGGGTAACCTCTGTAAATTGCCAATCCAGGACTGAATTTCATATGCTCTGTTCCTTTTCCCAAAACTGCATAAGCTTCAAAAACTAATTCTTGTCCTTCTAATAATTTTGTAATCGGTATGTTTGGAAAAATTGGCTTTACTTTTGGATCTTGAGATTTTAAATCTCCAGAGTAAACAATACAGGGGCCCTTTACTTTTAAAATTAATTTTAACTGGCAGTTTTGACAACCCTTGCCTTCACATTTACATTCACTTGGCAAAGTATAAGATTTAAGATCTGTTTTTATTGGTATTAAACCAAGTCTATGAGCAATAGTTTCATCATATAAAGCTGAACTGTTTCTAGAAATTTCAACTTCTTCTATAGCCATTACAGGAACTTCATTAATAATCAATCTTCTTAGAGTATTAGCTATTACTGGATTTATGCCTTTAAAAACAAAATTAATTGAATTTTCCTGCTTGTCTAATAATTGAACGTTCATGTTATTTTTGAGTTTTAAATTGATTTATAAGCTTTTCTTTGGAAAAGAAAACTTTGAAAAAGAATCCTTAAAAAAGGAGGCTATGCCAAAGAAAATATTTTTGGTATAAAAAATTAATAAGCTCAGACCCTGCGTCCGCCGTTTACCACCTTTTTTACGACAACCGTCGCTTGGGACTGAAGTTACATCTTCAATTATACCCACTCTTAATCCTACTCTTGATAATGTTCTTATTGCTGCCTGCGCACCTGGGCCTGGACTTGTTGGACCATTGTGTCCGCCTGGAGCTCTTATCTTTATATGCAAAGCATTAATCCCTTTTTCTTTAGCTTCTTCTGCTGCCTGCTTAGCTGCACCCATTGCTGCTGTCGGAGAACTTTCTAGTCTATCTGCTTTTACCATCATTCCGCCAGATGCCTTGGCAATTGTTTCAGATCCTGTCAAATCAGTTATATGGATAATAGTGTTGTTATAGGATGAATAAATATGAGCTACGCCCCATCTTAATTTTTGTTGTTTATTCTCAATCATTTTGTTATTTTGATTAAACTTTTAGAAAAGTTTATTTTGCTTCTACCTCAACTAATTTTTCTTCTGCTGTATTTGTTTCCTTCATATAATGTTCTTTTTCTTTTTTAACTTCCTGCTCTAATTTTTTAGTTAATCTTTCAGGATGATCTTCTCTGCTTAAGTTTGAGTTTGGATAAAATGAAACTTTTGCTTCTTCTTCTTTTTTAATTAAATAAGAAGGAACATTTACTCTTTTTCCATTAATAGCAATATGACCATGAGTTATGAATTGACGGGCTTGTTCAATTGTTTTTGCAAGATTTAATTTAAGAACAAAAGTCTGAAGTCTTCTCTCAAAAATATTTTCTATTTTAAGACCCAAGACATCGTCTAATGTGGCATTTTCTGAAACTAAATTTAATCTAGCTAATTTTGCTATTAATTGTTTCTTTTCTTTTTCACCTTGTTCTGTTGTACTAGCAATTAAGCCTTTAGCCTGCTCTTTGAATCTTTTTATCTTAGAAGTCATTTTCCAAACTTCTTTTTTATTTTTTAATCCAAATTTATTTACTAAATCTCCCTCTTCCTTCAACCTTGTTGCCTGCCAAGGATGAGATGGAGTACTATATGTTTTTCTGTTTTTCTTTGGATCTCCCATGTGACCTTTGAGCCTTTTTTGGAAAAAAGCCTCGGGAAAAAACAATACGTTTTTCCGTAAACGCTTTTCTCAAAAGGGTTTTTAACCTGTTTTACCCTTATTGGGTTTTTTGACTCCCATTGCTTTTCCTTTGTGGAAATGTGATCTTGTACTTTGGCCTCTTACTGGAAGACCAAGACCGTGCCTAATACCTTTATATGACTTAATGTTTTTCATTCTTTTTACATCAAATTCTTTTCTTAATTTCAGATCAGAACCTAATAAATGTTCATCTTTTCCAGTCTCGACGTCTTTTCTTCTGTTTAACATAAAAAGTGGGAAATTATATTTTAATGGATTTTTTATTGCATCTTCTATTTTTTTAATTTCCTCATCTGAATAAGAACCAATTGGCTTTATTTTTTCAAGATTTAATTGATTACAAATAGCATTTGCAAAACTATAACTTACGCCATGAATTCTTGAAAGAGCAAAAAAAATATTTATATCTCCATTTAAATCTGTATTTGCTATTCTGACTATTTGTTTAACTTCTGACATTTTTGAAAGTTATAATTAATAATGAGTTTAAAAAGCTTTAGTTTATGAAAATTTTATGCTTGTCTTCGTCTTTTATTTCTATTAAAATCCTTTTTATTATCAGCTTTTTCGGATCTGGTATTAATTTTACCCTGCTTTTTATATCTTCAAAGCTTTCAAAAGGCTTTTCTGATCTTTTTTCCAAAATATCTTGCATATGCTTTTTCCCTATACCAGGAAGCAATTCTATCTGGTGCTTTCTTATATTAATAGGCTCTGCTTTATTAAAAAACTCCACGAACTTAGCTTCATCTTTATTTACCAAATCCTCTATTATAGCATCTAATTCTGACTGTGCTGTTTGGGTTAATTTTTCTGCTGGTATCCTTCCAATTATATGATGAATTTTATCTCTCTTGCCTTCACCCATATAAACTTCTTCATAGGGCTGCAGAAAAATATTTCTTTTTGGAACTAATTCTAGAAGTATAAAATGTTCTTTACCTAGAGCTTGAGCTATAGGTGTCTTTTTGTGCATTGGTCTTGTGTCGAATGGATATCCATTTGGCAAAAAATCCAATACTATTGCTTGCTCTTCCTTTACTTCTTTCTTGAACATTTTTCACGTTAGACATTCTAATATTTTCTTAAGATCTTCTTGTTTTAGTATTATGCTGTCACCTGCAAAAACTGCCTTTAAACTATCAATATCTAAAGGCATTATATCAATTATTTTTGCAATATGCTTTTCCTTTAATCTTTCTACTCCGCATTCCTGGAGTTTCTTTTTTAATTCACTGAATTCTTTTAATTTTAAATTATTAACTTTTGAAATATAATCCAAGACTTTTGTTGCTCTTGGTGATAAGACTTTGTCTCTTTTATTCATACTTTCAATTGCTTCTTTTACTTCTGGTAAAGAAATTGGTATGTCTTCTATAGTTTCTATTTCTGCCATGTGGTTTTTTTGATAAAAAGCTTAACCAAAAATAAGAACGAGGTTCTTATAATCTCCTAAGCTTTTACTCCTTAATTTTATTGATTCCTATTACTTTTGTTAAATGAACTGGATGAACTATTATTTCTTTTGCCTTATCTCTATCTTTTACTTCAACTATATAACAATTACCCCTTTTATACTTTATTGTGCCTTTATTTCCGTGGAATCTTGGAAAATACAGGCCTTTATGAACAGATGAATTTATAGTTAATTGGACTTTGTCTCCTATTTTAAAAGACTGAAGGAATTTTCTAATACTTACTTTGCCTTTATCTCTTACATTTCTTCTAAATTTTGCTCTTGATTTACGTCTATTTCCGCCCTTTCTTGCTGCCATGAGAAATTTTATACTGTAAAGGATTTATAAAGCTTTTCAAAGCCTTTTAGAAAAAGCCTTTAGGGAAAAAATCAATTAATTTATTAAGGTTCTTTATGAATTGGAATATTTTCTTTTTTCCATAATATACTCTCTGGACCACTGAACTCTTTTAAATAAATGACATGAAGCTTTTTGGCGAGTTCCAGGGGATCAGGTTCAGATTCATATTTATTTTTAGAGGAAATCTCATTTTTCCATTTTAATACAGTTTTCAAAAATAATTTTATATTATTTGGATTATTGACGAAGGATTTTAAAATCTGCTCACAAATTCTTTCATCATAACGTTTTCCAGGTTCTGCCCCTCCAAATCTAATTGCACCAAATAACATATTGCCCCCACGACCTTTCCAATCGCTTGTTACTGTATAAAAAAAGAATAAGTAGCTATTACCCCAAATCCATATATCCTTTCCGCGATCTCCCAGCTCGCTATCTGGTTCACAAAGATGTGCGTCAAAATAAAGATTAACATAATCCCAAGCAGTTTTCCATACTTTATCATCAGGTTCATTTTTGATGAAATCTTCATTATTACCATGTCGTCCCATCTGAAATGCACAAATTTCCCAAAGACCTATTTTGACTTTAGAGTAAAGACGAACTGGATCTGAAACTGATAATATATCAAGAGATATAAGAATATCGTTAAGCATCTCTCTTAAAAATTGATCTGTTTTCTTTTTTAAAGCTTCTATTTCTACAATATAGGTTTTTTTAAAATTGGGGTCTGTTTCAGATTCAATTTTTAATTCTTGTATTTTTTTAATAAATCCATCAATCATACTAGAAATAACTCTGGTATGTAATAAAATTTTATATAATTGATCTGATTCCCTTTTCAATAATGATATAGTTGAAATAATATTACTGAAATCTTGTGCACAATTATCAAAATTATTTGCCTCTAAATCTTTATGTGTTTTGGATAATTCTTTTTTTACAGATTCAAGAAGTTTAATATCATCATTAACCATTTAAATAATTTTTATAAATACATATTTAAATATTATTATTTTAAACTATATAAATGGTTAATTGATTAGTTTTAATTTACCTGTAATTTTATCGATTTTTTCTTCTTTGTCTGGACCTATTGCTAGACACGTTCTGGTAGGTTCTTTGAAAAAGGTTTTACCTGCATCAGTTATTAGGGCTGTTGTTAGACCTGAATCTTTTGCTTCTTGATTATATTTTAATAATTCTTTTTCATTTTCAACTTTTAAAACAACTTTCTTCATTCCTTCATTTCTCCACTCTTTTACTTTGTCTTTATCTGATTTTAAAACAGCCTCAACAGAACTATGACAACATTGAACAGCTGTTTTTCCTTTTGGCATCTTCAAATCATTTCTCACTAAAATCACTTGTTTCATCAGCCTTAAGTAAAGAATTCTTTATTTAAATTTATTGGGAACTTTTAAATAATTACTAAGACCTATATAATTTGAAATGAAGCCTTATTTAGTAATCTTTTTTATATTTCTTTTAGTTTTACCTTTTACTTATGCAACAAGAGTTAATTTAGATGAAGGCCAAAGCTATGTAAAAGATGGAAGAAATATCACTTTATTGGCTTTGGATAATGCAAGAAACAAGGCCTTATTTTGTGTTAATAATGAAAAAGCAATTGTTAATGAAGATGGACAAAAAACTGTTAATGAAGTTAGTTTAGCACTCAAAAGCATTTCTGATGGTAATGTTAGGGTTGATATAAATGTTTATTGTAAAGACTGTGAATGCGATGAAAACTGCTTGAATTTAAACTGCTATAATCCCAAAAAAACAACAGCAGAACAAATACAAGAAGAAATTATATTGGAGGAAAATAAAGAATTAGTTTCCTTGCAAACAGAAAATGTTGAAATTGTAGAAAATCCAGGATTAAGCACAGGAGGAATATCTTTGGCTTTAGCTATTATAGTTTTATTTATTATTTTTTTATATTATCTAACTAGGAAGTAACTTTTAAAAAAGTTTAATCAAAATAAGAACCTGTGTTATTATTAACTCCTAAGATTTTTTAATTTTCCAAAATTATATACTTTGTCTGCAATAACATGAACTTCAAAATCATCCAAATTTGACTTTTTTAGGAATGGACTTAAGAGCTTTTCTTTTAAAATATCTGAGCCTTCTATTAAAATATTGAAACTAGGCATTACAATTAATTCCTTATCTTTATATTTACCAATTAAATAACACTTGAATGTTTCTGTTCTTGAATTTTTAGAAATTGAAATTGCTGGATGTTCGTGGCCTATAATAATAGTTTTTGAACTGAAAAAATCCAAATTTTCAATTAGTTTATCGCCGTGGCAAATAAAAATATCGTTTACTTTATAGTACTGCTTTAATTCTATATTTCTTTTTTGGGCAATATAACTTAAAACTGTATCATGATTTCCTTTGATTATAGTTACTTTGTATTTTTTTAACAAAAGATCCAAAAACTGCAATGTATCATGGGATTCTGTATGCAGGATCTTTCCAAATTCATGTTTTAAATCACCTGTTATTACTACTTCTTTTATCTCTAATTTATTTAATATTTTCTCAAGTCTTTTTATTGTTTCTTTTAACTGGAATCTTGGAACTAGAATTCCTCTTTGGGATAATGATTCTTCGTAACCCAAATGTATATCTCCAATTATCAGAATTTGTTCTTTTTTTAAATACAATGCTAAATCTTCTATTTGTATATTTTTATCCATTTTAACATAAGAACCAAGGTTCTTATCAACTCCTAGCTTAACCAAAAATAAGAAAGCATTAATCAAAAAGTTTTCTATTTTAATAACTTATTAATTCAGCTACATGAAGATCTTTTTCTATTTCAGATAATTTTTTTAATGCATCTGGAATAAATACTGATGCAAGATCCCCCTCTATTCCTCCACTCCTATAATGAATTGACATTTCATCACCCTCTGTCAAGAATGTTGTATATACTTGGATATTATTGAACTTAAATCTTAAGCGTTTAGTTCCGTTTTCATCTAATTCATAAACTGTGCCTTCTGCTGAATCTAGTTTAAGAGTATTTCTAATAATTAAATTATTTGGATCTTTTAGAACTTTAATTGCTATTGGCTTTGAATTTGGCTTTTTATTAATAACTTCCACTTCAATACCATTTGTGAAAATGTAATATGTTTTTGTACCTTCTTTGTTTGATTCTTTAACTTCTTTCTTCGAATAAAATGAATCTATTTTAGATTCTAATTTGCTTGTATTTGCACAAGAAGCTAATGATATTGCTGCAAGAACTAATGCTGCCAATGATAATCTCTTTGAAAGTCTTTGCATAATTACTTTATTTTTTTGCTGTTTTATAACTTTTATTATAGTTTATAATTTATTTCTTTATACTTATTTTAGCTAGAACTAATTTGTGCATTCTTTTCAAGAATTCTACTTTATCTTCCATTTTTAGAACATCTGAGTAACCTTGGGCAATTAAATTAAATGCAAAAGGAGAGGGAATTAATGTATTAGTTTCCTTAATTTCGATATTTCCACTTTCTTTTTCTTCAATAATCTTCATTGCACTTTCTATGTCCATTAAATCTTCAATAATCTCCCTTCGAGCTTCCTTTAATATAATGAAATCATTGCTTATTCTTCTAACAGCAGTCATTAATATCATAGAACTTACCTGCTGCCTTCCTACTCTTTTTCTATGCCCTTTATATTCTCTTAAAATCATCATAGATCTTAAAGCACAATGCCTGAATCTTCGTTTTAGAATTTCACTTTTTTCAATAGCTAGTTCCAATATTTTTCTCAGGTCTTTGGATTTTATAGAATTAAATGCCTTTATTACATTAACATTTTTTTCATAACTTAAATAAAAACCATTGTCATTAAAACTTATTTCTACATCCCTATGTTGAGTCAAGCCGATTACATATGCTGAGGCTCTGCTTAAAACATCGTTTACTCTACGGCCGTATAATGTATGAAATATAACATATTTTTTTCCTTTTTCATCCTGGTAATTTTCTATTAATATTTTTTTAGAATGAGGAATTTCTAGGAAATCATTCTGCTCCTTGAAATAATTATAAATTGCCTCAGCTGCATTTTTATCAACATATAAATAAGTATTTATGAAATCAATGACTTCCTGCTTTGGATAATTTTTTATTTTTTGAGCCATTAACATCCTAAATCTTTGAATATCTAAAGCCAAGTCAAAACTTAATGGAAGCATTTCAGAAAACCATGAAGGAACTGTCGGCCTTCTTCCTTCTGCATTTCTAACCTGGGCTACTGTTCCTCTTGAAAATAGAAATTCATATGTATTTCCGCCGAGAACAAAAATATCTCCTCTTTTTAATTTCTCCAAAAATTCTTCTTCTATTGTTCCTATTGCAACTTCACCTATTCTTACTTTTACTGAACTTTCATCAGGTATAGTTCCTGAATTAGTCATGTAAATTACTCTTGCCATCTTTCCTCTTTTGCCAATTTTATTATCATTGAACCAAATTTTTGCATAAACATACCTGTCTTCCAAAGAACTAAATTCACCGCTTAAGTATTTTATAACATTCATGAAATCTGTTTTAGATAAATCTTTATATGAATAACTTTGAGTAATTATTTTGTATAATTCGTCTACATCAATTACTTCTTCCAAGGCTATTCCGAAAATCTGCTGAGCTAGAACGTCCAAGCAATTTTTAGGAATGTGAACTTTGTCTATTTTATTTTCAACAGCATCTTTTAACATGACAGAGCATTCAACTAAATCATCTCGATCTAAAACTATTATTCTTCCTTTTGTAACTGCATGCAGCTGATGGCCACTTCTTCCTATTCGCTGGAGGGTGCGTGCAACACTTTTTGGACTTCCTAGACAAATTACTAAATCAATGTATCCAATATCTATTCCTAATTCGAGGCTCGTTGAACATACAACTGCTTTTAATTTTCCCTGTCTTAATGCATCTTCAATTTGGAATCTATGTTCTTTGCTTAGTGAACCATGATGTGCACCTATTAAGCTTTCAACTTTTGTTGAATCTTTTTCATCAATTCTTTTATATTTATGCGGAAATTTTGTTTTAAGATGGTGGACAACTCTTTCTGTACCTGCTCTTGTATTTGTAAAAATCAAAGTTGTTTTGTGGTCCTGGATTAATTGATCCAACAAGTTATATGTTTCTTTATTTAAATTAGAAAAATTCATATCAATCAAGTCTGGCAAAGGACTTATGACTTTTAGATCACGCTGTTTTATGAATTGAATATCAATAATTTTACAAGTTCTATTATTGCCTACTAAAAATTTAGCAATTTCTTCAATAGGAGCGACTGTTGCTGAGAGGCCGACTCGACAAATTCCTGGATTTAATCTCTGTAGTCTTTCCAAACTTAAGCTTAAATGAGTGCCTCTTTTATTTTCTGCCAATGCATGGGCTTCATCAATAATTACCCAATCAACATTTTTTAGATTTTCACGGAATTTTATAGACGATAATAATAATGCGACTGATTCTGGAGTTGTGATTAAAATATGGGGAACTTTTTTTAACATCAAGGCTCTTTCTGCTTGTGTTGTATCTCCAGTTCTTACAGCTACTCTTATTGGGAGCTCTTTGCCTGCTATTTTTTCTATTTCTTTTAAAGGTTCTATTAGATTTTTATATATATCTCGATTTAATGCCTTGAGAGGAGAAATATAGACACAATATATTTTATTTTCCAATTGGTTTTTTTCTGCCAAATCTACAAGTTCATTTAAAATAGACAAGAATGAAGTGAGAGTTTTTCCGCTACCAGTTGGGGCTGAAACTAAGACATTTTGTCTTGAATGAATTTCCAAGACAGCATATTTTTGTGGGGGTGCAAATTCTTTGAATTTAGATGTAAACCACTTCCTAACTGTAGGATTTAATAATTTAAGCAAATCCTCGTCTTTATCAGGTTCTTTCTTGAATGTAATTAATTCTTTATTCATATATTTTACTAAAAGGCTTAACCAAAAAGCCAATAGATATTACAGAGAAGATAAATAATTTTAAAAAGCTATCTAAAAATGCAATGTGGGCACTTTTAGTTTAAATTTATATTTGGTGCCCATATTAAGTAATTTTATAATCAGAACAAATAAAGCTTATATATATAGAAAAAAGTATTTTTTATATGGTCAGCAATGAGGTTTTATTATATTCTTTAGTGAGCGTTATTTTAGTCAGTTTAATTTCTTTTATAGGGGTATTTACTTTATCTTTAAATTTGAAGAGATTAAGAAGCATAATTTTCTTTTTAGTTAGTTTCGCAACAGGGGCTTTATTAGGAGATGCTTTTATTCATCTTTTGCCACAGGCAGTTGAAAATTTTGGATTTGGATTAGAAATTTCTCTTTATATCATACTTGGTATGCTGATATTTTTTATTTTTGAAAAATTTATTCACTGGAATCACTGCCATATGCCAACAACTAAAACACATGTTCATAGTTTTGGTGTTATTAATTTAATAGGAGATGCTTTGCATAATTTTATTGATGGTTTAGTTATTGGTGCAAGTTACTTAGTTAATTTAGAAGTTGGAATTGCAACAACAATAGCAGTGATATTACATGAGATACCACAGGAAATCGGCGATTTTGGAATATTAATACACAGCGGATTTAAAGTTTCTAAGGCATTGCTTTTTAATTTCTTATCTGCCTTAACAGCAGTAATTGGAACAATTATTTCTTTATATTTTGGATCTTATTTTGGAGAATACAACTTATTTTTAATACCGTTAACTGTTGGCGGATTTGTTTATATTGCTGCATCAGACTTAATCCCTGAATTACACAAAGAACTAGAAGTAACTAAATCAATTATGCAGTTATGCGGAATTATGATCGGCGTAATTATTATGATCAGCCTGCTTTTTTTAGAGTAAACTTTAAAAAGCTATTTTTTTGAAATTTTATTATGTCTAAATTAGAATATAAATTAGGGAATGTAGAAATAGAAAAACCAAAACTAACTTATCTTGGCAATGATCCTAAAGAAGTTGTGCACAGATTTTTAGTAGTAGGCAATGGAACTACAATTTATGGTTATGTTGCTCCATTAGGACATATTGGAATAGTTAAAAACAATAAACTGGAAGATACAAGAGTTTTGGGCGGAAGAAAAATATATTTGGATAAGAATGGAGATTTAGTTTTTAGCGGTTTATCTCTAAAATACGGCTCTGTCCCTAATGTAGTAACTGATAAACTTGCCAAGCTAATTCAAGGAGAATTAAAAAAAATTGGTGTTGATTGGAATAAAGTAGTTTTGAAACCTGAAGGCGATATCAAGGAACATAAATGGGCTCTCTATGGTTTTAAAATCTAGCAAGGCTTTTATATTATTTTAATTTCTGTATTTCATGCCAATTAATGCCGGATATGAATATAGCAATGCTTTGAAGGAATATGACCAAGCTAAAAATCCTAAAGATAGGTTGAAAGCAATGCAGAAAGTATTGGCTGCTTCTCCAAATCACAAATCTTCTGAGAAATTAAGATCTGGAATTAAACAGAAAATAGCAAAATTAAGAGAAGAAATAGAAACACAAGGAAAGAAAAAAGGAGGTGGGAAATCTTTATCTATAAAAAAAGAAGGTGCTGCACAAATATGTTTAGTAGGAACTACACAATCTGGAAAAAGTACTTTTTTGAATAAAGTTACCAATGTTAAAACTAAAATTGGAACTCATTCTTTTACAACTTTAAATCCTGTAATAGGAACTATGGATTATCATGGAGTAAAAATTCAAACTGTAGAAATTCCTGCTGTCACTAGAGATTTTATTATGCAGGAAAAGGGAGGGATATTTTTAGGAATAATAAAACAAACTGATTTACTTGTAGTATTTGGAAGAGATATTAACGAAGTTAATTTAGTTTTATATGAATTAAAAGACAACAATGTAAAAACTCCTTATATTATATTTAATAAAAATGAAGACATGAGTGAGAAAATATGGGAAAAATTAAGATTAATCAAAGTTTTTACTAAGCAACCAGGGAAAGAAAAAGAAAACAGACCAATATCTCTTAGAAAAGGAAGTTCTGTTAGAGATTTAGCTGAGACTCTGCATAAAGATTTTATCAAGAAATTCAGGTTTGCAAGAATTTGGGGTAAGGGAGCTAAGTTTAATGGGATGCAGGTAGGGCTTAATTATAAATTAGAAGATGACAATGTAGTTGAGATACATTTAAAATAATTTTTGTCGTGAAATTATATCCCAGATAACGCCATCTAGTTTTATTTTTATTGCTTGACCATTTTTATTGATTATAATTTCAATACCAGTATAGCAATCAGCACAATCTGGAAATTTACTACGCCATTTAGTCCAGGTGCTTATTTTACTAACTGAAAATTGATTATTATTTATTGCATTTTTTAATTTATTTAATTCTTCAGGATTTAGTTGTTTAGTTCCTATTTTATTTGAGAAATACTCTATAGTGCCATTCTCGTATATGCTAACACTTGCTATTCCCCCAATACCTAGACCTTGTGAATAAGCAACTAAAATATCTCTCTTTTCTAAATTATTATTTACTTTTTCTTCAAATGGAATATTGATTATAATAATAAATACAATCAAGATTAAACCTAAACTTATTAATAACTTTTTCATATTCTTTTTTTCTCTTTAAAATAAATTATTATACAAGAAATTAAATACCACCATAAAATTGTTTTTATTAGTCCAAACCACAAATATTGCATAAGCTGATAAGTATGAAAAAATCCGTAATCATAAATATAATTTACAGGACTTCCACCAAACCAGAATAAAGCTGATATAAATGTCGTTATAATGTACGGTAACTCTTCTTGAAAAGAAATTTGTTTATGTTCTGAAAAAGGAGTATTATCTTCAACAATTTTAGAAATTAATTCGACTCCGACTGCTAATATTAATAAAATTAAAACTATTAAGATTTTCTCTTTTGTTGGTTTAAATAATCTTTTCCAATCAATCATTTTCTCTTTTTTATAAAATAACCTAAAATAATTAAAATTACTAAAATAGCTAATGCATAAATAAAGTTATTATTTCCTAAATTATCTTCTTCTAATATTGGATAATTTTTATTTCCGGAACCTAATTCTTTTAAATCATCATTAGCATTTTCCAAAAGTTTAGTTCTTGTGCAGAAATTAGTTTCTAATTTTCCATCATACTCATAAACATACACCAGATATTCTTTATTTTCTTGAAATTTAAAACCACAGGCAGCAGAATCTTGTGCGGTATAAATTGTTATTTCTTTGTCAGATATGCCTTTGTAAGAATTGTAAACCTGAAAGCTTATTTTATTTTCTAAAGCTATTAAACTTTTGTCTATATCAATAACTTTGCCTGAAAAAACAGTTTTAGAATTTGTTAAGGCTTGTTTAGGAGTATCAAGAGGGGCACATTCACAGGCAGAAACATTAGTTGTATTTAATATGAATAAATTAGTTATTATTAAAATAATAAAAGCTATTGATAATTTTTTCATATTCTTCTTTTCCTTACATAAATTATTAAACCCATTATTAAAAGTATGATTATAACTAAGATGAATATATATTGAGATGGGATTCCTGTTTCAAAATTATCAAATGATTTTTTTGAAAAAGCTTCTGTTGCTGATTTAAAAGCTTGACCTGCTTCTGATTTTCGTTGTGATTTCTCTACAGCATCTTTATATTGCTCTACAGCTACTTTCTTGAACTCTTCTTTATTAACTTCTATCCAATTACTATTGACTAAATTGTGTGTTGTAAATTTATGAAGAATAGGAAATTCTTTTCCATTATTTTTAACAAGAAATTCTGCAAATAACATTTTCCTGTCTGGAATATAATTAATAGATGGTATGCTTGGTCTGTTAATAGAAACAAGCTTAAATTTATTGTTAAAATCTTCTTCACTAATAATTTCTGTTACTGCTTCCTTAATCCAGTCTAAATATTTTTCATCACCAGGTTTAAGCAATACCCACATATATCTATTATTATTCCATTCTGCTATTGCATACCCTGTTCCCCCATCATAATTTTGTGTTAATGCTCCCAAAACAAAAGGTTCATCTTCTTCAATAATTCCTTTTTCTATATAAATTTCTTTTACTTTTTCTACAAATCTTTGTTCATCTGGTGCTGGAGTAGGAGCTAAAGCATAACCTAAACAAAAACCATAGTCTTTTGGGCCATTATCCAGGACTATTACAGAATTGGTATAAAAAGTTTGAACTTTAGAATCTTGAACTTCTAAATCAATTATTTTTGCACTTGAAGGCAAGTCTTCAAAATTAGTATTAGGTAAAATCATTTTCATATCTGGAGCAAGTAAACAGATATGATTTTGACATTCATTATCATAAACACATCTACTGCCTATTTTCTTCCCTGAATGGATAATCTCTACTTTTAATTTAAATGAACCAGTATACTCAAAAAGTCCTGCTACATTCATCCAGTTATTTTCTATAAATTTACATTCTAGCCCATAAGAATAATCATGGCATTCTGAAGAATAACTTACTAATAACCCATTTATAGCTTGAGGATTTTCTTTAAACAAATTAGAACTTTTATCATAATAGCCATAAAGACTAACATATTTTTCATTAAAATTATTTGGGTTTGCAAATAATTCTGAGAACGAAGCTTCAGAATATAATTTTGGTTGACTAGTTTGTATAGCTTCTGCTTGTTCCTGAACTTGGGCTAAACTTATACTAACAAAATATATTGTAAGAACAATAATAAAAAGCAAAGTATTTATTTTCATTTTAATTCATCCTATACTAAAAAGGAGTACCTGGAATATATATAAAACTGCTTTTTTATTTAGGTAAAGACCTTAATATTTTGGAAGGTACTTTTTTGTATCTTATCAAGAAATAAACTGCTAATCCTAAAAAAACTAATGAGGCTAAAGCAATAACAGGTTTTAAATTAATTATAGAACTAGATTCTTCTAAATTCATTGTAAGTTCAGAAGCTATTCCCAAAGACTTTTCTGCAACAAACCCCTGCTGAAATGAACTAATAAAAGAAATACCAGCAAGAATTACAAATATACCTAAAGTAATAACAAATTTATATAATTCTGAATTAAACAGGCTTTTTGTTTTATCTGTAACAGAATAATATTTCCATTTTCTTCCTTCTTCTATTTTTTCAATAAAACCTGCTTTTAACAAGAAATCCAAGTGTTCTTTTACAGAGGGAACTGTTATAGTGAGCATTTCTGCTAAATCTGACTGAGTATATTTTTTATTTGACAATAATTTAAGTATTTTTACTCTGGTATCTACAGATAAAGCCTTAAAATCAGTATTATCAAATTTAACTTCTTTCATTTAAAATATCAATTTAATAATACTTATAATCTTTTTTATTAGAATTACTTTTTTATATGTACTTCATAATCAAAAATAATTATCCTGGCTAGTTTTTTATCGCCAGTCACTGGATTTGGTGTGAACATACTGACTTGGATGTTGGATGCTTCTTCTCCAAAAGCCACTAATCTATCACCATATCTTTTTGCCATTTCTCTTTCAAATGGTTTTACAAAATCATCATAATAAATTTGCTCGTTAGTATCTTCTATAGGCATTAGGCCGTGAATATTAAAACGAATTCTTTGAACTAGATTTCCATTTTTCCTTTCTTCTACTGTATTAATTCTTCTAACCTTTGCATCAGGAACTTGTGGGCCATAAAGACTCATTTTTCTATAGTGTTTTTCTGTTTTTCTCATTAAAATTTAATAATTTTTTCAACTTTAAAAACCTTTATTAATTCGAAAATATATTATAATTTTATGGCGCTTAGTTTTATAGGTCTTGATTCTTTAGATGAAAATGAGGTAAATAATTTAAAGACTTATGGAGATAGATTTTACCAGAAAGTTTCCAGGATTGTAGCTAATGATCCTTTAGTTATTTTGCATATTAAAAAAATGAAAACTTCTGGAAAAAGATGCAAGTATTCTGTGCATGGAAGAGTTGAAAATCCTAAGTTGTTAGCTTCTGTTGAATACAGTGACTGGGATTTTATAAGGGCTTTGAACAAAACTTTTGAGAAAATTGAATCTGAAATAGCTCACAAATTCAAGACAGAAGGAAAAAATGAAAGAGTAAGTTTCAAAAAAGCTATTAAAGAAGATGTTGAATAATTAGATTTTATTTTTGTGTCGGCTCGGGAATTACATCTCTAATGCATATTTTATATATTCTGGCATGTAATAGTCCTCTGCTTTATTGAGTTTTTCCCATCTTGTGAACTCAGTAGGTTTATGTAGAAAATCAAAATCAAAATCAAATATATCTTTTTTATCGGTAACAATAATGCCTTCCCAAAGAGAGTTGTCTTCCGTATGAACTTCAGCTAGTATTGAAGTCTTGAAATCAATATGTTTTTCTGATAAAAGTTCTCTAAATCGTTTCCAAAGTGAATCTTTACTTGAACGCATGTCTGTAGTAATTTTCCTAATCCCTTCTTTAAATTCAGTTGGTTTCATACTAAAACCATTTAACAAACTTTTATTTAAATCTATTCATACCTTAATGCATCAACTGGCTTTAGTTTAGATGCCTGAATTGCTGGAAGAATTCCTGAGATTACACCAACAAAAAAAGCAAACAATAATCCAGATAATAAAACTAAAGGCTCTATTTTAATCGGCAATAAAAAACCTGAATTTGTAGAAAATATTCCTATGAAATAAGCTATAATTGTTCCAATCAAGACACCAAAAATTCCACCAACCAAACCAATTAATCCTGATTCTATCAAGAATATTTTTAAAATATCGGAATTGCGAGCACCAATTGCTTTCATTATGCCTATATCTTTTGTTCTTTCCAAGACACTAGTGTACATTGAATTCATAATTCCAATTGCCCCAACAATCAATGATATTGCTGCCACACTAACTAAAAAAATCTGCAATACTCCAAGAATTTGGTTTATTTGCTCTAATATTTGAGATGCTGTAAGAACCTGGAAATTTGTATCATCTCTTTTTCTTTCCAGTTCTTTTTCTATTTTTTTCTGCAATATTGGAATATCATCAGCTGACTTCACCTGGGCAAAGATTGTATCAACACGTTCAGGTTCATTAAAAACTGAACGAGCTATATCAATTGGAATATGAATATGGTTATCATCCTGCTGATTTCCAATTTCCTCCAAAATTCCAACAATTTTGAATTCTTGCTTGTTGATAAATATTTTATTTCCAACTTTTAATTCTCTGGAGAACATGTCTTTAGCTATTCTATAACCTATTAATGCAACAAATTTCTCATTTTCTTTTACATTTCTTCCATCTCTTATTTCAATACCGGAATCTTTAAAGAACACGTCAAATTTATCAGAAGGCAATCCCATTATTAATGCAAATTTAGTTTCCTTGTTTAATTTTACTTCTGATGTCCTGAATAATCCCGGTATTATGTACTTAAATCCAGATATTTTTTCTATTGTTTCAACATCTTCATTTGTCAATCCCTGTGACAATGTGCCTGGTCCTTGAAAACCTTTTGCTGATATTAAAATTCTGTTAGCTCCAAACTGCTCAAATTGAGATTCAATTGTACTTTCTAAACTCCTTGATGCTGTAATTAAAGAAATAATTGATGCTACTCCAATAATTATACCAACTACAGTTAACCAAGATCTTAGTTTTCTATGACTAATGCTGTTAACAGCCATTAAAAAATAATCAGTCAACATGTTTCTTTCTTCTTCTATGCACAAAAAACAAAACTAAAACTAAAACTATTAAAGCTAGGAATATCCAGTTAATATTTGAATTTGTTAATCCCAACTGCCTTGCTTCTTCTTCTGTATAAACATTTAAACTTACTGCTTTATTTTCTGTAAATTCATTGTTGTTTATGTCCCTATATTCAAGATTAAATTTTAATTGCGGATTTTTTGTTTTAGGGATTATTGTGAATTCTTCTGACTCAAAATCATCCACGTCAACTTCACCAATATAAATTGAACTTGCTGACAGGATTTCATAACCAGGATCTTCCTGCAAAGTAACTTTCAGGAATTTTATTTGGGCCAGGCCTTTATTTACAAATTTTAAACTTACTTTTCCCAGGTCATTTACTTTTATTATGTCGGTTGTATCTAAAATTAGGTCTAAGTTGGCTTTTGCATTTACTTCCAAACTAATTAAAGAAGTTTTTTTAGTTTCATTATAGATTATCTCAACAGGAACTTTGTATATTTGGGATTCTGCGTTTGGCAATGCAACCAAGGCAAAGTTTACTGATTCTCTATCATCTTTTCTAATTTCATCAATTACTTGTTCTGTTGAAGATGACAAGGGAGCAAACGGTATTTGAGACAAGTCTAATTTAACTATGATATTTTTTATTTTTTCCTCTCCAACATTTTCCAGAGTTATTCTTAATTTCAATGTCCCGCCTGGCAAAACTTTGTCGGGATTTGCAAAAAATGACTCTATCGTCACTTGAGCACTAACTATCTGCAAGGTCAACAAAAATATTAAAAAAACAATTAATTTTTTCATTTTACTATTTGACCGTCCTTTAGATTGATTTTTTTATTAGCTAATTTTGTAAGTTCTGAATTATGAGTGACTAGAATTATTGTTTTTCCTTTTTTATTAAAATCTTTTAAAATCTGCATTATTTCACTGCCTGTTTTAGTATCCAGGTTTCCTGTAGGTTCGTCTGCAAGAATAATTTCGGGATCATTAATTAAAGAACGGGCTATTGCAACTCTTTGTCTTTGTCCTCCGGACAATTCATTTGGCAGATGATATAACCTGTTTCCCAAACCTACCTGCATCAATAATTCCTGAGCTTTTTTTAGTCTTTTATTTCTTGAGATATTTTGAAATGTCATTGGAAGAGCTACATTTTCCAAAGCAGTCAAGCTTGGGATTAAATTAAAAGTCTGAAAAATAAAACCTATCTTTTTCCCCCTTATTTGAGCAAGATCTGATTCTGACAAATGAGCTATATTATTCTTTCCCAAGTAAATTTCTCCTTTTGTTGGTGTATCTAGGCAGCCAACCATGTTTACTATTGTGCTTTTTCCAGATCCAGATGGACCTTGAATAGAAACAAAATCTTTAGGATATATTTCCAAATTAATTTTGTCCAGAGCTGTAACTTTTTGATCTCCCATTTTGTAAGTTTTTTCTACATTTTCCAATTTAATTAAAGGCTGCATTTTGTCAAATTTAAAATAAGATTATTTAAAAAGTAGTATCATAAAATTTTACTCGGTTTAGGGAGTTAATTTTTAGTTACTATTGTTAATCCAGATATGCTTTCTGATGCTGGCTTACTTCCAATATTAAGAGTTTGATAAAATAAATTAGAATTTTTCAGATATTCGAAAAAATCTTTCATTGAATCTTTATGAGAAATTGTATTATCTGCAAGAATTAAACCATTTTTATTTAATAAGTTTAATGATAATTCTAAGTAATTTTTATATTGTGCTTTTTTTGCATCTATGAAAATCAAATCAAATTTTTCTTTTAAGTTTTTTAGGATTTCAAGTGCATTTCCTTCGATTAACTCAATATTTTTTACTTCTGCTTTTCTGAAGTTTTCTTTTGCTATTTTAACTGCCTGTTCATCAACTTCTAAAGTAACTACTTTCTCTGCCATTAATGAAAAGTTTAAAGCAGAGTATCCATGACAAGTTCCGATTTCTAAGATGTTTTTTGGATTTTTTATTTTACAAATGATTGAGATAAAATCTACTGACTCTTTTGCTAAATAAGGCTGCTGCCTGTTTTTTTCCAATTCTTCGATAACTTCTAGGGCTTTATTCATGGCTAATTCTTCTGTTTATTTGCTTTTTAAGATTTTAATAAGATTTAAATACAGCTATTTTTGAATTTTTATCATGGCAGAATATCAAAATGGAAAACCATTGACTAGCTATAGTGGGAAAGTAAAAAAGATAGATGGAGACAAGGTTATAGCCAGCCTTAAAGATGCAAAAGAAACTAGTGGTCTTGAGAGGGACATAGATTTATCTTTAAAAGATATTAATGCAAAAGCACCTATTGTACCTGGAGATTTTATTAGAGTAGATGTTTTAAGAAGTATTGGAAATGGAAGAGCTATAAAGGAAAATGCATATATAGTTTATAAAAATTAATTTTTTCTATGGGAATACAAATTGAGTTTAATCCAGATTTAGCATTAAGGAATATAGCTGAATTTAAAGCTAAAAGAAGATCTTTAGAAGAATGCATTCCTGAAAATCTTAAAGAGGGAGAAGTTTATGAATTTCTAAAAAAAGGACAAAGAAATTACTGGCTAGATGGAGAGGTACCATTATTAGAAACTAAAGGCGATGGTGAATTGTCAAGACCATTAGCAAGTATAATTATTTTGGAATCTGCTCATTTTAGAAGAAATGGTGAGGTTTATACAAGAGGTTTATATGCTGTAATAGAAATATTTAATCCAAATGACAAAAAAATAAAATTTGAAAGTTATAGGAGAATTACGTAATATGATCATAAGTTCATTTTACAGATATGTAGAAATTAAAGACCCTGATAATTTTCAAATTAAACACCAGGAATTTTGCAATAAATTAGGAATAAAAGGAAAAGTTTTAGTTTCTAAAGAAGGAATAAATGGAAGTATTTCTGGATCTGAAGAACAAATTCAGGGATATAAGAAAGAAATAATTAAAAATAATTTATTTAAGGATTTAATATTTAAGGATACTCTAGCTGATAGCCATCCATTTAAGAAAACCATTGTAAGAGTAAGAAAAGAAATTGTAGCTTCTGGATTGAAAGTTAAATTAAAGAATAAAGGGAAGTATATCTCTCCTACAGAATTAAATAAATTAATTGAGAACAATGAAGATTTCATTCTTTTAGATGCAAGAAATAATTATGAGAGCAAGATTGGAAAATTCAAGGAAGCTATAACACCTAATATTGAAACATTTAAGGAATTTAAGAAGGTAATTAAATATTTAGACAAATTTAAGGAGAAAAAAATAGTAACTTACTGCACTGGCGGAGTAAGATGCGAGAAAGCCTCAGCCTTTTTGAAAGAAAATGGATTTAACAATGTATTCCAGCTTAATGGTGGGATTATAAATTATATTAACCAGTTTCCTGACAAATATTTTGAAGGGAGATGCTTTGTTTTTGACAACAGGATGAGCATTCCTTCTGGAACTAAAAATTCTGAAATTAGTTTTTGTGACTTATGCCATGTTCCATGCGGGAGATACATAAACTGCGCTAATAAAAAGTGTGATAATTTGTTTATCTGCTGTGAAGAATGCAATAAAGACATGAAAGGGACTTGTTCCAAAGGATGCAGAGCAAAAGTTTTTTAATTGGTTATTTCTTCAGATTTCTTATGCAGGGGTGCCGGAGCGGTCAAATAAGCCTTTCTTAAAGAAAGCTTGGGAAAGATTTAGACTAGACGGGACAGCCTCAAGTTTTAAGGAGAAAGCTGTTGGCTCAGTGCCTACCAAGGTTCAAATCCTTGCCCCTGCAGACATTATCTTCTTTTTCTACTTTTTTATATGGCAAACCTAAAGCTGTGAATAATTTCTCCAAATTTTTTTCTGCTGGAGTTCTTTTCCCAGTAGTATACTGGCTGATGGTGTGTCTTGAAATTCCTGATCCTTCTGATAATTGTCTTTGAGTTTTTCCTAATTCATTTAGTCTCTTTTTAATTAAATCACTTAATTCTTTGTTTTTTTGCTCTTTTCTGTCATAAGAAGTCAGCCAAGGGTATGCTATTTGCAAAAATCTTAGAACTGATTTATTAAAGTACTTTAAAACAGGCTCTAAACCTAATAATTTAAGATCTGCTTTTCTAATTTCTTCTGGTTCTTTGAAGAGAATATTTTCCAAACAAAATGGAAGAATAACTTTTAATTTTTCATCTCTATTTTTTGGATTAGAAAAATAACCTATTGGCCAATGTTTACTATTATTGTTTACTTTTATAGTTGTATCAATTAATTGCCGCTGTTCCTGCTCTGAAAGAGAGCTCTTTTCATAAAGTTCCAGCATTCCAAATTCTTTATCTAATTTTTCTAAAACTTCTGCAATAGGCTCTTCAAATTCATATTGAAAGAAAGATCCTTTTTCTCTTAATTTTCCATATAGGACTGATTTTATTTTTATACCAATTTGCCTAAGTCTTTCTATTTTTCTTACAATATATCTTTCCGGTCTTCCAAGTTTTTCTGCTAAATTTCTACAATTTACTGGGCGGGCGTCTATTTCAATACAGAAATCATATAGATCAAGATTATGCGGTTTTTGATACTCTTTTTTCATAGGACTTTATTAAGAAACTTAATTTAAAACTATTGTTGTTTTTTAGTATTGTTTTTATTTAACCATCTAGATTGTATAATTATGAAATAACCTATTGATAGAAAGGTATAATAAATATTTAATAAGAATATGATTAAATTAAGATAATTTTTTTGGTAAAAAATTAATAAGAATACTGACAAGTAAACTAAACCATTATAATGGCCTAATAATGGAGCTGGTTTAATTATCCAATCTGTTTTTGTAAATTCCTGATTTTTTATTATTGATAATATCACAGTTATCGGGAGAATAACTAAATGATAAGTTAATAGATAATTAAAAAAAGGAATAAAAGAGAATATTACCAATAAATAAGTTACATAATCTCCAAAAGTATCTATGAATTTTCCCTTATCTGACTGTTTTTTTTGGAATCTTGCCAATGGTCCATCAAATATATCTATTAATAGAGATAAAAATAAAAATAAAAATGCTAATTTTGGATTAATTGCTATAAAAGCTAAATAAGGAAGAAAAATAATTAATTTTAAATTACTCAGGAAATTGGCTGAAATATTTAATTTAGTCAAAAGTTTTGAAACTGGTTTAAACAGAGAATCTCTTATATTTTGATTTCTAACTACAAACTTTTCATTTATTGTCTGCTTTACCATTTTGTTTCACGAATTTTTAAAAAATATCCTATATGATTAGTTAATACATGAAGGAAAGGAGTCAATAATAATAAAATAGCTGTGCTTTTGAAAGTTAATTTAACAAAAGGATATAATAATAATAAAGCTCCAACCATAAAATCCAGCTGGTCATAAGGAACCCATTTATGCCCTGGCTTTATTTCTCTTTTTCTTTTAAAATAACTTTTAATCAAATCGCCTGTTATTGCCCCGAATCCTGAAAGAAATCCGAGCAAGAAAATATTTTCCTGATGATAATTTAACAGACTAATTTTCCTGAAAAAGGAAATATCATATAAGTACAGCTGGATGTAAAAAATAATAATTGCTGCCATTATTGCGCTTATGTAGCCTCTTACAGTTTTATGTGAGCCAAATAATTCTTTATTTATTGGATAATTTAGAAAAGGAATTTTTCTTACAAATATTGGCATCATATTTCCAATATAAATTGGTAATGCAAAATATAATTCTTCAATTATCGCCATTCTTTTTTCTTTAATTTTGTACTTTTTTCTTTTACTTTGAATTTTAAAGCATTTTTGAATATTATTAATTGAACCCAAGTTCTATGCATGAATCGCATTTCTTCTCCCATTACAATATTCTGATGCTTTTTAATATAGTCTAAAAAGCCCTCTGTATCGGTATTTTCTGTAATTGTTATAACTTCACCCAGCTGGAATAAGGTATGACCATCACTTCCACCTACATATGCTTTTTTTAATTTTTTATTTAATTTAATTGAATTAATATTTCTTTCCCTATGCAAAGAACCATTTAGAACTTCCAAGGAATCTATATATTTCAACAATCTTTTATTTTCTTTTAATAAAAATGGATCTGTATTTTGTGGATAAGGAGCATAAGGGTGGGGCAAGTTAATTATACATCTGTAATTTCGCAATTTATGAAGTATTTCTTCAAAGTTTAGTGAAACCCTGTTGAAATTAAAACCTATATTTGGCCTGAGATTATGTTTAATATGCTTATTGTAAAATTCTTTTAAATCATTTAAATGATAAAAATAGGGAATTACATCCAATAATTCGGATGAAGTAATTTCTACTGAAGGAATAACCATGCATTTTTTCTTTCCTGCCAACTCTATATTACCTTTTATCTCATTATGATCTGTTATTGCAATACCACATCCAAGCATTTTAGCTCTTTTTGCAATAAAGTTTACTCTTGTTGAAGTATCCATAGAATAGTTGGTATGAAAATGCATGTCAACATATGTTAGTCCTTGCTTCTTTAATTTTCTAAATTTTGGGTGCTGAAAAATTACATCCATTTTAACGTTTTATCTCCCATATTTTACGAATTTGAGTAATTGTTTAATATTTATATGCTTAACTCCCTTTGATGTATCGATTACTATTACATTATGATTATTTTCCAAAGCTTCATTTAAGCAAACATTAAATATTTCAGATTCCAAATTTTCTTTTATTTTTAATTTATTATACCTTCTTTTCTTTAATCTTGATTTTAATATTTTTAGATTACATTTTGTAATTATACAAAGATTAACGTATTGTTTTGGGAGAAAATGAGACAAATGAGAATCTAAAATTAAATTTGACCTAGACTTTTTTATCAGAGCTATTAGTAATTTATTTAATTTCTTTATATCTACTACAAAGCATTTTCTTTTTTTATCATAAGAATCATAGATTTTATTTTCTTTAAGTAATCTATTTACATCAATATATTTATAATTAGAATTTCTTGCAATTAATTTAGCTATTCTTGTTTTTCCAGTTCCTGGCGTACCTGAGACTATTATTATTTTCATTAATTAATATTAGAACATATAGTTTATTTTATATACCTTTTTCTTTTTGTTTTCTTTTTTCAATATTATTATCAGGACACTCTTTCCAAAATAGTGGAAGCCTTTGTATCTCTTTGTAAGTAAAAAATTTCATTTCTTCAATAGCTTTTCTTTTCTTCTGCCTTTCTATTACTAATTTCATATCTGCAGAATCACTATTTCGATATACTTCAATATTATTTATATCTCCGCTAAGAGTTTGCCTCATTATATCAATTGCCTGCTTTAACCCCGCTTCATAATCCAAATACCTTTCTTTTTCTGTTTTTACTTTTACCAAAACTTCTTCTGCGTTTAATACCTTACTTGTTTTAACTCTGTTTTTGTCAACTATTTCTATAGTTTTATATCCTTCCTGACTTATCTTGACTAAACCATTTATATAATTCAAACCAATTTCAAAAATTAAATCAATATCCATAAAGTCTTCATTTACAACTGCATCTTTGAATTTTTTGCTTAAGGCTTTATTATATAATTCTTTTAAAGAAACTAATGCGTCAAATTCGCTTTGTTCGAGATCCACTTCATGCAGATGCGGTCCGTAAGAATCTTCTTCTTTAAGTAAAGGTTCAATTTTTATAGGGTTAACATAGTCTCTGTTTGTTAAAGACTGAGGAAGAACTATTTCATATTTTATATTGTTTTTTTCTACAACTAAAGATTCTGAATTTACAATCAATTCAAGAACATCTTTTGCTGTTTTTATTATTATTTCAGTTAATCTTCCATTATTTCTTTGAACTAATTCTTCTAAACTTTTGAACTTTTCAAATTCTGAAGTTGTAAATGATACGTTGTTATTTCCTTGATATGGATTTTCTTCTAATCTCATTTTATATCCTTATAAATTTTTTATATTTTGCATTCTTTTTAATGTTTATGACACAAGAGCATTTATTTTAATTGAAAATGGCATAAATAAGTCAAGTAAACTTTTAAGAAAAGTTTAATCAAAATAAGCGTTTACGGAAAACTCTTATGAACTCCTATTAATCAACTATAAATAGATTGGAATCGTGAACGTCAAAGATGCCTAATAAGGCTCCAGCATCAAGAAAACCATGAGCATAGCTTAAAGCTGACATTGCTGTTACAATATCACCTTGGGCTTTAAAATGGTGAGCATCATCAATATATCTTTTTACCATGTCCAGGATTTTTTCACGAGCATCATCTAAATTGATCTTTTGTTTAGATTCTATGGCTTTTTTATATGCTTCTTCTGTCAACCTAAAATAGGTTTTCAATCTTTCATCAGTAACTTTGTCTTCCATTATAAGAACCGCCGGTTCTTATGAACTCCGGCTAAATAGGTTCTTATTCCTCTTGAGGTATTTAAAAATTTACCTAAATTAAAAGAACAATTAAATAGCCAAGGAAACAACCGATTGACAAGAAAGGCATTGCAGGGTAAAAATGATTTTTCTTCCCAAAAATAAACAAAGTTATTAACAACATACAAGTTGTTATTGGAATTATTAATGCTTTAAGAACTGAAGAATTTGATTCAACAAGTGACTTTAGAACTGCTGAAGCAAACAACAAAGGAAATCCTATATCCCCACCACCTAAGATTGCTGTCTTGATTTCTTTTTTATGTTTATATGGAATTAAAAAACCAGCAAATAATTTTAGTTTTGTCTGGAATTTTGCCAGTTTTATCATGTGCTTTGTTTTCCAGACTGCGATCATGTCATATATTGATATTAAGATTAATAATATAGAAACAGAAGAAACACTTAAAGAGCTTGAGAAAATTGCTGCCAATCCTCCATAAATAAACAATTCTGCCAAATTATGAACAATTATATTTGGTTTTATGACTTTGAAAAAAGTTACAATTAATGATAAAACAATTGCAAACTCCTGCCTCATGAAAACTGAAAATGAAATTAATAATGCAAACCAGACTGAAAGGAAAAACCAAATTCTCCATAAGTTTTCTGCTTTTAATTTAACCAGTATTATAGCAAGAAAAGTTACTATTAAAATAGATGTAAAAATCCCAACATAAGAAGTTTCTTCTTCAAATTGCGGTTTTTGAATATCATAAGGCAATGGCTTGTTAAAATATTTGTAGCTTATGAACAAACCTAAAAATTGTGCTGATAAAAATAAGATTGTTAATATAGTTATTATTTTATAATTGTGTTTCATTAAGCTTTATAGAACTAATTTAATTTATAATGCTTTTGTCAAGTTCTCTAAAAGTTTTGGCAAATATTTTGAAGGAATTAAAAAAATACCCATTGCTTTTCTGAAATCTGGCTCTTCAGATTCTTTTGGAACTTCAAAAACAGCTACATCGTCTACCCCATAGAGCTTTACGGCTGCAATATATAAATTGTTTTTATTATTACTCTGTCCACAAAAAGCACCGCTTCTGTAAGCAACAAAACTACCTTTATAACTTCTTAATTTCTCAGACTCTAAGTCATCTATAAAAGCTATAGAATTTTCTCCATTAAATCTTGACGGATGAACTTGATTTGGAGAAAATAAAAATTCTTTTAATTCAACAACTTTTATTTCTCCTGCTATTTGTTCTAATGGTTCAACCATATATTCTTAAAAACAACAAACTATTTAAAAAGATTTATCGTCTTTAGGCATATATTTATAATTTGTTTAGCACTTTTTTAAGATATTAAATTTTGGAGGGAAAAATGACTTATGTTTTAGAAACTTTACCATATGCATACAATGCATTAGAACCTTATTTTGATGAACAGACTATGAAGCTGCATCATGACAAGCATCATCAGACTTATGTTGACAAATTAAATGTTGCTTTAGAAGCACACAAGGATTTACAAAACAAGAAAGTTGAGGAATTGTTAAAAGACTTAAATAAAATTCCTGAAACAATAAGAACTGCTGTAAAAAATCATGGCGGCGGACACTTTAACCATTCTTTTTGGTGGCCAATGCTAAAAAAAGATGTACAAATTTCTGGCGATATCCAGGAAGCTATTAATTCTGCTTTTGGAACTTTTGAAGATTTCAAGAAAAAATTTACTGATTCTGCCTTGGCTTTATTTGGAAGCGGATGGACATGGCTTGTTTTGAATAATGGAAAACTAGAAATTATGAATACAGCTAACCAAGAATGTCCTATTAGTTCTGGAAAAGTTCCTATTTTAGGGGTGGATGTGTGGGAACATGCATTTTATAAAAAGTTCGAGAATAGAAAAGCAGAATATTTAGGGGCTTTCTGGAATGTAGTTAATTGGGATAAAGTAAATGAAAATTATATAGCTTCTTTGAAGTAATTTATTATATTTCTTTTCATAATAATCTTTAAATATACTGGAGTATGGATATAGAACATGTTTGATGATTTATTCATAGTTTGCAGGAAATGCGGGAAAAAGGTGCATCCATCTGAATTAAGAAAGGAAAACCAAAATTCTGATTTTATGATATGCAATTCCTGCTATTCTAAAGCAAAAGACATAGATGAAACTAAAGAGCAGATTCAAACTGTGAAAGCTACAGAGGGCCTTGGAAAATGGCTATATTTATGTGAAGCTTGTGGCTTTAAATTTGCCAGAGACAAGGAGATTTTCAATAAATCATGTCCTTATTGCAGCAAGGATAACGTAAAACAGATTAATATTAATATAGTAAAAGAAATCAAGTAAACTTTTAGAAAAAGTTTAATCAAAAGAACAAGGTTCTTATCAACTCCTGAAAAAAATGATTGAAGATTTTATTGAAGAAATTTTTCCATGGTTTTTGGATACTAAATATAAAATAGCAAGCATTGGAGGATTATTAATAATTCTTGGATTAATTTTAAAAATTTTTAGTTATGAAGTTAATTGGTTAATCTATTTGGGAATAATAATTGTTATAGTTGGTTTAATTGTTAAGAAATAAATTATTTAGATTCCAAGTAAATTCTGTAGATTATTTTTAATGACACCATTACAACTGCCAAACTTAGGAAAATTGCTGTGTTTAACAATGCTGCTCTTAAGTAAGTTCCAATATTTAAAAATGAAATAATATGAACCGGAGCTGCACTTGCAATAATTAAACCTAAAGCAGCTAACAAGAAATAAGGTGCTTCTCTCTTATCTACATCTAAAAATCCAACAACTCCACCTAAAACCAACAAGAATATTGCTTTAGTTCCATCAATTTGATTAGGGTCTGCAATTGTAAATAATATTATTAATAGAATACCTAAGCTAAAAAAGAAATGACCTAAGTTTAATTTTCTTTTTGGCAAGTTTGCTTGAACTGCTACTTTGTTAATAGTTCTTTTGCCTCTTTTTTTAACCATTAAGATTTATTAAAAATTAATTATATATAAATATTTATGACTATTGCAAAATGATAATTCTTATAAATAAATTTACAATATCTATTTTTATGCAACAAACTGTTGAAGAGAGACACGTAACTTCAAAAAACTTAGTTGATATTTTAAATGAAGGATGGATTGAAGGCTTAGGAGAAATTGCAGAAAATCCACATTTAGTTGATGAAAGAGCAAATGAGGTTTATCCCCAAGATGTAATTGATACTGTAAGAATAATTATAGATAAAGGTTTAATGCAAGAAGGAGTTAAATTTTTAGTGAAATCCCAAGCAAGTTCTGTAACTTATCGAATTGAAAGACCATATAAACCAAATGCTGGAAGATTTGTTCCTAATTTAGATCTTGAATTGATAAAAAGTAACTTAATAGGAGAGGATACATCACAAATTTTTGCAAGATTGAATTATAGAAAAAACCCAGATTATTTTACTTTTGCACAGTTTGATGTACCTCAAATGTTTATTGAAAGATTAGTAAAAAAGTAAAGGCGATACTTTTATAAATATTTAATTTA
>CAYWEX010000011.1:0-30147 GCA_964457785.1 Candidatus Woesearchaeota archaeon
CGAGTACAACTCGAGAATAACAACAAACATATTGGGGGTTAATATGAATAAAATTTTGACTATATTATTAATATTATTAATTACTATTAGTTCTGCTTTTGCAGTAGGAGACTTAACTGTTAATACTGTTGTAAATCCTACTCCTGGGAATCCTGGGGTTAGTGTTTCAGGAAGTTTTAAAGTAAATAATATTGGTGCAAATACTCTTTCAGGCATTGTATTTGTTAAAAGTGATTTAGTTCATGCAACAGATCCTACTTTAAAGATTTTAAGCAGCCAAATTACATTTAATCCAGCAAGTATTGCTAGCATAGCAGCTGCACAAAGCACTAGTGTTACTTCAACTGTGGCAATACCACAATTACAAAAACCCGGATCTTATACAGGAAATGTTGAAGTAAAGGACGGAAGTGGTGCGCATTCTGATACATTTCAATTAACTGTTGTTGTAAACAATTTTCCCCAATTAAATGTTGACACATTCACAGACACAAATCCATTGACAATTAAAGAAGAGCAAGGAGAAACTGCTACTGGAACTTTCATTATAAGAAATACTGGTAATGTGGCTTTAACAAATTTAGACATAACACATAATATTACATTAGTTGATAATGACAATGATTCTGTTGCATTAACATTTACTGGATTGCCAGCTTCATTAGCTGCTGGAAGTTCAGCAACTATTACAGCTAATGCTGTTATTGGAGACAAAGTTGATTTCGGCACTTATGCAGGAATCTTAACTGTTAAAGATTTAGTTCAAACAACACAAAAAACATTCAAATTAGAAATTAAAGTAGAACCAAGAGTTTGTGAAGATGGCGTGAGAAGCGACGGCAGTGTTGGCGGAAGCAATGTAAGAGTTGAAATAAAGGAACCAGGAACAAATGATGACTTTGCGCCTGGAGAAGAAATAAAGGTTGAAATAGAAGTAGAAAACAATGACAATGAAGATCATGATTTTGTTGTTGAAGGATTTTTATATGATTTAGATGACAATGATATTTTAGTAGAGGGAGAAACAGCAGCTTTAGAAGTTGAAGAAGGAAAAGAAGAAGATTTTGAATTTACATTAAAAGTACCTAATGATGTTGATGTTGACAATAATTTTGCAATATTTGTAAAGGCTTTTGAAGATGATGAAGAAGATGAAAACTGCGGAGAGACAAGAAGAGATGTTGACATAAAAAGACAAAAGCACAGTGTAATTATTGAAAAAGCAACATTCACACCAAGCACATTAGCTTGCGGAGAAAGCTTTGATGTTGCTGTTGATGTATTAAACATAGGAACAAATGATGAAGATGATGTTTCAGTAAGATTATTTGATGATGAATTAAAAATAGACCAAGTTTCAAACACAATTAAACTGGACAAATTTGATGATAATGATGATGAAGCTACTATAAGATTCAGGGATGTTAAAATTCCAGCAAATGCTGAAAAGAAACAATATCAATTAGAAACTATATTGAGCTTTAACAGCGATACAATAAGCGGGTTTGGAACAATTACTGTAAGCAGATGCGAGGAACCAAGTACAAATGGAGAAGTTAAAGGAGCAAATATACAAGCTTTAGTTTCTACATTCAGTTTAAAGAGCGGAGAAACATTTACAGTGCCTGTAACTGTAACAAATACTGACAAAAATTTGGGACAATTTACATTAGAAGTTCAAAATGTAGAGGATTTTGCACAAACACCAAGTTCAAGAACATTAGCATTAAGTCCTGGACAATCTGAAACAGTATACTTTAATTTAAGAACAAAAGATGATGCTGCTGAAGGAAAATACACTGGAATTGCTGTATTAAAATCAGGAAACAATGTACTTGACACAAAATCATTTACAGTTGACACAACAAGAGCAGGATTATTTGATGGACTTAATTTAGGAACAAATTTAAGCGGGACTAAATTATTCTGGATAATAGCTGATGTAATTCTTGTAATTATAGCAATTTTCTTTTTAAAGCTTATATTTGGAAGCAAGAAAAAGAAAGCTCAAGAATAAAGCTTATATTCTTTATTATTTTTTTCTTTTGAATATGGCAGTTATTAAATTAAAAACAGAAAGAATTTCTAATAAAGGCAGAGCTTTAGAAGAATTAGAGCTAAAATTATTTAATTCTATAAAAAAGAATGTAAATTCAAATGAAAGTTTTGGAATAGCTTTTTCTGGGGGTGTTGATTCCAGCTTATTAGCTTTAATATGTAAGAAATTAAAATTAAATTTCAGGCTTTATACTGTAAGCATTAATGAAAATGAGGATTTAATCTGGGCAAAGAGAGTTTCTACATATTTAAAATTACCAATCACAACTAGAATTATTGACTTTGACAATGCCTATGAGATTATCAAAAAAGTTACCAGATTATTAAAAACAGACAATCCAGTACAAGTTGGAATTGGATGCACATTATACAGTGTTTTAGAACAAGCTAAAAGTGAAAAAATGGAGACTATTATGACTGGATTAGGATCAGATAGTTTATTTTGTGGGTTTAACAAGCATAAAAAGGCACTTGAAAACAATAAAATAGAAGAAGAATTTTTAGAAGGTGTGGATAATATTTATGATGTAGATGTAAAAAGAGATTTTTCTATTGCAACTAATTTTAAAGTTGGCCTTGCACTTCCTTATCTTGAAAAGGAATTTATGGAATTTAGCAAGAAAATTGACATGAAATTAAAGATAAGTAAGGATTACAATAAAATTATATTAAGAGAACTGGCTTACAAATTAGGATTAAAGAGAGAATTTGCCTACAGGAAAAAGTTAGCAGCACAATATGGAAGCGGTTTTGACAAAGCTATTGAGGTATTTGCAAAAGAGAATATGTTCAAAACAAAAACAGAATTTTTGAATAGTTTATTGAAGAAATAAACCTTTTTTAGAAAAAAAGCTTTACCAAAAAAAGTAGCGGAAAATCTTATTAACTCCTTAAGCTCGATTCTTAGGATAGATTTAAATAATATTTTTCTTAAGAATTTATTGTGAAAAAGAGGAATTTAAAAAATTTAACAGTAATAATTCTGTTAATTCTTGGAGCTGTTGATTTTTATTTTAGAGATTCTGAATATTCTGTAACTGGAATGGTTATTGGAAATTTTAATTATGAGAATGGAATCAAGATAGCAAACTGGAACTTACAGATTTTTGGCGTTTCAAAAGCTTCTGATGAAGAATTAATGAATTTTTATGCAGATAAAATAAATAATTATGATATTATATTTATTCAGGAGATAAGGGATGAAAGTGGAACTGCTTTTGAAAAATTATGCTCTTTGTTAGATGAGTATAACTGCGAGATTTCTTCAAGAGCAGGAAGAACTTCGAGCAAAGAGCAATATGGAGTTATTTACAACAAAAGCATTAAATTAAATTATTTAAAAGACTATAATCCTGACAAGCAGAACAGGTGGGAGAGACCGCCGATTGAAGCAAATTTTGATTTAAATAATTATAATTTAACTATTTTTAATATTCATGTCAAGCCAGATGATGTACAAAATGAATTGGATTATTTGGATGATGTTGCTTTAAATAAAGGCTATACTCTCGTAAATGGGGATTTGAATGCTGACTGTAATTACTACAACAATGCAGTAGAAAATGAATTTGAAAAATGGAGCTGGATAATTAATGACAATGAAGACACTACTTCTGGAGATTCTAACTGCGCTTATGATAGAATTATTACAAGCAGTTTATTAAAAGATAAAGTAGTCAGATATGGAATTGACAAAGAAGTTAACAAAGAGCAGAGCGATCATTATTTAATTTGGGTAGAATTGAGGCAGGAAATAGATTAAAATGGAAACAGAAAGAGAAATGACTGAAAGATGGGTAAAAGAAGCTGAATTTGCTATTAAAAATAAATTAAAGACCCTAGCATATATTTTTGCTTTAATTGTTCTTATAATAACTGTAATTTGGTATTTTGTAAAATATTAATCAAAACCAAAATTTTAAAAGGGAGAATATTGCGATATTTATATGATGGGCCTGTAGCGCAGCCTGGTGAATCAAAAATTCAGGTAAATAGCGCATAGTATTCTAAAAAAATACGCTTAACTGCCTTCTAACTTTTGAGGTTAGCAGAGGGTCCACGGTTCAAATCCGTGCAGGCCCGTTTTTTAATAAGATTCAAAGAAATTCTAATTTTTTTAAATATCTAAAAGCATAAGATTTATATATTACTTAAAGTAATAATATTATTATAATAAGTAATAATTATGGCAAGCGAAACAAAAATATTAAAATTTTTATTGGGAAATAAAGAAAAAAAATTCACAATTAAAAAAATAGCTGAAACTATAAAAATTAACTATAGAATAGCCTATGAGAAGGTATTATTGTTGGAAAAAGAAGGTCTAATAAAAATAACCAAAGCAGGAAACTCTAATTTATGTGAATTTACTAATAAATTTAATGAGAAGGTATTTCAGGCAGAATATGAAAGAAAAAAAGACTTGTTTAAAAATAAGGATTTTCTTATAATTCATAATAGATTATCAGAACTTAAATTTCCTTTTATAGCTTTACTATTTGGTTCACAAGCTAAAGGCAGAGCTAACAAACATTCCGATATTGATATTTTGGCTATTGGTGGAAACGAGAAAGAAATAAAAACTACTACTTCACTTTTACCGGAAAAAATACATTTAACTTATGTAAATTATGAAGACTTTATGCATATGGCGAAAATCAAGGAATTTACAGTTGTAAGCGAGGCAGTTAAAAATAATATTATCTTTGTTGGAATAGAAGAATACTATAGGTTATTAAAAAATGTTGGATAAAGATAGAATTAAGGAAGCAGAAAATAATGTAAAATCTTATTTAGAAGAAGGTTTATTGAAAAAAGCATCTATGAACCAACAAATAATGAATATTCTTCTTGCAAATGGAAAAGAAAGTTTGAGAGTTGCCGAAGAAATTAGTCAAAAAAATATTTCAGATTTATGGGTTATTGTTTCGTCATATTATGCAATGTATTATTATGCGAATGCAGTTCTTTTAAAACTCGGTTTCAAAGTTGGAGAAAAAATTGTTCATCAGGTAACTTCAGAAGCTCTAATTGTTTATGTAAGGAATAAATTAAAAGAAAATCTTATTGAAGAATATGAAGAATTGAAAGAAGAAGCATTAAAAATTGCTGGAACTAAATCAGATGAGATAATTGAATCATTTGAATTTGAGAAAAATAAACGAAGTTTTATCCAATATAAAACAATAGAAACTGAAAAACATTCAAAAGCTTTGACGTCATTAAAAAGAGCAAAGGAGTTTACAAAAGAAATGGAGAAATTGTTAATTGCCTGAAAATAAGGTCTTAAACCTAACAGCCAAAGCTACGAGCTAATAGTCCAGTCCAAATCAGTGCAGGCCCGTTTTTAAAAAGTTTTAAAAACAAATAATTAAGTTCTTATTTTATGCGCAGGTACCGAAACGGCTAACGGGACCGCCTGCAGAGCGGTTTTTCGCAGGTTCAAATCCTGCCCTGCGCTTTATTTACAAAAGTTTATTTAGTTTCTAATTTTTAGAAAACTTATTAAATTCTAGATTATAATTAATTTTTAATGATAGAGGTGATTAATTTTATCTTAATCGGAGTTCTCGGTGGATTTGTCAGAGCCTTATATGGATTAATGAAGGCTGTAAACAGAAATGACAAGATAAGCGCAGGATATTTTTTATTGACTGTTATTTCTGCTGGTGTTATTGGGGGAATTTTAGGAAGTGTGTTTACTATAGATTATAAAATAGCTGCTCTTGCCGGCTATGCTGGAACTGATGTTTTGGAAAATATTTTCAAAGCTACTTTGGAAGGAAGCGTGTTTATCAAATGAGTGAATTAACTACAGCAATTGTTTTTGGAATTTTGGGTGGAACAGCAAGATTATTAGTTGATTTAATAAAAAGCTACCAATTAAAGAGAAAAATTAATTTTACAAAATTTGGATTTTATGTTATTTTACTTATTTCATTTGGAGCTTTTTCTGGAATTATTTTTGGATTTGCAAAACAACTGAGTTTTTTAGGTGGATATGCTGGATTAGACTTAATTGACGGATATTACAAGCATTTCAAAAGAAAGAAGTTTAAAATAAGACTGGACTTTACTAAGTATTAAACAGAAAACTATTTTAATAAGATAAGAAAGATAATTTTCTATGGAATTTACAGGTTTTCAATGCAGAATTTGTAGTGGAAGGCTAGTTCCAAGGCTAAATGAGTTAGTGTGCAGCAACTGCAATTTTGTGCAACATCCTATTAAAGATATTGATATTAGTATTAGTTGTGAGGCTTTGAAGAAGAAAATAGACAAAAGAGAAGAGTTAATTCTTTTAGATGTAAGAGAAAGATGGGAGCATGGAATGGTTAATTTAACTAATTCTGTTTTAATGCCATTAAGAGAACTGAAAAATGGAATTTCCAAACTAGACAAAAATAAAGTAGTTGTTGTATTATGCCATACTGGAGATAGAAGCAATTATGCAGCAAGATATTTATTACAGAATGGATTTAGGACTGTAAAAAACTTGGAAGGCGGAATTAATGCCTGGGCAACTAGAATTGATCAATCAATGAAGAGATACTGATGAACAAGATAATTTTTAGCTGGATAATTTTACTAGTATATTTATTTTTTATATTTTATTTTTCTTCCTTACCAAAAATAGAAGCTTTAGAAAAGACACCTGAATTTTATTTAAGAGACAAGTTACTGCATGTTATTGAATATGGAATTTTAGGATTTTTAACTTACAATGCTTTTAAGACTAATAAAATTTTAAATGAGAAGATATTCTTTTATACAATAATGTTTGCCACAATTTATGGAATTACAGACGAATATCATCAGATGTTTGTTCCAAATAGAATTTTCAGCATAACTGATATAATTGCTGATTTTTTTGGGAGTTTAGTTATTTTAACTAGAAAATTATTCTAGTGTCACTCCACGAATGCGAGTTCGAATCTCGCCGGCAGGACAGAACAAAAGTGTTCGACTCTCCATATTTAATTAAGCCTCAACAAAATCTTCATTCAAAGAGTTCATAATTAAGGAGTCAAATAATTCTATTAATTTTTTAATGAATGGGTTTTCTAAATTTAATTTGAATAATTTTGCATTTCCTATTGTTCTTGTTGGTTTAACTAATTTTAAATTTTCAAAATCGTCCCAAATTCTAAATAATGTTGTTCTCCCTATTCCAGAGCCCTCTGCGATATCTGATAAAGAGTAATCTAATTCTCTCCCTTCTACTAAGAATTCTAATACTTTAATTTTCGGGGTATTTCCTACAGCTTTTGTGAATGTTGTTTCTTCCATCCTCGCACAACCTCTTAAGTTAATAGTTAACCTCGGTTAACTCTGATTAACTAGAATTTATTGGAATATTTAAATGTTTCTGAAAAAGAACATTACTATACTTAAATAGGAACAAACATTTAAATAATTATTTATGAAGAGATGTTTTATACAAGAAACAAAAGAAGTGATAATGATAAGATTTCTTAGGAAGTTAACTAACTTAAATATGTGGGGTGGAAAACATACTGAAATCAAAAATTTGTTGAAAGCTTTACCCAAACATTTGAGAGGTGAGAAGGTAACTGATGAAGCTATGAAAGAACTTTTCAGATTAGAGTTTTTATTTTCAAAACCTTCAACTGGCGAAATTCATATTTCATTAAATCCAAGAAAGAAAAAAGAAATTTCTGAGTTTTTGGAAAGAAATAAAAGTCTATTGAAATTATAAAAAATCTTCCTGCCAAGGACTCACAATAGCTAAAAGCTATCAAGAAAGTAGATAGTATTGAAATTCATAAAACTTTTTATTTTTTTGATTTATTTTTTTTATTTGATTTTTCATATGTTAAAAAGAAGATTAATGCCAATAATCCAAAAAAAATAACTAAATTTAAACTTGGGTTTACTTTGGTTGTTGGATCAACTATAGAAAAGGAAGTTATTGATGCCGGCCTGTAAGATAATGCAAAGAAAATCAAAATCATCAAAGAAATAAAAGACCATTTTGCAACTGCTGGATTTATCTGAGTTTCAATTTTTGATACTTCTGAATTTTTCAAATTTATTTTTTTCAATGAATAATTATTTAATTTAGGAACATGACTTACAAAAAACCTGCTTACTACTCTTTTTTGCATAAATTAAATAAGATTAATTTAAATATATAAAGTTATTGTAAATTCTTATTAAAAGAGGTTGAAATGAAGGCTTTTGCTCTTTTTAAAAATCTTATAAATATGTGCAAGGAAGTAATCAAGCTTACTTGGGAGACTTCTCCAAAATACACTATTTACACATTATTTCTTTTAACTGCAACTTCCTTAATTCCTTTATTAGATGCTTATCTGATAAAGAAAATAATTGATTTTTTAAGCACTTCACAAGAATTTAATTTAATTTTAAAATATATTCTATTTATTTTTTTAGCAACTTTGTTCGGCAGATTTATAGAGAACAGCAGAATAGCTACACAAGTAATTCTTGGAAATTTATTCAGCAAGAAAATCCATCATAAAATAGTTGAGAAAACCTCGAATTTGCAGTTCTGGTTTTTTGAAGATTCAAAATTCTATGACAAATTAGACAGAATAAGAGATGAAGCTATGTGGAGACCATTAAATACTTTTTATCATCTTTTTGACAGTATTCAAGCCTTATTTACTATGCTTTCTGTTTTTGCTGTTCTTTATTTTTTAAACCCTGTTTTTATGTTCTTGATGATAATTTTTGCAATTCCAAGCTTGTTAGTACAAATAAGATACGGCGATGTTTGGTGGAATTTAATTTTCAAGGAAACTCCAGAAGCAAGATTTTTGCAGTATGCTCAGGAATTAATGATAAACAACAAGGAAATGAAAGACATAAAAATTCTTGGGTTAAGGGATTTTTTATTAAGCAAGTACAGAAGACTATATGAGAAATTATTTAATGAACAAAAAATACTTATAGAAAAAAGATATTTTTACGAGTTTATCACTTTTATTTTATCTGACTTTGTTTTTATTTTCTTTTATGTTTACTTAGCTTACAGAGCTTTTATTAAAAATATTACTATTGGTGATTTTACTTTTTACGGCACAATATATACAAGGGGGGTTAGTGCATTGCATAATTTTGTCAATGACATTGGAGGAATTTATCAGAATAATCGCTTCATAAATGAACTTATAAATTTCTTAAAAATAAAAGAAGAACAAGAAGATAACAAGGAAAAAATCAAGAATATAAAAGGAACTTTAGAATTTAAAGATGTGTGGTTCAAATATCCTGGAACTGAAAAATGGATATTAAAAGGAATTTCTTTCAAATTACCATTGAAAAAGAGCGTTGCCTTTGTAGGTGAGAATGGGGCTGGAAAAACTACAATTGTAAAATTAATAACAAGACTATATGAGCCAACTAAGGGAGAGATTTTACTGGATAATAAGCCAATTCAAGAATATAATTTAAAAGAATATAGAAGATTATTTGGAGTTACATTCCAGGATTTTGCAAAATTTTATTTTACTGTTGAAGAAAATATAAAGTTTGGCGATATTCACAGAGAAATTTCAATTGACGAGATAGTAAAAGTTGCAAAGAAAACACATATTCATGAAAAAATAATTGGTATGCCTCTTAAATATAAAACTATTTTAGGAAGATGGTTTGAAAAGGGGCAGGAATTATCTCATGGAGAATGGCAAAAAGTTGCAATTGCGAGAACTTTAATCAGAGAAGCACCAATATATATTCTGGATGAACCTACAGCAGCTTTAGATGCAAAAGCAGAATACAAAGTATTTGAAGCTTTTCAGCAGTACACAAAAAACAAAACAGCTATTTTTATTTCTCATAGATTTTCAAATGTAAAATTAGCAAATGAAATCATAGTTATTGAGCATGGAAAAATAAAGGAACACGGAACTCACAAGGAATTAATGAAGAAAAAGGGAATTTATCATGAACTTTATAGTTTCCAAGCCCAAAGATATCAAGAGTGAAAAGTTTTTGTAAAAACTGAAAATATTTTTCTAATTTCGGAAATCTTCCGAATTTTTATCATTATCTAGTACTAAAATATACAAATCTTTTTAAATCAATTCTGGAAATCTTCTCTTTAGACTTTTTTGCAAAAAAGAAAGATAAAAATCTGGGGGTGAGAGGGTGAGAAAATTAATTTTAGGATTGGTTTTTTTGTTTTTAGTAAAAATTAGTTATGCAGATATAGTTTTAACAGAAGTAATGTATAATCCGACACAGGCAAGTGATACAGATGCAGAGTGGGTAGAAATTTACAACAATGGAACTGAAAATGCAGACTTAAGTTTGTGGAAAATAGATGGAAACAATTTTGCAGATTTTACAATAATGCCTGGTGAATTTGCAGTAATTGCAAGGGAACTAGTTGACGGGACAGATATTGACAACGAAAGTTTTGAAACAGTTTATGGAAATGGAGATGGTGTGTGGAATTTAACTGATGGAAATTTCAGAGCCTTTGACGGGGATTTCAGTTTAACAGATACAGATAAAGTAAATTTATCTGATGGTGTTTATTTAGAAGTCCTGGAATACAATCTTTCTTTTGGGGGAAATTCAAATGGATACAGCATAGAAAAAATCGATGTCAACAAAGAAAACACATTTGACAACTGGAAGGAGAGCAGCATATTTGGGGGGAGTCCTGGATTTGGAAATGTAATAAAAGAAGGAACAAAAATTCTGGAAGTTAATGTTGAAGTTACCGGGTTAAAGCCTTTATTGAATTTAGTGAATATAACAGATGACAGCAGCGACAATGGCGTACAAATAAGGCCGAAAGTAAGTGACAATAAAAGCATTTCTGTAAATTTACTTGTAAATTCTAGTTTAGGCCTTGGAAACATATCCAAAGTTATGGGGGAATTAAATGGAAATTTAATTGAGTTAACCAAATCTTATGAAGTTGACAGTGTTTCTGGAGTATTTAATGGGAATTTGAATATGGAATATTTCAAAATTCCTGGAAATTATACTGTAAACTTGAGTGTTCTAGATAAGTTCAATGAAAGCAACAGCATTTTAGTTGATTTTGAATATTTGAGTTTACTAGCAATTTCAATAGACAAGAACTCAGTAAGCTTTGGAAAAGTTGAGCCTGGAAAATCTTCTGTTCAAAATGCAAAAATCCTGAACCAAGGAAATTTAGATATTGACTTGGAAGTTTATGGAAGCAATCTAGAAAGCGGCACTAATAAAATAAATGCAAGCAACCTTGAATATGGAAACGGTGATTTTTGGAAGAATTTAGATTACAGGCCAAGATGGTTTGAATTTAATTTAAGCGCAGGAATTAATTCAAACAAAGACCTTGGATTCAAACTAAATGTGCCAGTTTCTACAAAACCTAACATATATGCAGGTTCAATAAACATAGTTGGTGTGCAGAAATGAAAATAATTTATTTTTTCTTTTTTATTTTATTTTTAAATAATGTTTATGGTTTTGGAGTCAGCCCTGGGAGTTTTTTTATTGAACTTGAAAATGGACAGGAAATTGAGAAAGAATTTTTTATTTATAATAATGCTGAGGATATTAGAACATTTAATGTAAGCAGTTATGGGTTTTTTAATTTTACAGATTTTATTTTAGAAATAGATGAAAACAGCGAGAAAGAAATTAAATTTCTAGTTAGAGTTCCCTATGAAACTCCAGAAGGAATGTATTCTGGAAGAATTTATGTTAAAGAATTGAATAAAGATGAGGGCGGGGTAAATTTAGATGCATTATTGGGAATTAAATTTGAATTTTTAATTAAAAGCAACTATACTGAAGAATTTGAAGACAATACATTTGAACAAAAACTGGAATTAAAAGAAATGCCAGAAAATCCAAACAATACAATTGGAATAGAAGAAGAACTTGGATTTGAAATTATTTTGTTTTACATTTTAATCGAACTAATAATTTTGATGTGCTTGTATAGAATCTATAAAAATAGACAGCCTGTCTAAAAATATAGAAAGTTATAAATAGAGGTAAAACTTATGCTAGAATTATCAGAAGATACAAAAGATATCATAAGAAATTTGTATAAGAAGAGAAGAATTGGAGGCAGACATACTGAAGAAAAGAACAGCCTTAGAAGGATCAAAAACTTACAACCTGACAGACACAAATTAGTATTAGAAGAATGGCAAAAATGTATTAAAGAAGGATTAATTTTAAGAGAAATTAAAACGGGAGAATTTCATGTAAGCCTTAATCCAAGAAAAATAAAAGAAATACATGAAATTATGGATTAAAAATGGAAGAAAAACCATGGGGAGATTTTTGTGAAATATTTGGAGTAAATCCAAGAAACAGAATATTAGAATTTTTTTTAACTTTTAGAAGTATGGATTTTAGCATAGGGGATGTTGCAGAAGAAACTGAGCTAAACAGAGCTACTACTTATAATATAATGGAAGAACTGGTGAAAGAAAAATTTATAATTCCAACCAGAAAACTTTCAGGCACTCAATTATATAAACTAAACAAAGAAAAAGAAGAAGTAAAAATTTTATTGAAAGCTTTTAGCATGGTTTTGAAAAAGATCTTAGATGAATATGAAGAAAAAGAAAAGATATATGCTTAATTAAATCAATAATTACTTAACTGGTTTATTTGTGTCAATTCTGACATAATTATTGAGAAATAGTTATAAATCTAGTTCATAGAGTTTAAATTATGCTAGTAGATTTAATTGGATTTGAACCTGTATTTGACGGAGTTTACAAGAGCAGGAAAGTTGTAAAAATCAAGGGATCTAATGACAGCGAAGAGAGATTTACATTTGCAAATGAGCTAATAGGATTACAAAGATTTAGATCGCCAAGCGAAGATGAAGTTATTGAATATATAAGGGGTGCAAATAAAGAACTAGCCGACAATCCAGACAAATACAAAGATCAAACTACTGGATTAATTGGATTATTAAAAATTCTTCATGAAAATATTATAGGGGAACTTCAAGAAGAATGTGAAGAAACTATTGATTTTCTAAGAGCCAATACTCCTGCGAGAAATCTTGAAGATGGTGAGTTTAGGAATGAATTTTTATTAATAAGATTCGGATATGGAATTGAAGACTTAATGGACAAGATTATAGAAAAAGCAGAAAGTCCTGAAGAAAGGTTAAACCTTGCTTTTGAAACGCAATTTGTAAATAGGGTGCAGATTGGAGAGAACTGGGCAATGAATGTTTTAACATATAATCCTAATCTTGACTCTGATTTATATGAAGGAGTGATGCCTAAAAAAGAAGAAATCAGAAGGCTTATTGCACATGGAGTTGAAAAATCAAGAACTATGGTGCTTAGGTACGGCCCAAACTCAACAAGAAATTTCCAGAGAATATACAATATTATAGCTGATGCAATTGGTGCTGAAGTTCAATTAAATGAAGTTATGGATGCATCTGAAACTGTTCTTGATACTTATTGTGCAAATGCAGTTATAAAATTCAAGGAACATAAAGAAGAGAGAAAAAATAAAACTGGTGAAGAAAAACTTGAAGGAAAAACAGCAGAAGCAAGCGACAAGCCAACTATAGAACCTTCTAATTAATTTTTTTATGTTTTATTTCATCCAAGAATCTTTTAGCTGTTTTTGGAACAAACTCTAGCTGAGTTTTTAGTATTAAAGCTGTTTTTTTCAATAATTCCTGATCAGAACCCTGCTCTTTTTTTTCTGAAACTAAAATAAAATCTTCTTTTGTGAATTTTCCTTTTTTAACCACATTTTTCCATTTATTGAACAGTTCTTCTGCTCTTCCAGGAACTTCTTCTTTTGAACAATTTAATATTGAAGCAGTTTCTTCTAGTATGCTTGTTTCTTTATTTAATTCTGACAAAGCAGCTTTTCCAGATTTAAATTCAATTCTCACTATACTGTCAGAGATTTTATTTGATTTAAGAATTTTAATTTTTCCTGCTTCTTCGGTATTGTCCAGATGTGTTCCACCACAAGCTTCTACATCTATTCCTTCAATATTTACAATTCTTAGATTTTTACCTATTGGAACTCCGCCCTGATAAATCAGCATTCCATATTTTTTTTCAGCTTCTGTTCTTGGAATAAAAGATTTAATTACCTTGATCTTTTTATCAACAATTTCATTTGCCTTTTCCTCGATTTTTTTAATTTCTTCATCTGACAAAGAATCATAATGAGTAATGTCAATTCTTGCTTTGTCTATGTCTTTAAATGCTCCTGCCTGGTTTACGTGAGAACCGAGAACAAATTTAGCAGCTGCATTTATTATATGGGTAGTAGTATGGTGCTGCATTAACTGATATCTTCTTTCCCAGTTTATTTTTCCTTTTATAATTGAATTTGTTTTGAAATTGGGTTTTTCCTTTAATTTGTGGACAACAATATTATTTTGCTTGAAAACATCAACAACTTCATTATCATTTAAATGACCAATATCAAATAACTGGCCTCCAGATGTTCCATAGAAACATGTTTTATCCAAGATTACATTATTATCTAATATCTTTAAAACTTTAGCTTCAAATTCAGTCTGCTTTTCATTTTTATAAAACAGTAATTCAGTTTCTGGGATATTTTCCAAGTTTAATTTTTCTTCTTTTTTAGTTGCATGAATTTGTTCTTTTTTTTCATGAAGTTCAGAAACTTTAGCATAAAAATTATCTGGAACTTTAATCTGCTTTCCTATATTCAAAAATTCCTGTTTTATTATTTCCGGAGGAATGCCATCAGAATCATACAACTTAATTAAATCATTTTCTGTTATGTCTTTTGTAATTAATTTTGCAACTATCTGCCTTGATTTTTGTTTTGTAGATTCATATTTGTTTTTTTCAACTTTTAAAATTCTTTCAACTTGTTCCAGATTTTCTGATAATTCTGGGTATAAAGGTTTTAAATAAGAAGCGTGGAGTTCTAAAATTTTTTTAACATCAATATTCCAATTATATTTGTCTATAAAACCAAAACATCTTCTTGCCAAGATTCTTAAATTATAACCGCCACCAACATTTGAAGGAAGAGCTGAATCTGAAATAGCAACTAATAAAGCCCTTAGATGTTCTGCAACAGAATACATAGCAGATAAAGGAATTATATTATTTTTTAAACTTCCAGAATCTGTTTTTAGTTTATCAGCTATAAATTTCCAAGCATTTTCTATATTTCCGACTTCATCGGCATTTAAATAAGAAGAGTAAGGAAGAAATTCTTTTATTAATTTCTTGTTTAGTTTTATTCCTGTTTGGTTTTTTAAATAATCCATAACAGTTGGGAAGGTTATATCGTAAGCTGTTGGAGATCCATTTGTAAACCAGGCTGCTCTTTCCTGGCCCTGCCCCATGTCAAGAACTTTTATTTTTAGTTCTTCAATCTTTTCATTTTGAACAGAGTACTGCATGTAAACTTGATTGCTAATTTCTAAGCCTCTTGAAAAAAATTCCAAAGAGTTTCCTAAATTACCGCCGCCAATCCACGCATCTTCGTGGATTGTTAAATCTTTATTAGAAATACCCATTCCTTTGTTAATCCATGTTAGGTGATCTTGCAAATATTTGTCTTTATTATAATCTTTGGGTTTAACAAAGGCATGCTGACCAAGCATACAAAAATTTGAAAAGTGGGCACCAGTAATTCCAACATTATCAATATCATTAAATCTTAAACATAATTGCGGAATAACTAAGGGATTTGCTGGCGGTTCTACTTCTCCTGAAACCACAAATGGCTGGAATGCAGCTATAGAGGCTATCACGTAGTCAACTGTCGGATTCCATCTGGCTGTAACAGGATAGCGTTTGATTGGCGTATAGCCCAAGTCCTGATGAATTTTTGAGAATTTTTTCCAGACTTCAATATAATCTAATTTATTTTTAGCTGGGGAATTTCCTATAAATCTAAAACCTCCTGAACATGAAGGGTCGCCGCAGACTTCCTTTTTTTCCAATGACCAGAAAAAGTTCTTGCATCTTTGACATTGATATCTTAAGAATTTTAAATTTTTTAAAGTCTTTACTGGAAAGTATTTTTCTGGATCTTTGGATATTTTCTTTTTAAATTCCAGCTTTATTTCTTTCTGAGATAACATATTAAAAATTAAAGGAAAAGGTATTAAATACATATCGATTTTATTAATTTTTATGGTTAAAAAATTAGAAACAGCTATTTTTGGGGGTGGATGTTTTTGGGGTGTAGAGGAAAGTTTTAGAACTATTAAAGGCGTAGTTGAAACTGAAGCAGGATATTCTGGGGGTAAAGTTAAAAACCCAGACTATGAAAACGTATGTTCTGGAACAACTGGACACATAGAAGTAATAAGGATAAAATTTGATCCTTCAGTTATTTCATATTCAGAATTATTAAATATTTTCTGGAAAATTCATGATCCTACAAGCATAGACAGACAAGGACCTGATGAAGGAGAACAATATAGAAGCATAATATTTTATTTGAATGAAAAACAAAAAGAAATTGCTGAAAAATCAAAACAAGAGCTAGAAAGAAAAGGTTTAATGATTGCTACCAAAATATTACGAGCTGGAGAATTTTACAGAGCAGAAGAATATCATCAGCAATATTTACATAAGCGGGGCATTAAAGTCTGCCACTAGGATTATCTAATAGGAATATTTATAAAAGAATTTTTTGGTATTTTTACAATAATTATCATGGAGGATTAATAGAAATGGTAAATAAAGGAAGAGTAAGAAATCATCAGGGAGAATGGATTGATAAAACTCCTTATATTCCAGCACAAATAAATTATGGTGGAGATTTTGCTTTAATTGTTACAAGACACGGAGCTGAAGCAGAATTAGGAAAATCTTTATATGAAAATACCAGAAGAATGAGAGATTTTGGAGCAGTTGTAGATGCTGCCCAATCATATGAAATAGAAGCTATAGGGGAAAGGTTTGCTGATTGGGCTCCTAAACTTGGTTTAGGAAAAGAGAAAATAAAACATTCTGGAGATGATGATGTTTTCTTTATCTATCAAGTTGAAAGAAATGGAAAGATTTATGTTTGCAGATCAACATCATTTGATGGAAAAGGAAAAAGACAAACTAAACCAGTTGACTTAACTAAAGTTCTTGCAGAATTAGATAAAAGAAAAAATTAGAATTTTAAAGAATTTAATTTTTTTTCAATTTCTTCGAGATCCATAGTTAATTGATCTTTCTTTTCTTTTTCAACTTTTTCTTCTTTTTGCTTTTTATTTAAATTTAATTTAGATTCTTGCTGTTCTGGTTTTTTATCAAACCAGTCAACATTCTGGAACTGCATAGATTCTGAAATAGATTTTAATTCAGACATCAATAATTTTAGTTTAAAACTTTCCTTCTTTTTCTGCTTTATAATAAAGTTTACCCTGTCAAAATCTTTTAACAGCTGAGTAGATAATTTTGCAGCTTCCAGCATATCAGTTCTTAATGCGGTTTCATTTGGAAGCCTTACAAATACTTCTCCTGAATTATCTTTTGCATTGGGCATTTTTAAGCTTCAAACAAATCTTTATCTATTTTTAGAAGTTTTTGTCTTATTTCATTTAGAGAATTTTGCCAATCTTCTAACTCTCGTTCTTCATCTTGTCTTAATTTAGTCAATGTTTTTAAAAGATTATCTGCTTCTTCTAATTTTGATTTTATAGAATCCAAAGATTTCATAGACTCTCGATATTTGTCAATTTTTACAAAAACTGGTTTTTCATCTTTTTTTTCTAAAGTTAAGGGAGAACGTCTTGGAGTTAATTCATCAAAATCTAATTCCTTATCAAATCTAGGTGAAATTACTTTTTTTTCAAAAAAATCAGGTGTTGCTTGTGATTTTGCAAAATCTGATTTTGGCGGTAAGTTAGATAAAGACTGCTCTTTACTTTCATGCAATTGCTCATCATAAAAAGGCAGACTTGATTCACCAGGTAATTTTGGAAATTCTGGCAAAGATGGTAGAATTCTATTATCCTCTATTTTTTTTCTACTAAATAAACCCATTAATATTCACCCCAAAATAAGAAAAAATGTTTGATTTATTAAGACTTTCTCATTATTTTGAAGTAGTTAAAACGAAAAGCTTTTAAAGTGAGATTTTCAAAATTTTTATATGACAAAAACAAAACTAAAACCAACATATTCTAGAGCGTGTTTAACGCATGAAGAAGATGGAAGAGCTTCTTTATATGTACCTGATTCAAATGTAGTTTTTTTCTATTTTGATGACAAACTTACAAGTGTTACTAGAAGTGCAGAGGGCATAGATAATGTTAGGGATTATATCTTAAGAAATGTAGCAAAAACCAAGAATGTTGTAGTTTATAGAAGATCTATTGACGATATGCTTGAAACAGAAGCAGAATTATATAAAATAGAAAGACAACTAAGTCAACAAGAAAATTCCAAGAAAAAGACTAAAGCTTTGGGATTAAGAAAAAGATTAGAGAAAAAAGGAAATAAAGTTTTAGATGTAGTCTATAGAAATATTGCTGAACTAGTTGCTGATGAGAAAAATTTACCCTTTTTGAAGTAAACACAAAAAACTTTTATAGTATAATATTTTCTTTATTTTAATGGAAGTTTTAGCAGAAAAGGAAGCAGAGGAATTTCTTGAGAACAAAGGCTTTCCTGTTGCCAAACGAATTTTTGCTTCTACTTTTGATGAATGCTTGAAAGCTGCCAAGAAAATTGGTTTTCCTTTGGCTTTGAAGATAGTTTCTAAAAAAATACTTCATAAATCTGATGTTCATGGGGTTAAATTAGACATAAAGAACAATGATGAATTGAAAATTGGTTTTGATGAACTTAAAAAAATAAAAAATTTTGAAGGTGTTTTGGTACAGGAATATCTGGATGGAAAATTTATTATTACTGGTCTGAAAAAAGATCCAACTTTCGGGCATGTGATTGCTTTTGGTGTTGGAGGAATTTTTACTGAAATTATAAAAGATGTTGCCTTTAGAGTCTGCCCAATTACAAAAAAAGATGCTATTGAAATGATAAAAGAAATCAAAGCTTTTAAAATCTTAGAAGGAACAAGAGGAGAGAAGCCAATTAATTTTTATTCTTTACTTAGAGTTTTATTAGCGCTTTCTGAACTTTCTAAAAAATATAAAAATATTGAAGAGCTTGATATTAATCCATTGATTGTAAATGAGAAAAATGCTAAAATAGTTGATGCAAGAATTGTATTTACTTAATTTTTCTTCCTGTTATTTTATTTAAATTTTTCCAGAAATAATTTACTAAACTAATATGGTCAAAACCTTTTTTATTTAGATCTTCAAAACCAAAATAATCGGGAGCAAGATCTAAGTAAAATTCTTTTTTAGATTGATCACAGTCTTTAGCAATATCATCGTTTCTTAATTCAGATGGATCTAAACCCAGCAATTCATATTTTAATAATAAGGTTAATTTTTCTTCAGGATCTAAAGCAACCTCACCAATTATTTCAAATGGTATTTTTAGTCCATCTCTTTCTAATAAATGAGAAATTGTTCTATGAGACAAACCAAAATAAGCAAACATATTTGATTGATTTAATTCTTTAATTTTTCTTACAAAATACTTGTCTCTTTCTATTTCTTTTTGAGCAAAAATTCTTAGGTTATCTGATAATTTTTTTAAATTCGCATCTATTCTTTTTTTTAGTTTTACTGGATCTTCAGATAAAAAAGATAATTCTGCAGCTTGTTCAACGCCTAAAATTATTTCATTTGCTCTTTGCTCTATTTGATTCATCCTATAGGCTGATTTATCTAAGGAAAGATTAAATAATAAAGGAAGAATTTCATTATGTTGAAATTTGGAATAATCAAGTAAAGCCTCGGTTGATTCAATCCCAACTCTTTTTATTTTATCTCTCTTTAATACTTCGAGTATTTTTTCAAGCCCTTTTTCTTTTATATCAACTCTCCATCCTTTTTCAGAAATTTTTCTTTGTAAATTTTCAACAGTTGCATTAGGATCTGACAAAAACTCATTATATTCTGGATCAAGAATTTCACCTACTTCATCTAAATAAATGCCTGGTTTTTCTGATTCTACTTTTTCTGCGATTAACTTATGACTGCCAGGTAAGTGAAGAGCGTAAACTATTTTTGACATTTTATTTTTTTTAATAATTTGAATTTATAAAGCTTTTTATTTTTATTATTATATAGTAGTTATATCTATCTTAGGAAAGATTATATATCTGGATTCTTTATGGCTTATTTATGCTCAAAATAGACCTACATACTCATTGCAATGAAGATCCTGTTGATACATGGATTAAGCATTCACCAAAGGAGTTAATAGATCATGCATCTAATTTGGGATTTGATGTTATTTCTATTACATGCCATAATAAGATAGTTTATTCTGAAAATTTACAAGAATATGCAAATGAAAAAGGAATTTTATTAGTTCCTGGAGCTGAAAGAGACATTGAAGGAAGACATGTATTACTGTATAATTTTACTCAAGAAGAAATTGACCAAATAAATAATTTTGAAGACTTAAGGAGAATAAAAAAAGAACATCATATGGTGATTGCTCCGCATCCATTTTATATTTATTTAAATCCATTAAGACCAAGACAAATTTCCTTGTTTTCAAAACTAGAGAAGAATATTGACTTGTTTGATGGTATTGAGTTTTGCCATTTGTATACAAAGAGAGTAAACAAATCAAATAAAAAAGCAGAGTTAATTGCCAAAAAATATAACTTGCCCTTAGTTGCTGGATCTGATATGCATTTTTTAAGCCATATGGGAAGCAATTTTTCTTTTGTTGATGCAGAAAAAAATCCAGATTCAATTTTTAAGGCAATTAAAAAGAAAAATATTGCAATTTATTCAAGACCAAGAGCAGTTTCTGAATTAAGAAATATAATGATTCTTTTTCCAACAAGCTACTTAAAACAAAAGATATTTAACAGATAAAACAGGAATAAAAAAATGGCATTTATATCTTTTTTAGAAATTTTATATTTAATTATTCTGACTTTTATAGTCGGGTATATCTTTTCTGGTTTTATCAAAAGACCTGCAACAGAACATGAAATTGTCTATGAACATGGATTTAACTGGGAAGATTTTAAAATTGCAACCATAGTTGCTGCCCCCGCTGTAATATTACATGAATTAGGGCATAAATTTTCAGCTATTTTATTTGGATTAGATGCTGTACTGCATATTTTTTGGGAAGGCTTGGGGCTAGCTATTTTTTTGAAATTAATTAATTCTCCATTTTTGATTATAGCTCCTGCTTATGTTTCAATTTCTGGACAGGCAACTGCTTTTCAAGGGTTTATAACTTCATTTTCCGGGCCGTTGGTAAATTTAATTTTATTTTTTGCAGCTTGGCTGGCAACAGAAAGAATGAGATTAACCAAAAATCAAGCAATAATTTTGTATTTAACTAAACAAATTAATTTGTTATTATTTATTTTCAATATGCTGCCAATTCCACCTTTAGATGGATTTAAAGTTTTTACAAATTTATTCAGAATTATTTTTTAGGTTTTTTAACTGGTTTTTTCTCATTATCATTTTTAATTTGTTTCTTTTTTTGTTTTACTTTTTGTTTTAAGTTTTCTTCTCTTTTCTTTTTTCTTAATTTTCTTTCTTTTTCCTTTTCTCTTTCTCTTTCTAATTTTCTTTCCTGATATTTTTGCAATTTGTCTTCAAATTCCTTTAATTCCTTTAATTCATTTTCTATAGAAATAATTTCTTTTTGAATTCTATCAACGTTTTTTTTAGTATCTTCTTTTACCAGCATTTTTCCACATTCAGGACATTTAAACTGATATTCCATTACATTTACAGAATCAAATCTTACACATCCTGAAGGACAAATAAAAAACAACTCGTTGGATTCTTTGTCCAGTCTTTTTCTCAAGATATTTACCTTATTATGCTTCATTGATAAAGCAAGTTCTCTTGCCAGTTTCATATTAAAAGTCCAGAAATAAATATACCAGCCTTTTGTCTTGTCTTTTTTTCTTGTAAAATCAACCAAATTATAATTATTTAACCTATAGAGCATATTTCTTACTTGATTTACAGACAGCTTTAGCTTGCCAGCTAGTTTAAACTCAGAAACGTTACTTTTGTTTTTTATCAAGTTTACAAGAGGAACGACTTCCTTTCCAGCTATTTCAAGAATTAAATCATCTATTAATTTGTCGACAATGCTCATGGGATAGTGAATTTAAAGGGGTGTTATTTAAAAAGGTTTGGAATTAGTTATTTATTACTAACTAATAATTAAATTAAAAATAAGTTGTTTTTTAAATTATAGATTATTAAATATGAGAGAGGTGAAGACGATTTTTAAGATCTTAGTAATAATATTATTATTATTAATCCCTATTGTAAATGCCCAGGAAAATTTCAATAATTATTATGATTTAGATTTAGTCTTATATCTTGGAAGCAATTTATCTATAGAAAGAACAAGTAAGGATGCGAAAATAGAATATATTATAGCAGATATTCTTCTTTTTCCTGAAAATGAAAGCAGATTAAAGGTTCTAGAGATGGAGACTTTTTCTGAACCAAATGCAAGCATAAGATTAAATCACAAAGCTACTTTTAGGTGGGATGATGTTAAAGAAAATTTGATTAGATTTGGAATTATTTCAAAATTAAACGTAAAAAATGATATTGCAAATGTGCGGAAAAAAATAGATTTTCCATTAAAAGATCCTGTGTTTAGAGATTATTTGGAATTTACTAGTTTTATTGATGCAGATCAAGATATTTATAACAAAGCAAATGAATTAGTTGAGGGAGAAAATGATTTTTATTTTGTTGTATTTAAAATTGCTGAATGGGTGAGAGAAAATATAAAATATGATTTAAATACAATGACGGAAAAAGCATTACAAAAATCCACTTGGGTTTTTGACAACAGAGAGGGAGTATGTGATGAAATAACTAACTTGTTTATTTCTTTATTAAGATCAGTTGGCATACCAGCAAGATTTGTTTCTGGAACTGTATACAGCAATGTGATTGACAACTGGGGAGGACATGGATGGGCAGAGGTTTATTTTCCAGAATATGGTTGGGTACCATTTGATGTTACTTTCGGCCAATATGGGTGGGTAGATGCTTCTCACTTGAAATTGTCTGATACAGCTGACTCTGGAGAAAGTTCATTGGAATACAACTGGAGGTCAAGAGATATTGAACTAAAAATAGACGATGTTACATTAAATACAACATTAAAAAGAACTGGTGGGAAATTAAAAGATTTAATAGATTTAGAAATAAGCACTTTAGAGACTGATAAATTTGGATTTGGAAGTTTTGTTCCAATTGAAGTGAAAATTACAAATTTAAAAAACCATTACTTAAGCACAAATATCATAATAACCAAAGCACCAAAACTCGTTGGAAAAAATACCAAAGCAGTTTTGTTAAAACCAAGAGAAACAAGAAGCATTTATTTTATAGGACAAATCCAGGATGATTTAGAAAATGGTTTTGAATACAGCGCAAATTTAGAAGCAAGGGACAGTTTCGGGACCAAAGTAGTTTCGAATATCTTCTTAAAAGAAGATTATACATTCTTTAAATTAAATGAAGCCAATGAAAAAATAGAATCTTTAACAATAAGGGAAACAAAAATACTTTCTCCTTCTTTAAATTTAAATTGCAAAGCTGAAAAAGACAGATATTATTCTGATGAAGAGATAAATATAGAATGTAAAATAAAAAACAATGGTAATGTTCTTTTGAAAAATGTCAATATCTGCATAAAAAATAACTGTAAACTAGATGAATTAAGAATTGGGGAAGAAAAAATAATTAAGTTTGTTTCAAAAAGTGAAAGGGAAATAGAAATAATTGCTGAAACTGACAAGTTAATCACGAGAAACAGGCTAAACATTGAAGTTATAGAAATTCCAGAGGTATTTGTTTCAGGAATTACACACCAGAACTTAAGCTATAATGAAGAAGTTGATTTAGTATTTACCTTAAACAGCAATTTTAAGGCTTATAATGTAAGTGTTTCTGTAAATGGAGATTATTTTAATTTAAATGATATCGAAGGAAGCAAAAATGTCCAGATAAAACTCAAGGGGAAGAATTTAATTGACGGGTTAAAAATAAAAACAATATATTATGATAAAGTGGGAAACAAGTATGACAAAAATTTCAGATTTGAAATTAACGTAACTGAATTGCCATGGTATATTAGATTATTAAGAACAATTACTTTTTCCTGAATTTGAAATTTTTCCTAGAAAATAGCTTTAAATATTGTTAAGTTTTATTTTTCTATATGTATAAACTGATTATATTTGATTTTGACGGCACAATTGCAAATACTATTGGTGTTGGAATTACTATTTTTAATGAAATGGCCAGAAAACATAAGTTTAAGGAGCTAAAAGATTTTGATGAGGTAAGGGGAAAAAACTTAAAGCAATTTATTAAAGATCATGAGATTTCAAGAATAAAGTTTATTTTTTACTTAAGAGAATTCTTAGAAAAATTACATAAAGAAATAGACAAAGTAGAACCATATGAAGGGATGAAGGAAATTATAAAAAAATTGAATAAAAATTATAAGTTAGGCATTGTTTCAGCAAATTCCAAAGGAAATATAAAAAAATTTCTAGAATTAAACGACATGAACTTTTATTTTGATTTTATTTACAATTTTCCGTTAATATTGGGAAAATCACAAGCTTTTAACAAGTTAATAAAAGAAAAAAAGCTGAATAAAAAAGATTTGGTGTATATTGGTGATGAAGACAGCGATATTGATGCTGCAAAAAAGGCAGGCATAGATATAATTTCTGTAACTTGGGGGATGAAGAATAAAGTGTTTTTACATAATAAGAAACCAACTTTTATTGCTGAAAAACCTGAAGAAATACTAAAATTTCTTGAAAAGAATTAAAAAGAAAAAGGTTTATAAATAAGAAGAATTTAACATCTTCTAATGAAGAATTTCAAGATTATTGTTAGTGCTTTAATAATATTGATTTGGAGCTTTACCTTTGCAAGCGTTGACATCACTGGAAAGGTTGTACGAAATTATGCTGAAAATGGCGGAGTTGGTTTCTTTCCTGTTTTATCATTATTATTCTTAGTAGCTAGTTTTGTATTTGTCTGGTATTATTTAAAAGATGAAGAAAGTTTACATCCTAAAGTATAAACAAATCTTTTTTCCTAAAAAAGCTTTACCAAAAAAATAGTTTAAGATTTTTAATAAGTATTAGCCACATAACCAACTTCTAAAGAAGTATTATTACAAACAACGCATTTGCCTTTTGATTGTTTTAAATCAGTTCCAAACAGCTCTATGCCATCTGTTATTTTCTTTATTTTTTCCCAGCATTTATCAGAACCACACCAATTAACCTTAGCTATCTTTTTATCTTTTATAAAAGATTCAACTTCTTTTAAATTTGAGGCCTCTTTGGTCAATTTTTTATTCAAGTTTTTGCAATTTTCATAAAGTGATTCTTGAATAGAATCGAGCATTTTTGTTGTTTCTTTTATTAAATTCGCTTCTTTTATCTGCGTTTTTCCTAAAGTCATTCTATTTACTAGGGTCAATTTATTATTTTCAATTTCTTTTAGACCTAATTCTATTCTTAAAGGGACGCCTTTAATTTCCCAGTCATAAAACTTTCTTCCAACTGAGATTTCTCTTTCGTCTAAGTGAGTTCTAATATTTTCTTTTTTTAATGATTCATTTAATTCATTTGCTTTTTTAAGAACTTTTGATTTTGTGTCTTTATTAAAAATTGGAGTTAATACAACCTGAATAGGTGCTATTTTAGGCGGCATTATTAAACCTTTATCATCTCCGTGAATCAGGATAATAGCAGCCAGTAATCTTGCACCATTTCCAGTACAAACCTGCCATGCATAATCTTCTTTTCCATTCTCATCCTTGAATTTAATATTGAATTTTTTTGCATATGCCTGTCCAAGATTGTTTAAAGAACCATTTTCCATTGCCTTGCCGTTTGGCATTAAAGAATAATATTCAATTGCTCCAATTGCTCCTGGAAAACATTCCCATTTAGGCTTGTTTACTCTTAATGGTTCTAAAGCTAAATTTTTCCAGATAGTATCATTTAATTTTACATGCAACTCGACTTCCTTTTCTGCTTCTTCTTTTGTTGAATGTGCTGTATGAATTTCATGCCAAACAGTAATTTCCCTGTCTCTGATTAAAGGAGTTGTATGTTTTGTTTCATGCCTAAAACTAGAAACAGTTTCATAAATTCTAATTGGCAAATCACTTTTTGTTCTTGTCCATAAAGCAAACATTGGGTACATTGAGGGCTCGCCTGTTGGCCTTAAAATATAATCTGCTTTTTCTTCATTATATCCTTTTACCCAAAAAGCTTCTTCTTTAAAACCATTAAACCACTGATCATTTTGCTTAGCATATTCAACAGGAACTAACAAGGGAAAATAAGTTTCCTGAATTCCTGCTTCCTGAAATAATTTGTCCCATGTATTTTTTATATTCATCATTGTCTTATAGCCATAAGGCAGCCAGACATAACAACCCTTAACATTATATCTTTTATCTATTAATTCAGAAACCTGCAGAACTTGATTATACCATTTTGAAAGATCTTCTTCTTTTTTAGTATTTAATTCATTAGCCTGCTCTATATTGGTATTTCCCATAACATAATCTATTTTGGGTCTTTATTTAAAGTTTTTGTAAAATTTGAGCTACAAAAGTTTTTAAATTCTAAGAAATTATAGTATTTTAGATGGAATCATTAATATTAGGCTTAGATCCTGGTTCTACAATTGGTTATGCTGTACTTGATTTAGATGGGAGACTAGTAAAGATAGAATCCTTAAGAAACTGCGACTTAAATAAGGCTGTCTCCAAGATAAATAAACTGGGGAAAATTATAGTTGTTGGGACTGATGTTAATCCTGTTCCTAAATTTGTAGACAAGGTTGCAAGCAATTTTGGAGCTAAAGTAATTGAGCCAAAAGATGACTTGCAATTAAAATACAAGCATAAAGTAACTAAAGAGTTTTTAAAAGATAAAAAAATTAAAATAAAAAATAAACATGAATTAGATGCACTTGCAGCTGCATTAATTGCTTTCAAACATTATCAGCCATTATTTAATAAAATAGATAATCATTTAAACCAGATAAACAAGAATTATTTAAACAAGAAAATTAAAAATAGTGTTTTGATTAAGGAAATTCCAATAAAAAAAGCTATTGATGAACTATGATAAATAGAGAGGTGAAAAGAGATTTATTTTACCTATTCTGCTCTTTATCATTTTTCTTTGCTTTCTTTTTTATGAATAATGATATTAAAGAAGTTCAAGGAAAAGAGAATATTAATTTTACAGGAGTAGATGAACCTGTTGAAAGATGTATTCCAAGATATGAAGACAGAGCATTTAGACAGGAAGATGGAAGTATTATTGTAAGATGCGTTAAAATAGCTATTCCTGAAAATGTTTATTATGACGAGCCATGCAAAGAATTGGGCTTGTTTAATCCTGAAAATTACCCGGCAGAGTGCTTGATTGAATAATTAAACTTTGATTTTTTTAATCAGAAATCTTAAAAATTCCTTTGCCTCTTTCTCAAACTTTGATAGTTCATATAGGGTCAAACCTTTTTTACTTCTAACTCTTTTTTTATATCCAAAAGCATCCCCAATTATTGAATAATATCTATAAGGCAATATTTTATTTGCTTCTTTAAGAATTATCATTTGATCTTTTTTTAGATTCGGCTTAAATAACCTTAAATAATTCATAATATTTGTTATTATCACAAAACAAAACATCTCAACATATTCATCCTTTTTTATTTTAAGAAATTTTTTTTGAAGTTCGATCTCATTATTTTTTATTTTATATATGTCTGTGAGGGCTTTTTTTCCTTCAATGTTTTTTAAATGAATCTTAAGATCTTTTAATAACTCTTGTTTACTTATCTTTCCCATAGAGAAAAGACTTGATAAAGATTTTCCCTTTATAGTTTTATTAAAGTTAATCCAGTCATATCTAGAGGGATTTCCTCTTTTAACAGCCTCGTAAAACCGATTGTAGTCATATATTAACAAATGGAATTGTATAACTTTCTTTTTCTTTAGTTTTTTAGGTTTAAATGGACCAATCCTATTTTCCACGACAAACTTAAGATTACCTTCCTGGAAGTTTTTTATCAGACTGTTAAAACTTTTATTAATTAAATTAAACAAATCTGGAGTGACTTTCTTAACTAAAACAATTAAATCAATATCATTAACATAATCTAATTTTTTGCTATACTGAAAAGAGCCTATAAGCGATATTGAAATTAATCCTTTTATTTTAAATTTCTTTATTTCCTTAAATATTTTTTTAATAATCACTAATTCATCCATTTTAAACTTTAACTTTTTTATATTTTGCTAAATTGTCTTTTAAAGTTACAATACAAGCATAACCTTTCTCAGCTTGACCTGAGTTTAGGAAAAATTCTTCTGAAAATTTATTTTCTGGTATTAATTTTCCTTTTAAATTACAGGCCTTATTTCCTGCTTCATGAATATGACCACAAATTAACTTGTTTATTTTCTTTTGTTTTATTAATTTTAAAATATCTTTATTTCCCACGTTTTTCTTTAATAATTTTACTGGATACTTATATTTAATTAATTTAGTAGCTATCTCTTTTATAATAATTCCTTTTTTGGGGTTTTTAACAAGTTCTAAAACTTTATTTTTTATTAGTTTTTTAAAGAAATTTAATTTTAAATGCGGTCTTTTTATGCTGAAGTTTTTGAAAGCAGTTCCAAATATAGCAACATCTATAGCTTCTTTAGAATTAAATTTGGGTGGAATATGTGAGATAATTATTGCATTTTTTGGATTTTTTATTAGTTTTTTGACTTTAAAAATATCAAAATATCTAAAATTTTTATGTAGCCACCAATCCGAATACATTTTTCTTTTTTTCTGATGAGCCTTTTTATTCTTAATTCCTTGCTGCAAAACATATTGTCCATTTCTAGCTAAATAATCAGATCCAGGCAAGAAGATAAATTCATAATCATTAAAGTTATATTTTAATTTCCGAGCTCCATCTATTATTAATTTATTTTTTAATTTTCTTAATGGTTTATCATAATCATTAAAACTCTCATGAGATCCAGGAATTAATAAAATTGGGGTTTTTAATTTAAGGCTTTTCTTTAAAACATTAAAAAGAGAATTCTTTTTTTGAGAGGGAATATCTCCAGCTAAGATTAAAATATCTATTTTGTTTTTGGAAAATAATTTTAGTAATTTTTTTAGAATTAAAATATTGCCCTCTAAATCTGTAATTGTGCCTAACTTTAGCTCATTCATTAATTATTCTAATATACAAATCTTTTTAAATATAATGTATAATTCAGAATTCTGATGGTATTAAAGTGCAAGGAATGTGGAAAGGAATTAAAAGTCATAGTAGACAATAATCCATATAATTCTGATGTTTATTACATAGGAATGAAAGTTGTATGCAGTGAGTGCTTTAAAAAACATAAAGAAAAAAATTAATCTTCTAAACGAGATGAATCCCGATAAATTAATTTTCTAAACTTACCTTCTATTCCATCAGAAACTACTTGATAAGTTGTACCTAAAAAATCTACTTTTTGAGAAGCTCCCTTAAAAAAAGCATAATCTTCTGGCCATGGATCTTCAAAAACTAGAGATCCTCTAAAGCTTAGAAAAAGAGTATCTTCTCCCTCAAATAAAGCAATAATCTCTAAAGGAAGTTCTTTATTAACTATTCTTGTTTTATCTTTTAATTCAGTTGTCATTAAATCAACTCCTGTTTTTTAAAAAAGAAAAAATCTAAGTTTTTAAATTTATTTAAATTGAGATAATTTCTCAAGACCACCAATTTTTTTAGATTTTGACTTCCCAAATAAGGCTTCTTTAGAAAGGTTATATGGTGGAAGGTTAAAGAATGACTGGGTGCAAACTGAAGATGAAGGGTATCCATTTAAGCTGTAAACTATAGTTCCTTTTCCTGTTTCAACAACTGCAACTGGAATTCCATTAACAATGTAAACTCCTTGCTCTATTTTTATCACCTTTTTTATGTATCGGGCCTACGAGGATTCG
>CAYWEX010000012.1:0-28689 GCA_964457785.1 Candidatus Woesearchaeota archaeon
TAACGAATAAGTTTTTAATAATAATTGTGATTTTTTGTATATTTTACAATGGAATACCCAGCATTTCTTTTAATTCATCTGTTGGCTGCCAAACTGGCTGGAAAACAACCTCTATTTTTACTTCCTTCACCCATTTTAATTCTTCTTTTATTTTATTTTTTATTTGATCAACTAAGAAAGGACCATATGGGCACATTGGACTTGTAAATGTCATTTTTATATCTATCAAATCTTCTTTTATGTCTATATTGTAGATTAGTTTTAATGTCCAGACATCTATATGAAGTTCTGGATCATTTACTTTTTTTAGGACTTCAATAATTTCGTTTTTTTGAGTTTCTAATTCAGTCATTTTATTTCTAATTTGTCTCCGTTATTTAATAAATGTACTGTTTTCCCATATTCATAGCCCAATTCTTCTATAGCTATGTTGCTTAAATGGATTAATTTATCATGATCTCCATGTGTTGGTATAAGATTTTGTGGTTTTAATAATTTTATCAAAGTTTTCATGTCTTCACCACACGCATGACCTGACTGATGAACGCCTTTTATTATTTTTACTTTATATCTTTTTAATTTTTCTTCCATGACTTCTCTGTTGTGCAGATTTAATTTAGTTGGGATTGTATTACAAGAGAAAACAACTACGTCATCTGGAAGAAATTCAAATTGGAAATTTCTATTTATTATTTTTGACAAGACTGATTTTGGCTCTCCCTGATTACCAGTACAAACAATTAAATATTTTCCACGGCCATTCTTCTCTATTTCTCTTAATTTTTTTTGTATTTGTTTAGGCCAAGTAATCATTTCAACATTTTTTCCAAAATTAACTAAATTAAGACTTTGGGCTGATCCAACATATTTCCCCAGGCTTCTTCCCAAGAAAATAACTTTTCTGTTTAATCTTTTTCCAAATTCAGCTATACTATGAAGCCTTGCAATATGAGAAGAAAATGTTGTAACTATGATAGCTGATCCTTTATGTTCTTCATTTAATAGAACTTCTTTCAGCATTTGCTTTGCAACATTTTCAGATGGGGTTTTTGTTTTGAATTCAGAATATAAAGAATCTAAAATTAAGGCTTTTACATTATTTAAACTTTTTAAACTTTTTACATTTGTTTTATTTCCCAAAACAGGAGACTCATCTAGTTTGAAATCATTTGCATATACTAGAGCACCATATTTTGTATGAAGAACAACTATTGCTGTTTGGAGAGTTGAATGAGTAACATTTATTAATTCACATTTTATATTTTCAGAAATTTTAAATCTTTTATTGAACTCAACTGGCCTAAATTTATTTTTTAATTTTATATCGTTATCATTTAAAATTTTTTTTAAAACTTCTATTGTAAAGGGGGTGCCTATTATTGGAGATTTATATTTATTGACTAAATATGGAACTGCACCCAAATGATCCAAATGACAATGACTAATTACAACAGCTTTTATTTTTGGCCACCATTCTTTTATTTTATTATCATTAGGAATAGCTCCTATATTTATTAGTTCATCAGATGACAAAAGACCTTGTTCTTCTTCATAACCAACAACTGCTGGCAAATACAACCCAACATCGAGAATAACTACTTCCTCGTCTATTTTTATGGCAGTCATATTCTTGCCAACTTCATTATAACCGCCAACAGGCGCTATTTCTATCATATTTATATTAAAAGAAAATCTGGTATTTAAAACTGTGTTTTTATAGTAGAAAAGTATTTATAGCTATTTGTGTTTTTGAGTTTGGGGGAATTTTATGGATAAAATAAAAGAGGTATTATCATTTGGTTCTAAAATTATTGACAAAAACAAATTAGACACATATTCTAAAATTTTAGGAGAAGCCTTAACTTTTGATGATGTTTTAATTGTTCCACAAAAATCTGATATTAATTCCAGGAAAGATGTTGACACAAGCACTTATGTTACAAAAAATTTGAAAATCCAAATTCCAGTTGTAAGTTCTAATATGGATACTGTGACTGAAAGTGAGATGGCTATTGCCTTGGCTAGACAAGGGGGATTAGGAATTATTCACAGGTTTTTACCTATTGAGGAGCAGGTTAATGAAGTTAAAAGAGTAAAAAGAAGTGAAGGAATTTTAATTGAACAGCCTTTTACATTGAGACCAGATCAAACCTTAAGAGAAGCATTAGAAATTATGATTAACTATAAAATTTCTGGAATTTTAATTACTGATGCGAATAAAAAGTTATTGGGAATTTTAAGTACAAGAGATGTTTTATTTGAAACTAATCTAAACAAGAAAGTAGAAGATTTAATGAGCAAGAATTTAATTACAGCTCCTTTTGGAACGAATTTAGAAACTGCCAAAGATATTTTACATCAGAATAAAATTGAGAAATTGCCTTTAGTAAATGAAAAAGGAATTTTACAAGGATTAATTACAGCCAAGGATATTATCAAAAAAGACCAGTATCCTAATTCTTCTAAAGATTCAAAAGGAAGATTATTAGTTGGGGCTGCGATAGGTATTAAAGATGATGTTGTAGAAAGGACAAGCGGTTTGTTAAGTGCAGGAGCTGATTGCATTGTAATTGATATTGCTCACGGGCATTCTGAAAGTGTAATTAATACAATTAAATTATTAAGAAAAGAATTTGGGAATGTGGAAATTATTGCGGGCAATGTGGCTACAAAAGAAGGTGCTGAAGATTTAATTTCTGCTGGTGCTGATTGTTGTAAGCTAGGGGTGGGTCCCCGGCGCGGTTTGTACAACTAGAATTGTTTCCGGATCTGGAGTTCCCCAATTAAGTGTTATTTTGAATTGTGCTGAAGTTTCACAAGAGATGGATGTTCCAATAATGGCTGATGGCGGAATCAAAGTTTCAGGAGATATTGTAAAGGCAATTGCTGCTGGTGCAAATTCTGTAATGATTGGCAGTTTGTTAGCTGGAACAGAAGAAAGCCCAGGAAATGTTGTTGTAAGAGAAGGCAAAAAATATAAAATTTACAGAGGAAGTGCTGGTTATGGAACTGCATTAAGCAGAAAACAACAAAAAATTGGAGATCAGATAAATATTACTGAATATACGCCTGAAGGTGTTGAATCATTAGTTTCTTACAAAGGATATCTTCATGAAGTTATTAATCCCTTGCTTGGTGGATTGAAATCTGGAATGAGTTATTCGGGTGCAAGAACAATTGAAGAGTTAAAACAAAAAGCTAAATTTGTTAAAATAACTAGTGCTGGGATGAAAGAAAGCAGTTATCATGATGTTAAACTTTTGTAAACTTTTTTAGGAAAAAATTTAATCAAAAACTATTACATACTTAAGTTATAATGAAGGAGATGCTTTTACAAAATCTAAATAACTTTAAATATTCGTTTTACTTTAGTATATTTCGCGCAAAATGGAAAATGTCAAGGAAATTCTTCAAACTATTGGATTAGGAAAAAATAAAGCTGAAATTTACTTATCTTTACTTGCAAAAGGAAAAAGCAGTGTTATGAGTATATCTAAAAATACTGGAATTCATAGAGCAAATGTTAATGATTCATTAAATAGTCTTGTTAATCTTGGTTTAGTTTCATATTTAAATATTGAGGAAAAAAAATATTTTATCGCAAATGATCCAGATTCTCTTCGCTTATTGATAAAACAAAAAGAAGAGAAATTGAATAGTATATTTCAACAATTAAAAAGTTATCCTGAGAAAACTGAAAACAAAGCACAATTTTTTGAAGGTATAGAAGGAATAAAGAAAGTTATGGAAGATATGCTTTTAATTGGAGAAAAAATACAGACTTATGGGATACCAGAATCTGTTTCAGTTATTTTGGGGGGCTATATTGATGATTATCATAAAAGAAGAATTAATGCAAGGATTTCAATCCAACACATATATAATGAAAATGCTAAAGAGCGTATAGATTTTCTTAATAAATTGCCTTTTACTGAAGCGAAATATTTGCCTTCTGAATATAATGCCCCAACTACTACTGTAATTTATGGGAATAAAGTGGCTTTTTGGATATGGTCAAAAATTCAATTTGTAGTACTTATAGAAAGCGAGAAAATGGCCAAAACTTATAAGAAATATTTTGATCTTTTATGGGGAATGGCTAAATAAAATAAAAGAACGATAGTTTTAAAAATAGTTATTTTTCTAAAATAGTATTGATTTGTTAATCAAGGAGCGTTAAAATTATAATTCCAGTTAGATGCCAGAGCTGCGGAAAGCCAATTGCCCAATTATGGGAAGAATTTGTAGAAAGAACTAAAAAAAGTGAAGATAGAAGAAAAATTATGGATTCTTTAGGCTTGAAAAGATATTGCTGCAGGGCTATTTTTTTAGGACATGTAGATCTAATTGATACTATAGCTAGATTTAAGAAGTCATAATTGCCAATTATTTAGATATCTAGCTTCAATATTTTCTCGTTCACAATCTCTACATATATAAGCATCAGTTTGAGCACTTTTTAATATTGTATTACCACATAAGATGCACTTTTTTCTTTTCAAGCTTGTCACTCCTTTAAACTTCTTCTATATCTTCATAGCCTTCCATAAAAGCTTCTTCAATTTCATTTATCTCATCGTCTTCTAAAAGCAAGCTTCGCATAGCTTTCTTATATATGTCTGAATCCTCATCTTCATAATATTCATCTTCTTCATAAAACATTTTTACCCCCCCTCCAAAATGGCCTCTTTATTTTACCGTTTTTTTGAAAATATTTCGGTAGAGAAGTATAGTATTCGGTTTTTATATATAAACTTGTGTTGCAGTGGCATAGACAACAACAACATTTATATAATTTAAGTTTAAATTAGATTTTATGGAAAAAACTTTAGAAGAAGTAGGATTTAGCAAGAATGAATCTAAAGTTTATTTAACTTTATTGGGCTTAGGACCTAGCCAGGCAGGAACTATTGCTGAAAAAAGCAAGGTTTACAGAACTAATGTATATGAATCCTTACAAAGATTAATTGAAAAAGGACTTGTTTCCTATATTTTTAAAGGGCATCAGAAAATATTCCAGGCTGAAGACCCTTCAAAGATTTTAGATATAATTAAAGAGAAGGAAGAGTCATTTAGAAAAATTTTACCCAGTTTAAATTTAAACAGCAAATTATCCAAAACAAGAGAGAAAGTTACAATTTACGAGGGAATTAATGGAATAAAGGCTATTTTGTGGGATGCTTTGAAAGAAAAGGAAGAAACCAATTCTTTTGATGAATTTTTAGCTTTTGGTGTACCTAAAGATACTGCTTTAAGGATGAGAACTTTTATAAAACAATATCATAAAAAGAGAATAGCATTAAAACTTTTTCAAAGACATATTTATGATGAAGATGCTCCACGAAGAATTATTTATTTAAATAAAATGCCCCTTACTGAAGCAACTTATTTGAAAGATTCTATTAATAGTCCAGCAACAACAGTTATTTATGGAAAAAAGGTTGGATTTTTTATATGGTCAGAACCTATCTTAGGTATCTTAATTGAGAGTCAGAGAATGGCTGATATGTATAAGAAATATTTTTGGTTGTTACATTCTATCTCTATTAAATCAAAAGAAGAATAACAGAAAAAAATAATTAATACATTAATCTTATTTTTCTTTTTAATTCAATAATTTCCTCTTTAGAAGCTACAACTTTTTTCCTTTCTTTTTCTGAGAGATACCTTGTTTCAATATCCTGAACAGGAGCTAATATTTTTTTATCAAAGCTAATGACTTTCAATCCTTTTTCATCAGTCTTTGCCCGACATGGATAGGAAATAAAACACTTACCATCGTGTACTGATCCAGTTATCTCTTTGTCGTTATATAAACAATTTATCATCTCATAAATTGCTAAAGCAGGATCATCTACATTTACGGCTGTTGATCCTGCGAACTGTATAACTATTGGATCTACAGAGAGAGCATTAGCTATTCTTTTTCGTATCCCATCTCTATCTTTATTTAAAGGTGACCATGAATTGAAAGGTTCTCCATTGATTTTTAATCTTGAATATATTTGAACCATATTAGCCCCACGAGCACCAAGAACAATTGCTTTTTCTAATTTATCTAAATTTATATGATTCCCAGTGACATTATATATCTCTCTTTGTAGTTCTTTCCTAAATCTTATTGTATCAATATAAGAAGCACCAACAATTCTCTCTAAAGGAATACCGCTAGCTGTTGCAAGTTCTTCAGAAATTAATTCTAAAGGTCCTGTAGCTGGAATTACTATACCTTTGTAACCATTTATTCTAGGACCAATGTTTTCTTTAATTAGTTTAACATTTACTCCATATTCATCAAGCCTAGATTTAAAAGCGCTAAATGGTACTGAATTATCTCTTGCAGATATAATAAGAAAATCAGAATCTAGAAATCTTTCTTTTTCTATTGTTTCGCCTTTTGCATTTTTAGTTGTTTCACCAGTAGTTGTTTGGTATATTCTTATTCTTTTTTTTGCTTCTTCTTCTTCAGTAATATCCCCTTTACCATGTCGCGCTATCAAACTCCTTACTCTTGCTTCTATAGATTCTGTTTGTTTTTCTCTTCCAGCTAAATGTACATTAACATTAGGGAGAGTTACTATAAAATAGTGGGCGATAGCGCTGCCTAAACCCCCCACCCCAAGTATACTAATATTTAGTTTTTTAGTAGAGTTACTATTTTTATGGTCTGCCATTTTTTCTTTTGCATGAATATGTTCTGGATATCCTTCTATACTTATTTTCACCATCTTTTGCCTTAAAACGCTTAAAATTAGTTTATAAAGTTGTTGTTTAATTATAGAGCAAAGCTTTGAAACTACTTGCACATATAGGATAAAAACCTTTAAAAGTTTGCTCTTTTTAAAACTTTTATGAAGAATTTAAGATCTCCAATTTGTGTAGTGGTAGGACATATTGATCATGGAAAGTCCTCAATCTTAGATAGAATCAGGAATACAAATATTATTGCTGGTGAGGCTGGAGGAATTACACAAGCTATTTCTTTTACAAATTTAAGCTTGAAAAGAATAAAGCAAGTTTCCGGCGGTTTATTAGATGCTTTGAAAATAAATTTGACTATACCAGGAATACTTTTTTTAGATACTCCAGGACATGCTGCTTTTAACAATTTAAGAAAGAGGGGTGGGAATTTAGCTGATATTGCTATTTTAGTAATTGATGTTACAAAAGGAATTGAGGAACAAACTATTGAAAGCATTAATATTTTAAAACAATATAAAACTCCATTTATAATTGCTGCCAATAAAATTGATTTAATTCCTGGATGGCAGAAGAAAGATGATTTTCTTATAAAAAATATTAATTTACAAAGTGAAAGAGTGAAACAAGAATTAGACAATAGAGTTTACGAGTTAGTTGGAAAATTATCTGGACTAGGATTTAATTCTGAAAGATTTGACAGAGTTGATGATTATTCAAAAAACATTGCTATTGTTCCTGCTTCTGCCAAAACTAATGAAGGAATTTCTGAATTGTTAATGGTAGTTTCTGGACTGGCCCAGAAATATCTAGAAAATAGTTTAGTTGTTTCAAAAGACTCAAAAGGAAAAGGGACAATTTTAGAAGTTAAGGAAGAAAAAGCTGGAACTGTAATTTATACAATTCTTTATGAGGGGGTATTAAAGAAAAATGACCAAGTAGTTATTGGCGGAGTAAAAGAGCCTATTGTTACAAAAGTAAGAGCAATTTTTTCTTCTGATGAAAGGTTTAAATTTAAAGAAGAAAAAGAAATTTCAGCAGCTGTTGGAATAAAACTTTTAGCTTCTAATGTCAAGGATGTAATTTCTGGAATGCCATTTGTTGTTGCTAATAAAGATTTAGAAAAATCTAAGGAAGATATACAAAAAGAGATTGAGGAAGTTTTAATACAAACAGACAGAGAAGGTGTTGTTGTTAAGGCAGATACTTTGGGAAGCTTAGAAGCTTTAACTAACTTATTAAAACAAAGTGATATTCAAATTAAAAAAGCTTCATTAGGAAATATTTCTAAAAAGGATTTTTCTGATGCATTGGCTGAAGAAAATGAATTGAATAAAGTTATTATTGGATTTAATGTTAAAGCAACGGACTCCAGCGAGGAAGTAAAGATAATTACAAATGAAGTTATTTACAAATTAATTGAAGATTATGAAAACTGGAAAAAAGAAAAACTGTTAGAACAAGAGAAAAAAGAATTAGAGAATGTAATAAGACCGTGCAAAGTCCAGATCTTACCAGGATGTGTTTTCAGGCAGAGCAATCCAGCTGTTGTTGGCGTGATTGTTTTAGGCGGATTGGTAAAAAATGACACTCCATTAATGAAATTAACAGGAGAAAAAGTTTCAGAAGTAAAAAGCATGCAATTAGAAGGAAAAAATATTGACAAAGCTGAGAAAAATAAGGAAATAGCTATTGCCTTGCCTAATTCTGTTGTTGGAAGACATATCAAAGAAAGAGATATCTTAATATCTGACATGAATGAACAAGATTTTATAAAATTAAAGCAATTAAAGAAATATTTAAATAGGGATGAAATCGAGCTTTTAAAAGAAATTGCTTCAATCAGAAGAAAGAAAGATCCTCTGTGGGGTATTTAGCTTTTTTTGAAAAAGCTTAAACAAAAATAGAAGATCTAGGAAAATAAACTAATAAATTTAAGAAAAGAAAATGGAATTTAAATTTGTCATAAGCGATCCGAAAACTGGGAAAAGCTATCAAAAAGCTTTGAATAGTGAATGGTTTGTTGGAAAGAAAATTGGAGACAAAGTAGAGGGAAATTTATTAGGTTTAAAAAATTTTGAATTAACTATTACAGGCGGAAGTGATAAAGCTGGATTTCCAATGAGGAAAGGCATTGACATTGCCGGAAGAAAAAAGATTTTATCAGGGAAAGGAATTGGAGTTCATGTTGAAGGAAAAGGCAAAAGAATAAGAAAAAGTGTAAGAGGAAGCATTGTTTCTGATCAGATTGCACAAATTAATTTAAAAGTAGAAAAGCATGGCTCTGAAAAAATTGAAGATATTTTAGGTGTAAAGAAAGAAGAACCTAAAGCATAAACAAAAACAAGTTTAATTAGATAATTTATTTAATATTAAAATTAATGTTTCTGCTTTTAATCTTAAGCCTGATTTTACTAAATTTTCTATAATTTCTTTTGCTTTTTGTTTGGTTAAAATATTTTTACTTACTGCTTTTAATATTACAGATGTTGTCCAGAATGTTTCAATTCCAAATGATTCAGCAACTTTAATTCCAACACTATCATCAATAATTAATCCTAATTTATCTGATTTTGCTAATATTATTGCCTCTGCTTCTCCTGAACCAATGTTTGCATTTTTTAAAAGATTTTTAGATTCTAATCTTTGATTTTCATTTAAATTTTTTTTAATAATCCATTTTTGAGAATCTATGATATTTGCACTGATTATTGATTTTTCTTTTCCTTTAACTACTGCTTCATTATATACTGCTTCTGGAATAATTATTTGGTTAAAAACTTGTTTGAGAATTTCTAATTTACCAATTTTACTTAAATGAATTAATGGTGTTGAATCTGCTACTATCATAAATTAAACCTTTTCAAATCTCTTAGAAATTCTTTTTCATTGTAATCTATTGCAATTTCATTATCTGCAGCAACATTTATCATTTCGTATAATGTTATTTCTGCGATTTCTGATGCTTTTCCTATTGAAACTTCTTCGTTTTTTAACAGTTCAATTGCTCTTTTTAATTTCCAATCTTTGACAGCTTGCTGAATAAGCCTTCTAATTACTTCAGACCGGTCACTTTTTAGTTCATCTCCGATCTTTTTAACTTCCTTGATTAATTTTTCATCCAACCTAACTGATACTGTTTCTATCATATGTATACAACATATTATTTTGTATATAAATCTTTCTATGTAGACTTTACAGGCTAATTTTAGGCAAAAATTCTCAGAAAAAAAATTATTGTTTTAATTCTTTAGTATTAATTAAATAAGAACCAGGTAATCTTGGCTTTGCCAAAGCCATTGCTTTTTTAGCTAATTCTAAATGTTCTTTATTAACTGAAATAGAAAGAATAACTTGATCTTTTTTTAACTGGGCTGCTACTCCAACAGGTTTTCCAAATGCATTTGACATACCGGGAGACATTCTATCAGCTCCTGCTCCTGTCAACATTTTATGTTCTCTTAAAACATGATGAGGATAAACTCTTATCTGGAATAAATAATTAGTTCCTAAATGCATTTCTAATTGTCTGTTAACTACTTGACGAGCTGATTCTAAAGAATTATGTCTTATTTGCAAACTAGCTTTAGGAGTTAGTTCAATTATATAAGGGAATTTTTTATTAACATCTCCCATTTTAAATCTAGCAATTTTATGGGGTGGGATTGCTTTTATAAAAGATTTAGTTTTAAATTTAGACTTTCTAGTATAAGCTCTTATAACTTCCCTATAACACCGGCCTTTTCTTAATCCTACCATTTTAAATTATTTGAACTTTTTCTCCCAAGCTCTGGCCAGGCAAACCTTTTTCAAAAATAACTCTTAAAGCTCCTTTGTTTCCGTGGGAGCTGGCTACTTTACCTGCAACTTCCTTGCCTGTTTTTGTTTTCCAAACTACTTTTTTTCCTATTAATTTTTTAGAATCTTCTTTTTTTGATAAGTTATTAACTAGAATAATCATTTGATTATTTGTCTGCACGTGCCTGCTTCTTCTAAAATTAGCTATAAGACCTTCCATTTTAACCTTTTTTGCTAAAAAGCTTAACCAAAAATTGAAATAAGGGATATAAAAGCTTTTTGGAAATTAGTAATTTAGAATCAATTTTACATCAGTTCCAAAGATTTTTTTAAGATCTGACATAGTATTTTCGTTAATAGCTATTTTCTTAGGGGATTTTACTGTTTTTAAGAAGTCTTCAAATTCAGTTAAATTTGTATTTTTCAGCTCTCCAAGACATCCATTATCCAAGAATACTCCTTTAAAAAAATCCTTATCTTTTGCAGTTATATCTTTTGTTACAAAAGCAGTATTGTCGATGACTAGGACTTCACCGATTTTATCTTTACTATAGTTTACCCTGAATTTTAATCTTTCAATATCGAAACTTCTTTTTCTTTGCACTATATCAATTAAAGTTCTCATGAACATGTTAGCTTCTTTTCTTATTTTTTCTACTTCTTGTTTTGTAATCTTTCCTTTTTCATAATCTTCTTTTGCTTTTACGACAGTTTTTAATGTTCTCAAGAATTTTTCAGGAACTTTACCCTGCTTTACTAATTCTTCAAAACCATCAACAATATTAGCTTTCTTTATTCCATTTACATTAATCAAATCCTGGGCAACTGAGATACAACCTTCATAAAATTCAAGAACCCTTCTTTTTTCTGAATTTTTCTCTATTTCACCAAATAATTTATTTAATCTTTTTAAATAATCATCAGCATCTTTTAACAATATATCAACTTCTTTTCCAGAAATTTCCTTTACTGTTCCATGCTCTATGCCTTTAAAATACTTGAAAGTTTTGTCTAAAATATCAACATATTTCTTTTCCAATAGTTTTTCTTTCTTAACAAAAATATCCATTAATAATTTTATAGTTTCTCTATGTGTTGGCGGAGGAATTCCGTACAACATTAGTGCTGCCTGAGCTGGATTTAATGTAGCATAATATAAATCTTCACCAACTACACTCAATAATTTTCCCTTTGCTCTTTGTATTAATTTATCTGCAATATCCATGTGCATGTCAATTGCTTCTGGACTTGGTTTAATCCTGCCCATCTGCAATAATAATTTCCATGGCATAAAAACACCACGATCATATAAAGGAACACCGTCTCTTAAAAATGTGAAAATTACTGGAGAAGCATCTTTCAAGCTTTCCCAGAAATCTGTTAGAATATGAACTTGAATATGAAAGGCTTTATTTATTCCTGTTATTTTGCTTGCATCATAACCAAGACCAATAATAATAGCTCTTAATTTATCTTTTAATTCTAACCTAGACATTTTCTTAACATCAGTATCATCCACGACAATAAGGACATCAATGTCATTTGATTTTTCTCCCCTGAACAAAGAACCAATTGCAACATAACTTACTATATATTTTTCAAATTTCTTCAAAGCCATTTTTTTATGGACTTCTGCAATCTTGAAAGCTGCCAAAATATCTACGGGGTCATAAAAAATAGCTGACAAAGCTATAGCTTCAAGAACTTCATATTTAGCATCAAAACAATTTTCCTTTAATTCGGACAACAACATTATAATTGCCTTAAAATTTGGATCTGTTTCTTTTGCGCTTTTTTCTATAATTGATGCTAATTTATCTTTTAATTCAAATTTAGACATTTTTTTACTATCAGAATCATCTATAAGAACTAAAATTCCAATTTCTTTTGGATTTTGTTTTTCCTTTTCTTCTTTTTTTACTTCTTCCTGAAAATCCTCATCTAAAACTTTACTATGGGGAAGAATTGCAATACCACTTATGTATTTATCAAATTTTTTCAGAATGTCTTTTTTAAATTTATTAATATTATTTTTAATTTCCTTAAATTTATCTTTCATTTCCTCTGGCACTACTGTATTTGGTTTTTGTTGTTGTTCCATAGTTAGAAAAAGAAAAGCTGTATTTAAAATAGTTTCGGAGTTAACTTTTCAGGAAAAAGTTTTATCAAAAAACACTTTGTGGAAGCTAATAATTAAAGATAAGATAGGTTTAAAAATTCTTAGTTATTATGTGATGATATGGATAAAATTCAGGAGTATAAACTCGGGTCTTTTATAATAGATGGAAGGCAGTTTATAGGAAATATCAAAATAATCGGAGATAAAGTAAGATATTGGGAAAGATCTGAAAGCCCAAATTTGAATGAAAAGAGTTTACAGGAATTAATTGACCAGAACCCTGAATTTTTAATTATAGGCACTGGAGCTGCCGGATTATTGAAAGTACCAGATCATTTAAAACAGGCAGCAATTGGGAAGGGCATTTCTGTTTTTACTGGAAAAACACAGGATATGGTAAAAAAATTTAATATTCTTCATAAAGACAATAAAAAAGTTAATGCTATTTTATGCGGTGGAAGCTAAAACAGCCAATAAAAATATTTAAATAGCTTCTAAATTGGATTTCTTATTCAAGGGCCGGTGGTCTAGTGGCTAGTTTATACCCACAGATGACAAGACGTTTACACCGTCTAGATCGAAGGTTCAAATCCTTCTCGGCCCATTAAACCTTTTTATAAAAAAAGCTTTACCAAAATAAACTTTTAGAAAAAGTTTAATCAAAAAAACTTTTAAGAAAAAATCAACAAAAAATAGGAATTAAATTCTAGAGAGAAAAATAAGAGAAAATTAGCAGTAAAATATTAATTATGTAAATTGAATTACAAATTAAACAAAAAGTCTTTAATTTTATGAGAGATAAATAAGCAAGATAAAGACTGCCTAAAAAGCCAATAACTGCCAAATAAAAAACCAATATATTTAGATTTAATGCTGCAAGGATGAATAAACAAGAATAAAACAAAATTCCTCCTGCTGAATTTGAGATTCCTGCAAGATGGCTATATTTGCTTTTTATGGCTTTTGAACAAGAAACTTTTTTATTAAATTCGCAAATTGCCTTGTATTTTTTATTTCTTTTTAATCTATATTCAACTGCAAGAGCATATAGAGATATTAAAAGCCCTAAAATTATTAGTATTCTAATAAACATATAAACAAATTAATTAATAAGGTTTAAATATATTTGGAAATGGAAAAAACAATAATGCGCTAGTAGTATAGTGGTTAGATTTAAACTTTTTTCAAAAGTTTAATCAAAAGCGGAAAAGACCAATATATGGCCTTGCCAATAAGCTTTTAGGAAAAGCTTAAGCAAAACTATAAGCAAAACTAAAAGAAAGTAAAGAGGCTATGACCAGGGTTCAAATCCCTGCTAGCGCAGATAATTTTTTCAAAATGGTCAAAATAGGAATTATTGGAGGATCTGGTTTAGATGATCCAGATATTTTAAAAAATAAACAAGAAAAAGAAGAGAATACTCTTTTTGGAAAACCTACTTCTAATTTAACTCTTGGGAAAATTGGAAATGTTGATGTTGTTCTTTTAGCCAGACATGGAAAAAAACATACAATTCCACCAACAAAAGTAAATTATAGAGCAAATATTTCAGCTTTAAAACAAGCAGGCTGCACACATATTTTGGCAACTACTGCTGTTGGTTCTTTAAAAGAGGAAATTGAAAGAGGAGATTTAGTCATCATTGATCAATTTATAGATTTTACAAGGCACAGAGAAATTACATTTCATGAAACTTTTGACAATGGGCCAAAACATACACCAATGGCAGAACCATTTGATAAAACTTTAAGACAAAAACTAATAGAAACTTGCAAAGAATTAAATTATAAAATACATGAAAAAGGAACTGTTGTAACTATTGAAGGCCCAAGATTTAGCACTAAAGCAGAATCTAAAATGTTTAGATCATGGGGTGCTGATATTATCAACATGTCTATAGCTCCTGAAGCAATTTTAGCAAATGAATTAGGAATTCCATATGCTGCAATTGCAATGTCAACTGATTATGACTGTTTATTTGATGATCGCCCTCCAGTTACTTGGGAAGAAGTCTTAAGAGTATTTCATGAAAATGCTAAAAAAGTAATTGATTTATTAATTAAAGTTATACCCAAAATAAAGTGATAGAAATAAAAGTAATTCCAAATTCAAAGAAAAGTGTAGTGATTAAGGAAAATGAAAAACTTAAGGTTTATGTGAAGAAACCAGCTGTTGACAATAAGGCGAATAAAGAAGCTATTGAATTATTGGCTGAATTTTTTAAAGTTAAAAAGAATAATATCAAAATAATTAAAGGGGAAAAATCAAGAGATAAAGTAATTGAGATTATAAAATGAAACAAAAGGTAAATAAAAAATGGATTTTTATAACTGCTTTATTAATTGCATTACCTATTGCATGGTATTTAATTTCTCCTGCTTTTATTGTTGTTGAAAAAAATGAAGAATTTCCTGTTTCTGAAGATTTAAATGAAAATCAACTCGGAAATAGTTTAATAGAGAATAGCAAAATTGAATCTGTTATCTTAAAACAAGCTAACTTTATTGCCAGCGCTCATGATGTAAAGGGCAAGGCTTTGATAATAAATGGCAATGGAAAACAAGTTTTAAGATTTCAGGATTTCGAGACTATTAATGGGCCTGATCTTTTTATTTATCTTTCTTCTGATTTAAATGCAGATGATTTTATTAATTTAGGAGAAATAAAAGCTACAAAAGGAAATGTGAATTATGAATTGCCTTCTAATGTTGATTTAACAAAGTACAATAAAGTTTTAGTATGGTGCAGAGCATTTAGAGTTCTTTTTAGTTATGCTGAATTAAAATGATAAAATTAAAACCAGAGTTTATTGAAAGGTACAAAAAATTGACTGAATTTGAAGAATATGAAAAATATTTAAATAAATTTTTGCGAAAAGCTATTAGAGTAAATACTTTGAAGACGACAGTCAGCAGAATAAAAAAAGATCTGGGATTTTTACAATTAAAAGAAATTCCCTGGTGCAAGGAAGGATTTTGGGTTGAATCAGAAAAAAGAGATTTGGGAAATTTACCTGAGCATAAGTTAGGATATATTTTTGTTCAGGAATCAGCTTCTATGATTCCATCGGTTATATTAAATCCTGGAAAAAAAGATATTGTGTTAGATATGAGTGCTTCGCCAGGAGCAAAAACAACACATTTAGCACAAATTATGAAAAATAAAGGTGCTATACTTGCTAATGAAAAAAATCATGACAGAATAATTGCTTTGACTTCTAATCTTAACAGGGCTGGTGTTTTGAATACTGTTGTAACTTTGATGGATGGAAGAGAAATTAATGAAAAATTTGATAAAATTTTACTGGATGCGCCATGCTCTAGTTCTGGAACAATAAGGGGCGAAACTAAAAACTCTGAGTTTATAGCGAGATCATGGAACTTAGACAGAGTAAGAAGCACTGCTGGATTACAGAAGAAATTAATTTTAAATGCTTATAATTTATTAAATAAAAATGGTGTTTTAGTTTATTCTATATGTTCTTTAGAGCCTGAAGAAGGAGAAGAAGTTATACAATTTTTACTAGACAATACTGATGCTAAAATTGAGAAAATTGACTTAAATATCAAATCAGGAATTAATTTAGAATTTAATGGAAAGAAATATTCTGAAGAAATTAAAAAATGCATAAAATTATGGCCACAATATCATGACACTGAAGGATTTTTTATTGCTAAGATTAAGAAAAATTAGGAAATAATCTCTAATTTAAGCGGTATTTTTAATTCTGTGAACTTTCTTGTTTTTTTTGTAAAGTTCATAATAGAAACACCAATTACTTCATTTGTTTTTTCATTTATTATTTCAGCAATTTCACCATCAATTTCTTTAAAAACACCTTTTTTTATCTCTCCAAAATAAATTTCCAAATAATCTTTTTTATCATCATAGTAAAGCGATATTTTTTTCGAGATAAATTGATTTTTAATCTTTCTCATTCTTTCTTTAAATGCCATTATTGATATACCAATTACTTCATTTGTTTTTCTATTTATTATTTCAGCAACTTCACTATCAATTTCTTTAAAATAATCTTCTGTATAATCACCTATATTTATTTCTAAATAATCTCCTTCTTCATCATAATAAATATTGAGTTCATTTTTCATTTTGATAAATTTTCCACAGTATATATTGTTATTATAAATCCTTTGCCATTTAAATATTTGACTATTACTTTTAAGTATGTTGATTGATTCTTGAAGAATTTATAAAAAATAATCCGTTCACCAATACATTTTATTCTAGTTGGTTTTTTAATTGTAGTTTTTATATCATCTAATAAATTTTGTCTTTTTTGTAGTTTGGAATGATTAATAATATGCTTATATCTTTCTTCAGTCAAATAAACGTACTTTCCATCTTTATCTGCAATCTCTAAAACAATTGTCATTATCAGTTTTTGTAGATTATTTCTACTTCTATTTTAGGTGCTCTTTTCAAATCGCGAGTTGCTCTGGAATATACAAGGACTGCTGTATTTTTCATGTCTTCTTCTGAAAATCCCTTTTCTACGTAGGCAAAGCCCAAATATTCTTTTGTACCATTTACTTCAAATATTCTTAGCATATTTGAGCAAAGCAAAGCTTCTAATTTTATTGTCATTGAAATCACCTCAAAAAAATAAGAGATAAAATTCTTAATAATGATTACTCAGAAAATTTCGAAATGTTTGCGATTTTTCATGTAAAGATTGCGATTTTTGAATCTGAAATTCGAAATGTTTTCAAGTGCGGCCGGAAATTTTAATCGAAAAATTTAATAATTCGGGTTTAATTTAGCTTATAATGAATGTAATTGATAGAATTAAGCCTTCTAAACAGGAAAATGAACTTGTTAGTAAATTAATAAAAGAAATTTTTTTTAAACTAAACAAAATTAAGAAGATTAAATTTGTTTTAGGAGGGAGTATTTCCAAAGATACTTGGTTAAAAGGAACAAATGAAGTAGATATTTTTGCGAAGTTTAATTATTCTAAATTTAAGGAGAAAGATATTTCTAAATTGTTATATAGGGACTTAAAGAAATATTTTAAATTAAAGTTAGTTCATGGATCAAGAGATTATTTTCATATAAATTATAAAGGATTTACTTTTGAAGTTGTCCCGATTTTAGATATTAAAAATCCTAAGGAAGCTATGAATGTAACTGATTTAAGCCCTTTGCATATTAATTTTGTTAAAAAATATCCTAAATTGAAAGATGAGATAAGATTATTGAAAGCTTTTTGCAAGGCAAATTCTTTGTATGGGGCTGAATCTTATATATCTGGATTATCAGGATATGCTTCAGAGGTTTTAACAATTTATTATAAGTCTTTCAAGAATGTTTTAAAAAATGCAACTAAATGGAAGGATAAAACTATTATTGATGTATTGAAAAAAGTAAAAGATCCTTTAAATGAACTTAATGCTTCTAAAATTGTTTCACCTTTAATTATTATAGATCCTGTTGATAAAACTAGAAATATTTCTGCTTCCTTAAGCTATGAGAATTTTAATAAATTTATTAAATTAAGCAAGGAATATTTAGAGAAACCTTCTGAGAGATTTTTTATTTTTAAAAAAGAAGTTCCTAAGAATGCTTTTGTTTTAGAAATTAAACCTTTATCCGGAAAACAAGATGTTGTTGGTGGGAAAATTGTGAAAGCTGTTAATTTTATTTTAAATGAATTAAAAAGACATGGTTTTGATGTTATTGATAAGGGATTCATATGGGATAAGGAAATAAAATTCTGGTTTAAAGTTAAAGGCGAGAAATTAGATTTGTATGAAATTAGAAAAGGGCCACCTGGAAACTTAAATGATAATGTTAAATTGTTTAAGAAGAAGTATAAAACTACTTTTGTTAAAAATGGAGTTTATTATACTAAAGTTAAAAGAGAGTTTACAGATATTAAAGAATTATTAAGAGAATTATTAAGAGAAGAATATATTAGAGAAAGAGTAAAGGAGATTAAACTAAAATGAAAGAAAAAAAGATTATAAAATTAAATTTTATTTTATTTGGAGTTATTGGATTAATACACTTAATCAGATTATTAACACAATTTGAAGTTTTAGTTGTTGGATATATAATTCCATTATGGCTGAATTTAATCTTCTTTATTTTGGCTGGATGGCTAGCTTTAGAAAATTACAAGATTTACAATGGCAGAAAAAACCGAAATTAAACTTGGAAAATACATGCATTTTAAGGGAATTTTATGTGAGGTAATTGGAGTAGGAAGACATAGTGAGACTTTAGAGGAATTTGTTATATATAAGCACGACAGCAAAGATTTTGGAAAAGGAGCTATTTTTGTAAGACCTAAACAAATGTTTCTTGAAAATGTAAAAATTGATGGAAAAGAAGTTCCTAGATTTAAATTTATAGGAAATTAATATATTCTTTAGAATAATTTTATTTATAAATTCTAAATTTTTTAATTATTTTATGTCAAATATTGCACCAAAACCAGAAGCTCAGGATTTAGAGCAAAGAATGAAAAGATTAGTTGAGCTAAGACGAGAAAAACCAAGTACTTTAGTTGCTATAAGAGGTAATCATAATGGATCTGAATATGTTACAGTAGGATTTACTAAAAAAGAAGAACTTCAAGAAAGTATTGGTGAAGTAGTTATATTGACCAGCGGAAGAGAATAAGGTCCCTCAAGTAGAAAACCGTCAGATATATCAGATAATTATGTAGAATTATATATTCCTGAGCATGAATTCGTTGATTATTTTCTTTTAGAAAAAAAGGAAAAAAGGCAAGCGATAGATTTATAAATAAGTCTTGATAATTAATTTATAAATTGAATTCTTCAAAATTAAGAGGAGAAGCTGTATGGAAGATATAAATGATTATGTAAGAAAAGGCACCACAACTGTAGGTATAGTATGCAAAGATGGAATAGTATTAGCTGCTGATAAAAGAGCTACTTTTGCAGGCAGGATAATTGCTGACAAGAATGTTGACAAACTTTTCAAAATTTCTGAAAATATGGCTATTACAACTGCGGGAACAGTATCTGATGTTCAATTAATAACTAAATTAATAAAAGCTGAATTAACTTTAATAAAAGTAAGAACTGGAAAAGAAGCAAGCGTCAAGACTACTGCTAATTTATTGGGGGCGATTGTTTACCAGAATATTCGAAAATTCAGCCCTATTTTAGGCATTACTGGTTTTATTCTTGGCGGAAGAGATGAAACTGGATTTTATTTATATGAATTAGGTCCTGATGGATCAGTTCTTGAACATAAAGATTATGCAAGTGATGGTTCGGGAATGGTTCATGCTTGGGGTGTCTTGGATACTTTATACAAAGAAGGTTTAACTGTTCAGGATGGAATAAAATTAGGTGTAAAGGCAGTAAATGCAGCTATGCAGAGAGATGCTGCAACTGGTGAAGCAATTGATGTTTTCACAATTACCAAAGACGGAGTAAAGAAAGCCTTAACAAAGAGACTAGAAACAAATATTACAATTTGAGCTTTTCTTTAGAAGAGCCTTTTAGAAAAAGCCTCGGGAAAAACTAAAGAAAACCTTGGAAAAGAAAAATTAAAAACAAAATAAACTTTTTATTTTTTTATGGTATTATTCTGAAATAAACTTTTTAGAAAAAAGTTTAACCAAAAAACAAAGAAAACAAAAAAATACAATGGCAGATATTTTAGAAGAAGTAATGAAATTCATTCCTGAAAAGAATAAGATTAGTGATTCTTATTTTGAGGGAGCAAACATAGTTCTTTATACTAAGGACAAGGATTTTTTCCTTAATAATAATGGAATTATAAAAAGCATAGTGGATGCTATAAAGAAAAGAGTAGAATTAAGACCAGATCCTGCAATTGCAATGGATCTTGAAAATGCTGAAAAAACAATAAGAGAAATAATTCCAAAAGATGCTGGAGAAATAAATTTATTATTTGATACTCAAAGAAGTCTAGTTACGATTGAAGTTGAAAAACCTGGAGTAGCTATAGGAAAACAGGGAGAAGTTTTAAAAGAAATCAGAAAAAGAACTTTTTGGATTCCGATTATAAGAAGAACACCACCGATAAGATCAAAATTAATTGAAAACATCAATCATGTATTATATGAAAACAACGACTATATTAAAAAATTCCTAAATAAAGTAGGAAAAAGAATTTATGGCGGGTGGACAAAAGGAAGAGTTGATGAGTGGGTAAGAGTGAGTTTTTTAGGTGCTGGAAGACAAGTTGGAAGAAGCTGTTTATTTCTACAAACTCCTGAATCAAAAATCTTAATGGATTGCGGGATTAATGTTGCTGCACAATCAAATGAAGAAATGTTTCCTTTATTGGAAGCGCCAGAATTTAAAATTGAAGAATTAGATGCTGTCATTATTTCACACTCACATGTTGATCATGTTGCTTTCTTACCTTATTTGTATAAAATGGGATTTACAGGCCCAACTTATTGCACTGCACCGACAAGGGATATAGCTGCTTTGCTTTGTTTAGATTTAATTAATATTGCACAAAAAGAAGCTAACAAGCCAATTTATTCTTCAACTGATATTAAGGAAATGGTAAAACATACAATATGTTTGGATTATGGCGAAGTAACTGATATAACTCCAGATGTAAGATTAACTTTTTATGATGCTGGACACAAATTAGGAAGTGCGATGTGCCATTTACATATTGGAAACGGATTACACAACTTAGTTTATTCTTTGGATGGCAGCACTAAAATTCCAATTGTTGATATAAATAATAATGTTCAATTTAAAGAAATAGGAAAATTTACTGAAGAACTTTTTGAGAAATCCAAATTAATATTAGATAACGGTTTTGTTCAAGAAAGGCCAAATTTTGAGAGATATTCTACTTTTGCTTTTAATCCTAAAACTTTAAAATCTGAATTAGTTGATATAACTAGTTTTGTTAGGCATCCAATTACAGAAGATTTGTATAAAATTAAAACTGAGAGCGGCAGGTCTTTAAATGTAACTAAATCGCACAGTTTATTTACAGCTAAGAATGGAAAAATTATTTCTGTTAGAACTTTAGATCTTAAGAAAGGTGATTTTATTATCGCACCGAAAAAAATTCCTTCATTAAATGTTGGAGAACCTATAATTGATTTATTGCCTTACTTAGGTGATTTAAGACTTAAAATAGGAGATGATTCTATTATAAATAAATTAACTTCTGAGCATAGGGAACATTTTGATCAATTAAAAGAAAATGATAAGCAGATTGCTGAAAAAATTTTATTTGATTATTATAAAGGGCTATATAAAGAAGAAATTGCTAAGAAGTACAAAATACATCCAAGAAGAATTAGAAGAATTTTAATTAATTTTAAATTAAAAAATCAACCTAGGGTAAAGGAGGCATTTTCAGACAAAATTAGATTAACTAAAGATTTTGCAAGATTTTTAGGCTATTATATTTCTGAAGGTTGTTCAATTACTAAAGATCAAACTATACATATAGCGAATAATAATAAAGAAATTCTTGAAGATTGTTATAAAATTATTAAAAATGAATTAAATATTGAAGGGGATTTAAGATATGAAGACAAATGTATTTTATTTAATTCTAAACAATTAAAATACTTATTAACAAAAATTTTAAAATGCGGAAAAAATGCATATGAAAAGAGGATTCCAAAAGAATTATTACTAACAAATAAAGATATTATTTCTGATCTATTATATGGGCTATTTTCAGGAGATGGGGGAATAAGAAATAGAGAAAAAGGTAGAGAAATAAATTATGGAAGTAAATCTAAAGGGCTTATCGACGATATAACCTTTTTACTTTTACAATTTAATTTAGTACCTACTTTAGAGTTTAATAAATTTTCAGATATGTATAATTTACATATTTACAATGCTGAGAAAATAGTTCAATTTTTAGAAGAGATCAATCTTAATAATAATCAAGTTGATGACTTAATTAATTCTTTAAATAATAGAAAATTTAGCAAGGGTAGCTTTGATATGAGAATACCTTTGGGGGCTTTAACAACTAAAGCTCATGAAAGTAAAGTAATAAAAGCCTGGAATAAGGCAGCAAGTTGCGGCATTCAAAAATTATGTTTTGAAGATTTAGCTCAAGAGGATTTAGAATTAATATCTTCTGATTTATTTTTTGATAAGATAAAATCTATAGAAAGAGTTGAACCAACTGGAAAGCATGTTTATGATTTAAGAATTAATGGATATGAAAACTTTATAGCTGGAGACGGATATTTATTTGCGCATAATACAGGTGATTTCTTGTATGAGCAATCAAATTTATTGAGTGCTGCTGTAACAAGATTCCCAAGACTAGAAACTATGATAATGGAAGCTACTTATGGTGGAAAAAAAGATACTCCTTTGTCAAGAAGAGAATGTGAACTTTACTTTACTGACATAATCAAGAAAACTCTTGAAAGAGGAGGGAAAGTTTTAGTTCCTGTATTAGGATCTGGAAGATCACAGGAAATTATGGTTATTATTGACAAACTAGTAAGAGAAGGAACATTACCAAAAATCCCAGTTTATGTTCAAGGTCTTGTTTGGGACATTACAGCTATCCATACTGCTTATCCTGATTTTTTCAACAGCAGAGTAAAAAAATTAATTTATCATAAGGATGAAAACCCATTTTTATCTGACATGTTCAAAAGAGTTGGATCTAGAAAAGAAATGCAGGATGTTGTAGAAGAAAAAGGACCATGTGTAATATTAGCAACTTCTGGAATGTTAACTGGCGGATCTTCTTTAGAATATTTCAAAATGTTAGCTGATAATCCAAAGAATTCTATTGTAATGACTTGTTATCAAGGACCTGGATCTATTGGGAGAAGATTAGAAGATGGAGAAAGGCAAATTAATTTCATGACTGGAAACAAGCAGGAAACTACTGAAGTTAAGATGGATGTTCATGTTATTCATGGTTTTTCAGGACACAGCAACAGAACGCAAATAATGAATTTTATACAAAATTTAGATCCTAAGCCCAAAAGAATAATCTTGGTTCATGGAGAAAGCTCCAAATGTCTGGAATTAGCTTCTGATATACACAAGATGGCAAGGTTAGAAACACTTGCTCCTAAAAATTTAGAAGCTATACGACTTAGGTAAACTTTTTAGGAAAAAGTTTAATCAAAAATATTATAAAAAAGCCTTAAAGGAAAAACTATTGGAAAAGAAATAATTGAGATATGAAAATAATTATTCTTTGATCATCATTAATTGAAGTTTACCTTGAAGAGCATTCTTTAAAATATCACAAAGAGTTAATAACGTTCCATGGAGAAAAGACAGTTCTCCAGAATTTCTCTGAATTTCTCTCTCTAGTTTTTTAATAGAACTGTAAATCTTAGACAGATTTTCTTCAGAATCTTTAAAAAACTCAGAATAAAATTGTGTAAATATCCCATTAAATTCTTTAAATCTTTTTAATGATTCTTTATTTACTTTCTTTGGCTGGCTCTTTTGTATTATATCCCAATAAACGTCACCCAGTTCTTCTATTCTACTTACTATGTCATATAAACATGTTTTTCTTGGCCCAGAAACAGAAGAATTAATGATTCTTAAACATAATCTGTAAAACTTGTTAATTGTTATTTCTTGAGAATATAACCTATTTACAGAACCATTAAATCCTTTTTGAGTATACTCAAGAACTTCTTCACCATAACTTTTTGTAAGTGTGAAAAGCCTTTTAAATGTTTTTTCAAAGTCAATATCTGAAGAAACCATTATACTTAACAAATACCTGTTTTTGTCCTGCTCTACAATTTCAACTCCAATCGAATTTATGAAAGGAATAACTTCGTGAGTAGTAAGCTTTTTCGGCATCTTTTCAACAAGGGACAAATATTTTGTAGCTGTGTGTTCGATTTCATTATTATCGACTAAAATTTCTATTTCTTCGTAACCCAAAATATATGCAATATATATCTTTCTTAAGATCAATGAGCTTGATAAACCTTTAGCATCAATTGTTATTCTTTTTAATTTACTATTGTTTCTTTTTGAATTAATAATTAACTCTTCTCCTGATTCTAGGACTTCTAATTCTTCTCCTTGTTTGATATTATTTTCTTTAATCCACTTAGATGGGAGAGAAACTGTTAAAGTTCCTGTACCCACTTTATTTATTTTCCTTTTCACTTTTACTTGATTTATCTTCTAATATATATATTTTTTGTTTAAGTACTTATATAATTATTTATAATAATTATAATTGGCTAAAGCATTTATATAATTATATCTTTTGAAATATTCTAAAATGAAAGAAAAGATTATACAATGCCCAAAATGTCAAAGCGAAAATATTTTGGTTTTGGAAAAATATGATGGTATAATTATCAAATGTGGAGAATGTATGAATAAGAATAAGAGATTAAAGAGCAACCAAAGATGTTAAACTTAGAAAGAGTTGTAACTGAATATAAGCATAACTCTAAATTAATAGAAAGAGAAAGTAGTATGGGGGGGTGTTTATCTGGAGAAGTATTTAAAGTGGATCTAAATGGCGATACTTATAAAATTAGAGATTGCAATGTGAATCCAGAAAAAATTACTATTTATAAAAAATATAGGCTTAGCAAAGATTATAAAATAAATAATGCTAAATTAATTCCTTTATGGATGAGACATCTTAGTGATCACGGACTAGAAGAGTTAGTTCCAAAACTTCTCGGAGTAAAAGATAATATTTTAGTGATAGAATGGATAAATGGAAGAGAATTTAAAACTAATGAATCTGAACAAATTATAGAAAAACTAGGTTATAATATTGGAAGGATTCATCAATTGCCTTTACCTGTTTGGTCATTTATTCAGACCTTAGATTCTGTAGATAGATCTTTTCAATTTAATTTAGAAAAGATTTTACAACACTATCCAAATCTTAAATCTTTGGAAACACTTTATTATAGATTAAAGCCCAGGAAGTTAATTTTGGGATGTGTTTATGGTTCTTTGTTAACACATAATTTAATGATTACAGAAGATAATCAAATTAAATTTGTGGATGAAGAAAACTGGAAGGTTGATTTACCTTTAGGTGAGTTAGTAATTCCATCTACTTACTGGTTTTCAGAAGGCCAAAGACAAGCTTTTTTTGATGGCTATTTAAAATCGGGAATTGATCCGAGAACTTTTAATGAGCAAGAAAATTTTGTTGTTTTATTTAATTTGGTCAAATGGCTTAATCGAAGATTATTTTTTGGCAAAAATGAAAACCCAGATATTTTAAGAAAATTTAGTTTTTTGGAAAAATTACAAACTGAAAAATGCACAGCTGCTTAATTTCTAAAGCTGTAGAATATGCAAAACCAAAATATGCTAAAAACGATGAAAATCATAGATGGAATCATGTAGAAGCTGTTTTAAAACGTAGCAAGGAAATATATTCTGAACTTAAATATCCTGAAATAGATCTTGAATCTTTAAATCTTGCTATTATTTTTCATGATATTGACTATAGTTTCCCCAGGCAGCATGTAGAAAATAGCGTTTTAGAGGCGATAGCTTTTTTAAAAGAAAATCACCGTTCTAATTTAGAAATAGCTAAAGTTTTGCAGATAATGCTTGCACATTCAACACCGCATAGGAAAAAATTTGGAGATTCAGATTCTTTAGAAGGAAAAATTATATACGATGCGGATAAGTCCTTGTTAATTAATGATTTTGTTTCTTATAAGAAGTATAGGGAAAGATTATATTTAGAAGAGACGAGAAACTTAGTAGTTAATAGGCTCTTTGATAATTGGGTATGAATTATAAAAAGATTAAATTACAAGTATTTAGCTACTCTTTCTTCTAATAAAATTCTTTTCATTTCTTCTGGATCATCTTCATGCATTTCTGGATCTAGGAAACCATTTTTTATCTGTAAAGCAAAAAGATCGTGATCAAAACTAGAGAGGACTAAATGAAAAAAAGTTTCTGTAAGAAAAGGATCTATTCGAGCCTTTATTCCACTTTTTATTGCATGATCTTTAATTTTAGCAACACAATCCTCTTTATGGAAGCCACCTAGAACTAATTCTGTTACCTTTTCTAATTTAGAAATAACTCTTTCTGGATCTGTATATTGATAGTGATCTAGTTCTTCTTTTAAAATTCCTGCGGAGATTAATTTATCCCTCTTTTTTATCTCAAAAATATCTGAAACTTGAGAAATATCTGGCTCCTTTTTGTTTTCTTTTTTCCCAAAAAACAACCAATTAATATTGAACTCTTGTCTTCTATATTCCCAAATTAACTTATTTATTATTTGAAACCTAGTTCTAAATTCACCATTTCTGTATCTGAGAACTTTACTCCAGTATTCATCCCAGAAATTTAGACCAATTGAATTTACATTAAACCCTTCTACATATTGTTTTACTGGATACAAAAAAAGAACTGATTTCATTTTGTAAATTTTTAAGCTAATTTGTTTATATTTATTTCGGAAACTTTACGGAATTTCTTTATTTTTCCGGAAACTTTACGGACTGTTTAAATACTAACCGGAAATCTTGCGGAAAATTTCACTGGACACCGGAAATCTTGCGGCGTTTAAATTAACTTATGAAGTCTATAGAGTGATTATTTTCACTGGACAAAATTTCACTAGACATCGTGGACCTGCCTGACGCTTATATAGTAAATTATCTTTATAGTCTTTATGGATGAAAAAGAGCGTTTAGATTTGTTAGAATTTTTACCTGAAAAGATAATCTGCAATGCCGGAAAAGGACAAGAAGCTAAATTAAATAAATTAGTTGATAATGAGTTTATTTCTTTGTCTTATCTTGTTCAAGCAAATTTGGGTGGTGACTTTGAACATGCGATTACAATTCCCAGATTTATTTCAAAAACTAAAAAAACTTTTGAGGTAATTGGTTTACTGCAAGCTGAAATGGGTAAAACTCAAAATGGTTGTTTATCGTTTCCTAATCATGAATATCAGATTATCAATAAAGTCATGAAATGGTTTGAAAAAGAATTACATTTAGATAAAGAAAAATGGAGATGGAGTATTAAAGTTAATATTAATGAACCAGTTGATGAAATCTATAGAAAAGAAGTTGAAAATAAAGTAATTGATTATTGGTTAAATAAAACTAAAATAACTTTAGAACAAGCTTATCCTAAACGAGTTACTTATATTTCTAATACTGAAAATACTAAATTGAAATTTTATGATGAGGGAACTTTAGTTTTAGAATATAAAAATAATCTTTTTAGTCAAATTATAAAGAATTTAGTTAAGAAGATAACTTATGAAAAAATTCTAACTTATGAAGATGAATTAATTAGGGGATTTATGAGGGGAATTATTGCTGGAGAAGGATGTATTTTCAATCAAAAAGAAACTTGTCATAAGAGTGTTTATATTAGTGTAACAAAAAAAGAAGAAAAAGAAATTTATTTTCTTTGCCTCAATAAATTAGGAATATCTTCTCATAAGTGGAAGGGAGATAAATTAGTAGTTTCTAAAAGAGAAAATAATATTCAACTCTTAAAACAAAGATTAGTTACTTTATCTAAAGAGAAATATTCTAAGTTTTTAACTATGATACAGTTATATCCAGGAATAAATGATGAGACTGGGTATTTTATTGCAGATCATAAAAACCAATGGAATAAGCACTCAGATGAAATAAATAAGAAAATCGTAGATCTATATAATTCTGGAATTACAAAAACAAGAGAAATTGCCGAAGGAGTTGGAGTTAGTATTATAAAAGTTAATAGGATTTTAAAGAAAAATAATTTAGGAAAGAGAGTGATTAAAACTCCAGAAGAAAAACGAAAGCAAATCGCTGAATTCGTTTCTAAAAACCAACACCTTTCTTTACAAGAAATAGCTAAAAAATTTAATATTTCATCTTCAGCAGTTTCACGAGCTTGTAAAAAATATAATATTAAAAAATTAGATGCTTATAAATTTAGAATTTTACAAACAAAGATGAAATCTCAAATTCTATTTGACCAGCCTTCCAATAAAATGTTGATATAAGCTTTAAAACCACAGTATGTCTCATATCGTTTATCTGTAGCTCTTCTGGCGGGCTTTTCTTGGCTTAGAATCATTTGGTTTTGAACTTTCAGCTC
>CAYWEX010000013.1:0-23691 GCA_964457785.1 Candidatus Woesearchaeota archaeon
ATCTAATATAAGTTCCATTGTTTGCTGCTTTTACTGAGTTGCTATAATCAAAAATATGAGTGTCGTTTTCATATGTTGAACTGTTTAAAGGAGATGAAGCGTTATCATAGTGATGCAATAATACTAAGCCATCTGTTCCTGTTGGCTTGACTGGCAAACTTGAGAAATTAACTGTTATATTGTTTACTTGAGTTCCTGTTATAGAATAATTTATGTAAATAATGTTGTTATAATCTAAATTGCTAGAATTACCAGCATAGATTATAAATTTAGTTACATTAAATTCCACTGTGGCATTTAAAGTTGCTGCAATACGATTATTTATTGTTGAAGCATTTGTTGGGGATAATAGTGTTACATTTAAGACACTAGCTAGATTATGAGCATATTTTGTTATTGGACCAAATATAAACTGCAATGTGTGCTTGCCTTTTGTTATTACTTTTGATGTTTCTATGCTTGTTTCATTACAAGAATAATTTTCTATAAATACTGAGTTGTCTATCCAGTTGTATGTTTGTATTATATTTCCACAAGATATTTTTAGAAATTTTAGATCGTATAATTCATTTTCATTTGACCATAATGTTCCATTAGATGCTTTTATTGTTAAATTTGCTTTTCCTGTTGTGTCAAAGTTTACTGACCAGTTTCCACCTACAACTGGATAACTTTGAACATTTAATATAATTAATGATATTTCTACTGAGAAGTTTTGTTCTGATAATTCTGGAGTAATCCAGTATAATTTATCTATTAGATTATTGTTGTTAGTATCTTCATAAGTTACATTGTATAAAGGATTGTTTGTTATTTCTAATTTTTCATTGTTGATATAATGATATAGAGTTATTTGTTCTTTAGAAATATCAGGAATTTCTGTATATGATAATACTTCTTTATAATGCAATTCTGAATCTGATTTTATAGTAACTTGTTTTTCTATTACGTCGTTTTGATCAAACTTTTCTAAAAAGTTTGTTTCTAGTGAGTAAGGAGCTTTTGTTTTATATGTTACTTCTAATTTAGTTTCTTCTGGTTCTGCTACTTGTATTACTTTTTTATCTTTTGGATTGTCTGATGAAGCTATTAGGTCTTTTACTCTTGCTTTTTCTTTTATCAGAACCCGGGGTTCCGATACCTCCACTATTTTCTCGACTATTATTTCTGTTGATTCTAGAGGGAGTTCTATTGTTTTGTTTTTTGTTGTTAATTTCCATTCTACTAACTTATTTATTTCTGCTTTAGATTGAGATAAGTTATTAATCTGGCTTTCTTTTATGGTGATATTTTCTTGTAAAGACTGAGGTAAAACAGTATAGTTAAATTTAGTTATTGTTAAGGTTATATCTCCTGTTAGTTCTATGTTTAAAGTTGAATTAACAGCTTCAATATTTTCACAAGTTTCAATGCAGATTTCAGCAAAATTTACTTTGTTTGGATTTACAACTGGCTGAATTGTAAATACGTCAGATGTGCTAATTGTTGAATTTTGGCTAATCTGACTAGGTATCTGAGTCTGACTTATATTTAATAGACTAGTATCTAATACTAAATGATTATCTAAAAATATTCTAGCTGTTCCATTGCCTTCGAATATACCAGAAACTCTTAAACTAGTAATATTCTTATCTAATTTTAACGAGTTATTTGAATTAAAGACTATGTTTGAATCTAATACTGAAAAACCAGTTATAGTTAAATCAAGATTAAAGTAAATAAGTGAAAATAATACAACAGATAACAACAAAATTATATTTTTTTCAATGTAAACTCTATCAGAGCCTTTTATTTTAGCATCTACAATATACAATCTTCTCTCTAAAATCTCTAATTGTTTATTATTGTTATTAATCCAATAATTAAATGATTTTTTATGCAGTAATTTCTTTAAATAAGACTCATATTTAGTAGGAGATATTTTTTTATTTTTTGATAATGAATTTAGCTTAATTATCCCCTTTATTGTTTTTTTCCTTTCATTAGATAATTTATTTATTTTTCTAATTAAGTTAATCTTCTCTTTTTTATACTTTTTTTGACTATGCATGTTTCTTTAAAGACCTGTTATATACTGTCCAGATAGTCCTGTCATCACGTTTTAACAGAACAGCAACATTGTGATAAGAAAGATTTTGGGATTCTTTGAGGTTTTTTACAATTGATTCAAGAATAGACAGCTTAATGTTGGAAAAAATTGAGATTGGAATAAAATATTCAGATTTTGTATCTAATTTACTTTTGAATTTTTTATTAGCTTCTTTATGAGTAAAAATAATCTGGCTCTTCCCCCTATAAAGATACTTAGCAATTGCTTCAAAGCTTAAATCAAGCTCATCTTTCAGATATTTCACTATAGACTCCAATGGGCTTAAAGTTTGATTAAATATAGAAACAGGAATAATTATTTCCTTTGATTTTTTTAAATTTGAGATCTCCTTTTCCTTAATATTATACTTATTTTTTAAAAAATCTACAAATTCATTAAATAATTCTTCTTTACTGAAATCCTTCAAATTTACTTCTTTAGTTATTGATTTTGAAATAAAGCAAACACCTCTTTGTAAGTATTACTAGAATATATGTAAGTATTCATGTATGTATTAATTTGTTCAATATTTGTAAGTATCATTAGAATATATGTAAGTATTTTCGTATATAAAACTTTAGATTTGTAAGTAAAAAAGAGATATATGTAAGTATTTATGTAAGTAATATTATAAGAACTTAATCATGACTAAATCAGATTCTAAGTCAGAAATCAAACTTTTAAGTGCCCATAAATTTTTGGTCTTTTATGGGAAATTATCTTCACCATACTCTTCTGCATTAATTTACTAAGTTGTTTTCCAACGCTTCCTTCTGTTGTCTTAAGAAGTTCGGCTAATTCCTGGGCAGTTTTAGTAGAATCTTTTAAAATTTTAACAATGTTTTCTTCCATTGGGCTTAAAACTTCGGTTTTTATAATTTCGTCCTTAATTCTTAGAACACTTTGAACATCATTTATGTTAATTTCTTTTTTGCCTTTCATATTTATGCAAATATTTTCACAATTTTCAAGAATTTTTCTAGGATTATAAAAAGCTTTTTCTGCAATAAAAGTAATTGCTCCTTCTGTAAATGGACATTTCTTGCCGCATCTTTTCTTGATTAAATCAAAGGCAACTTCGTCTTTCAGTTTATCTAATTTTACAATTCGATTTCCAACTCTATTTCTAAAAGTTTCTGGCACATCTGCTTCTTCTCCTGACTGGGCAAAGACTATGCTCTTTATATGGTTCTCATCATAGTGAAGTTTTATGGCATTTCTAAATTCCTGATTAATTATAGCAGACTCATCAAGCAAAAAAACAGCATTTTTAGGAAACTCCAACCCCAAGACTCTTCTTGTTAATCTAGTGCTATCATAAAGAAATTGCTGAATACTAAACTCTTCATCAAGAGTTTCCATATTTAGATAAACTGCAAAATGTTTTTTCATATTCTGCTCAAGCCATTTTAATAAACTAGTTTTTCCAGAACCTGGTTTTCCAATTAGAAAACATATATCACCAGAGCCAATATAATCCATTAATTTTTGTTTTTCAGGTTCAAAATCAATTATATCTGGACTTGGTTTTATTGTAAAAGGATTTGTTTTCCAGTTGTATTCTTGATACCACATTTCTTGATTATATGAAAAAGCGATTAATAAGTTTATTTGTGATTAAATAACATTTTATCAAACAATAGGTTTAAATATAGTTTTTCATCAAATTTTGATATAACGGGGCTGTGGGCCAACTTGGTTAAGCTTCCACCCTTGGGAGGTGGCGATCCCGGATAGTTATATTGAACTAGGGAACTTCAAATCCGGGCAGCCTCAGCCCGTTAAATTAAATAATTCCTTTTGTTTTCTAAAGTGACTAAAACCAATTTTATCAGAATATATTTTCAGAAAAACTTTTTTCGAAGTTCTTATTAAATAAACTTCTCTCCAATTTTCCTTTTTGGGTTTCTTTATGGTAATATTTGTACAAATACCTATCATTGAAAGTATTTCTGATAAATTTTCTACTAATCTCTTTGATGTTACTCCAAATCCAATAGAATTATTTTCTATAAATCCATCAGTATCCATTAAACCTCTTGCAAATCCAAATAAAAAATCGTTAGAATATGCTGAAATCTTATCTTTTAAACATACTGAGTTTGCTTTTTTGCCTTCCCAAAAAAGATATCTTTTGATAAATAAATAAAGATTTATCGAAATTACCCTTATTTCGAAAGAACTTGGTTTCCCATTAAATTTTTTAATATATATTTTTGGATTTAAATCCATATTTTTTAAAATTTTACATAAGTAAAACATATATTGCTTATCATCATAATAAGACAAAAAAAATCTTATCCAATATCTTTTATAACCATCGTTAGTATTTGCATAAAAAGAACCGTCGCCAGCAAAGGCCCCAATAAGTTCACCAATAATAAAATCTGATTCTGGAATTATCAGTTCTTTAGTTCTTTTTCTTCCGCTATTTTTATTTAGATTATACTGTAATGTACTTAAAGGGATATTAGTCTTTTTTTGAATTTGTCTTAAACTTAAACCTTTAGAATGAAAGTTTTTTATTATTTCTTTTTGATTTTTAGTTAATCTTTTCATATCTTTTTTAAAAAGAGATATCTTTTTAAAATTACCGCTCCCTGTTCAACTAATTATTTAATAAAAAATGAACCTCATATTAGATCACATTAGTAAGCTTTTTAAATAGGTTTAAAAGTTTAAAAATATGCCAACTAAGAAAGTTAAATCAGCAGGTAGATTTGGAGCAAGATACGGTAAAAAAGTCAGGCAAAGAGTTATAGATGTAGAGAAAAAACAAAGAAGAAAACATGAATGCCCTTACTGCTACAGCTTAACTGCAAAAAGAATTGCAGCAGGCATATGGAAATGCAAAAAATGCGATGTAAAATTTACTGGCAAGGCTTATGAGGTATAAAAATGAGCTTATACAAATGTTTTGATTGTGGAAAACAAATTAAGGTAGAGCACTTAAAGAAAAAAGTCAGATGTGTTTATTGCGGAAGCAAGATTTTATATAAACCTAGAGAAGCAACTGCTAAAATTAAAGCAAGATGAAAAAAGAAACAGAACAAAAAATTGAACAATTGCACTTATTTGAACAAAATTTACAAAGTTTATCAGTTCAAAAGCAAAATTTTCAAGCACAATTATTGGAGATTGAAAATGCTTTAGAAGAATTAACAAAAAGCAAAGACAAGATTTACAAGATTGTGGGTTCTATTATGGTATTATCAGAAAAAAAAGATGTAGAAAAATATTTAAATTCGAAAAAAGAAGTTCTTGATCTTAGAATTAAAAATTTTGAAAAACAAGAGAGCAAATTTAAAGAAAAAGTTAATGAAGTTCAACAAGAAGTCTTAAAAGAATTAAAAAATAAAGAGGGTTAGCATGCAAGAAGAGCAATTAAAAGAAGTCATTGAGATACTACTACAAATAGAAAGTGATTTTAGCATACCAAAAAACATAAGATTCAGGATAAAAAATGCAATTTCTGCGTTAAAAGAAGGTGAATTAAGCATTGGTTTAAGAGTAAACAAATCTTTACAGGAACTTGACTCTTTAGATGAAGAATCTAATATACCATCATTTACCAGAACACAAATTTGGCATGTAGTCAGCTCATTAGAGAGCATTAATTAAAATTAGTCTATATTGGAAAATATGATTTTCTTTTATAGAAATATTTATATATTTGAGTTAGTATTCTAGACAAAGAAAGAGGATGGCAGTATTTTCAAAAATAAAAAACAAGATATTGGGTATTCCAAATGAAGAGTATCTTATAGATGATTATGTAGAAATTGACACGAAAAAAGAACCTTCTATGACTAAGTCAAAAATCGTTGTAAAACAGTTTACTTTACAAGATTTTGCCGACATTAAAGATCCTTTAGATTCTTTAAGAGAAGGCTATACAATTGCTATGATTAATATCAAGGCTCTTAAAGAAAGAGATATTGTAGAGTTAAAAAGAGCTGTAACCAAATTAAAGAAAACTTGTGATGCTATTGAGGGAGATATTGCAGGTATAGGAGAAGACTGGATTGTTGTTACGCCTTCTTTTGCCCATATCTACAGAAATACACAAACTGAAGAAGTGAGCCAATCTAAAGGTGGATTCTAAAATTTTAATAAAAAGCTTTTTAAATTTTATTTATTTCATTCTTGTATGGATAAATTAGAAAAACAAAAATGTCCTGTTTGTCTTAAAGATACATTGACACTAACAGAAGACAGCAGCGAAATTCCTTATTTTGGAAGAGTCTTTATTTTTTCAATGAAATGTGAGGATTCAGAATGCAATTATCATATGTCTGATGTTGAAACTGAAGAAAAAAAAGATCCAACAAGATACACTCTTGAGGTAAATTCTGAAAAAGACATGAGCATAAGGATAGTAAAATCTTCAAATGGAAGTGTCAAAATCCCACAATTAAAGATGAGTATGGAGCCAGGAGTAGCTTCTATTGGTTTTGTAAGCAATGTAGAAGGATTATTGGACAGATTTAAGAAAGTTATTGAAGATGAAAGAAACGTAACAGAAGATGATGAAATTAAAGACAATGCAAAGAAATTACTGAAAAAAATATGGAAAGTTAAATTAGGAGAATTGCCAATAAAAATAATTATTGAAGATGAAACTGGGAATTCTGCTATAATTTCTGATAAAGCTAAAATTGAAAAATTAAAAACAAAATGAAAACCTTATTTATTTATGCAAAAACTGATATAGATATAAAACTAGTTTTGAAGAAAATTAAATTTAACGGCAGATTAGGAGTAATTACCAGTGTTCAATTTATTGAACAGCTTAAATCTTTTTGCAAGGAAAACAGTAAATTTATTTTTGGCGGGCAGGTTTTAGGCTGCAATGTCAATAATGCCTTAAAAATAAAAGATCAAGTTGATGGCTTTTTATTTGTTGGATCTGGAGATTTTCATCCTTTGGGAGCATTATACAAAATTGGCAAACCAGTTTATGTAGCTAATCCATATACAAATCAAATAAAAGTTTTAGACACAAAAGAATTTGAAGATTATGAAAAGAGAAAAAAAGGAATGCTAAAAAAATATTTGATGGCTAAAAAAGTTGGAATTTTGGTTTCTGTAAAACCAGGCCAGTTTCATCCAAGACAATATTTAGATTTAAGACAAAAAATGGAATTTATAACAAAACTAAGAAACAAGATGATAGACAAGGAAAGCTATATTTTCATAGGGGATAATTTTGACTTGAATGAACTTGAGAATTTTAGAGACATAGAAGTCTGGGTAAATACAGCTTGTCCTAGAATAGAATGGAAAAACCTTTTAAATATGGAAGAAGTGTTCAAGTTATATGAAAAATGAGAATTTTTTAAAAGAGCTACACGCTTTTATGCAGAGCAAGGGTTTTGTTTATGGGCCTTTTCCAGAAATTTATGGTGGTGTTGCTGGTTTCTATGCATATGGTCCTTTAGGGAAATTATTGAAAAATAAAATTGAAAATTCTGTAAGAAATCTTTTTTTTAGCAATGGATTCAGAGAATTAGAATGTCCAACTGTTTTACCCGATGTTGTCTGGGAAGCTTCCGGGCATTTGAATACATTCAAAGACAAAATTGTAGAATGCTTAAAATGCAAATCTATTTTCAGAGCAGATAAATTAGTAGAAGAGTTTACAAACAAAGAAGCAGCTGGATTAAAAGACAATGAATTATTAAAAGAAATAAAAAAAATTAAATGCCCTAATTGCCAAGGAAATTTCAAGGAAGAAATCAAAGGATACAATTTAATGATGAAAACAAAAGTTGCGGGAAAAGATTTCTCCCTAAGACCTGAAACAGCAACTGTAACTTATTTGCCATTTAAAAGATTAAATGAATATTTCAGGAAACTGCCATTTGCTGTTTTTCAAATCGGAAAGGCTTACAGGAATGAAATTAGTCCAAGGCAGCATTTATTGAGATGCAGAGAGTTTACACAAGCTGAAGCACAATTGTTTATTGATCCAAAAGAAAAAAACAACTGGGAAAAATTTGAATTTGTGAAAAAAGAAAAATTGCCTTTATATACAAGCCATCACCAAGAAAAAAGTCTTAAATTAGAGGAAATTTCTTTGGAAGATGCTATTAAACACAAACACATTAAAACCAAAGCATATGCCTGGTGCTTATTTTTAGCTTACAAACAATTTATTTCTATGGGAATTCCAAAAGAAAGAATAAGAATAAGACAACATTTAGAAAAAGAAAGGGCATTTTATGCTGATGATGCTTGGGATATTGAAATTAGATTAAACAGCTTTGGCTGGACAGAAGTCTGCGGTGTTCATGATAGAACTGACTATGATTTAAAAAAACATTCTGAATTTTCAAAACAAAATTTAGAAGCGGTTAGAGATGATGGAAGCAAATTTGTTCCACATATATTAGAAATTGCTTTTGGAACTGACAGACCAAGCTTCGCTTTAATGGATCTTTTTTATGAAAAGAAAGAAGAAAAAGAAGGGAAAAGCATGTTTAAAGTTCCTTATCATATGGCTCCAATTGATGTTGCTGTTTTTCCATTAATGAAGAAAGATAAATTACCTGAATTTGCAGATAAAGTTAAAGTTTTACTTGAAAAAGAATTTATTGTTGATTTTGATGAATCTGGAAGCATAGGAAAGAGGTATTTAAGAGCTGCAGAATCAGGAACTTCCTACTGTATTACTATTGATTATGACAGTTTGAAAAATAATGATGTTACTGTTCGTGATAGAGATAGTGAAAAACAAGTTAGAATTAAAATGGATGAATTAAAAGAAACGCTTCAAAAATTAATAAATAGTGAAATTAGATTTGAGAAACTAAAGTAATTTTCCCAAATATAAAATCACTAAGATCCCAATTATATTTAGAAGATACGAAATTATTGCAAATTCTTTTGATGAAAGTTTATTATTAAAAGCCAATAAAGAAATACCGAGTTCATCTGGCAATGGAGAAGCAATTATTATAATTCCGAAAATAAATAACAAATATTTTTTTATAAAATTAACAGGTTTTTTTCTTTTTTGAGAAAATTTTCTTATTTCTTCTTTAAATGAGTATCTTACTGAGTTAAAAATTATCAAATCCCCAAATAAAGAACCCAAACTTCCAACCATGGCAGCCAATAAAATATTTTGTTCTTTTGCCAAAATCAATAAGATTGATGTTGCAATTGGCGATGTAAAACCATATGTATAAAATGAACCAGTTATAAAAGTTCCAAAATAGCTTAACTTTGATAGGGAATTATGAATTGGTGTAAAATCTCTTTCATAAAATATAAAGTAAGCTAAAAGAAAAGAGAGTAAAAATATCAAAAGTTTATGTTTTGTTCTAAGCCCTCTTTTTTGCATTAAATTTAGAGAATATTTATATATAAAATGCTTTTCTTATTTAAAAAAAGATGGTGGATTTTCAGTTTTATTTGGATTATATTGTTGAATTAGTATTACCCAGGACTTTAGAAATTTTATACAAGCCAATAATTCTGAAAAATTTATTGTGGATAATAACTCCTTTATTAATTACACTAGTTTTAATACAACTCTACTTTGGAAGATACAAAAATGAAGAATTGGGATGGAATACTGCTTTTGGCAATTCAGTTTCTTTATTATGGGTAACATCAACCTTGTTTAGATTTATTTATGAAAAAAGTAACGGCGATTTATTAAATACTTTTCTATTAAACAAAGAAAGAGTAATCTTAATTTCTATCTTAGCAATCTGGGCGATAATTTCAATTATACTGCAATTTTTTCACGTGCTTCCTAAGAAAATTGATTTCTTAATTTATTCTTCGATTCCAGTTTATGTAACTTCTATATTATTAGTTATTTTAATAATTGGAAATGTTCCTTTAGATCTAGCTACTTTATATTCTTCAGTTTCTATTTTATTGTTTTTTTCAGTATTGTTTTTTCTGATCAGACACCACATCAAGGCACCCAGAGCAGTCGAGATTAGTCTAAGTTTAAGGAAAAAACACAAAGATGAACTTAGAAAGAAGAAAATACAAGGGATAAAAAGAAAAATCAGATATACAGAATTAAAATACAAGAATAAAATTGGAAAGTTTTTTGCAAGATTTGTCTTTTGGAAAAAGTTAAAAACCGAATAAATCAGGATTTCTTTTACGGGCTTGTAGTTAACCGTTATTTTTATAAATAAAGAAATAATTAACTTTCTATGAGAGTTAAATTAAAAAAACCTTCTGAGTTTTTTAAGGTTATTATCAAGGGTCAAAGCCTTCGAAAGTTTTGTTTAAAAAATAAAATTACTTATTCTACGGCAAAACAATGGAATAGGGGCGAACATTTAATTCCAAAAGAAATATTTGATAAATTAATTCTGAAAACCAAAAATAAAAATTATTTTTTAAAAGACCTTGAATTTATTGGTGATAATTGGGGTAGATCTAAAGGTGGGCAAGCAGCGAAAAATATTCCAAGAAATAAATTATTAATTAGAATGAAAAAGATGAGAGATAAATATTTTAAAAAAGTCAATATAAAAATTAATAAAAGATTTTTAGAATTCTATGGTGCTCTTATGGGTGATGGTTGTTTATCCATAATTAATCGAAGTGATGGATATAAAAGTTACGGCATTTTTTTTACTGGACATAAAATATTAGATAGAAAATATCACGAGTATTTAGTAAATATAGCTAAAAATGAATTTAACCTTGATTTTAAGATAAAAGAACGAAAAGATATAAACGCTATTGATACTAAAATAAGAAATAAGGATTTGCTAACAAAACTGGCAAATATTGGTTTTCCCATAGGTAAAAAATTAGGTAAACTAAATATCCCCAAAAAATTTTATAAAATGGGTTGGGAAAATGTTAAATTTGTTATTAGAGGATTATTTGATACTGATGGCTGTTTTTCTGCTAGAAAAGATGAGAAGTATCGATACCCCATAATAGCAATATCAAATAATGATCCTAAATTTATAGAAGAACTATATCAGTTATTAAAAAATAAAGGATATCCTGTTTGGAAATCTAAATATAAAAAAAAGTTGGAAATAAGATTAAGGGGTATTAAAAATACGATAAAATGGATGAATGATATTGGAAGTAGCAATGATAGACATTTATCTAAATATCATTATTGGTTAAAAAATGGTGTTGTGCCTGTTGTAAAAAGGGCGGATAATTCAGTCCGGTAGAATGCTCCGCTGGCTGCGAAGATGCCGTGGGTTCAAATCCCACTCCGTCCATAAATCGAATTCCGACAAGTCAATTAGAATCTTTTTTAATAAAAAGCTTCACCAAAAAAATTAAGAACTACTTAATTTAAATAAATAAAATGACAAATTGTATATTTTGTAAAATTGCTAATAAAGAAATTCCTTGCAATAAAGTTTATGAAGACAATGACTTTTTAGCTTTTTTAGACATAAGACCTTTGAACAAAGGACATTTACTAGTAATTCCTAAAAAACATTTTAGATGGATTTGGGATATAAATAATTTTGGGAAATATTTTGAAATAGTTAAAAAAGTTGAGAAAGGTATTGAAAAAGCATTAAATCCATTAAGAGTTCTTGTTTTAGTTTTTGGAGATGAGGTTCAACATGCCCATGTTCACTTAGTTCCTAGATTTGAAAATGACGGACATTCAGCAACTATTACTCTAGGAAAGTTCAAAGAAATCTCTAAAGAAGAAATGAACAAAATAGCAGATGATATTAGTAAAAATATTTAGATAAATCCCTGGGCGTCTAAAATAAGATATATTAAAAGGAAAAATAAAAATACCAACAAAATAGTACTCCATAAACCGCTTCTCTTTTTATTATTCATTTTCAGTCCAGATTTTTAATTTATAGATTATTATTGATAAAAGCAATATCATAACTGTCATTATAAAGGTTATCTTTTCAAAACCAAAAAATTTATTTCTAACTTCAATAAATTCTGTCAAAGCTAAAATTAAGCCAACAAAACTTACAAAAGCAATCACCACAGTTGATACTGAATTAATTAAATTTATTTTCAGATTTTTTAATTCAATTTCTTGCATAAACCAAGATTAATTGTTTGCTTCTTAAAATTTTATTTTAACTTGAAAGTGAAATTAAGAATTTTTTGAAAAGTCTTCGGTTTTGCTGAAAACCTTCTGAAAAGTATACAAGAATTTCGAAAACAGATTTATTCAAATAATTTTAGTTGTTTTTCTTTAAATAATTCTAGTTGTTTTTCTTTTAAGTGATTTTTGCTAGTTTCTGCTTTATTCTGCCCTTTGTATCGCGAAATTAATTTTGCGTCATGATTATGTTGCTGACAAAGAGGAATTAATTGAAGTCCTGTAACTCTCATGCCTTCTCTTATTTTATAGGGAACGACAGGGTTAAGTTCAAAAGTAATTTTACCTTCAAATTTTGGATAAGGATCGATAAAAGGAGCATTTCCATGAACTATGTGAGAAGTAAATACAATATCAGACGGGAAATCAGTTAAATGAATATAACCAAGATACTCTGGTGGTATTTTTATATGTTGTTGACTAGCCCCAAGATAAAACATATTTGGATTTACAATAAATCCATTTTCGATGTTTATTTCTTCAAATAAATCTGAACAATCTTTTTTTGGATCTATAATTCCTCCTTTATATAATCTTATTAATTTATCAAGAGTTAATGTAAAACCTATTTCATTTAAATGAGATTCTTGAGCGATTTTTTCATAATCTTTAATCTTCTTAATTTGTTCTATGTGCAAAGGTAAGAAACAATCCCATGAAAATCTTATTTGAGCTGGAGCATCTCCGGGTCTTAAAATTACTGTTGGACCTAAAGATTTAATTGTAAAATCAATATTTCCATCAAAGTATAATGGTTTTTGAAATTCATCTGTTATACCGAAACAAGCTATACCATAACGCGCCCAACTGCTTCTTGAGGTAATCTTCGCAAATAAATCTTTTTTTCTTAATTGTTCAATAGTTTGAGCAACATAAAATTCATTTGGAGATAAATACCATTTTCCTTTGGTTGTTTTTACTTCCTCAAATAAATCTAGAAAAGCTTCTTCTTTATCAGAAATCACTATTACTCCCATGGATTTTTTTTGTCTGAATAATTTCTTAACTCTTAAATCTAAATTATTTGAACTTAATTCTTTTCTATACTTAAGTTTTATTTTGCCTTCTTTTTCAGCTCCTTCAATAGCTTCTTTTGTTAAAACTCCAAAAACCATACAGAGATTTTAAACAAAAATATTTAAAAAGATATTGGGAAAGCTTTTTTAAAGACTATTTTCTCGATTCTATTTATTGCCTAGGTCGTCTAGTCTGGCTAGGACCCGAGTTTCATAAGCTCGTGACCGTGGGTTCAAATCCCTCCTTAGGCATTATCTTTAAAAATACTGATTTTTACTCATAATTATGGTTTTAGAGAGTTTAAGTAATTCATTAAAAGAAACACTGAAAAAGGTAGCAAGAGCTATTTTTGTAGACAGTAAGTTAATTGATGAGTTGATAAAAGATTTACAAAGGAGCTTATTACAAGCAGATGTAAATGTACAATTAGTTTTTGATTTAAGCAAAAGAATTAGAGAAAGAGCTTTAGATGAAAAGACCCCTTCAGCTATCAGCAAAAAAGAACATTTGATTAATATTGTTTATGAAGAACTTGTAAAATTCCTAGGAGAAAACAAGACTGAAATTAAGATTAATAAAAAGCCTACAAAAATAATGCTAGTGGGTTTGTTAGGAAATGGTAAAACTACAACAGCAGGAAAATTAGCAAAATACTTTAAAAATAGGGGGAAGAAAATTTGCTTAATACAATTAGATGTTTACAGACCAAGTAGTCTAGAACAATTACAAGTTTTGGGAGAAAGCATTAATGTAGAAGTTTTTGGTGATGAAAAAGAAAAAAATGCCTTAAAAATTTACAAAAAATATGAAAAGAATTTTGATAAATATGATTTAGTTATAGTTGATACTGCTGGAAGACATGCTTTAGACAAGGAATTAATTACTGAAATTGAAGAACTAAATAATTATATTAAACCAGATGAAAGAATTTTAGTTATTGGTGCTGATATTGGACAAGGAAGCAAAGAACAAGCAGAACAATTTCACAAAAGCTGTAATATTACTGGGATTATTGTAACTAAAATGGATGGTACTGCTAAAGGTGGTGGTGCTTTAACTGGAGCTGCTGTTTCAAATGCTCCTATTAAATTCTTGAGTATTGGAGAGAAAATAGATGATTTAGAAGAATTTAATCCTAAAGGTTTTGTTGGAAGATTATTAGGAATGGGGGACTTAGAAAGTTTGCTTGAAAAAGCAAAGTTAGCTATTGATGAAGAAACAACAAAGAAATTAAGCAAAAATATACTAGAAGGAAGATTTACTCTAATTGATCTTTATGAACAAATGAATTCTATGAGAAAAATGGGGCCTTTAAGCAAAATATTAGATATGATTCCTGGTGTTGGGGGTTTAGGAATTCCTAAAGAATTTTTAGATAATCAAGAAGGAAAAGTAGAGAAATGGAAATTTATGCTAAATTCGATGACAACAAAAGAATTAGAAAATCCAGACGTTATTGATACAAGCAGAATTGAAAGAATTTCTAAGGGATCTGGATGTTCAGCAAGTGATATTAGAGATTTATTAAAACAATACAAGCAAAGCCAGAAAGTTATGAAATTAATGAAAGGAACTTCTGACCCTACAAAATTAATGCAAAAATTCAAAGGTAAATTGCCTAAGGGATTTAAATTATGAATAAACAAAAACTAATAAATTTATTTTACAAAGTTCAGAGAATACCTTACCAAGTATGTAAATATGAAGAACTAAAAGTTAATGAACATATAGGAAAAGGAGATTGCAGACATAAATCAACTCTGTTAAAGGCTCTTCTAGAAAAAGAGGGTTTTCAAACTAGAAGAATAAAAGTTATTTTTGACTGGAAAGATTTACCCATTAAAAGCGAGATCTTAACAATTTTAAAATCTGGTACTGTCTGGGATCATGATTCTTTAGAAGTTAAAATAGATGATAAGTGGATTAAAGTTGATTCTACTTGGAATCCAGAGCTTAAAGAAATTGGTTTTCCAATCACTGAGACTTGGAATGGAATGTCAAATACTAAACAAGTTACTGAAGGGAGACTCGAATTTTTTTCAGCTGATTGTTATATACGAGATAAATCAAAAATAAAAATTAAGAAAGAAGAAGCTTATAAATTTGCAGAGACATTAAATAAGTTTCTGAAATTTGGAAAATGAAAGAAATTTCAAGGGGAGCAGAGGCAGTAGTTTTCTTAGATATAATGGCAAGCCCTTATCAACCCAGAATAGTTAAACAAAGACTAAAGAAACATTACAGAATTGATATTCTAGACGAGAAATTAAGAAAAGCAAGAACTAAAAGAGAATTAAATTTATTAAAAAAAAGTTCTGAAATTATCAAGGTTCCAAAAGTAATCAGCTTTTCTGATACTGAAATTATAATGGAATATATTAATGGAAACAAATTAAGCGAGATTTTTGATAAATTAAATGAAAAGGAGATTGAAAAAATATGCTTTAAAATTGGAGAGAATTTAGGAAAATTACATTTACAGAATATAATCCATAATGATCTGACTACTGCAAATATAATAACCCTTTTTAACGAAAAAGCGTTAGCGGAAAAATATGAAATTTATTTTATTGATTTTGGGCTAGGATTTATTTCTACTAAAATTGAAGACAAAGCATATGACTTACATTTATTAAAACAAGCTTTGAAATCGAGGCATTATAATAAATTTGAGAAGGCTTTTGCTTTTGTAATTAAAGGATATAATGCAAATTATAAAGAATATAAGTTAATTGAAGAAAGACTAAATAAAATAGAATTAAGAGGAAGACACAAACAACAGAAAAAAGAAGGTTTATAAAATAAACAAATTCTTTTTAAAAAGTTATATAGCCCCGTAGTCTAGTGGCCAAGGATAAACAGTCTAAAATAGACTCTTCCTTAAAGCGGCCTTTGGCGCCGTTGACAGCAGTTCGAATCTGCTCGGGGCTAATAATATCATAAACTTCTTAAATCTGTTATTTTGATAAAATATTATAGTCCTGTCATCTAGTGGCCAAAGAAAAATATCGGCTAGGGATACAAGGCTCTGGCCCTTGAAACTGAGGTTCGAATCCTCACAGGACTAATTTATAAAAAATCTATTTGTTAAAACACAATAAACGATTTAAAGGTTTATTAACATAAATTAATTTTTTTGGAGGTTAAAAATGAGCTTATGGACTAATGAAGAAAAAAGACAATATGTGCCAAGAGATTATCCGCAATTAAAAGAATTATATGAACAAGCAGGCATATCAATAAATGAAGTTGAAAGAAGAGCACAATTTTTAGCTGAAGAAGTTTTAAAATTAGGAATGACTGACCAAGATTTAAATATGAGAACTGCTAGTCTAGAAGGAAGAGCAGCAGCATTAAATCAATTAGAAGATTGGGTTATTGCAGGACATAAAGACGCAGTTCAAAAAGCTTTTGACAGCATCCCATTTTAGATGGTAAAAAAATTAGAATTTAAAGTAAATGAAAGCAGGATAGGAGATTTTCTTTTACTGGGAAAAATCCTAGGAATAATGAATTATTTTGAAAGAGAAGATATAAAAGACCAAATGATTGATGGACAATATTGGATTTATCAGGAAATTAAGCCTTATTTAGAAACTGCAAGAGGTTCTCCAACTATAAAGAAAGCTATGAAAGAAGTAGAGAGAATTTATAGGAAACATGTAAAAGCATATGATGATAGGATTAAAGGGAAAAAACGATGATAAAATTCAAAGAAGATGATGTTGGAAAAGGAGTTTCATTGGAATTAAAAACATCTGATGGTAGAAAAGAAAAAATCTTTGGCCGGGTTGTTGCTGTTAAAGATAAAGAAATTGAAGTAGAGGTAATACCAAAACCATACACTGGCGACAGACCAGTTAAAATATTTTCTTATGAAGATATAAAGAATTATAGGCTTCTCCCAAGCTGATTATAGCCCATTAAAAAGATTTATAAATTGATTAAAATCAAAACAAAACCATGGCAATAACATTTGAAAGAAAGGATTTAGGAAGAGTTGTAAACTTAGAAATAGATCCTTCTTTTGATCCAGAATTAGCCAATGCTGCCAAGATTTTAAAGAATGAAAAAGTAACTGCAACTGGAAGGATATTAGCAATTAGAGAAAATGGAATTTTTATTGAAGCTACTGATGGAATTTATGAAGATGGTAGAAAAATACAATATGAAATTCCTTATAGTGCAATAAAGAGGGAAATTTAAACATGGCAAGAATGTACTCTAGGAAGAGAGGGAAAGCGGGCTCTACTAGACCCAGCAAGGTTATTAGCCAGCCATGGATAAGATATAAAACAGATGAAATTGAAAAATTAATAGTCAAATTATACAAATCAGGAAATTCTATTAGTGTTATTGGAATGCAATTAAGAGATACTTATGGAATTCCCAGTGTAAGATTTGTTACTAAGAAAAGAATAGCTAAAATTCTGAGTGCTAATGGATTAGTTCCTAAGTTACCTGAAGACATGACAGCACTAGTAAAGAAAGATATCAGGCTAGTAAAACATTTGGATTCTAATAAAAAAGATATGACTGTCTGGAGAGGTTTAATGATTACTGAAAGTAAACTAAATAAACTTGCAAAATATTACAAAAGGGAAGGAGTTTTACCACAAGACTGGAAATTTGACAGAAAGACTGCTAAATTACTTATAGAATAAAAATGAATAATTTTCTTTCATATTTAAAAGAGTGTGTTGATATTTTTAAAAAAAGTGTTTCTAATGAACCTGTAAGAATTTTGGGGCATTTAGACAGCGATGGAATAAGTTCTAGTTCTATTTTAATAAAGGCTTTTCACAGAGAAGGAATTAAAGTAGTTTATTCAAGCCATAGGCAAGTAGACGAAAAGGTTGTTAAAGAATTAGGAAAAGAACAGTATAAAATTTATTTTTTTGTGGATTTTGGATCTAATGTTTTAAAATTTATTAATCAACATTTAAATGGAAAGAAGGTTTTTATTTTAGATCATCATAAATTTGAAGACATAAAGACAGAACACTATAATATAAACCAAAATAAATTTAATATTGATGATAACTGCGTTTCTGGAGCTGGAATAGCTTATTTATTTGCAAGGTGCTTGAATCCCAAGAATAAAGATTTAAGTTATTTAGCTTTGATTGGAGCTATTGGAGATAACCAAGATAAAAATGGCTTTTCTGAAATAAACAAATTAATTGTAAATGATGCAATAGAATTTGGAAGTGTTGATATTAAAGTTGGATTGAATTTTTTTGGAGCACAATCAAAACCAATCCATAAACTAATTAGCTCCAGCACTGATATTTTTATTCCTGGAATTACTGGAAATGAAGTTGGAGCTAAAAAGTTTTTAGAAGATCTAGGGATTGAAGTAATGGATAAAAATGGACAATACAGAAAGGCTTTTGACTTAAACAAAGAAGAGATGAATAAGCTAATTACAGCTATAATGATAAGCAAGATTAATTCAAAAGACAAGCCTGAAGACATAATTGGAAATGTTTATACTTTAAAAAAAGAAGAAAATGGAGAAACTGTAAAAGATCTAAAAGAATTTTCAACTTTATTAAATGCATGTGGAAGATTAAACTTGCCTTCTTTAGGAGTTGGAACTTGCTTAGGTGACAAAAATTTTAAATTAAAAGCTTATGAATTGCTGAAAAGTTACAAAAATGAAATTATTAATTCAATGAACTGGATTTATTCCAATAGGGGTACTGAAAACATAATTGAGAGAAATAGATTAGTAATAATAAATGCAAAAAATAATATTAAAGACACTTTGATTGGAACTGTTAATTCTATTTTATGCAAAAGCGGGATTTTTAATGAAGGAAGTTTAGTTGTTTCTATGGCTCATACTTTAGACAACAATATCAAAATAAGCTTAAGAAGTGTAAACAGCGAGGTTGATTTAAGTTTAGTAATAAATGAAATTTGTGTTAAATTAAATGGCCTTGGGGGAGGACATCCAAATGCTGCTGGTGGTTTAATTCCAATTGCTAAAGAACAGGAATTTATTAATGAAATTACGAAAAAATTAAATTTTGAGGTTATTTCTAATTAAAAATTTTTTTCAACTTTTCCTATTCTTTTTCCTAAAATTGAAAAAATTACTCCGATTAATCCAATAAGTGCAAACAATAATCCTATTAAAGCTGGCCAAGCATCTGACCAATGAAATCCTGGTTCTAAAACTGATTGTTCTGGATTTTGTGGATTGTAGTATACATTAATTTTGTCACCTTCAGAATATTTTCTAACTATTTTTTGAGCATAATTTGGATTATTTGAAGAACTTTGTCCGCCAGAAGTAATACTATTACTTAAATATTTTACATTATCAATATAATATTCATAAAGAATTTCTGCACTATAAAAGGGCTTATTTTCTGATGTTCTTCCAGAAATAAATTGAGAAGAAATTATTGCGCCTTCAACTGACTGCCAATTGTTACTTTCAAGTCCATTTGTAATCCAAGAATATGTAAAATAAAAAAGAACAAAACCTATCAAAAAGAAAATACCAAAAAATAAAACCATACCTAAACGTTCTTTAGTTGTTAAAGGCAGAGAATTCTTAATTTGTTTTTCATTAAAACGGCCTTTTTTGTATTCTTCTTCTAATTTTTTAGCTACAAACCCAGCACCCCTGTCTTCTAATTTAACTTTAACTTTTTTAAAAAAACTCATATTTAACTATAATTAAAACAAGATATATAAAGATTCTTAGAGGAAACACAATCTTTTTAAATAAGACATTTTGATAGAACAAGAGAAAATGGCAAAAGCACAAGAAATAAAGAAATACTGGACATCTGTTTACGCTACTCCAGAGTTTAACAATGCTGAAATAGGAGAAATACCCTATTCTGAGGTAAAAACATTGCCTGGAAGAGTTTTAAGATCTAATCTTTACTTATTAACAAATGATTCAAGAAAACAAAATTCTGAAATTGCCTTTAAGATAATTGATTCAGATGGAAAAACATCACATACTCAGATTCAAAGTTACAAGATTTTAAATGCTCATATTAAGAAAGTTATGAGAAGCGGAAAAGACAAAGTTGATGATTCTTTCCTATGCGAAACTAAAGACAAAATTAAAATAAAGGTCAAGCCTTTTTTCATAACTAAAAATAAAACTAATAAACTAATATTATCAAAATTAAGATTAAGTGTAAGAGATAATTTTACTGAATATGCAAAACAAAATGAGTTTAACAAGATTATAAATGACTTAGTTGTTAATTTTATTCAAAAAGAGTTAAAGATGGAACTGAAAAAGATCTATCCATTAACTTTATTTGAAATTAGAGAGCTTGTTAGAGAAAGAGAAAAAGTAAAATCACAGTAAATGTTATTATGTATATTTATTATATTGTTTTTCAAGGTGCTGGTAAATTTGACGGTTCTTATGATGTAGTCTTTTTTGAAGAAGGCACGGAAAATTTAATAGGTAGTTCTTCTGAATGGAGTGTTCTTTATAGAGGTAAAATTGATTTAAAATTAAAATTATGTGACTTAGAAGAGGAACTTGGGAAAAACTTGAAAGTTAAAAATCTTAGAGCTATTATTGATAAAGCAAATAAAGAATGCAAATTAGATTTATCAGAATTAGAAAAGATTAGTTAAGGTCTAATCCATCGAACTTCGTAATAAGTTACGTCTTCTTCTTCATCTACTACACCCAGTAATAATCTTTTTCTGGTTGAATGAGCTACTCTATTTTTTGCACTGAACTCATACCAGGTTAAAACCTCAGATTCATGAACTGGAAATACAATCCATTTTGCATGATCTTCCCCTGGTTTAATACCTCTGTCATAAACTCTGAAATCAGCTCCAAATTTTAAGGCTGTTTTTACTATGTATCCTCTTGATCTTAAATCCCTAAAAACACAATATCTTACCCAGAAATTTGGCTGTATTTTTTTTGCTTTTTTTAAAAATGAATTATAAGTTAAAGGATTTTTATCATCAAAAACGTCCATTTTCTTTTTTTCTAATAAATATAAAGCTTCAACCAAAGAATAAGATACTTTACTATCTTTTAATTCACCTAACCTGCTTTGATCATAAAGATTTTTACTTTCCTGATCTTCTGAATATACATTTTCCCTAGCAAAACTCGCTTTAATTTTTATACCTGGTATTTTCTCTTCTGTTTTTGCCTTATCTTCTATTTTCGGCTTGATTTCTGCTTTTGGCTTTTCTGACATATTAAAATTCAAACAAAAGCTATTTAAAAAAGCTTTTATTCTTATATTCATGAAAATAACTTTTTTAGGCACTAGTTCAATGATACCAACTACTGAGAGAAATCATAGTTCTATTTTATTTGATTATAATAATGAACATATTTTAATTGACTGCGGGGAAGGAACTCAAAGACAGTTTAGAATAGGTAATATTAATCCTGTAAAGATTACTAAAATATTAATTACTCACTGGCATGGAGATCATGTTTTGGGATTGCCAGGAATATTGCAGAACTTATCAAGGCACAATTACAATAAAGTATTGGAAGTTTATGGGCCAAAAGGAACAAGTAATTTTTTCAAAAATATGCTTTCGTGGTTTTATACAGATGTAAGAATACAAATTAAAATTAAGGAAGTTGATGAAGGAGTATTTTTTGAGAATGAAGATTATATTTTGAAAGCTACAAAATTAAATCATAAAGTTCCCTGTTTAGGATACAGCTTTATTGAAAAAGACAAGAGAAAGATAAATATTAATTATTTGAAAAAGTTTGGATTAAAAAATGATCCGATCATTAGAGAGTTGCAACATGGAAAAGATATAATTTGGAATGGAAAAAAAATAAAAAATAAATTAGCAACTATAACTAAAAAAGGAAAGAAAATTACTTTTATTTTAGATACTGGATTTACTTCAAATATAATTAATTTAGCAAAAGATTCTGATTTGTTAATTTGTGAAAGCACTCACTCAGATGAATTAAAAGAAAAAGCAGAAGCTTACAATCATTTGACTGCAAAACAAGCTGGAGAAATTGCTAAAAAAGCCAAAGCAAAAGAATTAATTTTAACTCATTTCAGCCAGAGATATAAGGATGTTGGATTTTTAATGAAAGAAGCAAAACAGAATTTTAAAAACGTTAAACTAGCCAATGATTTTGACAGTTTTGAGATTTAATATAATAACAAGCTACTAATAGATAATCTTATATAATAGTATACACTAGTATATATTGTGACTGAAATTAAAATTAATGTCAATTATAAAGGTATTCAAAAAATAGACAGCAAATATAGAGAAGAACATTTAATTGATAGAATGGCTTCAAGAGGGATCAGTGTAAAAAATATTAAAGAAGCTGTTCAAAAAGGCCCAAAAAAGATAAGAGAAGATCAAACAGTGATAGTAGAATTTAAATGGTTTAAAGTAATATATAGGGAATATAAATTTGGAGATATAAGAAAAATATATCCAATTACTGTTATAGACTAAAATATGGAAAAAATATCTTACCCGTGCCCTTGTGGTGGAAAATTAGAATGGAAAAATGATAAAGTTATAGTTAGCGGAGTAAATTGTGGGATTTTAGATGTTGAATACTGTAAAAAATGCGGAGAGGAATACTTACCAGAAGAGTCTATGGATATTGTAGAGAAAAAATTAAAGGAAGCAGAGATATGGGGGATAAAGAGAAAAGAAGCTACACTTTGGAAATCTGGAAATTCTGTTTTGATTAGGATACCTAAAGAAATCTCTGATAATTTAGATTTAAAACCTGATGAAAAGGTAATAATCTATCAGGAAGGGAAAAAAAGATTGATTATTGATTTATAATTTTTTTAAAAACTAAATGTTGTTAATGATTTTGATTCGAAATTTAAATGAAAGTTAATTTAGAATAAAAAGAAAATTATTTTTTAACTTTCTTTATCTTGTCTTTAAGTTTTAATTTTGTCAGCAATTCCTTGTATCTGTTTCTAATTGTAACTTCTGTAACTCCAGCTATATCTGCAACTTCTCTCTGAGTTCTTTTTTCATTATTAATTAAAGCAGCAACATATAATGAAGCAGCTGCAATTCCTGTTGGTCCTCTTCCTGAAGTTAATTCAGAATTATCTGCCATTTCTAAAATTTCAACTGATTTGGACTGAGTTTCTGCTGATAATTTTAATGCAGATGCAAATCTTGGAATATATTCAACTGGATTTGAAGGCAAGATTCTAATACCTAATTCTCTTGTAACAAATCTGTAAGTTCTACCAATTTCTTTTTTATCAATACCAGAAGCTTCACCTAATTCATCCAATGTTCTTGGAACTTCATGTCTTCTGCAGGCAGCATATAATGCGCCAGCTACTACAGATTCCATTGATCTTCCTCTTACTAAACCTCTCTGAACTGCCAAAGTATAAATTCTTGCAGATTCTTCTTCAACTGATTTTGGCAACTTTAAATATGAAGCAACTCTTTTTAATTCAGCTAAAGCTAATTTTAAATTTCTTTCAATAGCTGTAGAAAT
>CAYWEX010000014.1:0-21979 GCA_964457785.1 Candidatus Woesearchaeota archaeon
GTATCGGGCCTACGAGGATTCGAACCTCGATCAGAAGCTATCTTCTAAACTTTTTCAAAGTTTAATCAAAAGCGTATCCGAAGGCTACTGTTCTATCCGTTGAACTATAGGCCCAGAAACTTTTAGAAAAAGTTTCATCAAAACCTATCTAAAAGATTCATCAAAAAAGTGTAGAAAGATATTTAAAAAGTTGTTTATTCTTTTTATAAGAAGAAAGATGGGTGATTTAGATAATTTCTTTTATCCAAAAAGTGTAGCTGTAATTGGGGCTTCTAATACTCATGGCAAGGTTGGAAATGCCTTAATGCTGAATTTGAAGAAATTCAAAGGCAAAGTGTATCCTATTAACTTAAATGAAAAAAACATTTTGGGAGTAAAGGCTTACAAAAGTGTTCTGGAGGTTAGAGATAAAATAGATTTGGCTGTTATTGCAATACCTGAACAAGGAGTTTATTCTGTTTTAGAAGAATGTGGAAGTAAGGGAATAAAAAATGTAATTATAATTACTGCAGGCTTTGGAGAAACTGGAAATAATGAAGGACAAAAAAAATTAATCCAGATTTCCAAGAAATACAATATTAGAATTTTAGGTCCAAATAATTTTGGGAATGTAAATCCTTATATTAATTTAGACACTTCATTTTCAAAATTAACACCAGACAAAGGAAATATTGCGTTGATTTCACAATCAGGAGCATTATGGGTTTATATTTCACAGTTAAGCTTAGGAAATTTTGGGTTTTCTATTTTTTCAAGCTTGGGGAATATGATTGATGTTGATTTTGCTGATATTATTGACTATTTGAATAATGAAAAGAATACAAAGGCAATTGTATGTTATATTGAAACTTTGAAAGACGGGAAAAGATTCATGGAAGTATGTAGGAAAAGCAAGAAACCAATTATAGCAATCAAAGCAGGAGCTACTAAAGCTGGACAAAAAGCTGCATTAAGCCATACTGGAAGTCTAGCTGGTGAAATTGAAATTTACAAAGCAGCTTTCAAACAATGTGGAGTACATTTTGCTGAAACTGTTGAAGATGCATTTGACAAAGCACAATTTTTAGTTGATCAGGAATTAAAAGGAAAGAAAACTGTAATAATTACAAACGGTGGAGGATTAGGTGTTTTATGTGCAGATTATTGCTCTAAAAATAATTTAGAGATTGTTAAACTATCTGAAACATTAATTAAACATTTAGACTTAAGCCATAACTGGAGCAGAAATAATCCTATTGACTTAGTTGGAGATGCTGATGAAAATAAATACAGAGAAATATTCTTGAAATTAGAAGAAAATCATTTTTTTGATAATGTAATTGTAATTTTAAGCCAGCAGGAAATGATTGATGTATTTAAAGTATCAAAGGAAATTGTTGATTTTAGAAAAAGAAGCAAGAAAAATGTTGTATGCTGCTTGGTTGGAATTGGAGATAATATTGACAAAGCTAAGAAATTATTAAAAGAAAATGGAATAATGAGTTTTTTTGAGCCTGAGAGATGCGCCAAAGTTTTAAGCTAATCTTTTCTTGTGAACTGAGAAATAGCTTCTTATTATTTTAAAATTTACTTTATAATACTACCATTACAAAATGTATAAATATTGCATTTTAAAGAAAAATGTAATGGTAATCTTATTTTAGTTCATTTTAGATAGTTTTTATTAAATCATCATTATATTTTACAAAGTTATAGTTAATTTTAATAGCTTCTATACTTTGTTCAATTGCTCTTTTTGCAATTGGAATTTTGTGCTTACCAAAGAAATCCTTTATTTCTTCTATCTTATCTAAGTCCTTGAATCTCTGCAGGCATACTTTAATTATATTCGTCATTATGTGCCCTTCATGATATCTTTTATAATATTCATCCCAATTTTGTTTTAAAAACTGCCAGGCCAGATCTCCCCCATAATTGCTGCTTCCAACCACAGATAAGATATACATTGCATCCTGGTTTCTTACATTAGCTGACAAACCAAATTCCAGGGCTTTTCTTAAAATATCTTTTTGTTTGAACATCCCTAATGAAACTAATATTCTTATTTTTTCTTCCTGCAACTTTTCTTTTAAATATATACTTTTTAATAATTCAAAGGTTTTTTCATCTCCAGAATAGGCCACCAGTCCATAAATTACGCTTCTTATGTTGGGATTTATTTTATTTCCTTTTAGAGATTCATTAAATCTTTTATTTGCATCTTCCAGAATAGGTTTATGATTGTTAAATCCCAGCGCTGACAACACAGTTGATCTCAACAAAATATCTGTATGGGTTTCGCCAGGCTTTTCATCCCAGCCAACTTTCTGATATATTTTAGAAAATAAATCAATAAATAATTTGTCTAGTTCTTCTGAATGTTTTTCATAAAATAATAATTTTATTTTTTCCAGGTTTGTTGCAATATCGCGCCACAATACCTGATTTGTTTCATTCTTGAATATCTGAACTAATTTTAAATATTCACCTGCTTTAATATAACATCCCCTAGACAAGGCATAAAAATCATTTTCCATCCCGATTTTATCAATTATATTTAGTCTAGAATTAATTAATTTGTAAAATAATTCCTTGTCATAATTAACCCTATAAAAACCAATTTGGCCAGGATTAATCAAACTTAAATTATTTATTTTAGAATTTTTATCATTTAGATCATAATATTTTACATTATTATTCTCAAGAACACCAAGCGGGACATGCCACAATTGCTTATCTTTTTTCTTCAAATAAAAGAATCTCTCCTGAATAATTTTATTATTTAAAGAAGAAATAATTGGGTAGCCTGTCTGCCTTGTCCAAGAATGCATCATTTCCTTTACTGGCTTTTTAGAAATTTTCTCCAATGAATCCCATAAATCATCTGTTGTTGCATTCCCATACTTGAATTTAAACAAATAATTCCTTAGTCCATTTCTAAAAACTTCTTCCCCAAGGTAATGTTCAAGCATTCTTATTACTGCAGATCCCTTATTATAGCTTATTGCATCAAAAATTTCAGATATTTCAGCTGGATTTTTTACTTGTACTTCAATTGGATGGCTATTACTCAGGCTATCTAAATGCAAAGCTGATGTTCTTACGTCGGTTAAATATTTTGTCCAAATATCAAATTCTGGAAATAATTCATCTGTGGCTTTATATTCGATCCAGGATGCAAATCCCTCATTCAACCATAAGTCATTCCACCATTTCATTGTAACTATGTTTCCAAACCATTGATGAGCGATTTCATGATTTATTGTATGGACTATGTTTTCTTTTATTCCTACTGAGGAATTTTTTTCATCAAACAATAATTGAGTTTCCCTATAAGTTACTAGGCCCCAATTTTCCATTGCTCCTGACTCGAAATCAGGAATTGCAATCAAATCTAATTTTGGCAATGGGTAAGGAATTTTAAAATATTCATTGTAGTATTCCAAACTTTTAACTGCAACATGCAGAGCTAATTTTCCCTTTTCTTTTTTTTCCGGTGTTGTGTAAACCCTTACTTTGGTTTTATCTTTTGTTTCCCCTTCAACATATTCCAGCTGTCCAATTACAAAAGCCAATAAATAAGTTGACATCAGGGGAGTTTCTTCAAACACAAATTTTTTCAATTTATTTTTAACAAATGAATTTTTAACAGGCATATTTGATATAGCATCTAAATCTTCTGGAACATTTAATATCAATGAGAACTTTGCCTTCATATCTGGCTGATCAAAACAAGGAAATGCTTTCCTTGCATCTGTTGATTCAAACTGGGTTGTAAGCATTATTTTTTCTTTATCTTTTACGCTATAGCTGCTTTTATACCATCCACGCAAATCCTCCCTTATTTTTCCGTTAAATTCCAAATATAAGCTTATTTTTCCTTTAATTTTATTTTTGAATGTGAATGTTGCTGTCTGATATTTTTGGTTATATGAGATTTTCTTTAACTCATTATTTTTTATTTCAGCTTTTGTTATTTTTATATTTTGACTGTTTAAGTTTATTTTATTTGTATTTTTAAGAATATTAATTTCTATATTTTCTTTTCCAGAGAAATTTAAACTCTTAAAGTCGGGTGTTAATTCTAAAGTATATCTTAAAGGAATAACTTCTTTTGGAAGAACATATGGATTCATAATAATCAAAAATCTGCTTTGTTTAAATATTTTTTGTCTAATTGTGCATTTTTTATGAGTAATAATAGATAATCCTAGAAAATTTATATATTTTGAAAAATAATTACACTTTTAAGAAATATTTTGGTGATTTCGTCAGCTGGATTTTTTTGTTGTTTTTGTATAAAAATACGTCTTCTATTCTTATTCCAAACTTATTATAATAACCTGGCTCTATTGTAAAAGCAATATTATTTGAGAATTTGTCTTTTGAAAGAGTTCCGATTGCTGGATTTTCATGTACTTCTAGACCAATACCGTGACCCAAGCTATGAACAAGGAATTTACCCAAAATTTTCTGAGCTAGATCATGAAGTTTTCTTGGTTGCAAGTTTTTAACTATACATTTTTCTTGGACTTCTAGAACTTTATTATAGGCTTCAGTTTCTTTTTTACCTGGTTTTCCTATAAAAACTGTCCTTGTTATATCTGAACAATAATTTTTGTATTTTACCCCCAGATCAAGAACAGTGAAACCTTTTAACTTTGTTTCGTTCGACATATGATGTGGATTTTTAGAATTTATAGAAGAAGCGACAATTGGAGAGAAAGATGGCTTAAGATTAAAATCAAGAATCTTTTTTTCAATAAATCTTTTTAAATCTAATTCAGTGTTTGTTTTTTTAATATGGTTTACTGATTCATGAATCAAAATGTCGGCATAGTAACAGGCTTTTTTTATTAACTCTATTTCCTCTTCTGTCTTTATTAATCTTAATTTTTTTATTTGGTTTGAAATATCCATAAAAATTACACTCTTGAATCTTTTTTTTATATTTTTAAACTGATTCAGGCTTACAGAATCTTTGTCTATTCCGATTATTTTTGGCTTTAATTCTTTTAACTTATCAGAAAAATTCTTATCTAATTTTTGGATATTTTTTATTTTTGAATTTTGTTGGGCTATTGAAATTTCCAATGGAGAGACAAACAAAATTGGGTCTTTATTCAAGATTAGAACTGAGCTAATCTGCTCATTTTGGGTGAAATAGACAAAATTAGGGTTTATTTTTTCTGAAGAATTTGACAATAAGCTGAAATCTATCCCTTCTTTTTCCATAAAATTCTGAAATTCCTTTAATTTCATTTTACAACTTTACTAGAAAATGTTTATATAACTATATAAATTTAAGTTTAGCATGAAGAAAGTGGTTTTAAGGAATGGACTAACATTAATTTTAAGAAAAACTGACAGCAATTCTGTTACCTTTGGTGTTTGTGTCAAGACAGGGTCTAATAATGAAGATATGAATAACAGAGGGGTTTCTCATTTTATTGAACACATGGTTTTTGAGGGAACAAAAAAAAGAACTTCCCAGGAAATTGTAAGAGCTATTGAGAAAGTTGGGGGGGAATTTAATGCATTTACTGATAATGAAATCACGTTTTATTATGCAAAAGTTCCGTCCAGGTTTTTTCAAAGGGCTTTGGATGTAATTTCTGACATGCTTGAAAACTCTATTTTTGATGAAAAGACAATTGACAAAGAAAGAAAGGTAATTATTGAAGAAATAAATTTATGGAATGATGATCCGAAGGCTTACCAATGGGAGTTGTTCCAGAAAACAGTATACAAGAATCATCCTGCAAGATTTCCTGTAATTGGTTTTAAGGATACTTTAAAAAAAACAAAAAGAAAAGATATTTTGAAATATTACAATAAATATTATGCTCCAAACAATATGATTGTTATCATTACTGGCAATTTTCCAGATAATGCTGAGACTGATATTAAAAATTATTTTGGTAACTTAAAACCAAAGAAAATACAAGAGAAGAAATTTAAGGAAGAAAAGAAACAAAACAAGATAATAAAACGAAAAGAAAAAAAAGAAGTTGCTCATTCTTATTTAATTATAGGATACAATACAGTAAACAGAAGCCATCCTGACAGCTATGTATTGGATGTATTAAGTGTAATTTTAGGAATGGGGCAAAGTTCAAGATTATTTAATGAGATAAGAATGAAAAGAGGATTAAGCTATAATCTTGGAATGCAACATGACTGCAACAAGACTTTTGGATATATAGGAGCATTTGTAAATACAGACCATAAAAATATTGAACAATGCAGAAACTTGATTTTACAGGAATTCAAATTGAATAATTTAACTGACAAGGAAGTAGAAGAGGCAAAGAACATGGTTGAGGGCTTATTGTTATTAAGAAATGAAGATACAAAAGAATTAGCAATGTCATTAGGAAGATGGGAGTTTTTTGGAAAAGCGGAGAATTTTTACGATTATGTAACTAGAATAAGGAAAGTTACTAAAGAAGATGTTTTAAGAATTGCTGAGAAATATTTAAACAAGAATTATACTGAAATTTTAATTTACAAATAGAGTATTTCTATTAATCATTTTTTAAAGATAATCTAATGCCATGGCATCCCAGGCTATATCTCTAGAGTTAAAATAATCTTCCAAATAATTTAAAATATGATCTGCAATTAATTCTGGCGGATCAAAATTAATATCTTCTTTTCTAAATTTTGGAGAACTATTTAATGCTTCTAAAAAGTCTTTGGGATTTATTCCAGCATTCATAGCTCTTGTTAAACCTAAGACAATAATTTCTTCATTTGTTGCACAACCTTTACGAAATATTGACTTTCCCTTTGCTTTTTCAACAACTTTACTATAAAGACTATTAACTTCTTCTGCTATATATTTATTATTTGGATTAGAAGCAATAACTGCTTGGGTTAGCTTTTCTAAATCTGTCTTTTTTCCTTTATCTTCAGGAATTTCGAGTTTTTCCTCTGATCGAAAAAGCCATGAATCTATTGTTCCCTTTAAGTTATCATAAATTGTCATGAAAAATAAAGAGAAATTAGTATTTATAAATCTTTCTTTCTGTTATTACTTTAAAGGAGTGTATCTAAATTCTTAAGCTATGTTTATTCTGTCAATTGATATGTTAAAATTCTAACTGATGCATTGTTTTGATCAAAAATCGCACGATCTGAGAGTATGCTGTATGCGATTCTATTATCATAATAAACAACTTCTGATCCAGAAGCAAAAAGTGTTAGGTTTCTTCTATCATGTCCAGCGAAGAATTTTGCATGATCCAGATCTGAATAATTTGGAGAAAATCTAATAATTTCTCCTTTTATACTATACTGCGTATCTTCTAAAGATATCTGCACTTCTACTTCTAATGGATAATTTTCTTTTGTCATTTTTATGGTGTATATCTAACCATTGTTCTTGGAAAAGCTATTGCATCTTTTATATTGTCTAATTTACAAATCCATGCAATAACTCTTTCAACGCCCATTCCAAAACCAGAATGAGGAACAGAACCGAATTTTCTTAATTCAAGATACCATGAATAATTTTCAGGCTTTTCTCCCTGTTGCTTTAATCTTTCAATAATTTTATCTGCATTTGACTCACGCTCTGAGCCACCAATTATTTCACCATACCCTTCTGGAGCCAGGCAGTCAAAACCGAAAACTACTTTCGGATTTTTAGGATCTTCTAACATGTAAAAGGCTTTTATTTCTTTAGGATAATGAGTTACAAAAATAGGAGTATCAAATAAATCAACTAATTTTTCTTCTTCTATTGTTCTAAGATCTTTTCCCCATTTTACTTTCATATTTTGCTTTTCTTCCAATAATTTCAAAGCTTCATCATAAGTTATTACTGGGAATTTTTTATTTAATGTTGTTTTTAATTTTTCAACATCTCTTTCCAATATCTTTAATTCTTCAGAATTTTTTTCGAGAACTGTTTTTACAATATGTTTTATCAACCCTTCTGCCAATTCCATTAAATCTGGAAAATGCAGCCATGCTGCTTCAACTTCCGCATGCCAGTATTCTGTCAGGTGTCTAGATGTTTTTGATCTTTCTGCCCTAAATGAAGGGGCTATGCAATATATTTTTTCCAATGCAAAAATAACTGCTTCTGCATATAGCTGCCATGACTGGGTTAGGTACATTGGTTTTCCAAAATAATCTACCTTGAATAAAGTTGAACCTCCTTCACAAGCATTTGGTGTAAATGAAGGAGATTGATGCTCGAAGAAATTATTTTTTCTGAAATATTCATGAATTGCTCCAAAAACTGTTGATCTTATCTTTAATATAGCTGTTAATTTTCTTGACCTTAACCATAAATGCCTGTTATCTAATAACAACTCTTCACTTTGGTCTTTTTTTATTGGAAAGACATCTGCAAAGCCAATTACATTTAATTTACTTACTTGAATTTCATAACCAGTTACTGCTCTTTTGTCTTCTTTTATTTCTCCTTCTAATTCTACTGAGCTTTCAACTAGAATTTTATTTGCATCTAACCATTCTTTTTCACAAATATTTTCTTTCTTAATTACAGTTTGAATAATATTAGAATGATCTCTTATAATTAAGAAAACTAAGTCTTTTTGCTTTCTTTCCCTGTAAACCCAACCATGTATTTTTACCGGGCCTTTTTTCGTTTCCAATGCTTCTTGTATTGACAACATTTTAAGCCGCTTTTCTGCTTGGTCTAATTGGTTTAAATGGACCAAATTGTTTTTTAGGAAAATCTCCTTTTATAACCTCAAAGTAAACTTCTGCGCAATAACCTAATGAATCTTCTGCTCTTGTTAACAAACTGCTGACTTTTAATGAAGATTCTTTTTTAAAACCAATATAATATATGAACATATCTAAACCTACTTCTTTTTTATTAGTTAATTTAATATCGGGATTTTGTTCTAAAAATCTGTCTAATAAATTGGGAAGAAATCTTCCAACTAGTTCTAGTTCTATTCTGTGGTTTAAATCTGCTGTAAGCATAATTAAAACTAGAAAAAAGCGATTTTTAAAGATTACTCTATGAATTCCTCTATTATTGGATTTACTATTTTTAGATAATCTTGGGTTTTCATTACAATACTTTTAGTCATTAAACCAGCATTAAAAGCTATTTCTTCATTTTTTAACAAAGACTTATCTACAAATGTTTTAATCTTGAAAATATTTCCAAAAGGAGGAACTTCGCCTGGAACACAATTAGTTACTTTTAGAACTTCTTCTTTTGTTGCCAAACTTAAGCTTTTTTTATTAATTACTAATCTTAACTTTTTAAGATCTATTCTTTCATTTCCAGGAAGAACACATAATAAAAATTCTCCTTCTGATCTTAAAATAATGGCTTTAGCTCCCTGCTCTTCTGATGTTCCCCTTACTCTTGCTGCATCTTTTGAAGTTGGAGTTGGTTCGTGTTCAAATGTCTTATAGTTAATTTTATTAGAATCCAAGGTTTTCTTTATTTCGTTAAAAACTTGTTCCATATAATTTGAGTATGGGAAATATTTATAAATTGATCTTTAAGAGAAATTAATTATGCCCGGATAGCTCAGACTTTGTCTAAAATTGAGCAAAGGAGCAACAGGTAGAGCGCATGGCTGTTAACCATGAAGTCGGAGGTTCGAGTCCTCCTCTGGGCGTATTATTTAAATATTAATTTAATAATTAAATATTATGGTAAATGATTTTTTAATTGAGTTTTTAGGTGCAATAATTGGTTTAGCAATTTCTTTTGGATTTGGTTTTGCATATTACTTTTTTCCGGAAAAGTATCTTAATACGCATTTTAACAAATGGATGATTTTTCCTGGGAATCTAAAATCTGTTGATGCTTTCTATCACGGATTTGAAGAGGTATATGGAAAAAAAGAAGGAACTAAAAAAATCAAAAGATTGGGTTTGTTTATGATTATTTTGGGAATAGCTGTTACTATAATATCAATCTTTTATTTTTCCTCGGGTGCATATCTTAAATAAAAATACTTTTATATTACTAAAACATAAGATAGATTATGTTAAATGAAAAAAATAAAATTAAATATAACTTATTTGTGCAAATATTCTGAAGAATGCAAATGGAATAGAAAATGCAATGAATGTCCTTATTCCGAAGTATTACAAGTAAAGGAAAAATTAAAGCCTAAAAACAGAAAACTTAAAATTAATATGTTTAAGTAATTTTATTATTTTTTTCTAACTGTATATACTTTGTAAAAACTAACTAAGCTTATTATTAATAAGATTGTTGATACCAAAATAATATCGTTTTGCCTTATTCTATAACCAAATATTATAAAATCAAAAATAAGAAATTCAGCTATTGATTTTATTGTTTTTCTTGGAACAAACTGATAAAATGATCCAATTATCAAAGTTATTATAGTTAATATTAACCAAGATTTCTTTGTTAATATATTTGAAATGTTTGAATGAGTATTATAATTAAAAGCAAGCCAGAAAACTAGATTAACTATAACCAAGGTAAATATTGAATAAATTAATTCTTTAGTTAAGAAAAAGATTACAAAAGCTGAAATTATTGAAGTCACTAAACTTCTGTATAGTTTATTTTTTGGCCAGAATAGAGTTATAATTGTAGATGGAATAAAAGATAAAATTGAAGGAGTAATTACAGCAAAAGTCATTAAAGAAGCAGCTTCTTCTTCGCCTAATCCCTGAAATCTCCATTGAAACATTAAAGTAATTGCATAAAGAGCAATTGAACTTACAGAAGTTAATAAAACAAAACTCAATTTCTTAAGATAATCTTTTTTTGAATCCAAATAATTTAATGCTGCAAAATATGATATTAACATGAATAACAAATGAATGAATGTAAAGAAAAATTGCTCATCTAACCAGAAAACTTCCCTGTTTAAAGTCGGAACAGCAGAGAAATAATAAATGTAAAACATAAATGGACCGAGAATGCTTGCTACAACTCCCTGCTCTTTTCCTTTGCCAATAAAATAAGTTATTAAAAATACTGTTAGAAAAATAACTGTTAATTTTATAGCAACATAATTTAAGTGAACAGTCCAGTTAGTTGCTAGATGATAAATCATATCCAAACCGTTCATTACTAATGTAATAATTAAAGAAAAAAGAAAATTAGAAAAAAATTTATTCATTTTATTCTACGATTACAGCACCTTGCATTGATGGGTGAATTCCACAAATATAGTCTACTCTTCCTGGTTTATTAAAAGTGAATGTTACAGTGTCGCCTGACTCCAAATTATCTGACGATAATACACCATCATTAGACTCTATTGTATGTGCTGAAGAATCTTCATTTCTCCAAGTAACTGTTGTTCCTGCTTTTACTTTAATTTCACTAGGCACAAATTTAAACCCTTTTATTACAACTGATGCTGCTTCTCCACCAGCGCTAACTCCTTTTTCATCACCTTTTTTTTCAACAACAGGTTCTGAGACTTGAGTTGGTTCTGGTGATGTATCAGATGTTTCTTGTTTAGAAGAACATCCAGTTATTAACAATCCAAAGATTATTAACAAAACCAATAAAATTGCTTTTTTCATGAAAATTCCTAGTAGATCCTAATATATAAATTTTGTTAAAGAAAAGATTTTAATATTTAAGTTTACATTTTTTAAGAATGTATTTTCACAATTTAGATCCTGTATTGTTTAAATTAGGTTTTTTAGATATTAGATATTATGGATTAGTATATTTATTTGGTTTTCTACTAACTTTCTTTATTTTGAAAAAGAACGAGAAAGAATTGAACTTGAAAGAAGATGATGTTTATAATTTTATTTTTTACTGGTTTATTGGTGTGATTTTTGGAGCAAGGATTTTTCATTTTGTTTTTTCTGAACCATACACCTTAATTGAAGATCCTTTAGAAATATTCAGAATATGGAATGGAGGAATGAGTTTTTTTGGGAGTTTAACGGGTGTAATATTAATGAGTTATATTTTTTGCAAAAGAAATAAAATTAATTTTTTTAAATTAGCAGATATTTTAGTTTTGCCAACTTCTTTTGTTTTATTTTTAGGAAGAATTGCAAATTTTATCAATGCTGAATTAATAGGGACTATTACAACAGTTCCCTGGTGTGTAATTTTTCCAACTTATGCCCAATGCAGACACCCCTACCAGATCTATGCTGCTTTATCTCATTTAAGTTTGTTTTTTATCTTATTAGGAATAAGAAAAATAAAAGACAAGAAAAAACTAAAAGATGGAATTGTATTTATTAGCTTCATAATATTTTACAGCTTATTTAGAATAATTACTGATTTTTTCAGGGAAGACCCAAAAATATTTGGATTTACAATCTGGCAATATATGTGCTTAGTATTTTTATTATTTGGAATTTATTTATACAAGAAAATTAATTATTAACTTGAATTTTTGGTTTTTGGTTTTTTCTTTTACTCAAAGTTACAAGCATATTCTGATCGCTTATAAGACCCTCTAATATTCCAACTTTTTCACCCAATTTCTGAAAAGCTGACTGAGAAATGCCCAACTTGTAAGTGTCCCCATAACATCTTCTCTCCCTGAAAAAGTACAGAATAATATCCCTTGTTTCCTCGAAAGTCTTGTTAGGAGCAAAATAAGATGGTTCAGATTCTACAACCAAGTTATATTTATCATCTTCACAAGAATACAATTTAAAGATGAATTTCATTTTTGGGCTTCTTTGTGTTTTTTATTTTGCAATTCAACTATATTTTCAAGCAAGTCTCTTCTTGATTCCGGCATATTTACTTTCGCATTAGGAGTAACTCTTAATTTATATTTCATGTTTTGCCCCTGTTCTGAAAGGAAAATTGCTGTAACTTGCATTAAAAGTTCGTGATAAGTTAAAGAAGAAGCCATTTCTCTTGATCTTTTGCCTGAATAAAGTGTATACCCTGCTATTTCGTAATCTACTGTGAGCGCTTTTGTCATCTATTTTTTTGGGCAATATTTATATATAAAAATACTTCGGTTCTAGATAATGAAGATAGATAAAGAAATTATTGAAAGAGTGGCTAAAGTATCTAGATTAACTTTGAATGAAAAAGAGAAGGAAAATTTTGTAAAAGATTTCAAAGAAGTTCTAGATGTTTTTTCTAAAATCAGCAAAATAAATACTGATAATGTTGAATTAAGTGTGCAGCCAGTTAAAGTTGAAAATGTATTTAGAGAAGATAAAGTTGGAAAAAGTTTGAATGAAAAGGAAGTTTTTCAGAATACTGAATTAAAAGAGAAAGGATTTTTTAAGGGACCAAGAATTTTATGAAACCAAGAGATGTTTTACAGGAAGCTAAGGAATTAAATAAAAAATTTAAGTTCTTTATCACAATTAATGAGAGCTCTTTTGAGAAAAGCGTTCACGGAAAAGAACAAGGAATTCCGATTTCTGTAAAAGACAATATTTGCACCAAAGGATTAAGAACAACTGCTGGATCAAAAATATTAGAAAATTATATTCCTGTTTTTAATGCTACTGTTATTGAAAAAGCTGAGAAATCTAAGTACGTTGTTGTGGGCAAAACTGGAATGGATGAATTCGGCTTTGGGAGTTTTTCAACAAATTGTGCTTATGAAATTCCCAAGAATCCCTTGGATGATACTAGAACTTGTGGCGGGAGTTCTGGGGGCGGAGCAGGATATACCTATGCGAGCAAGTTTTCAAATTCTTCAATAGGTGAAAGCACAGGTGGAAGCATTTCCTGTCCTGCAGCTTTTTGTTCTGTAGTTGGAATTACACCAACTTATGGATTAGTTTCGAGATATGGATTGATTGATTATGCAAATTCTCTGGATAAAATCGGGACTTTTGGAAAAAGTGTAAGAGATGCTGTTAAATTATTAAATGTAATTGCTGGGTATGATGAGAAAGACAGCACTTCAATTAACAAAGAAAAAGAAAATTATGAAAAATATTTAGGAAAAGATGTTAAAAAATTAAAAATTGGTGTAATAAAAGAATTTTCAAAAGAAGGATTAAATCTAGAAGTAGAAAAAGATTTTTGGAATGGAGTTAAAAAACTAGAAAGCAGTGGCGTAAAATATAAAGAAGTTTCTTTTAAATTAAGTGAGTTAGTACTTCCAACTTATTATATAATTGCCATGTGCGAAGCTTCTACTAATTTAGCAAAGTATTGTGGAATAAGATATGGAATGACTAAAGAACTGAAAGAAAATTTCAATACTTATTTTTCCAATGTAAGAGAGAGTTATTTTGGAAAAGAAGCTAAAAGAAGAATCTTATTAGGAACTTTCATGAGAATGGCAGGATATAGAGATGCTTATTATATCAAAGCATTAAAACTAAGATCATTGATTACACAAGAATATAAAAAACTGTTCAAGGAATTTGATGTTTTATTAACACCTACAATGCCTATATTGCCACCTAAATTTACTGAAATTGAGAAACTAAGCACTGTTGAAAATTATATGTGCGACATTTTAACTACTGGTCCTAATTTGTCGGGACTGCCTATGATTTCAGTACCGGTAAAAAAAGACAGAGCTGTTGGAATGCATTTTATAGCTGATCATTTACAAGAAAACAAAATAATTAGTATTGGAGATTTCTATGAAAGAATTAGATAGAATTAGAGAAACTAGGTTACGTGAAGTAAGCGAGGGAATTTTTTCATTAGATGGTGTTACTAATAATCGTGGCCAATTAGTCGTGGCCGTACATCCTTATTTTGCCTGTGAATATTATATAAATGAAGAAATAGGTTTTCCTTTAGATTATCCTGCTCAATTTGATAGATTAGTACAAAAACATGATGGAATTTTAATTACTTTAGAAGGAAGTGATACTTTTGATAAAACAGTTAGCAAATATAGAAGATTGGGGAGATTAGAAGGAAGATATATAATTCCTACAGATGTTCATGATCCAATTCCTTTAGTAAAGTGGGATCCTTTTATTGAATTTATTAAAAATATTAAAAGAGAGAAACCTGTTGCTTTGGCTGGCGGTTATTTATATTCTAGTCAAACTGCTTGTCCTGGTTGTTTAGGTAGAACTGCTTATATGTTTAGAGAAAATGGAATAGATTTTGATTTTTTATTTGATTTAATTTATCCTAACTACAATAGTGAAGAAGCAAGACATTTAATAAGAAAATTATTTAGAGAAGGATTAAGTGAAAGACAAATAGTAGAATATTATCATAAAATGAAAACTGAAAATGGAAGAAAAAGCTAAGATAGGATTGGAAATTCACTTACAGCTTAATGTAAAAAGTAAACTATTTTGTAGTTGTTCTACAGAATCAAACAAACCAAATACAACGGTTTGTGAATGCTGCCTTGGAATGCCAGGATCTAAACCAGTTTTAAATAAAAAAGTAATTGAACTAGCAATTAAATTAGGACTTGCTTTAAACTGCACAATTCAAAAAGAAAATTTCTTTTCTCGTAAAGTTTATGGATACCCAGATATGTCCAAGAACTTTCAAATAACACAATATGAATTTCCTTTATGTTTAAATGGTCATATAAGATACAAAAATAAAATTATAAGAATAAAAAGGATTCATGTCGAGGAAGATCCTGCTTCTATTCAATATCCGAAAACAATTTCAGATTCAGAATATTGCTTGATTGACTATAACAGATCTGGAGTTCCTTTATGCGAAATTGTTACAGAACCAGATTTAACAAGCGCTGAAGAGGCTAGAGAATTTTTAGAATATTTGACAAGCATTATTGACTATTTAGATATTTATGACTCTAAAAAATTTACAATAAGAGTAGATGCTAATGTCTCTCTGCCTGGAACTAAAAGAACTGAAATTAAGAATATTACTGGATTTAAAGCAGTAGAAAAGGCAATAGGATTTGAGATTTTAAGACAGAAGGGAAAATTAAGAAGAAATGAAGAATTTAAGCAAGAAACAATGCACTATGATGCTTCCTTAAATAAAGTAATTCCATTAAGAGAAAAAGAATTTGAGGAAGATTATGGATACATCTTTGATCCTGATTTACCTAAATTATTGATTGATGAGAAAACAATCAAGAAAATAAAAGAAGAAATACCAGAATTACCAACTGAAAAAATTGAAAGATTAATCAGAGAATACGATATTAAAGAAGAAATTGCAAATGTTCTCGTTTCTGAAAAAGAAATTTGTGATCTATATGAAGATGCAGTAAAAAAAGTTGACAAGGAATTAGCAATAAGATTAATTACAGTTACACTAAAAAAGGTTCTCAACTACAATGGATTAAAATTAAGAGAAAGCAAATTAACAGCAGATAATTTTATTGATCTTTTAAAATTAATTGGGAAAAAAGAATTAACTGTAAGAATGGCTGATTTATTACTAAGAAAATTAATCTTAAGCAAGAAAAGCACTAATGAATTAGTTAAAGAACTTGGATTTACGAAAATTGAAAATTTAGATAAAATATTAAACAAAGTTTTAGATAAAAATAAAACTGCAGTAGAAGATTATAAAAAAGGAAATTCAAAGGCTTTACATTTTTTGATAGGGCAAGTTTTAAGAGAGGCCAGAGAAAAAGCAGATGCCAAAGTAATTGAAAAGAAAATTTTAGAAAAGGTTGTATTAAAGTAACGAAATACTTAAAAATATAATTTTAAAGATTTCAAAAGATGGGAAGATCTAAACAAAGAGAAATTGGGGCTTTAGTAGTAGAACATAAAGAAAGAAATTTAGCTGGATTAGTTAAAATATTAGCTATGAAAAAAGGAAAAAGAGAGAACAGAACTGTAACTTTTTCTGCAGTTTTAGAAGTAGATGAAGATGACAAATATCATCAGGCTTTAATTGCTCTGCCTTTAACTGGCTACCCAAAAAATGAAAATGAACTTAGAAGAGATAATGAATTATTTACAAAGAAAGTTATGGGTTATTTAACGAAAAGAGGGTTTTCTTTATATTATTAAAAAAAATAAAAGAAGATTTTATCTTCTCTTTTTAGTTTCTGGCATTGTCATACAACATTCTGGACAAGTATGCATACAAATACCGCAAATTCCCATTAATAAGAATAATGCTGTCCACCATTGAACATTCCAGAAATTCCAAACACTCAAATCTCTTAACAAAAAGAGAACACCCAAAGCTAAAAAAAGAACAGCTGTAGCCATTCTACATTTTTTACATCCTGTAAACATCAACTAACACCTCCAAAGCTTTTTTAAATTATAAGTTACATAATTAGTATTTAAATATATGCTTAAAAAATGGTAAGATTCAAACAATTATGCATGAAATGCAAGAAAAACATGGTTGTAGTTACTTCTAAAACAAGATTTACTGTCTGTTATGACTGCCAAAAAGATGAATTACATCAAGAAATAAAAAGTCCTAAAATGAAACAAATGTTTGATATTCCTGAAGAGCTTTACAAAGAAAGCTTGTTTTTAAGAAGTATTAAAATTAACTATTTAAAATTTGGAAAGTTATCAGAAAAACAAATAGAATGGTTCAAAAGAGTTGTAGATGAAATGAAAAAACCTAAAAAATAGTTGCTTTCTTTATTACTACATCTTCCAAGGGTTTGTCATTTGCATTTTTCTTTACATTGCTTATTTTATCAACAACATCCATTCCTTCAATTACTTTGCCAAAGACGGGATGCTTTGCATCTAAGAAATTATTATCAACTGTATTTAGGAAAAACTGACTACCACCAGTATTGGGGCCTGCATTCGCCATTGATATTGTGCCACGATTATTTTTATTATTTTTTGTAAATTCATCTTTAATTGTGTAACCTGGACCGCCTCTGCCTGTTCCTGTTGGATCTCCACCCTGTATCATAAAATTAGGAATTACCCTATGGAAAATTACACCATCATAAAATTTTTGCTCAACTAACTTTCTGAAGTTTCCTGATGTAACTGGCATTGTATCTTCAAATAATTCTATTCTTATATTTCCCATTGATGTTTCAAGCAAAACTGTGCTGTTCATTTTTTTCTCCTCGGTTTTACAACCAGCTATTAATAAAGATAATATCAACAAAATTAAGATTGTTTTTTTCATGGTTTTTTTAGTTTCTGATGTTCTTTTAGAACTGCGTTTTCAAATTCAGTTATTTTTTCTAATTTTCCTGTAACTAAAACAGTAACTGGACCTTCTTCATCAGCTCCTTTGTAAAAATAGTCTACACGTATTCCAGTATGTCTTACTATCCAAGCAGAATCTAAAGAGATTTCGCCGTATTCTGTTGTTCGTCTTGCAATAAGTTCTGAATTAATTCGAGACATAAATTTTATAAATTCTCCAAAACCATAAATACCATCTTCTTTTCCAGCATAAATTATTTTTTTCATTTTAGGGTGTTAAATCTTTATTTGGAATTATTTGGGGAAATAAGCTTCCAGTCATATATAAGGCATCACAAAAATTACAACCATAAACAGTTGCATCATCCCATAAATCATTACTATAACATCTCATACATCTTCCTGTAAAATGACCTGTTTCTTGATTATTTGGATTATTATGTTTTCTAATTTCTTCTAAAACTTTTGGATCTAACTGGCCTTTACTTAATTTATCTAAAGTCCCCTCACCAAAAATTTCATCTATACTTTTCATGTTTAGTAATATATATCATAATCTATTTGCTTTGATTTTATAGTTAATGTATATCTAAGACCTCTAATACCTGCGTCTTTTCTTTCCCATTCTAAATAATTATCTTTTTTAGCTGTAATCTCAGAGTTTTTTGTAAGGGATAATTGTTTAGCTAATTTAACTAAACCCTTTACATCACGAGATTCTAACTCATTTAAAGAAAATGAAGCCATTGGTGTTCTCTTTTGTTTTTTCTGAGTTTTTTTCATAAAAATTAAGTATTTATCTGATTTTAAAATTTATCTGTTCTCCGGAAACTATTTTTTATTTTCGGATTTCTTTTAGAAATTTCGTTTTCTTTTCAGAATCTCGAAAACTTTCCGGACAATTTCAAGCAAATTATTTAAACATTTATTAAAAATTTTATTTAATGAGAATATTTGAAACTATTGACAAAAGCGGAAGAAAAATATATTTAACAAATGAGCAATGGAGGCATATTCTTAAACATCCGAATATGGCAAATTCATTTGAAAAAATAATTGATACTTTAACTAATCCAACAAAAATAATTATATCGAAAGAAGATCCGAAAATTTATTTTTATTTTCGTTATTATAAAAATTTAAAAAAATATTTAGTCATTATGATAAAATATTTAAACGGAGAAGGCTTTATAGTAACTGCCTATTATAGAAGGAGTTTAAAATGACAAAACTTTTCGTATATTATGATGAAGAAGGAGATTATTTGGAAATTAACATTGGTGGATATAGTTATGGCTCCTTTGAGGAAATAGAAGAAGGAATTCTTGAATGTATACATGAAAAAGACAAGATTATTGGAATAATGATAATTGGCTTCAATAATAAAATAAGGAACTTAAAAGAAATTAAACTGCCTTTTTTTATGAAATCTCATCTTACTATCTATTATGATGAAGAGAGTGATTTCCTTGAGATTTTTATAGGAAAACCAACAAAAAGTATTGCAACAGAGATAGAGCCTGGAATTTTTATTAGAAAAGATGAAAAAACCAACGAATTAAAGAGCATAGAAATTCTTGGTTTTAAAAAAAGAACTAAAAATTTAGAAGATATTGAAATAAATTTACCTATAGAAGTTGTTTCTTAAGGCGTTAAACGTTCTGGATCACGAGGAAGCAAAATAGCTTCACGAACATTTTCTAGATTTAACATTCTCTGAACAATTCTATCAAAACCTAAGCCAGCACCGCCATGGGGGCAAGCACCATATTTGAAAATATCTGCATAGAATCCCATTTTATCCAAGTCAATGCCTTTTTCTTTTGCCTGTTGCTTTAGAATTTCTAATCTATGCTCTCTTTGAGCTCCTGTTGAAATCTCAACTCCCTTGTATAATAAATCAAATGACTGGGTAACTTTTGGGTTATTTTTTGGTTTCATGTGATAAAAAGGACGTTTTTCTGTTGGATATAAAGTTACGAAAACAAAATCTGAATCATATTTTTCTTTTACAATATCGCCTAATAATTTTTCAGCTTCTGGGTCAGGATCTTCTTTTTCAGGAATCTTCTTTCCTTTTTTCTCCAATAATTTTCTTGCTTCATCCAAAGTTATTCTTGGAATTTTTTTAGGAATATCAACTTTAACATTTAACAATTCAAGATCAGGCTGACATTTTTCTTTAATTTCTTTTAGAACATATTTTAGTAGTTCGTCAATTATATCCATAACATCATTTTCATCTTTAATAAAGCCCATTTCAAAATCAATCCCAGTAAATTCTGTCAAATGCCTTGTTGTATGAGATTTTTCTGCCCTGAAAACTTCACCAATTTCATAAACTCTTTCCAAACCAGAAAGAACAAACATTTGCTTGTAAACTTGAGGGCTTTGAGTTAAGAAAGCTTCTTTGCCAAAATAATCAATAGCAAATTGCTCTGCTCCAGATTCTACACCACCAGCAGTTATCTTGGGTGTATTTATTGCAACAAAATTTTTGCTTTCAAAAAAATTAGATACAGCATTAAATATTTTTGATCTTATTTTAAAAATTGCTGAAATTTGCGGTCTTCTGATATCTAAGAATCTATAATCCAATCTTTTATCAATCATGGTTTTAGATTTTTCAGAAGTATCAATTGGCAATGGAGTTAAAGATTCTGATAATATATTTAGATTTTCTATAGCTATTTCAAAACCCTTTTTTGCTTGCTTGCTTGTTTTTACTTTACCTTCAATTTCTAATACTGATTCTATTGATATTTTCGGGATTTTATTGAATAAATCTTCTTTTAATCCATCTTTATGAGCTACGCACTGAACTGTATCTGTTTTATCTCTTAAAAGAATAAACTGGACTTTACCCAAAGATCTTATTTCAGAAACCCATCCTTTTATCAGGACTTTTTTATTGCTATCTTTTTCTGTTAATTCTGATATAAATGAACGTTCCATTAGATTAATGAGCTATATGGATTATTTATAAATTTTTAGGTGTGTTTTCTATATACTTTTTTTTCTAAATAATTTTCAAGAATTCTTGAACTTGGAAAGAACATTGGCTTTGGAAGATTAGTTAATTCAAACCATTTCCATTCTGTTATTTTATCTGGCTCCATTACTTCAGGTGAGCCTTCAAAATCATCACATAGCATACCAATTGTGACAAAATGCGCATCTTCCACTTTATCATTTGCAATTGAAATAAACTTTAAAGATTTTGCTTTCATACTAGTTTCTTCAAATAATTCTCTAGCAGCTGTATCTTCAAAAGCTTCTTTAAATTCCAGCTTTCCGCCAGGCATAGTCCATGTTCCTTCTCCATGCAAAGCACTGTTTGCCTTTTTAGGATCATGATGTCTTTTACCCAACAAAATTTTATTATCTTTTAGAATTAAAACTCCAACACCTACTCCTACTTTTGCTTTTTCTGCTGTGCTCATTTTAATAATTTATTTAATAAATCTGAAACTTGTTTTCCTGGTACTTTGCCTTTAAATTCTTTCATTGCTTCACCCATCAAAGCTGAAAATGAAGCAGATTTATTTTTTGCTATTAATTCTTTTAATTTATTTTCAATTTCTTTGTTATCTACCTGCTTAAACTTATTTAAATCGATATGTTTTCCCTGAGCTATATCCAATAAAATATCTTTTACAGCTTCCCTGTTAATTGCTTTGCTTTCCAAATGTTCAAATACAAATTCAAAATCTTTTCCTGAAATTTTCTTAGGATCTATATCAAATCTTGACTTTAATTCTTTAGGAATTTCAATTAATATTTCAGCAATTAAATTTGGATTTATAGAATATTTTTCAGCATAATAATCAAAAGGAATATTTAATTTTAGAATTTCTCTTGCCAAAACTGGATTTAGGTTATATTTCTTTTCAATATTAACTGCTTTCTCTGTTATTAATTCTGGTATTTTAATTTGTGACAATAATTCTTTTGTAATTTTTACTGGAACTATGTCTGTTTCTGGATACATTCT
>CAYWEX010000015.1:0-18601 GCA_964457785.1 Candidatus Woesearchaeota archaeon
GAAGATTCAGACATAATTTAGCAGGTAAAAGAGTTAATTTTGCTGCAAGAACTGTTGTTTCTCCTGATACTGAAATTAGATTCAATGAAGTAGGAATTCCAAAAATAGTTGCTATGGAATTAACTATTCCAGAAACAGTCACTGATTGGAACAAAGAACATTTAAAAAAATTAGTTGAGAAGGGACCTATTGTATATCCTGGTGCAAATTATATAATAAGATCAGATGGAAAGAAGAAAAAAATCACAGAAGAAACAAAACAGCAATTAATAGAAGAACTAGAAAATGGATATGTTGTTGAAAGACATTTAGTTGATGGCGACATTGCGATTTTCAATAGACAGCCATCATTACATAGAATGAGCATCATGTGCCATAAGATAAGAGTTTTGGGTGGGAAGTCTTTCAGATTAAATCCAAGCGTGTGCGAACCATATAACGCTGATTTTGACGGTGATGAGATGAATCTTCACATTCCACAATCTGAAGAAGCAAGAGCAGAAGCAGATATTTTGATGCAAGTACAAACCCAAATTATGAGTCCTACTCATGGAAAGAATATTATAGGATGTGTAGAAGATTCTGTTTCTGGAATTTACTTATTAACAAAAGAAATGGAATTAAGCAGAGAAGAAGCTTCCCAATTATTATTATCAATTGGTTTTGAAGATTTTGAATTTAAGAAAGAAAAAATAGACGGCAAAGAAGTATTCTCTGCATTATTACCAAAAGATTTCAATTATGTTGGTTATGCAAAAAAATACACGAAATGCCCTAAATGCAGCGATGGAGCAAGACACAAATGTGAATTTGATACTTATGTTGTTGTTAAAAATGGACAATTACAATCTGGAGTTATAGACAGCAATTCCATTGGTACTGAACACGGAGCACTGTTAAGAGCTTTAGTAATCAAATATGGTGAAGACATTACAATAGATATTATAGGAAGAATTTTCAAACTAGGAATTAAAGTACTATTAAAGAGAGGATTTTCAACTGGAATTGATGATACTGATTTACCTGAAGAACTAAAAGAAGAAATTGATGATTTATTAAAAGAATCTGATGAAAAGGTAAATGAGTTTATTGATTCATACAGAAAAGCAGAATTAGAAGCTTTACCTGGAAAGACAATTGCTGAAACTTTGGAAGTAAGATCTTTGGAAATTTTAAATAAAGTAAGAAACAAGGTTGGTAATTTAATTACTGAAAGTTCATCTCCAAATAATCCAACTATAATAATGGCTATTTCTGGAGCTAAAGGCAACTTATTAAATTTGGCTCAGATGGCTGCTTGTGTAGGTCAGCAGGCTTTAGGTGGTAAAAGAATTGAGAAAGGATATTATCATAGAACTTTACCTTTATTCAAAGAAAATGATTTAGGACCAGAAGCAAGAGGATTTATCAGAAATGGCTTCAAAAACGGACTACTACCTTATGAATTTTTCTTCCACGCTATGACAGGAAGAGATGCTTTAATGGATACTGCATTAAGAACACCCAAATCAGGATATTTATACAGAAGATTATCAAATGCACTGCAAGACTTAAAAGTAGAATATGATGGAACTGTAAGAGATGCGAGAAAGTCTGTTGTCCAATTTAAGTATGGGGAAGACAATGTTGATGTTTCAAGATCTGACAATGGAAAAATAAATGTAAAAAAAATTGTTGATGAGGTTACAGGCGAATAAGAACCAAGGTTCTTATCAACTCCTAAGATTTTAGAAAAAAGTTAACAAAAATGGAAAAATAATAAAATGGAAGAAGTATACGAAGAATATAAAGGAAAAATACCGCAGAAAATTCTGGATGATATAAAGAAAGAAGTATCAAAAATCAAAGTAACAAAGAAACAATTAGAATTAATTTTACAAAAAACAAAAGAGACTTATGAAAATTCCAAAATACATCCTGGAGAATCTATTGGAATAATTACTGCTGAAAGCTTTGGGGAACCAGGGACTCAAATGTCGCTTGTTACTGAAGAGTGGTTACTTTTTAAAATTAAAGATAAAATTAGAAAAATAAAAGCTGGTAAATTTGTAGATTTGTTAATGGAATTAAAGGGCTCTTTAAGATTAAATGAACATTCTGAAATATTACCATTAAATGATTTAGAAATTTACGTTCCAAGCTTAAATCAAGAGGAAAAAATAGAATGGAAAAGAGTTATTGAATGTAGCAGACATAAACACCAAAATAATATTATAAAAATAAAAACAAATTCAGGGAGAGAAATAAGCTGTACTGATAATCATTCATTTGTTACAAGAGCAAATAATTCTGTTGTGCCAATTAAAGGAAGTGATTTAAAAATTGGAGACAGAATTCCTGTAATAAATAATTTTAATATAGAGAAGCATCAAGAAATACTAGACTTAGCAGAATTTATTGAACATGACAATTTTTTTGAAAATGAAGAAGGTTTTTTAGAAACAAAACATCATGCAAAACCAATTCCTAGAGAAATTAAGTTAGACAAAAATGCCGGATGGTTTGTTGGTGCTTATTTATCTGAAGGTTCAAGCCATGGAACTAATGTAACTATAACTAATTGTGATGATAATTTCATAAATAACGCAAAGAAATTTTCTCTATTTGTAAACTTAGGTTATACAGACAGATATAAAGATGGAGAATATGGCCCAGGCAGAGATCTCATTATGAATTCAACACTATTAGGAAACTTTTTCATAAACTCTTGCAGCCAAGGAGCCGATTTCAAGAAAGTACCAATTTTTGCTTATTCAGCTTCAGATGAATTTGTTTCTGGATTATTAAAAGGATATTTTGACGGAGATGGAAATTTCCATGTTGACAGAGATTTAATCAGAGTAAGTTCAAATTCAAAAGAACTAGTTGATGGAATTGCTTTGTTATTATCAAGATTTAAAATATTTTCATATAAATCTAAAGATAAAAAAGGACAACACTGGCTGTTAATTCCTTACAAGTATGCACCGCAATATTTAGCACATATAGGATCTGATATTGAATATAAGAGAAAAGATTTAGAAATATTAGCTGAAAGAGCAAAGAAATTCTGGAATGAAAAATCACAAGATTATACTGACATGATTTCTGGATTTGGAAATATTTTAGTGGATGTTTCAAAGAAATTGGGTTTAATGACAAGATATGTAAACAGTGCAACTAAGAGACAGAAAATAGGAAGAACTGCGCTATTTAGGCATGCTAAACATTTTGAACAAATTGCCAAAGAAAAAAATATTGACATTTCTACAGAACTAACAATAATGAACAGAATGTTTAATTCTGATATTATATGGGATGAAATTACAAATATAGAGAAGGTTGATTATGATCATGAATATGTTTATGATTTATCAGTTCCTGGCCTGGAAACATTTACAACATTTGACGGAATAATTACACACAATACACTTAATGTATTCCACTTTGCTGGTGTAGCTGAAGTTAGTGTAAGTTTAGGTTTACCAAGAATTATAGAATTATTTGATGCTAGAAAAACAATAAAGACTCCGAGAATGGAGATTTATCTGAAAGCACCGTATAACAAAGACCCTGATAAAGTAAAAAAAATAGCAGCTAGAATAAAACAAGCAAGATTAAAAGAAGTTGCAACTGATATTGCAATTGATCTTTCAAAATTCGAAATAGACATTTTCCTAAACAGGAAAAAGTTAAGAGACTTGGGTATAAATGATGACCAATTAATAAAAGTTGTAACTGAATCTATGAAAAATTTAAGTGTGAGATTAAATGAAGACAAGCTAATAATAAAACCAAAAACAGAAGAAAAAGAACTTCAAAGCCTGTATAAATTAAAAGAAAAATTAAAAAATGTCCATATTTCTGGGGTGGAAAATGTTCAACAAGTATTGCCTGTAAAAGAAAACAATGAGTTTGTTATCATAACAGCAGGAACAAACTTAAAAGAGGTTCTTGAAATAAAAGAAGTTGATGCTACAAAAACAATGACAAATGATATTTTTGAAATTAACAAGGTTTTGGGAATAGAAGCAACAAGGCAGGCAATTATAAATGAAACTATGAAAATTTATGAAGACCAGGGCTTAGATGTAGATGTAAGGCATATGATGTTCATGGCTGATGTAATCACAAATTCAGGAAAGATCAAAGGAATTACAAGAAGCGGAATTACAGGAGAAAAAGAAAGTGTGTTAGCAAGAGCTTCTTTTGAAACTCCTATCAAACACATAGTAAATGCAAGCTTAGTAGGAGAAGAAGACAGATTAAATTCTGTAATTGAAAATGTCATGTTAAATCAACCAGTACCATTAGGAACTGGATTGCCAGATTTAGTTTTAAAAGTAAGTGGAATTAATATAGAACCAAAAGAAGAAAAAGCTGAAAAACCAAAAAAAGAGAAAGAAGAAAAGACAGAGAAGAAATCCAAAGAGGAAAAGGAAAAAAAACCAAAGAAAGAAGCTAAAGAGAAAGAAGAAAAGATAGTAGAGGAAACAGAATGAGCGTTGAACAATTAAAAAAATCATTGAAAGAAGACAAACTAGTATATGGATTTAGAAATACTGTACTGGGATTAAAAAATGCAAAAGTTATAAAAATATTTTTAGCAAACAACTGCCCTAGAGAGTTTAAAGAAAAATTAAAAAATTACAACTCTGAAATTATTGAATTAAATGAACCAAATAAAGAACTATCCTTAATTTGCAAAAAAAAGTTTTCTGTTAATATAGTTACTGCTGTGAAAAAATAATGAAAATAGATATTACTTTAATTGGTTATATTAACACTTTTGAAAATATAACGCAAACTAATGTAAAGGACTGCTTCTATAATAAAAATCAACAGCTGGTATTTATAGTAAAAGAAGGACAGGGAAAAAAAGCAGTTGGAAAAAATGGGATGAATATTAGAAAGCTAGAAAGACTTTTACATAAGAAACTGAAAATTATTGAATATAGTGAAAATCCCTCTGAATTTATGAAGAATATTATATATCCTTTAAAAAGCCCTGAAATAAAATTAGAAGGCGAGATTCTTAGCATAAAAACTGATTCAACTCAGTTAAAGGCTCTTTTAATAGGAAGGGAAAAGACAAATTTAAATGAAATTCAGGGGATACTTGGAAAGTATTTCAACAATATCAAAGTCATCATAAATTAAACAAAAACTTTAAAAAGCAATTATTGATATCAAAATCAAAACATGGGCAAGAAATCAAAAGGATTGGGATCTGGAAAGAAACTAAAGGTAAGAAGGAAAAAATATAGATGGAACAATAAATGGTTTACTAGAAGAACCTTGAATTTAAAAAAGAAATCAGATCCTCTTGAAGGTGCTTGCCAAGCTAAGGCTATTGTTCTTGAAAAAAGACAAGTAGAAGCAAAGCAGCCCAATTGCTTTGATTCTAAAACTGAACTATTAACAACAAATGGTTGGAAAAAATATAACGAAATAAAAGAAAATGAAGAAATTTTTTCTTATAATTTAATAGATGATAAAATAGAAAAGGAAAATATAAATAGAAAAATTGTTCAAAATTATGATGGGGAAGTTATTTCATTTGAAGGAAGAAATTTAGATTTTGTTGTAACTCCGAATCATGTTATGTTATTTAGAACATTTAATAGAAACACAAAATATGCAAATTATGGAACTTGGTTAATAAGACAAGAAGAAGCGATAAATATGCCTATAGCGACAACAATGATTTCTAGATGTGCCATTTATCAGGGCCAGAAAGAAATAAATGAAGATTTACTAAAGATTATAGCCTGGATAATTGCTGAGGGTTGGCCACACGGAAATGGATATTATATAAGTCAATCCCCAAATTCTCCTTATAGTAAAGAAATTAGGGAAGCATTAAAGAATTTCTGTACGAAAAAAAATTATTCTTTTAGTGAAAACCTTTACGATAAGTCAGGAAGTTTATCAATTTGGTTTTATATTAATACAAAGGCCTCTAAAGAAATTAAGAAATATCTTGACCATTATAAATCAATTCCTAATTGGGTATTTGATTTAAAAATCGATCAAAGATTAACTTTTATAAAAACATTAATGAAGGGAGATGGGTCTTTTTCAAAGGCTCAAAGATATTTTAAACAAAGAAATAAGGATACTTTAGATAAATTCCTTTCTTTATGTGTGATATCTGGCATATCTGCTCAATTATCAAATAATAAATTTAAAGATAAAATTGGTAATAAAATATATCCTTCTTGTCAAAGAATAAATATCCGGGATGATATGTGGGTTGGAGGAGAAAAAGGTATAGCTTGGCAAAAAGATAATTATAAAGGCATAGTTTGGTGTGTAGAAACTAAAAATGGATTCATAATAACGAGAAGAAATGGTAAACCATTGATTTCACATAACTCAGCTATGAGAAAAGCTGTAAAGTGCCAGCTGACAAAAAATGGAAGACAGATTACTGCTTTTGTTCCTGGATACAATGCAATTAGATTTATTGATGAACATGACGAAGTAATTATTGAATGCATTGGTGGAATTATGGGTAAAGCTAAAGGAGATATTCCTGGAATCAGATGGAAAGTTTCCAAAGTAAATGACCAAAGCTTACCTGCTTTAGTTAAAGGAAGAATAGAAAAAGGTAGAAGATAAACATGAATCAAATTCTTTTATTTAATAAATGGGACACATCAGGTATTACAGTCAATGATCTTGCATTAAAAGAATATATTAATATAAAATCAATATTTGTTCCAAGAACTGGCGGAAGAAATACAAAAATTAAATTCCACAAAAGCAAAAACAACATTGTTGAAAGATTAATGAATAAATTAATGGTTCCTGGACACAGAGGAAAGGAACACAGATTAACTTCTGGAGTATGCACAGGAAAAAGCTTGACTGTTTATAGAATTGTTAAAGAGGCTTTAGAAATTATCGAGAAACAAACAAAAGAGAATCCTATTAAAATTCTTGTCAAAGCTGTTGAAAATGCAGCTCCAAGAGAAGAAATTACTTCTATTGAATACGGCGGAGCAAGGTATCCTCAAGCTGTTGATTGTTCACCACAAAGAAGAGTTGATATTGCCCTAAAAATGATGGCACAAGGATCTTATGCTCAAAGTTTTAGAGGAAAGAAAAAAGCTGAAGAATGTTTGGCTGATGAAATAATTAAAGCCTACAATATGGATAACAAATCAGCTGCTATTGCCAAGAAATTAGAATTAGAAAGACAAGCTGAAGCATCAAGATAAATCATAATTTAAATTTCTATTTCTTTTTCAGAGATTGGAGATGTAGCGTTTTTTACCAAACTCCAGTCAAGCTGCATCAATTTTACAATAAAAGGGTTATTTATATTTAATTTGAAATAATCAGACTTTCCAACTTTTCTAGTTTTAATTACAATTCCGCTTTCAATAAATTTAGGAAAAAATAATTTAATAGAATTATAACTAACATTAGATTCTCTAGCAATTTCAGTCATAGGGTAATCAAAGAAATGATTATCAATTAAAAAATCTAAAACTCTTAATTGAGGAGTATCTCCAAAACATTCCAAAAACAATGATTTACTTTCTTTAGCTTTCATGTTGTATTTTACTTAAATATATTAACCAATATAAACTATATAAATGTTGCTATAGTATAATAATATATTTCAGTAATAGAAACATTTAATAATTCGTTTTTATCTTAAAGATTAATGCCTGAATTAGATTTAGAAAAAGCTCAGATAATGTTTAAACTAACTAGAAAAAATAATTGGAACGCTTGCTATGATAGAACTGAGCACTTTAAGAGATTTCCTAATCTTGATAATGTAATAAAAGAACTTTCTAAAACTGGATGGATAATTGTTCATAATAAACCTCAGTATGTTGCCCTTTCCTTAAACACCAAGTTTAAAAAAGAAATAATAAATTTTATTGAACAGCAAATGCCTTATTTAAAAGGAATGATAAAATAATTAAGCAATAATATTTTTTGCTGACAAAAACTATTTATAGGCTCTAAATCTAATAAATTACATGCATTTTAAAAAAGAGGAAGTAATAGTAATAGCTTTAGCTGTAATTCTCTTTTTAGGATTTATTTTACTTGTAAAGCCAAGCACAACAGGTTATGTATTATATACTCCTGTTTCTAATCAGTATAATTATAATACTTCTTTAGTTAATTTCTCTGACAGCCAGATAAAATTAATTCCCCTAATTACTACAACGACAACAAATTCAGAATCAAAAAAAGAAATAAATACAGCAACACAAAATGGAATTGATGTTTTATCAAAAGTAAATTCTCTTGAAAGTGAAGATGTAATGGTTCAGGCAAATGATCTAAACAAGATAATTAATTTTAATTTTTCTAATAATTTAGAGGATAATGACATAATTTCAGTTTATTTTAAACACAATAAACAAACTTTAATTAAAATTTGTCCTGAAAACAGTTTATGTTCTGATGCTTATTCTAGCGGGACATATGATGGAAATCAAAAATGGATTAATTTTACCTTGGATTTAAATTCGGGAAGAAAATATTTCGGAATTTACCCGACCCAAGAAAATGTGAAGGTAGATTATATTTATGGAACTCATATTACAAGCACTACAAATACAACAATAACATATCCTTCTTCAGCAACTATTGAAACTAATGATATTGAACCCGCAAACGTAAGCAGATTTGATTACATTAACTATAATAATATACTAAATAATCAAAACATTGGCTACTATTATTCAACAGATTCTGGAAACAACTGGATTAATATAACTGAAAAAAATATTTCTTCTTTAAATCTAACAAAGATAAGAGTAAGAGCAAAGTTATATTCTGATGGAAGTGAAACGCCAATAATCAGCAGCCTGAGCTTAAATTATGTATTAAATGAAACAACTTCTCAAAATGAAAATAATTCAAGCACTAATGTATTTATTAGAGAAATAGCAGACAATAATTTAACTTATCTAAAAATATACTCTGATTCAAATTTATCTGGAGAAACTATTACAATTAACTTATCCAGTCTTACAAATCCCAGCAAAGAAAAACTGAAAGCTATTGAAGTAAATGCAAATATTAATTTCAGCTCAGCTATTTTAAAAATAAACTATACTAATTCTGAGTTAGGAAATTTAAATGAATCTACATTAAAATTTTATTATTACAACTCCAATAATTGGGAAGAGATTACATCTACAGTAAATACAAATGAAAATTATATTGAAGCAAATTTGACTCACTTTAGTGTTTATGGAATTTTTGGAGAAAATAATCAGCAAAATGATAATCAAGGTGGTTCTGGTGGCGGAAGCTCGGGAGGAAGCGGCGGGAGTTCTAGCGGGGCTGGTACAAGCAGTTCTGGTGATGCAGGAAATAGAGCACCATCTTCAAGAGCACAAAATTCAGAAACAAAAATAGTTCAAAACTTACCTCAAAAACAAAAAGAAGAGCCTAAAGAAATAAGATTATTTGAAGAACCGAAAAAAGAAGAAAAACAAACTGAAGTTATTTTACCAACTGCACAAGCTGTCAAGGAAGTTGAAAAACAGAATTATTTTGGGATTTATTTATTCATTGCCCTTGTAGTAATATTGTATTTTGTTTATCACAAGCATGTAAAAAAGGCTAATTCTAAAGGAATAAAAAAGCTTAAAAACCATAAATTTAGAGTAAAAAAAAGAAAATAATGAAAGGAGTGGTTAATGGTAGCTGAAGAAGAGCTTTTAAAAACAATTAGAGAATTAATGAGTACGCCAGAAAGAATAAGAAATATCTGTACGTCTGCCCATATTGATCACGGAAAAACCACATTTAGCGACAATTTATTATTAGGTGCGGGAATGATCTCTGATGAACTTACTGGCAAGGCTTGTGTCATGGATTTTCATGAGGATGAGAAAGAAAGAGGAATCACAATTGATGCTGCCAATGTTTCTATGATACACAAAGCTCCTGATGGAAAACCATTTTTAGTAAATTTAATTGATACTCCAGGTCATGTTGATTTTGGCGGTGATGTTACAAGAGCAATGAGAGCAATTGACGGCAGCATTGTTTTAGTAGATGCTGTTGAAGGCATAATGCCGCAGACTGAAACTGTTATCAAACAAGCATTAAGAGAAAGAGTCAAGCCAGTTTTATTCATAAATAAAGTTGACAGATTAATCAGAGAAGTTAAATTAACACCTGAAAAAATGCAGGAAAGATTTTTAAAAATTATTTCTGAGATTAACAAGTTAATTTACAGACTAGCGCCAGAAGAATTCAAGGAAAAATGGCAAGTTAATGTACAAGAAGGAAGTGTTGCTTTTGGTTCTGCTATTCACAAATGGGCAATGAGTTTTCCTTATATGCAGCAAAATAATATTTCTTTCAAGAATGTAATTGATGCTTATATAACTGAAAAGCATGAAGAATTAGCAAAGGTTGCACCACTGCATAGGGTTGTGCTTAACATGAGCATTAAGCATCATCCTAATCCTAAAGAAGCACAAAGATACAGAGTTCCAAAATTATGGCATGGTGATTTTGAAACTGAGGAAGGAAAATCATTATTAAATTGTGATCCTAATGGACCAACTGTTTTTGTAGTTACAAAAATTGTTATTGACAAGCATGCTGGTGAAATTGCAGCTGGAAGATTATTTTCAGGCAAGGTTAAATCAGGCCAGGAAGTTTATTTAAATGGTGCAAAAAGAAGAGTAAGACTGCAGCAAGTCAGCATTTACAAAGGAGCACAAAGAATTCAGATTGAAGAAGGTGCTGCTGGAAATGTTCTTGGATTAGTTGGATTGAAAGATGTTTTTGCAGGAGAGACTGTTTCAAGTTATCCCATGCAACCATTTGAAGCTATCAAACATATATTTGAACCTGTAATTACTAAATCTATTGAGGCTAAGAAAGCTTCTGACTTGCCAAGATTAATTGAAGTTTTAAAACAAGTTAAAAAAGAAGATCCAGGAGTAATTATTGAAATTAATGAAGAAACAGGTGAAAATTTAATTTCTGGAATGGGTGAATTACATTTAGAAGTAATTGAAAATAGAATTAAAACAGAGAAAGGATTGGAAGTTGTTACTAGCCCGCCTATTGTTGTATTCAGAGAAACTGTCTTGAAAAAATCGCCAGAAGTAGAAGGAAAATCTCCGAATAAACATAATAAATTCTATATTATTGTAGAGCCTTTGGAAGATAATGTTTACCAAGCAATCAAGGATGGAGAGATTGAAGAAAGCAGAATGAAGAAAAAAGAACAAGAAATAGTAGATATTTTTGTCAAATATGGTTATGATGCAAAAGAAGCGAGAAAAATAAAAGAAGTATTTAATGGAAACTTGTTAATTGACCAGACAAGAGGTATTGTACATATAGGTGAAATTATAGAAATGGTAATGGATGGTTTTGAACAGGTTATGAAAGAAGGACCATTGGCAAGAGAGCCTTGTACTAAATTAAAAGTTTTATTAATGGATACAAAATTACATGAAGATGCAATTCACAGAGGGCCGGCACAGGTACTTCCAGCTGTAAGAGAATCTCTAAAAGGAGCAATTATGCAAGCTAATCCGGTAATTTTTGAACCACTACAAATTTTACAATTAGAAGCACCCTCATCATATTTAGGAGATATTACAAAATTAGTACAAAACAAGAGAGGACAATTATTAGAAGTTGAACAAGAGATGGATCATACTGTAATGAAAGCAAAAATACCAGTTGCAGAAATGTTCGGCATTGCTTCTGATCTAAGAGGAGCAACTGGCGGAAGAGGACAGCAATCTTTAGTGGATCAGTTGTTTGAGAAATTACCAAATGATTTACAGCAAAAGATGATAAGACAGATTAGAGAAAGAAAGGGCTTGAAATTAGATGAAGCTCATGTTTAATTTATTTTAAAATGTTTTTAGACAGAGATGAAATTGAGAAAAAAGTAACTGCTTATTTTGAAAGATTAAAACCTAAATTTATAAAAACTTTAGATGGGGCAGTTTATGAAGATCTTACAGATAAGATTCCAGAATATAAACCAGCAGAGACTGGGGTTTTTGAAATTTTTTCAGCAGCATATCGATTAACAACTCCAAAACTTTATGAATTTTATTCTAAACACGGATTTTTTTGCCCAAGAGGTAAATCGCTTAGCTTAGTTTCTGGAAGATTTATTGATGTAGTTGCTTTTGCTATCCAAGATCCAAGATTTTATTTAAATCCCGAAGAAGTTCCTAATGAGATTAAAGAATTAGATCTTGATTTTAAAAAATTAACTGAAGAGGATTTAAATAATCCAGGAAGCAAACATAGTGGGCATATAGTTAAAGTAAATAAAGAAGTAATTCATATAGAAAGAGACTTGCAATTGGATAAATTGATAGTATTACTTGAACAAGAAAATGGCACAATTTATATTTGATTCTAATAGAAGATATGAAGATGAAATATGTGTTTATGTTAGAAAATTTCATTTGGAAACTGATGCTGGAAAGAAAGAAGCAATAAAACAAGAAGCTTTTGCTTTTATTGAATAATATAAAAGATTTCTTTGTGAAAATCCTTTTAAAAAAGAAGGTTTAGAAAGACTTGAAGATGAATGCGGTTGTACAGATGTATCAGCAGCTAGCACATATAGCTTGATAAGAATATTAGAAAAAACAAAAGAAAAAGCATTTGATCCTTCTAGTCCTCCAGAAAGAAGCTGGCTTGAGAAAAAAGCAATGACTAAATAATAGAAATAAATTATTTTAACAAGCCTGTTCTATTTGTGGTTTTTTTAAGATGGTTTTACAATTATTTAAATCCAAGCAAGCCCTTCTTTGGATGTTATTCCTGCAATCTGACCACGAAGTACAGAACCATGATTCTTTGCAAGAAATTTCTTCTGAAGAAGTTTTATCAAGAATGTTTAAAGATTGTTGATTTTGAGTTGAATTCAATAATTCCTGTCTTTCCTGCTTCAGAATTTCTTCTTTATCATAAGTTTTTTTTATTTCCAACAGCATAGCAAGAAACACCAAAAGAACAAATATTAAAATCAAATAAATAATCTGCATAAGATATTTATTTTTAAAAAATCTTTTTTTCATTTAATTTTAAATAATCTAAGAAATATATAAATTATTGGGCTGCTAAAGCTTCTCTTTCAACCAAACTTTCCAGGTCAGGATCTTCTTCCAAGGCTATTGTATCTAATTTTTCAATAAAACCATTAATATCATCTCCAGGATTGTTAGAACCTACAGAATAAAGATATGGCTGGCTAACTGCATAAGCTACAACATCAATAAATCTTCCAGCTATTACCTGCTTTACTGGGCCCCTATAAACTTGTATTTTATGATATTTTTTGGAGAAACCTGCGATTACAGTAATAGGCTCATTTCCTGGAGGAGTTTGATAAAATCCAGGAAATATTCCAAAAAAACCTTCTTCATCTAAGGGATAATTCGGCAGCGCTTTATCTCTTTTTAATCTATCTAAATATGCCTTAACTTTGACTAATTTTTCATGTTTTTTCATTTAATTAAAAATAAAAAATATTTTCTTATAAACGTTTTGGTTTTGTTGTAGTGACTACCACATGTTTTGTCTTAAAAAGCAAAAAGGTTATATATAAGAAATACCATAATAAAACTACCATTAAGGCTATTCTTTATATAAGAATATCACTGTAAAGTAGTCTTAATAAATTTGGGGGAATAAAACAAATGGTTGAAGCTAAATGCAAGGAATGTGGAGCACTTTTTGTAATTGACAGTTCTATTCCAGAAGAAATGGAATGTTTCTGTGGAAGTGAAGTGTTCGAAGTTATTGAAAAGCCTTTAGTTATAGCGTAAACTTTTAGAAAAAGTTTAATCAAAAACTAGATGCAGATTAAGAGCTATAACTCTTTTTTTTCTATAGCAACTTTTTTAAATTGACTTTGAATTAAATTATTAATGGATTTAGACAATGTAATTAAAACATTAACTCCTTTAGAAAGGAGGGTTTTGCCTTTAATAAAAAAAAATGGTGATGTTGATTCTTTAATAAGTATCTCTAAGTTAAGTGAAACTGAAGTAAACAGAGCTTTATTGTGGCTGCAAAACAAGAATTTAGTAAAAATTAGTGAACAAATTACTGAAACTATAATATTGGGAAGCAATGGAGAAGAGTATTTGAAAGATGGACTGCCTGAAAGAAGAGTATTAAATGCACTAAGTGAGAATGAGTTGAGTTTACTTCAACTAACAAATAATGCCTGCTTAGATGAAGATGAATTAAGAATTTCTTTGGGAATTTTAAAAAGAAAAGATGCAATTGAAATTAAAGACAAAGTAAAATTAAAAGAAAATGGCAAAAAATTATTAAATATAGAATTTGAAGAAGAGAAATTTTTAAAAAAACTCCCTTTAAATCCAAAAGAACTGGACAATAAAGAAATAGCATTATTATCTGAACTTAAAAAAAGAAAAGAACTTATTGAAATTGAAAGCTTGAAATCAAGAACTGTTTCTTTAACTGAATTAGGACATAATCTTCTTGAAATGGGTTTGAAGGAAGATTTGCTTGAAAGCCTAAATATTGAATTATTAAAAACAGGAAAATGGAAAGGAAAAGAATTCAGGCACTATAATATTAGTTCTATTACTCCAAAAATTTATGGGGGAAGAGTGCATCCTTTAACATTAATTAGTGAGAAAATAAAAAAAATATTCTTGAATTTTGGATTTAAAGAAATGAAAAGTCCTTGGGTTGATACTTGCTTCTGGTGCATGGATTCAATGTGGATTCCACAAGACCATCCTTCAAGAGAAGTACAAGACACTTTCTTTTTACCGTATCAAGGAGATATTCCCCAAGAATTGAGCAAAAAAGTTGCAGATGTTCATGAACATGGGGGAAAAACAGGATCAAAAGGATATGGATATAAATGGAATCCTGAAATGGCAAAACAATTAATTTTGAGAACACATACAACTGCAACAACTTATAGATATTTCCATAATAAAAAAATAAACTATCCTGCAAAGTATTTCTCACTTGGAAGAGTATTCAGGAATGAGGCAATAGACCAGACACATTTGGCCGAATTTCACCAAGTAGAGGGATTTGTGATGGATGAAGGATTAACATTAAGAGATTTGATGGGATATATAAAAGAATTTTATTCTAAAATGGGAATTCACAAAATTAAATTTAAACCAGTTTATAACCCGTACACGGAGCCATCAATGGAGGCCTATGGATACAATGAACAATTAGGAAAATGGATTGAATTAATTAATTCTGGAATTTTCAGACCAGAATCTTTAGAACCATATGGAATTAATGTTCCTGTTATTGCCTGGGGGCTAAGTGTTGAAAGACTGGCTATGATGTTGTATAAACAAAATGATATTAGAGAAGTATTTGGAACTTTAAACGATATAAATTTCTTAAGGATGTATAAATCAAAATGGTAATCTTAGAAACGAATTTTACTGAATTGAACAAGGCAATTGGAAAGAAGTTAACAAAGAAAGAATTAGAAGATACTTTGTTTGATATAGGAATGGAATTAGAAAATGTTGAAAAAGATGAAATAAAAATTGAAATTACACCTGACAGACCAGATTTATTATCAACACAAGGATTAGGGAGAGCTTTGAAAGCTTATTTAGGAATTAAAACTGGATTAAGAGAATACAAGATAAAGAAATCTGAAATTAAAATAAATGTTGACAAAAGTGTAGAAAAAATAAGGCCTTTTACAGTTGCTGCTGTTGTAAAGAATTTAAAATTAGATTATGAAAAAATAAAAGAGATAATAAATATTCAGGAGAAATTACATAATACATTTGCAAGAAAAAGGAAAAAAACTTCTATTGGCATTTACCCTTTAGAGAATATTAATCCACCAATAACTTACTTGGCTGAGAAAGCTGACAAGATAAGATTTATACCCTTGGATTTTGAAGAAGAATTAACTGGAAAAGAAATATTAGAAAAACATCCAACTGGGATTAAATATGCTGATTTATTAAAAAGCTATGATAAATACCCCATATTTGTTGATTCAAAAAATAAAGTTTTATCAATGCCACCAATAATTAATTCGAAAGAATTAGGAAAAGTTAGTGAGAAAACCAAAGATGTTTTTATTGAGTGTTCTGGCCATGACATTAATGCTTCTGAACAAGTACTGAATTTAATTGTGACTACTTTGGCTGATATGGGTGGAGAAATATATTCTGTTGAAGTTAATTATGGAACTAAAAAAATGATTACACCTAATTTAGAGCCTGAAAAAAAAGAAATTAAATTAGAATATATAAATAAAGTTTTAGGACTTGAATTAAAATCAAAAGAGGCAATTGAATTATTAAAAAGAATGGGATATGATGCTTCTGGAAATGAAAAAATAAATGTGTTAATTCCAAGATACAGGACAGATATTTGGCATGATATTGATGTTGTTGATGATGCTGCAAGAGCTTATGGATTTAACAATATGATTCCTACTTTTCCAAAAGTACATTCTGTTGCTGAAACAATTCCTGAACATGATTTTTTTGAGAAATTAAGAGAATTAATTATTGGATTAGGTTATAATGAAACCTTTACATTTGCTTTAACTAGCAAAGATGACCAGTTCAGGAAAATGAATACTAAACCTTGTCCAAGCATTGAATTAGGAAGTGTAAAAGAACAGACGATCAATATGGTAAGAGTATGGATGCTGCCTGAAATGTTGAAATTTTTAGTAAACAACAGAAGCAGAGAATATCCACAAAAAATCTTTGAAGTTAATGATATAGTTGTACAAGATAGTAAAGAAGATGTTAGATCAAGAAATGTTACAAAATTAGTTTGTGTAAGTGCGCATGAAAAAGCTAATTTTACTGAAATTAAACAGGTATTGGATTATTTGGGACAAGTTTTAAATTTAAATTTAAGGCTCAAAGAATTTAAACATGATAGTTTTATTGAAGGAAGATGCGCTTCTATTTTATTAAATGACAAGGAAATTGGATTTTTAGGTGAAGTAAATCCTATTGTTTTAGAAAATTTTGAATTATTAGTTCCTGTTTGTGCTTTAGAATTAGATGCTGAGAAGTTAATTAGTCCTTGATGTAGCTACTGTGCTATAGCTACGATAACATTTATAAAGGCATTATTTCTGCCTGATTTCTATGGATATAAAGCAAAGAACAAAGGAATTAAGAGCGAAATACGGGCTTAGATTAAAAAATCTTGAAAAAATAAAGGATAAAGATTATTTTAGTAGTTTGGAAGCTTTTGCTCTTTTAAAATATAAGGAAGAAAATATTTCCCGAGCTGAAGCAATTAAAGCCAAAATAATTAAAACAGGTTTAAGTCCTGAATTTGCTCCGTCTGAAGATGAAATAAAAGAAATAAATATGCTTTACAGTGATCAAAAGAATTCATTAATTCATGTGCTGAGTTCGGAAGTTGAAGAATTAAAAAAGTTAAGGGGATTTGAAAGAATGGATACGATCTATAACTTGATTAAATTCCTGGACGATCAAGAAATATTTTTTTCTGAATCTTATTTTATTAATCGCGCTAGGTTAATTTCTGAAAATGTTGAGTCACCGAAAACCCGGGCGCTTGAATATACTATAAAAGAATTTAGACAAAGAATATTAGTTGATATTTCATCTATAATACAAAAAAACAAAAGCAAAAAAAGGCCAAATGCACTGCAAAACGTAATGAAAAACCTAGATGATCAAATAAAAGAATTTTTTCCAGATTTAGAAAATGGGGATTATTTAAGGGAAGCAATATCCCATGATTTGGTAAGTAGGTTAGATTTTGTAAGAAATCATAGTCCAGAATCATGTGATCCTTTTACAAAAATTGCTCCGGACTTATTTGAAAGGCTAAGAAACGAAGAGATTCTATATAGGGACGACATGCAAAAGGTTTATTTGACTAGAAAAATAAAGGAACTTGGATCAGCAAGCCTGGAAGATTTTTTGGGAAAAGTTCAAAAGATTCTCTCTGAAGAAGAGTCAGAACCTAATTATGCTAGCATTAGAGCAAGTATGCAAAGAGAACTGTCCAACACAGAAAGGGATAATGAAGATGAATTCGACTATAATGGGATTCAGATTCATGAGGGAGAGCGGGATTTTTTGAGATTAACAGTAAACAGACATAGAAATTGGCTTAAAGAATTTTTTAAAAAATAATTTTAATATTTTCTTTCTAATCTTTGCAAGACATGAGGATTTAGTTTATAACCTGATTCATCACCATTATTTTTTTCCAATATTCCTGCGTCAATCATAGTATCAATTGCAAGTGTTCTAGGCAATATTATATCCGGCCTTTTAATTTTTAGTTTCAATCTTTTAGTAAAAATGGGTTTAGCTGGAATTAGCCTTCTTTCCAAACCCTGATAAGCTCTGCAGGCGATTTTATTTAATTCACCTCTAGAAAGTAAAATGCTGTTTCTTAAATCAGGGTCTGTCTGATATGCTTCAATTACTTTGTTAGCAACTACTCTATCTCTTTCTTTTAAACCTAAAGAGTCCCAGACTGCTTCATAATTAATTGATTCTAAATCAATTGGATACATAATTTAAATTTTTTAAATAGACATTTATAAGCTTTACTGCTCTTTATAATTTTCTTTTAATAAACCATAAAAATATGC
>CAYWEX010000016.1:0-18551 GCA_964457785.1 Candidatus Woesearchaeota archaeon
TTTTCAGGCAATAATGGAATGCATATTGGAATCCCTTTTGAAAGTTTTCCTTCCCAAGTAAATAATAAAGAAATTAAAACATTGTTTCCAGATGGAATTAAAGTAGTTAATTTATTTTTAAAGAATTTCTTAAAAGATCATCTAAAAGAAAAAATTCTTGATAATTATTCAATAGAAGATATAGCTGCTAAATTAAAAAAAGATCCAAATGAATTAAAAGAAAATAATCAGTTCAATCCTTTCAAAGTTATAGATATAGATTCAGTTTTAATTTCTCCAAGGCACTTGTTCAGGTCAGTTTATAGTATAAATGAAAAAAGCGGGCTGATCAGCATTCCAGTTAATCTGAATAACATTTTAAAGTTTAACAGGGAAGATGCTAAAATAGAAAAAGTAAAAGTAGAAGAGCCTTTTTTAGAATACAAGGGAAAGGAAAATGATGCGTCTGACTTGATAATTCAGGCATTTGATTTTTATTCAAAAATTTCGGCAAAAAAAGATATAAAATCAAAGACAGATCTTATTCAGGCAAAAAAAGAATATGAACTTCCAAAAATTGCAATAAAAGAAGATTTATTCCCTCCTTGTATTAAATTAATTTTAAATGGTGTTCAGCAGGATGGAAGAAAAAGAGCAATTTTTATTTTAATAAATTTCTTGAAAAAAATGGGCTGGTCATTGGACCAAATACAAGCAAGATTGTTAGAATGGAATAAATTAAACTACGAACCTTTAAGAGATGGCTATATAATTTCGCAGGTAAGTTGGCATAAAAGACAAAAACAGGATATTCTCCCCCCAAATTGTGATAATCAAAGTTACTATAAAGGAATGTTAGTTTGTAAACCTGATTTTTTTTGCAAATATATTAAAAATCCAGTTCAGCAGACTATGAAGAAAATAAATAAAGAAAACTAAATTTAATCGCTATCATACCATCTATTGCGGACTCGAATTACTGGTTCTCCAGCATCTTCGTCAGAACGTTTTTTTCCTATTGCACTTTCAGCAATTCTCTTAAATCTTGATTTTGGTTGTGAAACTAAAATTTCTAATTTATCACCTAATTGTCTAACTGTTTTAGATTCATCAGCAACATCTCTTGCGCTGCTTATTAAATCCATCTCAAAAATTTGGGACAAATAAGAAAACCAAACCTCCAAAGCATTTTCCGGATTATCATACTCGCCAAATAAACGAGTATAATTTCTTTTAGCAACTTCAATTAGCTCTTCTCGTGTTTGTAAGTATTCTGCCATAAAATCTTGCAAAAAAATAGATTTAAAAAGCTTTCTCTGAGTTTTGCTAAAGCTTTTTCCGTTTTTGTTAACTTTTTTCTAAAAACCGAAAGCTTTTTGATTAAACTTTTCCCAAAAGTTTACATGGAATTAGTTAATGCAAAATACAAAAGGCACATCTTTGTTTGTATAAATGATAAAGAAGAAGGAGAATGCTGTGCTAAAAAAGACTCTGAAAAAATATTAAAAATCTTGAGAGAACACGTTAATCAAAATGGATTAATGGGTTTATATAATATAACAAAAACAAAATGCCTAGGCCATTGTAATGAAGGCCCAACAATAGCAGTTTACCCAGAAGGTTATATCTTTAAGAAAGTTTCAATTGAAGATACTAAAAAAATAATAAATGAGTTCCTAAATTAAAATGGTAATAAATATAGAATTAGTGATTGAACGTAATGTTAGTAAAATGAGTGGAGAAAATTCAGGTGAACTTCATAATGTTTTAATGAAATTAAACGTTCCGTCATCAAAGATAGGAGATCCAAACCCGCTTGAAAGATTGCCAGTTTTTAATATTCCTGTTTTCTATAATCCCAAAACTGGTGAAATAGTATATTTTGGATCGTCCGATGAAAAATGGATAGATTACTATCTAAGAGAGCAGATAATAAAGCAAGGAAGTTTAAGAGTTGTTGTTGATTTGGGGGAATATAAAATAAAAGCAGGAAAGCCAATTGAAGTTAGAAAGGGAAGTTACATCTTAAAGACAATTAATGCAAAGCCTTCAAATGAGGAAGCTGAATTAGTGCTGAAAAAATCAATGGAAGAATATGCTAGGAAAGGTTTAGGAATATTCTAAAAAGAAATAATTTTTAATAAGTTCTTAAAATCATTTTCAGAATAGCTTTTCTTATAGTTTCTTAATAAATTAATCAATTTTGTTTTGTCAATAGATATTTTTTTATCCAGCAAATTATAGATTTTTCCAGAAGTTAAAAAATGAAAAAAAGCAGTCACATTTGAAGGCTTTAAGCTAAATTTAGCTCTCTCAAAATCTATCATAGCAGCCTTATTTTTATTAACAATAATATGTTTGTAAGGATTAGTCATTTCTTTTTTATCAACTTTCATCTTATCCATAGTCCTGCATTGTTTTAATATCTCTAAAATTACTTTTTTTGGATTTTCAGATTCTTTTAAATAATCAATTATCCTTTTTCCTTCAATAAACTCACAAATAAAATAATCTTTCCCAGTAGAATATAATTTAGGCCCAATTTTATATTTATTCAGTTTCTTTAGCCAGAATATTTCATTTTGAATCCGATTAATAGCATAAATATCTTTTCTTTCAATTTTCTTTACAGCTTTTTTTCCTTTGTATTCAGTTAAATAAACAATGCTTCTGTGTCCTTTTGCAATTTCCTGGTCCATAAAGCTATTTTAATCAGAAAAGTATATAAATTATCAACCTTTAAGAAGTAAATAAAAGAGGGTTATTTATGTTTATAAAAAAAGCAGGTGTATTGATATTTGTATTAATCTTATTTTCATTAAATGTTTTTGCAGCAAATTTAACAGAAGCTTATAACTGGTTAAATACTCAAACCCCAACAGAGGTTTATTCAGCATCCTGGGCAGTAATAGCATTAAAAGAAGTTTCAGGCGGTAGTTCTTTCATACAATACTTAAAAAATCAAAAAGATTCTCAGGATTGTTGGCCTAAAGGTTCTTGCAAGGCAAAAGAAACAGCTTTGGCAGCATTAGCATTAAGCAAAAATGGAGAAAATGTTGACAAAAGCCTCGAATGGTTAAATTCAAAACAAGAAATCTCTTTGTCAGGCGAATGGTTGCTTCAAATAAAAACAGAAGGAACTGGTACATGTGATATAACTTATACAACCACCTCACCAATAACAAAAAAGATTAATGTTGATAAAGGGTTTATTACTTCAGAAAAATGTACAACACCATCAACTTTCTTTAATCTTGGAAATTGCTTGGAACAAAATTTATTATTGACAAAGGCATCTTTAGCTTTTGATATTAAATGTTCTGTTGCAGGAGATATTTCCTCTCTTTACAGGGATTCTGGCATTTATTACCTAAATGATGATGTTTCAACTGGCAGTCAAGTAAATATAAAAATAAATAATGGTAATTTTGGATCATATGAAGATACTTTATTGACAAATTGGGCATTAAAAGAATTAGATTCCAAAACAAATTCTCTTGTCTACCTAAGAAAAAATTTCAATGAAGATGCAAAATCAAATGCTTTTTTATATTTATTAACTCAAAAACAAAATTATGTAAATGATTTGGGGAATTTACAAAAACCAGACAAAAGTTTTGGAAATGTTTTTGATACAGCAATAGCATCCCTCGCATTGGATGATGGCCAGCATCAAACACAAATAGATCAAATAAAAGAGTGGCTGGATTTGCAGCAAGACAATAAAGATCATTCATGGAATAAAAACATTTTAGATACAGCTGTAGTTTTGTATTCAACATATCCAAAAGACAATATTAATTTAGGAGAACAGTCCTCATTGCCTAGTTCACCTCAAGAAGAACAAGATTTAGAGTGCAACGAAGACAATTCTTGTGATGCTAATGAAAATTCTTTATCTTGTCCAAATGATTGTTCTTGTGGTGATAATATCTGTGATTCTTCAGAAACCACCTCATCATGTTCAAAAGATTGTGAAGAAACAGAAACTCCTTCTGATGAAGAAGAACCACTTGAACAAGAAGAAGAGGAAGAAGAAAGAAGTTTTGGATTTTTATGGTTTATAATTATATTTTTGATATTAGGAGGCTTGTTATATTTCGCATACAAAAAATTTGGAGCTGCTTTGTTGGTAAAATCTAAACCCAAAGAAAGACCTTCATTTATAATGCCAAAAGTAGAAGAACTAAAAAAAACAGAATTTAGGGGTCCAATGAACATATTAAAACCTATAAAAAATGTTAAGTCTGGTAGTTCTAAAGCAGAAGACGATCTTGAAAGATCATTAAAAGAAGCTAGAAAATTATTAGGGAAATGAAGCTGCTTTATATTTTCTTGATTTTTATTATTAATATTTATGCAGTAAATGCAGAAATAACTCTTTTTAAAGAAACATATTCTCCAAAAGAAACATTTCAGGCAGAATTATCTTTCAAAAACTTAGTTGAGGAAATAAAGCCAGTTAATATAGTGATCCTGAATTCAGATAATCAGCCAACAAATATAGGTCTTCTTTTGAAAAAAATTAATGAAGAAAAATATTTTGTTTATTTTGAAGTTCCAGAAATTGAAGATGGCCCCTACTTTTTGGCAGTTAAGAACGTAAAATATCTGGATTCAGGAATTCTAAAAAAAGAAAGTTTTCTAAAGGAATTTTCAATAAAAAATGAGGAAGAAAATTTGATTTCTGTAAAACCCCCAATTATAGTATTTGTATTTGAAGATAAAAACTTCTTTAAAATTGACATTAAAAACAATGGAAACAATATTTTAAATTTGAAAATGCTTGAGGAAAGCAATTCAACAAACCTATTTAATAATAATTTAACAATAGCAAAAAATTCAGAAGATTCATTTTACTTTATTTTAATAGAAGATCAAATTAAAGAAAGAGACAAATTAAACATAAAGCTCAGCTATAATGAAAAAATCTTTTTCCTTCCAGTTTATATTTTAAAAAGCAGGCTAAAAGAGACTTTGGCATTTTATACTGAAAATGAAAAGACTAATTTATTTTCTCTTGAGCTTGAAATCCAATTTGGAAATTATGTTGAAAAAAGTCTGTTTATTGAGAATAACTTAAACCAAAATTTAACTAATCTGTCAATACAATTATCTGATAATTTGAAAGATCTTTTAAAGCTGGGATTTTATAAAATTGAAGTTCTTAAAAATAAAACTCTTCTGGAATTGCCATTTTTTATAAACCAGAACAGAAATAAGCCAATAGGAATATATAATGGAAATTTAATAATTCAAAATAATGAAATAAACACAGTACTTCCTATAACAATAAACATAATAGAAAACAAAATATACAAAGATATGGATGAAGATGAAAATAATGAGGATGTTTCTGAATCTCCATCTATAGAGCCAGTAAAAAATGTTTTTGAAATACCTAAAATAAATCAGACTGAAAAAGAAATAAAGAAATTAGATAAGAAAAAGATAACTTACATCTCCATAGGCTCAGTAATTCTGTTTTTTCTGCTTATATATTTTATATTATTTATTAAAACCAGTAAAAAGAAATCAAGATATTAAACATTCTTCTCTTTATCAGATTCTCTTTTCAATAAAGCATATTCAGCATCTAAGTTTCTGATAAGCATTGTATATCTGTGTAATTTTGTAACAAAATCATTCATAAGACAATTCATGAATTTAGCATCAAAAATAAAGCTTAAAGGTTCCAAGATTTCTATTGAGCTTGGTGTAAAATCAAAGCAAAATCCAACCAGTTTATCTATTCCTTTAAATTTAATATCTGCCTCAACAAAGCTGCTGAACAATTTCATGTCTTTTAGTTCAGCTGGTTCAAATATTTCCTGCTTTTCCAATTTTAATTCTTCATCTTCTCTTATTTTTTCCAGCAATTTATTTAAAGTTTCAGTTACGTGCTCCTTTGGCATTCCAACTACTTCAATTATTACTCTTGCTCTTATTTCCTTGTCTTCCATTTTTCTAATATAAAAGTTATAGCAATAAAAACCAGGGTTGATAAAAAAAGATATAATCCTAGTCTTTTCTTTTTTAAGTCTTTTAAAATATATTTTTCCCTGTCTTTATTTAATAAGGTTTCTGTTTTAATAATGCTTTGGTTTGGGCAATATAATTTATACTCAATAATAGTAATATTTTTAAAATTTGGTTTTCCATCAGATTTTTTCCCAATATACCACTCTTTATTAATTTTTATCCATGACAATCCTTCTATGCTTGAACTATAATTAAATTCATCCAAAATATCAATTCCATAAAATAGTTTTATTTTTTCATCTGTATTTTTTAAATTAAAGCTTGGATAAAATACCAAATAAGAATAAGCATTTATTTCATCATAAAAATCTGAAATTTCAATTGTCTTATTGTTGCTGTTCCTTAATTTAATACCTTTTAGATTAATGCTTAAATTGCCGTAATTATATATTTCAATAAACTCCTTTTCATCTCCCTTGTCTTTTCCAGTTGGATTTGGAAATATTTCTGTAATCTCTAAGCTTAATCCATTTACTAAAGATAAAACTAAAATAATAACAAGTAAATAAACTACTATTTTCATAAAAGTTTAAAAGATAAATTTCTTTATCATAACTTCTATGAAATTTTCGAAAAGTTTCCGTATTTTTCAACAAAAAACCAGAAAGTTTTCAAAACAATAAAAAAGTTCTGGAAAATTATTCTTCCTTAATTTCTCTTATCCACTTTGCAAATTCAGGCACTGAAATATCTACCTCCCTTCTCCAGCCATCATACTCTTCCTTACTCATTTCAGCCTCTGTTTTCTCCAAACCATCTGGAATGAAAACTCTGCATAAATCAGACCAATGATAATTTTTTCTTTCTCCTCTTTGTTTATCAGCAATTCTTCCCTTAATCTTTGCAGTAAAACAAATTGGTTCTGTTAACATTCCATCCCAATAAGCAACACAAGGTCTAATATCACACTCTCTTGTTTCTCCTTCTAATAATTTTAAAATTCCTTCTACACCTGGTCCTTTCTCCAAAGTAGATTTTACTAAAGTTCCTGGCCATTCTCCATTATAAGCATTCAAAAATAAACCTGAATCAATCGCAATGCAGGGTACTTTTTTTTCTCTTCCATTATTTATCTCATGGAAAGCATATTTTACTTTTTGAGCAGCTACTTCTTCAACACAAGGACTTTGAATTTCTGGTAATTTTAATGGGTAATGTACTACCCTAATTCCATTTCTACCTAAAACAATCTGGACATAATCTACTTTACCCACATTTTTTGTTGCAAAGAAAATTTTTTCCACATATTTAATAAAAAAAGAGAATTTTTAAAGATATATCAACTAAAAAATAATAATTTTACTTTATCAATTCCTGAAAACTAAGTCCTTTTTTCTTTGCTAAATCTATAGATACAAAATAATTTTCTCCTTTGCTTACACCCAAATCATCAGGTTTTAAAAACAACCAATCAACATTGTTAAATCTTGCACCTATCCAGGCTTCAGCCCCGAATTTATCAGCAAAAAACTTTAATTCATCAACTTCTTTTTTTGTTAAATATCTCTTGTCTTTTCCAGATTTGCATTCAATTGCTAATTTTCTATCTTGATTTCCTACTAGTAAATCAGGAGCAGGTACTGTTGTAGATCCAGATCCCGCTACTCTTAAACTAACCCATAAATTTGTATCCCAGAACATATGGTGCAGTTCTCTTTCAGTTCTAGTTCCCTTATTTTTTGCACCTACCATAGATTAACCTCTTTTAAAATAAAAAATAATTTTAGAAGTATATAAAAATTTTGTAAAATAAAAATAAAAATAAAAAAGAGCAATTATAAGTCTCTTGCTTGAATTGTCTTTCTTCCATTTTCAGAAGCTCTTTTGCATGCTTCTTTAACTAAAGCTTCTACTTTTGCACTTAAAGCTTCAGCAAAATCACCAGAAACATTCATGTTTTTAGCACTATCCTTAATTTTAGACCTTACTACTAATAATTCTGACATGTAAACCCCTCCCTAATTTTTGTATTTTAATATTATAAGGCTTAAAACCTTATTTTAATGAGAAAGAAGCGATAACTAATATATAAAGCTTTTGTTTAGAAAGCCCAGAAATGCCAAAATTTAAGGTTTAAATGCATCTAAAGAATTATTAATAACTCCAAAGGAGTAAAAAAAAGAAAGCTTTAAAAGGAATTTTTCAAATAAAAAAAGGATGAAAAGAAGATTATTATCATTATTAGGAGCAATAGTTTTAGCAGCTTTGCCAGCAGATTATATGGAAAATACCATTGTAAAAAATACACTGAATTTAGAAGCTAAAATAATAAATCCATCTTTTGCAGAAGCTAAAAAATATCCAAATTTAAGGCAGAAATATCTTGATAATTTATTAAGAGATACTTCTAAATTTATTGAAGATAGAGACTGTATTGAAAAAATAATTTATGATCCTGAATTTAAGCTGATCTATGGTGAAGACAATCATCCAAGAAAAGAAAATCCGGAAAGCAATGTATACATAAACGAAGCTGGTTATGGTGAAAATAGCAACAGTAGTTCTGGAATAATGTGTGTTCCTATGTCAAAAGAGGAAATAGGAAAAAAAGCCAAAGTTCATGTTGGAAAATTAGCATTTGAATATTTTATTGAAGAAGATATTTTATCTATGTTAGACAATGAAAGTTTTTCAGCCAAACTAGCATACAAAAAAACAATACCTGAACTAATAATCTTAAGGCCTGATCCAAAAGTAGGCAAACCTAGCAAAGCTTATCAAAAGTTAGAAGAAGAAATCCTTTCATATGAATTACAGTTTTCAAATATTGAAAATCGAAAAAGAAAAGTAAGTAAAACATTATTAAATGGCGCAGTTCTTCCAGCAAGAAAATTAATGATGAAACTTCATGAAATTGCTGTAAATAAGACAACAGACTCACATTACGCCATTGGACTAATTGCAACTTTAGAAAGAAGACCAACAATAAAATATCTTAGAGGATCTAATTAATCTTCTCAGGCTTCATTAACGGAAAAATCTGGCATTCTCTCACAGGCTTGTCCATTAAATAAGCAAAAAATCTTTCTGAAACTCCAAAACCGCATGCAGGTGGCATTCCATATTTCAAAGCTTCTACAAAACTCTCATCAAAATCATGTGCTTCAGTATCACCAGCTTCTTTTAATTTTCTTTGTTCATTAAATCTTTCTTCCTGGTCTAAAGGATCATTTAATTCGCTGTATCCATTTCCTAATTCAGTTCCAGCAATTATAACTTGAAATTGTTCTACTTTTCTATTATCTTTTTCACTTCTTTTAGCTAATGGAGTTACTTCAACTGGTTGGTTAATTAAAAATCCTGGTCCAGATAAAGATTTTCTACAGTATTTCCATAAAGAATCAACTAATCTCCATTTGTCTGCTGTTTTTTCATAATCCATTTTCAAAGATTCTAATTTTTTTCTAATTTCATTAGAAGTAGCTTTGTAAATATCAACATTGGTTTTCTCTTTAATCAATTTCTCATAATCATACAGTTCCCATTTCTTTCCTAAATCAACTTCATATCCTCTTGTTTTGAATTTCAAAGTTCCTAAAACTTCTTTTGCAATTAATTTATACATTTCCTGAACTAATTCCATTCCATCCTTGAAATCAGCATAAGCCCAGTAAAATTCCATTTGTGAATAATCTTGTAAATGTTCAGAATCCATTCCCTCATTCCGGAAAATTCTTCCAATTTCAAATATTTTTTCAAAACCAGCAACTAATAATTTCTTTTGCCATAATTCACCGCATGAAATTCTTAAAAATACATCAAGATCTAATGTATTGTGATGAGTTTTAAAAGGAGTTGCAGCTGCCCCGCCAGTAGAATTTTCTAAAATAGGAGTTTCAACTTCCAAAAACCCCTTGTTCATCAAAAAACTTCTTATTGTCTGCCAGAATTTTGCTTTTTTCAAAAACATTTCCTTAACTTCTGGATTTGTTAAAATATCCAAGTATCTTTTTCTTAATCTTTCCTCAGTATCTTTTAATCCATGCCATTTATCAGGTAGTGGTTTCAATGATTTTGTTAAAATAAATAAATCTTTTACTAAAATAGAAAGCTCTCCTCTTTTTGTCCTGAAAGGAATTCCTTCAACCCCAATTATATCTCCAATATCTAATAATTTATACAAATTGTATTTTTTCTTTATTTCATCTTCCTTGAAAAAACACTGGATTTTAGCATCTTGATCCTGAAAATCTACAAAAGATGCCTTGCCCATTTCCCTTATGGCTAATATTTTTCCAGCGGTTTTTACTTTAGCCTTGGAATGTTCCTCATTCTTTAATTTTGAATAATTCTTGACTATTTCAGAAATATTGTCTTTCTTGTCAAATTTAGAAGGATAAGGATTAACACCTAATTTTTTAATCTGGTTTAATTTCTCTATTCTCTCTTTTACAAGTAAATCCTCTGGTTTCATTATTCATAAATCCTTTAACTTTCTTTAAATACTTTTCTTTAGAAATAATTTAGTTTAAGAAACATCATCTTTTGTAGCATCAGTTGTTATTTCTTCACCTTTTTTTATTGCTTTTATTGCTATATCGCATTGTTTTTTTAAATCTTGACTAGTATTAGGGTTGTCTGAATGATTAACATATCTTTCAGGTGATGAATATAAGTAAATAATATCCCAATGTTTATGAGTAAAATTTTTCTCTTTTTCTGAAAGATTTTGAAATTGTTTTCCAGTTAAAAGCTTTAATTTATATTTTATTACTATTTCTCCTTTTTTAAAATCTCTATTAGCAAAAACTGCCTTACCAAATATATTTCCTCTTTTTATAACAACATCTTTCATAAATAATTAACTTTTCTTCAACACCAAAATATGATAACTATCATCTCCAACTTTAGTGTTAATTTCCTTGACTAATTTAAAATCCAGTAAATATTCCTTAATTAACTCAGTTTTCTTGACAATCAAGCACATCTTATCTTTTACAATGTATTTTGCCTGATGAAAGAATTCAGAATATATTCTTCTTATGTCAGCTTCTAAATTTCTTTTAGAGACAGAAGGCAAATAAGAAATAATCTTCAAGGAATTTTTCTTGAACTTAGTGTCTAACCAGTCAATTTCATTTTGTCCTAAGTCTATTTTAACTTTAGCTAACTTGGAATTTATTCTTGCATTTCTAGTATTCATGTCAAAACCAAAAACTTTTCCTTTTTTCATTAAACAAGCTTCAATAACTATAATCCCGTCTCTGCAAAAAGGATCAACTAAAATATCATTTTTCTTATAATCACTTAAAACTAAAGCAGCATAAGCTATTGTAGGATTCAACGTTTCAGGATTTAATTTTACTCTGTATTCTCTTTTCTGTAATTCTTCTTTTTCCAATAAACCTATCAAGCAAAAATCATCTATAACATCAACAAAAATTACAGTTTCAGGTTCTTTAAAATCCAATTTATTTCCTTTCTTTTGTAAATATATTCCTAATAACTTCTCAACATCTACAGACTTAAAATCATGAGTTCCTTCCCTGTTGCACTTAACTCTAAAGCTTTTTTTGACTTTAATTTTTAATTTCTTAAATTCATTTAAAATATCTTCAGGTTCTTTAAAATGAAATTTCTTATGCAGTTTATAAACAGTCAATAAACTCTTAAAATATCCTTTTTGCTTAAGCTTTTTTGGAAAAAGCTTAAAGCTTACTCTTCCAGAATAAATCTTCTCTCCTTTAGTCTCTTTTTCAGCAATTTCCTCTAGCCCATTTAAACAAATTCCAATAAAACTCATAGTAATTCAAAAGATTTTTCTTTTAAATAAGTTTTGAAAACTAATGCTGTACAAGAACATAGCTTTTTTTTCTAATACTCTCACCATCTTTGTTTGCCACTGTAAATTCATTTCTTCCAAAAATCAAATATAAAGCCAAATTTCCAGAATATACTTCCCCGTCTTTTTTGTCTAGTATTATTATTGGTTGAAAAGTCTTTGGATCTGTCAATAATATAAAATCCCTATCAAATATTTCTAATAATTCCCTTGACTGGCTTTCATGAGCATAAGCAAACCCGATATCAATCTTTACTGCACAAATTCTCTCATTTCCAGGTTCTACAACCACACTATCTAAATAGCCCCCCATTATTGAAAGGCTGTTGCTTTTAATTATATCACTATTGGTGTTCTCATAATTCAATACAAGTTTATTTTCATCAGGCTTCTTTTTCATTCCTTTATATCTGTGCGGTACTTTCTTGCATATTTGTAAAATTAAATCATCTAAAGTCTTAAGACTCTGACCAAAATCAGAAAAAGAACTGAAATTATAAAAAATATCTTTAGGTACATATGTAGCCATTACCATTCCAGCTATAGGTTCATCCCCTGTCTTTCTCAATATCATTTTTACAATACTGAAAAATTATTAAATTCAGCAGAAAATTCTTCTTCATTTGTCTTTATATCTTTTACTCTGGCTTTTTCAGGTCCAGCACAACAAAGAGTAATTATTTTTTTAATACTCTCACCATCTCCCTCAAATACAGCTTCAACTCTTCCATCACTTAAATTCTTTGCATATCCTTTCAAGTTTAACAAAAGAGCATTTCTCTTTATAAAATTCCTAAAAGAAACTCCTTGAACTTCCCCAGAAACAATTACTCTAATTCTTTTCATTTCTTTAAAATTAGTTTTTCTTTTTAAAATCTTTTCTTTAGTTAAGCTTTCTGCAAAAGTGGTTTTGATTAAACTTTTTTAAAAAGTTTAGGAGTTGATAAAAACCTAGGTTCTTATTTTTCAGAAGCTAAAAGAAAGACTTCTCTTATAGCAACAACTAAAGCAGCTGGAGCTACAAATAAAACAATATTGTATAAAGAAAATTGCAGTTCTTTTCCAATAAATGGTAAGCTGTCAACCCTTGTCACAACACCTACTAATAACAAGGCAATTGCAGCAAGTAAAAAACCATGAACTTCTTTTTGAGTTATATTCATAAAACCTACAACTAAACCTAAAACAACTAAAACAGTCAAAAAAGTTCCATTAGCAACACCAGTAGTAAATCCCAATATTAATGCTAAAATTAAACCTGCAATAAAAACCCAAGTTCCTAGTTCTTCCATAAAATTAAGCTAATTTTTGTAAATTTATATATCTTTTGGATATGTTGGATATGTTTTATTCATAACTTTGGTAATATCAAAAGCAACCATTAAACTTATTGCCAGATTAAAAAAACCTAATTTAGTATAATAATCTCTGGAATTTTGTTCAGATGTAACAGAAACACTAGGAGCCTTATCTTGCTTAAACCTTGAACATAATTCATACAACATTGCTTTTCCAACCCCTCTTCTTTGTTGTTTTCTTGTTACAGCCATTTGATGAATTAAAGCTCTTGATCCATCATAACACCCCCTTATTAAACCAACAACTTCCTCACCTAATTCAGCAACTAAAAAATATTTTCCCATTAATTCCTTAACTCTTTTCATAGCTTCCTTGCCGTCAATTTCAGGAGAATTAAGCATATCATTTTCTAATAAAATTTTTTCAAGTTTGTCAAAATCCTTTTCTTCTGCTTCTCTAATTAATACCATAGAATTTATTTTATAGAGAGACTCCTTTTACTATCTTCTCTAGGCCTTGTTCTTGTAATATTGCTTTTAATTCAGCTATAACATTTTTTGGTAATTGGTCTAAGCTGCTCTTAAAAAATACAATTGTTCTCTTATCATAAGCCATAATAGAGATTCCATTATGGCTAAGATATATTTGGCCATTTGAAGTTTCTAGTTTATATCTCTCTCCAGAAAATTTAGAAGTCAGATTTCTTACCCCCTCATCTTCCAAATCAACATCAATCCATACCATTTTTTATTTTCTGATTAAGTCAGCTATATAAATATTATTGCTGTTCTGAACAATCTTAAGATTAATCTTGTCTCCAATATTAGAATTGCATTTATTAACTGTAATGCACCTGTCTCTTGCTTTCGCTATAACTTGGTTTTCAAACCATCCATTACAAACAACTACACCTTGAACTTTTTCATTAATATCAAAAACTATTGGCAAAGATTTTCTCCTTACAATAGTTGGATCTTCTTCAGTAAATTTTAATTTAATTCCAAATTCCTTTTCCCAGTCTTGTAATTGTTTGTAGAATTTCCAGTAATTAATCTTCTTGGCTTTCTTCATCTTTCTGCTATACTGGTAAGTTTCATATTTTTGCAGGGCTATATTGAATGAATTTTCTTTTGCAAATTTAACCAATTCCTTAATATCATTGTCATTAATATTTGGAATCCATACAGGAGTTATCCATAAGTCAATTTTTGTATTTTTAATATATTTCAGCATCTCAACAACTTTTTCAACATGATAATTCTCGCTTCCAAATAACATTTTGGCTTTTAATGAATCCAAGGAATGAACAGAAACATTTAATCTGTTTAACCCAGCCATTTCCAATCCATCTACTAATTTTTTGTTAAGTAAAGTTCCATTAGTCTGCATAGATATTTTTACTACGTCATTAATTTCGCTTATTCCTTTTATCAGTTCAATTAAATAAGGATAAGAACTCGGCTCACCCACAGAATCTATATTATAATGTAAATTATATCCTTTAAGTTCAGATATTCTTTTCAGCTCTCCAATTAAATAATTCGGTTCTATAATAAAATTATTTTTATGAAATTTAGAAGTAATTCCAGCATCAGTGGAACAGAACGCACAGTTCATATTGCAAATAGTTGTTGCCCTTACTTGTAATAAAGAACTTCCCCTGTCCAATATTCCTATAAACACAGATCCAATTAATGGAATTCCTGAGGCTCTGTCTATAAAAGTAACATTGTTTGTTTTTTCTTTCTTAACTTCTAATTCCTGGATTTGCATTTCACTACTAAAGAAAGAAAACTTTAATAAGGTTATGTTTTCCAATAAAAATCATGATAGCACCAATAGAATTAAAGAAAAGAACTTCCTGTAAAATAAAAAGGGGAGAAAAAAAATTAAAAAAAGGGAAGAAGAAAGAAGAAAAATTAAGAGATGATCTAACTAATTATTTTTGTTCTATGGAGAAATTCTCTGTGCTTTCACCTGAAGAAGAAAAAGAAACAATAAACCAGATAATAAAAGAGCCAGTTTATGAAAAAGCAAGGGAGATTTTTGATTATTTTGTTAAATGTAATTGGCGCTTGGTCATTCCAATAGCAAAAAATTACAGAAATAAAGGGCTTTCTTTTCTTGAATTAATAGCAGAAGGAAATCTTGGATTGATGAAAGGTGCTGAGCATTTTGAACCAGAGCAAGGTTTTAAATTTTCTACTTATGCAACTTGGTGGATTAGGCAGGGAATTGCAAGAGCATTAATAGACTATAAATTAGTTCATATTCCAGCACAGCTAGTCCCTCAAATATCTAAATTAATAGAATGCCAAAACGAAAAAGATCTGGAAAAAGCAGAAAGATTATTGTTCGCGCAAAAAGCAGCTAGAATTATGAGTTTGGATAAAGCAGTAGATTCTGCTTCAGATTCATTTTATTCAGTATTGATAACAAGAGAAAATAGATATTCTAGCTTTGAAATTAGTGATATTGGGGAAGTAATTGAAACAGAAATTGGGAAAAAATTATCTCATAGAGACGCAGAAATTTTAAGAATGAGATTCGGACTTAATGGATATACTCCGATGACATTGGAAGAAGTTGGAAAAATATACAAAGTAACAAGGGAAAGAATAAGACAGCTGGAAAAGAATGCAATAATAAGATTAGGTTCAAATAAAAAATTGAAAAAAATATATGAGCTGGTAGCTGAGATAAAATAGTTTATATTCATAATTAAATTTTTTCAAAAATGAAAAAGCAAAAAGCAGCAATACAAAAAGCAGCAGTTTTGGGATTAAAAATAAAAGTAGATTTTCCTGAAATAGCTGATGAATACAGAAATGGCTCTACCTTAAAAGAAATAACTAGAGGACTTTGTTTAGATATTTATTACGATGTTAATTTTACAATAGCAAGAGAAGCTGTAAGAAAAGCTCTTACTGGTTATAATGGTGAAATTCAGAAATTCCCTAGAAAATATATTGGACTAATATCAGATAAAGAAGAGCAAAAAAGATTAGCAAGAGAACATAAATATTTTCAAAGATATTCACTTCAAGCAATTTTAGCTAGAGGTAATACTCCATGGATTGAAAGAAAAGAAACGGAAAATTTATGCACTTTATCTGAAATAGAATTTACTTATAGATTATCTCATTCTCATGAATTTCAACAAGAAAATAGAATAGATTTTAATAAAATTGCAGAAGAAATAAATGAAAAATACCACGATGGGAAAAAAATAAGAACATCAGAAGCCATATATGCTAAGTTGGCTAGATTTAAAAATTTAAAAAAATGAAATATGTAAAACAAAGAAAAACAAAATATGATTTTGATCAAAAGAAGCCTGAAAAAAGAGAGTTTGCAGAAGAAGATTTCTTAGATAATTTAGTTTGTATTTATTTTAGGGAGTTTCATGATGCCCCGCTATTATCTAGGTTGCCAAGAGAAGTAGAATTAGACTTATACAGAAGGGCAAAAAAAGATTTCATAGCAAAAGAACAATTTATAAAAAGTTATCTTAGGTTGGTTGTTTCAATAGCAAAAAACTACGTTGGTCGTGGTTTGTCACTTTTAGACCTTATTCAAGAAGGAAACATTGGCTTGTTAAAAGCTCTTGGTAATTTTAAACCTGAAGAAAATTGCAGGTTCTCTACTTATTCTACTTGGTGGATTCACCAGTCCATAAAAAGAGGAATTGTAGATAAATCTCGTACAGTAAGAATTCCTTCTTACCTTTCATCCCCAATATTTCGGGCAAAAAGAGAATTTGATGAAGCTGAAAACAGAATAGGTCGTAGATTATCTTTAGATGAAAAAATTGAATTCTTAGTTAACGAACACGGTGAAGACAAAGCAAGCTGTATTATAGCAGCACTTAAACAAATAACACTTAATAAAATAGAAACAGATTATCAAAAAGAAGAAAAAAGAAAAAGAGAAATTCCAGATAAAAAGTCCAGAAAAATAATTGATGCACCAGAGCTTGCCAGAATTGATATTGAAGAATTACTAAGCAGATTAAAGCCAGAAGCTGCAGAAATTTTAAGCATGAGATATGGCTTAAATGGATATAAACCAATGACATTCGATGAAATAGGGGAAAGAATGAGTCCAAAAGTAACGCGGGAAGCTGTAAGACAGAAAACAAATAAAGCAATAAAATTTCTTCATGAAATATTCTCAAAAAATTAGGAACATTAATAAATAATAATTTTTGATTTCAGAATTCTATGAGTCTTGGAAAAATAACAGGAAAAGTAACAACAAAAGAATTCACATTTAAAGTAGAAAATAAAGCAGAAAAATTCCAGTACATCCAAGTTCTGCATGAAAATAAATATGTTCTTGCACAAATAGTTGAAATTGAAAAAGACATAGAAAAAGAAATAGCAATCTGCAATATTATTGGGTTTAGAGACGAAGATAATATTCTAAAATCATTAAAAACACCATTTACACCAAGCATAGATGTTTTTAAAGCAGATGAAAAATTCATCAAAGAAACATTAGGGTTAACAAAATCAGAAAACTCAGCTTACATAGGAAAATTAAGTTACTATAACATTGATGTTTACCTAGATTTAAACAAATTACTAAACAAACACATCTCAGTTCTTGCTAAATCAGGTTCTGGAAAAAGTTTCTGTGCATCTGTAATTATAGAGGAATTAATAGAAAAAAATATTCCTGTTTTAATTATAGACCCGCACGGAGAATACTACTCATTAAAATACCCCAGCGCAAACAAAGAAAAATTGGAAAAATTTGGTTTAAAGCCAAAAGGATTTTTAAAGCAAATCCAGGAATTTTCTCCTGATATAACAATAAATTCAGAATGCAAGCCATTAAAATTATCAGCAGTAAATATTACTGCCAGTGAACTTATGCATTTATTGCCAGCTAAATTAAGCAATCAGCAGAAAGGTATTTTATATGCAGCATTAAAAAATATGGACACAATAGATTTTGATTCTTTAATTTACTTTTTAGAATCTCAGGAATCAAACATTAAATATACTTTAATAAGTATTGTAGAATATTTAAAAAAGTTAAATTTATTCTCGCAGGAATTTACCTCTTTAAATGAAATAATTGTGCCTGGAAAATGTACAATAATAAATCTAAAAGGAATTAATCAAGAAATTCAGGAAGTTGTTGTTTACAAATTAGTAAAAGATCTTTTTACAGAAAGAAAAAAAGGCAATATTCCTCCTTTCTTCCTTATCCTTGAAGAGGCTCATAATTTTATTCCAGAAAGAAGTTTTACAGAAGCAAAATCTTCCCCAATTATTAGACAGGTTTTTGCAGAAGGCCGTAAATTTGGTCTTGGATGTGCATTAATTTCCCAACGCCCCAGCCGTGTTGATAAGAGCGCTTTATCTCAAGTCACTACTCAAATTATTTTAAAAATTACAAATCCAAATGATATTAAGGCGGTTTCAAATTCAGTTGAAGG
>CAYWEX010000017.1:0-14296 GCA_964457785.1 Candidatus Woesearchaeota archaeon
ATCAGCAGCGCTTACAATGCATGGAATTCCAAACTCTCTTGATAATTTTGCAAGTTGGCTGTCAATAGTATCATTGTCTGTTACTATTCCAGAAATTTTTTTCAACTGATCTGCGTCTATAAAACTTAAGTCTATTACATCACTTGATTTTAAGACTAAAATTTGGTTTTCTTTTATATTATTAAAATTGTTTTCCTCATTAATTATATTTACATACCCGCTTCTTACACCCAGACTTGCATTTAATCCTCTCACCAATATGTTTTGTTCTTTAGTATTAATCTCTTCCTCAATTTCACCAATATATGTTTTATTTAAAACGGGCTGTGTAATGATTAGTGGCTTAGATTGCAAAATAAATATCTTGTCCTTATTAAGGCAGAACTCAATTTCTTGTGGAGAATTATATATGCCCTCAATTTCCAAGGCAAAAGAACTTATTTTCTTGATTTCATCTTCATTTAATTTCTGTTCACTATTGGATAAATTCTTTTTAATGTTTTTACCAATATTATCATCTCTAACAAGCATAAAATCCTGAACATTTATTACTTTATCTTTTATTTTATAAGAATCTTTTAGAATAGTATATTTATCAGGAATTATTGCTCCAGTATCTAATACTTCTCCCTGTCCCAAACAAGCTTCTATAATCAATTCCTCATTATTTTTAGTTTCAGAATTACAAGTATAAACAACTCCAGATTTCTCCGAGTCAATCATCTTTTGTACAATAACAGAAACTTCACAGTAATCTAATGGAACTTTATTTTTTAATTTTAAATTTAATGAATTTGGAGTAAACATAAAAGCCCAGCATTTTTGTACAGCTTTTATTACATCTTCTTTTCCTTTTACATTTAAAATATTTGGCTGATGATTGATTGACTCATTAATTAAAGAAGGTCTTACTGCAACAACAGGAGTTTCTCTTCCTGCTTTGATTATTTCAAGAGCTTGTTTGCCTGCCATTCTATAAACATCAATATTTACACTTATTCCTTCATAAGCAGTTATAATTTCATACTTCATCATATTCGGCATATTTGTATTTACAATTATGTCTTGTATTTTTTCAGAAACACCATACAAAGAGTTTAAATCATTTAAATCCAATTTAGATATTAATTCAGAAATTCTCTCTTTTATTTTTGTTTCCTCTTGAAATTTCTTAAATACTTCATTAGAAATGCAAAAGCCGTTTGGTACAGGCAGATTTTTATTAAAAATCTTGCTTATAATTAAAGCCTTTTTTCCTACTCTCACTAAATCAGAGTCAGAAATTTCTTTAAACCATAAAATATTATTCAATCAAGTCCCCTCACAAGTTTACAACAATAAAAAATATATAAACATTTTGTTCGTATTAGTGTGTAGTTAATAAAAATGATCAGATTATTAAAAACAAAGATCTCTTTATAAAAAATGAATATAAACATGATAGCCGGCCTTGAAAATAAGGGAATTAAAGACAAAAAAGTGCTTGAAGCCATGAAAAAAATCCCCAGAGAGACTTTTGTTGCTGATGAATTTAAAACATTGGCTTACGAAGACCAAGCTCTGCCAATAGTCTCTTCCCAATCAATTTCTCAACCATATACTGTTGCATTCATGCTTGAAAAATTAAATTTGAAAGAAAAAGACAAAGTCCTTGAAATCGGCTCTGGTTCAGGATGGAATTCTGCTCTGATTTCATTTATTACAAAAGCAAAAGTATTCACAGTAGAATTTAATGAGAATGTTGCTGATTTTGCAAAGTCAAATTTAAAGAAACTAAAAATAAAAAATGTTGAAGTTATTGTTGGTGATGGAAATAAGGGTTATGAAAAAGAAAGTCCTTATGATAAAATTATTGTTACTGCAGCCTGTTCAAAAATTCCTTTTGATTTAATTAAGCAGTTAAAAAATAATGGAATTTTACTAGCACCAATTGGATCATTAATTGACCAGGACTTAATAAAAATAATAAAAAAAGATGAAGAAATAAAAAAAGTAAATCTGGGTAAATTTGTTTTTGTTCCACTAAAAGGAAAATATGGTTTCTCATCCTAAATAAAAATCTAAAAATTAATCTTTAACCTTTTCAGGTTCAACTAAAACAAAATAAGTTGCACTAATGTCATATTCTGATTGATGTAGTTCATTTTCTTTGCATGTTAAATTTGTACCTAAAGGAATCTCAACAGAAATTACTCTCTCTGGATAAAATTTACTCAAGTATTCATCTAATTTATATCTTAAGTGTCTTTGCCACTGTAAAAAATCCTCTTGAGATTTAGGAAGCCCTTTAGAACCAAGTTTTACTCTCACCAGCCTAAGTTTAAATTCTTTTCTTTCTACTGCTTCTTTGCCTATTTTATCTATTAAACATTCTTGTTCTTGCATTTTAATCTGCAAATGGTCCTTCTTTTTCATCATTTAATTCTATTTTATAGTTGCATACAACATGATAAAATTCTGTTCTATCATCATCTCCGGCAAAAGACAAGCTTATAGGGGCATCCATATCAGGAGAAGCATCTAATAATCTCTCTTTATATTCTCTCTCAAGGAAAGATTTTGCGAATTTAGTTATTTTTTCATAAGCTGATTTTCCAGTTCTGCTTTCAAATAATGTTTTTAATGTAAATCTTTCTCCAATCCTAGATGATCTTTGAGGAATTTCAAAAGAAAAAATTGGAACATTTGCTAAACTAAGTCTTACAGTAATTCTTCCTTCTTGTCTTGCTATTTCTTCTAATTTAGAATCTGGCATTTAATCTCCATTATATTTCAATTAAAATTTGTTTTCCATCTATTTCAACATAACTTGTTTCAAGAGCTAAAAATAAATCATAAGTAAAAGTTACTTTTTTGCTTCCATTTCCATTTGGAACAGCCTTTAAATCTCTTACCTGCTCAGCTAAAATTCTATGACTATATTTTTTTCTTAATTCAAATCCAAACAATTCTGCAACAGTTTCAGGAAATCCATTAAAATCTTCTAGCACAACAGGAAAACTTAATCTCTGTGTTAATCCTTCATATTTCTCTTCAACTTTAATTCCATTTAATAAGGGTTCATTGCTTTCAAACATTTTGTCCTCCTATTTTTGTGCAGCCTTCCCAACAAATATTTTCTGTGTCATTAATGTCAAATTGAACATCTTTAGTCTTGAGATAGCCCTCTCCTTTAATGCTTGCCAATGATTTTTTGCTGTCAATATCTATGCACGTTCTTAATCTATAACTGTCAATGTCCGGAAATTTTTTCTTAATTTCAGCATCAATTCTTGCTTTGACATCAGCAATAGCACCATTATCTAAATCTCCAGTAAATCCAAATAAAGCTTCTATTGAAATTACTCCATTGCCAGGTTTACTTCCTTCTAAAATAATATATTCTATTGGCATTTTGAATTTCCGTTTTTCTTCTTAATTTTAAATGTTCCTCTTAAATCAGCGTAATTATCACCAATATGAAAACTGACAACAGAATCCAGAGATTCCATATCAAAATCTCTTCCTAATACTTTGTGAAAATGTTCTCTTGCAGAAGTTATTCCATTTTCTCTAATACAGTTTTCATCCTTGGGATTTTCTGGATTAGTCGGAATCCTAATTATTCTTACCAAATATTCGCCATATATATCATATGTAGGCATTCCAATTATATTGACTTCTGACTCAAACATAGCTTAGTTTTCCCAAATTCTACTTTTTAAACTTTATGTTAGTTATGGTCTGGAGCAGTCAGAAAGTATTATATACAGAAAATTTAAGTTTTATTAAAAATGCCAAGGCCAAAAAAACAAATAGAAGAAGTAAAAACCATAGAAATAAAAAAATCTAAGATAGAAGAAAAACTTGTAAAAAAACACGAATACATTCAGCCAGAAGTAAATATAGGTACAATTGGCCAGGTTGATCATGGTAAAACATCTTTAGTAAAGGCAATAACAAATAAATGGGCTGATACTCATTCAGAAGAATTAAAAAAAGGAATTACAATTAGAATCGGTTATGCAGATGCTTCTTTTTATCACTGTTTAAAATGTAAAAAATATACAAATTCTCCTGTTTGTCATTTTTGTAAAAGCAAAGAAATTAAATTTTTAAGGAAAGTTTCTTTTGTTGATGCTCCTGGCCACGAGACTTTAATGGCAACTATGTTGTCTGGAGCAGCAATTATGGATGGTGCTATCTTGCTTATAGCAGCAAATGAAAAATGTCCCCAGCCACAAACAAGAGAGCATTTAATGGCTCTAGAAATTACAGGAACAAAAAATATTGTTATTGCTCAAAATAAAATTGATCTTGTCAGCGATGAAGAAGCTCTTGAAAATTATAAGCAAATAAAAGAGTTTGTAAAAGGAACAATAGCAGAAAATGCTCCCATAATTCCAATATCAGCCCAGCATAATACAAATATTGATGCATTAATTCAGGCTTTAGAAGAAACAATAAAAACCCCAGTTAGAAATGAAAAAGACAATCCTTTAATGTATATTGTAAGAAGTTTTGACATAAACAAACCAGGCGATAAAATTGAAAATTTAAAAGGTGGTGTTCTTGGTGGTGGTCTTAAAAAAGGAACTTTAAAAGTAAATGAAGAAATTGAAATTAGGCCAGGATTAAAAATAGAAAAAGAAGGAAAATTAATTTGGAAACCTATAGCAGCAAAAATAGTTTCTTTAAAATCAGGCGGAGATGAAGTAAAAGAAATTAAGCCAGGCGGGTCAATTGGTATCCTAACCCTGCTTGATCCTTCTATTGTAAAAGCAGATCAGTTAACAGGAAATGTTCTTGGCTTAAAAGACAAACTGCCTGATGTCTGGCATTCATTCACATTAAAACCACATTTGTTAAAAAGAGTTGTTGGAACAAAAGAAGAATTAAATGTTGATCCATTAAGAAAACTTGAACCATTAATGTTGAATGTAAACTCAAGTGTTACAGTTGGTATAATTGATGATTTGAAAAAAGGATTAGCCCATGTAAATCTAAAAATTCCTGTATGTTGCCATAAAACAGACAGAATTACTATTTCTAGAAGATTTGGTGACAGATGGAGATTAATTGGCTACGCAGAAATAATTGATAAGTAGAATAAATATTTATTAATTAGTAATAACAAATAGAAAGATATATAATACTTTTTGTGATTTTTATTGAGGAAAAATGTTATCACGAAGAGATCTTTTGAAAAATTTATTGTTTTTTGGAGCTTTATTTAGTGTTGGATGTAATGGAGTAACTTTAAGAGAAGAAAGTAGACCAAATACAAATCAAAAAATAATTTCTGATCCAAGAATAATCTATAAATTTAATGATTTAGTTGAAAAATTAGGGAAAAATGAATTAACTGACTATGCAGATGAAGAATCTTTTGCTCCAGTTATAAAAGCGATTGAAGAAATAAAACAATATGCGGAAAAATTGGGAGTAACTTTTAACTTATCAGAAATTGATTTTAGGCTTAAAATTCCTGATGATTTAATGGATAAATATTCTAAATCATTAGATAATTTTTACAATAAAAAAAGAAGAAGACGTGTAGATATTTCTGATAACATTGAAAATTTAGAAGAATACATAAAAGAAAGAAGATTAGGTTTTAATGATATTGTTTATCTAGCTAATCAGTCTAGAGTTGTTTTAATTGGTGAAGATCACCTTTGCAAAGCTCATGGGGATTTAGAACTTAAATTATTTGACGCTATTGATAAAAAGGATTTAGCATTAGCATCTGAATGCTTTCAAATTAATAAAAAAGATACTATAGAAAAAATTCTTGACGGAGATACATCAGAGTTAATAAATTTCTCAACACATTTTTTTACTTATGAAACTTTAAAAGAATTTTTTGAAAAAGTAATATCACTAAAAATACCAATTGTTCTGACAGATGTACTCAATATGTTAACTAATTTGGATAGCAAACTTCTTCTTTCAGATCCGAGAAGAGAATATATAAGAGATATCTTATTTGCTGAGCAAATTGAATATGCTGTAAATCTTGGTCTTAATATTTTTGGTTATTTTGGAGACAAGCATTTATCACCAGATCAATTACCAACATATTTGAAGAGAAAGAGAATTATTCCGCTAATAATTTCAGGATCATTCTATACAACTGAAGTATTTAATGCAGCTATGGAAGTTTCTCAGGGCGAAGATGTTTTTTTCAAAAGATCTGATGATAGAATTATTTATGTCTCTAAAGAAGATAAAAAGGGAGAATTTGAAAGTAAAGAATTTTTACTTAAATAAAATTTAAAAATGTTAAAAAGAAGAAATAATCATGGATAAAAAAGAGTTAATTATTGGCACAACTAATGAAGGTAAAGTTAAACAAATAAGTGGTGCTTTGGCTTCTCTTAATTTACAAATATCGGGATTATCTAAATCAGATTCTCTGCCAGATATTCTTGAAGATGGAAAAACTGCTCAGGAAAACGCAAAAAAGAAAGCTATCATATATGCTCAGTTTTTAGGAAAAAATGTTCTTTCTATGGATAACTCCTTATATTTTGATGGTCTTTCGAATGAATCACAACCAGGACTTAATGTTCGAAGAATTAAAGAAAGAATAAATAGACCGACTGATGAAGAATTATTAACGTATTATTCACAATTAGTAAAACAATTAGGAGAAAAAATTAATGGTTATTGGGAATTTGCGGTTTGTATTGCTAATCCTACTGGTAAAATTATGGAAACTACAATAAATTCACCGCGTATTTTTGTTTCTTCAGGTAGCACCAAAATAATCGTTGGCTATCCTTTGGATTCAATTCAAATTGACCCAGCAAGTGGGAGATATATTTCTGAAATGACGCAAAAAGAACAAGATAAATTTTGGGAAAAAGATTTTGGTAAATCTCTTTGTAGTTTTGTAGAAAAGGCATTAAACAGTCTTTAAATTAATCTTAATACCTAGAAATAGTTGATAAATAACTATTTAAGTAAAAAATACATCAAAAAATTATGTTTTTTTGGAAAAAAGACAAAACAAGAGAAATTCTAAACAGTTTGCAAAATATTGGAAAAAATCTGGCAACAATAAAAGATACTGAGGCTAGGGGAAGAAATTTAACAAATACAATAGAAAGTATAAAAACTAATATAAACGAAGCTAAAAAAAATATTGAAGAGAGAGCAAAAGAAGAAACAACACGGCCTTGGATTGATGAGAAATATGATAAAGAAATAATGAATTTAGGAAAGAACGAAGTTGTAGAATTAGAAAATTTTGAAAAAAAATTACCTGATCTTTTAAATTTTCTCGATGAAAACAAAACAAATGAAGAGGATTTTTTGGCAGCTCAAAATGCAGCAATTGATCAATTAAATAGTGAAGAAAAATCTATTCAAAAAAGAGAAATAGATTATGAAAAAAAGATAGAGGAGTTTACAACAAAAACATTAAGAGAAAGACTAAGCAGAGAAAGTGATAGTCCGCCAAAGGGAAGTACAGATGATGTAAGCTGGTCTAAAATTACCAATGTAGTCAGAGAGTTAGGTGGGCGGATTGAATTAACTGGTGGTGGTCATCCATTTAAAATATTATTTCCAAAATCCTCTAGACCAGTTCCAATTTCTCCAGATATGTCAATAGACAGATTATCAAGACAAATAAGAGCACAATTAGAACATATACCAGAACATAAAAGAAACTCGCTTACTACTGGGAAACTCATAAATGCATTAACTGCTGGTAAACTATTAGCAGCAGCCTAATTTTGCATAGAATAATCCTTCTTTGGTATCTAACAAATGATAAACAACAGGAGTCATATCCTGGACTTTTGGTGGCTCTCCTTGAACCAAAAGAAAAAAGTCATTTTCAGAAAACAGCTCTCTTGTTGTTCTTAATACCTCATATTTGTCCCTATCTCTCAAAACTATTACAGGTTTTCCTCTTTGTTTTGCTCTTTCCATAAACATTTTAACTAATTTTTCACCAAGATCTTTTTTTTCTTTAGGAGTCACCAATCCTCTTAAAATTCTTTCATCATCAAACTGCCCGTATTCTTGGTTTTTTTCCATTTTAATTATTAAAGTTAAATAACTAAATAAATCTTATTTTCGAAATTAAACCTTGATATATAAATCTTTCTATTTGATACTACTTATAAGTAACTTAAAGTGAATTATAAATAGAAGTTTTCTTTTTGTAAAATCCCCATATTCTATCTCCAAAACTCCAGTGCCACCATTCTAAAGGATAATTCACAAATCCTGCTTTCTTCATTATTTTATTTAATAATTTCCTGTTTCGTTTTACTTCTTCAGATTCAAATGGAAATTTTGTGGCTGATTTTTCTGAAATCTCATTTACTTTAGTTCCAAAATTCAATTCTTTTAAATTCTCATCTACAATAGTTAAATCTACAGCCCCGCCAGTCGTATGTGGTGGAATTATTTTTGGGTTAGCTACAAATTTGTCTGTTTCCTTTTCAATTTGTTTATCATCCAAATTAGGAAATTTCTCTTTCATCTCTAAAAAAACTTGCTTGTATATTTTTTTCTGTGCTTCCATCAGCCTGTAGCCATCTATAATCTTAAGAAACAATCCTCTTGGTAGCATAGACTGAACTTGTGAAAGCATAATCGCAACACTTTCTCTAATAAAGCATTCATCATCCTTCAAATTCTGAACTTTCCTGCTTTCTTCCTCAATTGTTATAATTAGATCTTTATTGTAATTTCTAAGGTTAACTAATCTTTCATTGTTTTCTTTTACAGGAACTTTCATTAATTGTTCATCTGAAACACATTTCAATTTAATCTTCATTTTATTACCCCAATTATTTTTGTTTCTCCAGATAAACTAATATTTTCTTTATTTCTTCTTACTTCCAATAATCCGCCAGGCATAAAAACATTATTTTCATTAGTAGTCAAAGCAGCAGCTATTGCTCCTGTTCCACATGCATCTGTAAAATCTTCTACTCCCCTTTCAAAAGTCCATGCAAAAATTCCTTTTCTTAACTTTTTTATAATAGTCACATTGCAGTCTAATTTATTTCTGATTTTCCTTGCCTTTTCTTTTGCTTTTTCAATATTATTTGTCAATATTGTTTTGTGCAGAACTTTTCCAACATTCCATAATCCTTTTTTATTAACAACATTCTTGAAAATAACTGTTGTTTTGTTTTTCTTAATAATAAAAGGAAATTTCTGTTTAAGAGAAATTATTATCCCTTTATTACTGCATAATTTCTTGTTAAAGCAGAAGGAAGCTGTTACCCTTAATCCATTTCCACAGTTATCTTTAGTCCCATCAGGATTAAAAAAATCCATAAATATTTTCTTATTTATCCTAATCTTGATTAATCCATCTGTCTTGAAGTTTCTACATAAGTCTATAATTTTCTTTTTGTTCAAACAAAGTTTATTTTCATTAAAGATTACAATAAACTTGTTATTTGTGCCATGCCAAAGTTCTATCATAATTCCTCACCCAATATCTTTCCTTTCTCTAAAGAAACTGGTTTCTCAGATTCCAAAAATTTCTCTAGTCCTTTTCTTCCAAAGTGAGTAAATACTGGTCCAAAGCTAATCCATGTTTTTTGCTTGTCCTTCACAGTACATCTTCCATCGTACCCTGCACAAACTAATTTTACTTCATCTTTTCCAGGAACTTTATTCAAGTATGGTAGTAATCCTAAGGCATATCCATTATCTCCAGCCATAAAATTTCCAGCTAAGTGAATTCTTGTTCTTCTTTCATTTTCCTTTTTTCTTGCTGGACTTAGAACTATGTAATTAAGCAAAGTTGAAGTCGGCAATAATTCAGTTCTTGCCATAGCTCGAGCGGCTTCTTCAGCTGGAATTATAATTCTTTCATCAATTGACTTGTCAAATTCAAATCTATCAGGATTATGAAAGAAATTTACTTTCACTAATTTCTTGTCATTTCTTACTCCCCAGAATAAGTAAGTTCCTTCATTTGACTTGTGCTTTGCTTCAAATTCTCCCGGCAATTCAATTTTCCAGAATGGAAATCCTGCATCTAAATCATCTTCCAGTTTTCCTGTAAATAATTCTCTCTTTGTTGATTCTGGAACTCCGTAAGAAGTAATTCCAGCTAATTCCAAAAATTTCTTCCTTAAATTCTGAAGAAAATCCAGAGAATTATTTGAATTGCTAGCAGATTCTCTTATTGAATTTACCAGTAAATTAAATCTCTTCTCCAGTAAATCTCTGTTTTCTTTTCCAAATCCAGATCCAAGAATAATCCTGTTCCAGTTTCTGTCAAGTCCGGCTAAAATACCTTCTTTGTAAAACTCCTGAAATAAAGTGGGAATTTCGTCTGTTCCACTAAAGAAAAGTCTGGGTAAAACGGGCAGCATTCTGTCATTGTCTCTTTCCTTAAACTGAGTTTCAAAATTATTTGCCGATGGTTTCTCTTTTCCTGGTATTGTTCCATCATAATCCATTAACAAGGAATTAATCCTTCCCTCTGTAGTTCTTTCTAAAGCCATTATCCTGTTGTATCCAAACACTTCATCAACTGTCAAATTCCCAGTTAAGTGTGCAAAGCTCGTTGTAATATCAAAATCAACTAATTTTTTTGGCTCTGTTCTTTCCTTTTCCAAATCCAATATACTGATTAACTTGTTAATCCATTCATTAGAATTCATTTCTGTTCACCTCTGCATTAATTATCTTCCCAGTCTCTGTCAAAACAACAATCTCTCCCTTGCTCTCTTTTGAACCACAGTTAATAATCCCAAGTTTTTTTAAAGAACGCATTATATTCCAAATTGTTGATTTAGAACAGTTAAGTTTTAAGGAAATATTATCAACTATTTTTGTCGCATTACTATTATTAATATTTAAAATAGACAAGAGTAATATCACTGATTTCTGTTTCTTTGTTAGTTTTTCTTTAGCCAATGAAATTAATGTATTCTGAATGCCAAGAATTTCTCTGTCCGTGAATTTATTTGTCAAGCTCATTTTTTTAACAAAAAAAGAATTATATTACTTAGTTTTTGAAAAAATTAGAATGCAAAAGCCAAAGTCAATATAAGCTTTAAGCTAACCTGTAACAGAAATGGTTCCAACTAAATAAACAGAAATTCTCTAAACTTTCTAGTTGGTTTTTGTTTTTCATGTTAGTTTAAACGAAATTCTTTATTTATAAATTTTTTGTGCAAAAATTTTTGTAATTCTTTTCCTCCAGTTTTTATTTCCATATTAAACTTATTGCAAAACCAGCTATCATGATTAATACTGGAATTTTCTCAGGAATTCCAATACCCATAATTAAAAGACTGATTGCAAGTACTGATAGCCCTCCAAATATTTTCAGTATATCAATATTTACAAATGAAAGCATATTCGGTCCAAATCCAGCAGCAAGAATTACTATAACTGTTGAAATAATTCCAGCTAGTAATGCTGTAATAATTCTCTCTCTAACAGATCCTTCCAATAAAGCAGCTGTCAATATAGAACCCGGCCCAGCTAAAAATGAAACTGCAATTGATGGTGCATTCTCTATTTTGAAAATTCCAGCCAACGCAGCTATAGCTATTCCTCCTGTAAGACCTCCAGATCCAATCATCATTGAAAGTTTCACTAATTGAGATCTGAAATTATCAGTTTGCCATTCTCCGTTCATAATATTCTTTGTTATCATCTTATTTTTGTCTAAAACGACCTTTATATTTGTATTTGTATATTATTCAATTTTTATGCAAATATTTATATATAAGTTGAATATTATACAACTTATGAAAGATATTCAGCAAAAGATCATTTCATTGTTTAAAGAAGGTTATTGCACCCCGCAAATAGCTCAGATAGCTAAGAAGCTAAAAGAGCCAGCAACAACTATTCATTATAATATTAAAAAAATGGAAAAAGAAGGAGCTATTAAAACATACAAAGCAGTTTTTAATTACAAAAAAATTGATGAAGGCCATTGTACATTTGTACTAGTAAATTTAAAACCAGAATTATATGGTGCTCCAGAAGATATTGCGAAAAAAATTGCCAAGCTTCCCCAAGTTGAAAGTGTTGATATAATCACTGGGGAATATGAACTAATGATAAAATTAAGAAATAAAAACATAGATGATTATTATGCTTTTGTTAAAAATCTTGTTAAAAATTATAGTATTTCTAAGACAATTTCAATCACGTCTTTAAAGCAGTTTAAATCAGAATTTGTTGAACTAGATTAATCAGTTTTATATTCCCTATATTTAACTAGAATGTAAACATCTCTTTGAGGCATATTAACAAAAATACCATTGCAAGGAACAGCTCCTTGATAATGTACTATATTCTCTTCTTTCCATCCAACTATTTTAACTCTTCCTAATTCTTCTTCAGCCATTTCATATATGACATCTTCAGTAGGATCAATATTATGAACAACAATCCTATGCTCTCTTATTTTATTCTCTAAAACTTCTCTTTTCTTTTTAGGCTTTGCTTGCTTGGATTTTAGAACTTTCTTGTAAGCCTTTTTAGGATCTACTCCAAATATCTTGTCTGGTAAATCTGGTTTATCTGTCATTTTTCTTTGGTACAAATTTATATCTTGCTTCCATTATACCATCAAAGTTAGCATAATTTATAATTTTAACTTCTAATCCATTTTCTTCAGCAGCCTTGTCTAATTCAGCTTTTGATTGAAATACTATTTTTACTTTTCCTATATATCCATCTTCATAATGCCTTAAAACATTTGGATTAACTATACCGACCTTTATACTTCCCATTTGAGAAGCTCTCCAGTTTGGATTGATTTTTTTTGTTTCCATTTTAACCTATTTTGAATAAATTTAGTCATAATTTAATATTTATAAATCTTTCTTATTTAACCACTATACAATAATAACAATACAAAAGATTTAAATACTAAAAATTATAAAAAAATCATATTAATATGGGGCTTAAAATGGCAAAAAATAAACTACTCGGGAAGAAAACTCCAAATGTTTTCTTTTAAAATTATAGAAATTACCAAATTTAAGTTTTAAGGTATTTGTCTAAAAATCCATAAGCTTCATCATGTATTTCTTTTGGAAATTCGTGGTGTATTCCAGGAATAAAAATAGGATAAAATTTTTCTCTAGCTTTTATCACTTCATATATTCTATTAACTTCTTTAATCACTTGGTCTGTATCTTCTATAAAATAAATAGGATCATCAGTATAAACTATCATTAAAGGCCTTGGAGAAATTAATGCTAAAATACCGCTTGTTTCAGTATATTTTGCTAGTCCAGGCAAAATTGTTAACCAGCTATGTGTCGCTCCCAAAGTAGGATCTTGTCTTACACTTCCAACACTACTTGACAAAACAGTAACTTTAATTCTTTTATCTAAAGCACTTAAGTACATGCACCTTATTCCGCCAAAAGAATGCCCTATACAACCAATATTTTCTTTATCAACTATATCCAAACTTGTTAAATAATCCAAGCTAATTAAATCCTCTTGTACAATAATTCCTAGTGGTGAATATCCTCTTTTAAATAAATCTTGAGCTTCTCCTTTTTCTCTAACTTCAAAAGAATCATCATTTTGATCATTTCTTTCTCCAAAAGTAGGTGCATCCATTGCAAATACAATATAACCTCTTTCAGCTAATTCTTTTCCATAAGCTAAAGTAGGATCTCCTATATTCCCAATTATTTCTTCTGACCCATATTTTGTACCGCCATGCTGATGCATTGCTATAACAGCTGGTGCTGGAAATTCTATATTTTTTGGTATTAATAAATAAGCATATGCAACACTAAAATTAGATGTAATTAGAGAAATTTTCTTTTCTATGTATGTTCCTTTGTCTTTTTCATAAAAAGTACGTCTAAATATTTTTGAAATTGGTGGTGGAGTTAAAGGCATATTTAGAAGTTCAATTAATTTTTCTCTTAATTGTTTGTCAAACTTGTTTTTATTTCTCTCTTTTTGTATATTTTTTGAATCATAAATTGGATCAATTTGTCCAGTTGTTATCCTTACAGAAGAAAAAGTATCGACAGGCGCTGTTTCAGGAAGAATAAACTCTTCTTCAGTTTCTTCTCTTTTAATTATGAAAATATAAGTTAAAATCAATATAACTAATAAAACAAAGCAAATTCTTAGAATATTTTTTTTCATTTATAAACTAATCCAAATAGCTATTCTTAAATTTAATTATTTTAGAAAATATAATAAAAGAAAAAAAATTAAAATTTAAATTCACTAGATAAATCCTTGCTAGTGAATCTTATTTCTCCCTTTTTGCTTTTTTTCTTTCCTTTTAATAGGAAATAAGCTGCTACAAGCACTGCCAAGATCAATA
>CAYWEX010000018.1:0-13992 GCA_964457785.1 Candidatus Woesearchaeota archaeon
TATCTTTTTCTCAATAAACATAATTTATTTAGGGATTACATATTTATAAACTTTTCTAGTTTAGGTATTACATAACTTTCAACTAAATTTTATTTGATAATTATAAGGCAATCACAATAATTTATTTAAATAACAAGCTATTACATAATAATTAACAAGACAATAAAATCCCAAAGATTGTTTATCAATGGTATTCTATCCTGTGGGAGCAGATTATCTTTTGTTATATGCTCTTTTTTAAGAAATTTTAAAAATCCGAAAATCTCCGGAGAATAAGCCAAAAAACATATAAATATCAAAAATAGTATAAGAAAGATGGAAAGAAAATTTCATGTATTAATTGAACAAGACGAAGATGGCGGTTATGTTGGTAGAGTTCCTGAATTAAAAGGCTGTCTTAGTCAAGGCGATACTCTAGATAAACTTATGAAAAATATAAAAGAAGCTATTGAACTTTGCCTAGAAGTAGAAGCTGAAGAAAATGTAAAAGTTACAGAAGAACAAATAAAGTTTGTCGGTGTTCAAGAAATTACAATATAATGAAACTTCCATTGTTATCTTCTAATGAATTATGCAGATTTTTGGAAAAAGAATGTTTTAAATCAATAAGACAAAAAGGAAGCCATATATTTTATAGACATACTGACGGAAGAACAACAGTTGTTCCAATACACAATAAAAAAGATATTAAAAGAAGCTTACTTAGAGAGATTTTGAACGAAATAAGAATGACAAGAGAAGAATTCTTCAAAAAATATAAATAAAAGTTGGCAGTTAACAAATTGTTATATGGTCGACGGGAGCAGCCTTTTTTTGTTGTTTAAGAACATACTACTCTTTTTATGTTTTAGAAGTATTATTCTTTAATCTTATTTTAATTTTTGAAACGAGGTCCAAGACTGACTGATAATTGTGGCCTTTTGATCCATCAACAGAATCTAAAGTTTTACCATAATATCTATTGTCGCCACCCCAAAGATCAAAGTAAGTTGCCCCTTTCCATTTTGTTGAATATTCAAAAAAATCCAAACCAATTTTTCTAAGAAATCTTTTTCTTGAAGCTTTTTTTGTATAAATTTCCTGTTCTGAAACTTTTTCCAAAACAGAATAAGATTCTCTTAATTGATCTAATATTTCCGATTCTTTAGGTGAAATTGAATGTGTGTTTCTTTTTCTTTCCAATTCCTTTATTCTTCCCCTCAATAAGCTTAAAGTATTAGAGACTTCTCTTTCAATTTTTGAATCAACTTTAGAAAAATCTCCAGCATAATTTATTTCAATTTCTTTGAAACCAGCTTTCTGAGTGAAATTTGGATTTAGATTTAGAAAATCCAATATTCCACTAAGCAACTGAGGATTTTCCTTAAACTCATCTATGAATACCATGAATGAAGCCCCAAGTACTGGAATTGGTTTTTTATCTTCTGTTTCTGCTGCAACTAATCTTAAATATCCAATTGAATCATTTATTGTTTCTGAGAAAATAGTAATTGATCTTACTGAAGCATCTAATAAATAATCTAGATTTACATTAGGAACTTTTGTATTTGACAGTCTTGCAACTGTACAAGAATCTTCAACTGGATGAGGATTTCCCAATAATAAATGTTCACGAGCATCAAGAGTATGCTGAACAGGCCTAATTAAAAGTTCATGTCTTCTGTTTTCTGTATCATTAACAATTAACTTTTTTGAGATTTTTCCGCTGGCCCATGTATTTATATCTACTCCTAGTTCCTGCATTCTGTTTAAAATAACCCTGTTGAAATCAGAATATTGGTCACCAGTATCTTTTCCCAATTTAAATGACCTTGTTAATTTTTCCACTAAATTTTTTTGGAATATTCCCCTTAGAATGTAGCCTAGTTTATCCCTTTCAAAAATAGGCAGAGCTTCTACAAATTCATCTAAGTATTTAATTGGCCATTTTGGAATTTCTGAATCTATATCTATGTTGTCTGGATTTAGATCAGCATAAGTTACTAAGTCAATTAAATTTTTCCTAATTTGTCTATTGTGCCCGTTCATGTAATTTTGAATAGAAATTTTGTTTAAAAGCTTTACTATTTTAGTTACCTTATAATGATAACAAATACTTTTTAAATCAAACATAAGAACTTACTTTTAAATGAAGAGAAGCTCAAGACGTTGGAAGAAAAAAGGCCAAATGCGCTGGAAATGGCAGCGTAAAAGAATGAGAAGAGAGAAAAGAAGAAGAAAGGCCAAGTAATAAGAACCTAGGTTCTTATGAATTCCTAAAGCTTAAGCAAAAAAAGGGTTTTTATCAAGAAAAATTCAAAATGACAAATCTCACAGATAAATTTAAATTACCTAATGGACAAGAAATAACTTTTCCTGAATTAGACCCTAATCATCTTAGAGAATTTTATGGCGATCAAGCTTCAGAAATTTTCAGGGCTAGTGCAGGATTATTAAAGGACTTAAAAAAAGAAAATCCTGATGGACAATTTGTAATAGAATTCTTAAGGAAGGAAAGAAAAGATGGAAGAGACTATATATTCAGAGCAGCTGATTATTCAACTGATACCAGAGGATTAGTAACTACAATTGCTTCTGTTAAAATTGAAAATGAACTCGAAGTTTCTTATGGCGTTACTTTAGCTTTTTGAAAAATTATTTAAAGACATTCTCCTTAGATAAATTAAAAAAGTGGTGATATATTGAGACATATTTCTGAAAGAGAATCTGATTTACCTGATGCTGTAATTGGTGAATTAATCAAAATTGCAAATGAAGACAAGAGCATAATTTCCATGGGTGCTGGTCAGCCAGATTTTAAGACTCCGAAACCAATTTTAGACTATGCCAAAAAAGTAATTTACAAATCAACTGCTTATTCTAATCCGCAAGGAGTATTAGAATTAAGAGAAGCTATTGCAAAAAAATTAAGAAAAGAAAACAAAATTAAAAGTGCAGATCCAGATGATATTGTTGTAACTGCCGGAAGCCAAGAATCTATTTTTATGTCTTTAGTGTGCACAATTGATCCTGGAGAGCAAGTAATTATTCCAAATCCAGGATATTTAGCTTATGTTCCTGCTGTTGATTTATTAAATGGCGGTATTGCTTATGTAAAATTAAGAGAAGAAGATGGTTTTGAAATTGATCCTGAAAAAATAAAAGAAGTTATTGACAAGAAAAAAACAAAAGTCTTGATTTTAAATTCACCAGCAAATCCGACTGGAAATGTTTTGAGCAGGAAAACTCTAGAAAAAATTTCTGATATTGTAGTTGAAAATGATTTATATGTTATTAGTGATGAAGCTTATGAAAAATTAGTATATGACAAGAAACATATTTCTTTGGGAAGCTTAAATGGAATGGAAAAGTATACAGTAACAACACAAAGTTTTTCAAAAAGTTTTGCAATGTGCGGCTTTAGATTGGGGTATGCTTCGGGGCCCAAAGAATTAATTGATGCTATGGTTAAAAGCAGCCATTATGTTACTTTATGTGCTCCGCATATTTCACAATTACTCGGAATAAAAGCTTTACAAATTTCAAATAGATATGTAGAACAAATGAGAAGAGAATATGACAGAAGAAGAAGGTATATTGTTCCTAGATTGAATAATATTGGATTAAAAACTGCAATGCCATATGGTGCTTTTTATGCTTTTTCAAATATCAAACATTTAAGCAACAGCAGTGAGAAATTTGCAAGAGAATTATTAACAAAAGCAAAAGTAGCTGTTGTTCCTGGAACTGAATTTGGAACTTATGGTGAAGGATATATAAGATTTAGTTATGCAACTGACTTAGATTTAATCAAAAAAGGACTAGACAGAATTGAAAATTATTTAAATAAAAGAAAATAAAATTATTCTAAATTAGCCCAAACCCATTGATCTTTAAAAGTGCGGGAACGATTTTCCTGTAAATCCCATAAATCACTTATTGGAATTTCGTTTGGATTTATTTCGGCTTTTCCAGTAAAAGATCTTAATTCTTTAGCTAAAATTGATTCTACATTTTCAGGACTAATATCTGGGTTTACTCTATAAACATCTCTTCTAGCAAAATCAACTAATTTCTTTTTTAAAACAGGCATGTCTCCAATTAACTGATTATAAAGTGTTCTTCCCAAGTCCAAAGGACCAAATGATAAAGTCATTCCCAAAAGCGAAACTGATGTTAAAGCATATAAACAACCAGCAGCGGTTCTTGTTTCATCTATCACATAATCAATTTTTTCTCTAACTTCTTCTACAACTTCAAAATATTTAGAACTTGTTTCTGCTTCTTCTTTTTTTACCATAAGAATTTATTTCAAAATTTATATTTATAAAATTGATTAATTTGATTTAAGTAATAAAAAAGAATTAAAATTATTGTGATCTTTTAACTAAAGATAATTTATAAATTGGTTTTGTATTTACATCTCCCCTGCCAAGCAATCTTATTTCAATTTCATGCGGTGCATTTCCTGGAGTTATGTTATGAGCATCATACCATTCTCTTAATCCAGGCTTAGGACGTGTACCTTCTGCTGGTTTTCTATCAAATTCTGCTTTTATATATTGTCCTGCTTTTTTTGGACCTAATTTTGCTCTGTCTTTGTGAGTAGCTGATGTAACATAAGCATCATTAAGCGTCATTCCTGAAATATCAGTCTGCATTACAAATCTTCTATCTATGTCTGGGAAGAATTCTCTTACTTTTCTAATTTGTATTAATTCCTTATCATACCATGTTTTTGAGGGTGTTAGCTCAAGATTTACGCTTGTTGGTCCAGAAACTAATCTTTCTTCGACAACTGGCTGTGCTATTACTCTTTCTTCTACAGTTCTGTATAACAAATCGCCAGCACTTAGAATTGTTAGTTCAACTCTGCTGTTTTTTACTTCTGATGGAATATTAGCTATTAAGTCTTTTTTAAGACCTGGTATTTTTTCTTCTGGCACTTTAGCAACTAATCTTAAAAATCTTTTTTCCTGAGTATACGTTCTAGGATCATAATTTCTTAATGTCCTTTCAAGATGGGAGTAAAGAGATTTGCATAATTCAGATCTTGGAACTAAATTTTCTGGTTCAATCTCTATTTTTTCTATATCTTGGTTTTTTATTGGAGTCCAAAGTTCTACTGTATCGTCTACTCTGCCTAAAATAAGCTCAACTGTTATTTTTTCCAAAGTATCTTTTTTATTTAATTTTTCAGTAACTGCTTTTTGCATTTCTTTTGCATGTTCTGCAAGAGAGTTTTCTACAGCTTCTCTTTCTCTTTTAGTTAATTTTGACAAGTCTAGTCTTGATGATGCTGTAGCCGAGGCTTGAAATTCGTGATTAGCTACTCTAAAGTCTTTAAAGAAATCGTCTCTTTCATAGAGTTTTCTATTTAAAGCTTCATAATGCTCAAAAATAGCTTCTTCAAAAGCCTGTGTTAATCTTGTTCTTAACTCCATAGTGGCTACATTGTTTAAAACTCCTATTTAAATGTTTCTATTATAATTCTTTTAGGGTTTCTTCAATTGAACCCTTATCTGTTGAAAAAATTAATTGCCCTTTAGCATCTATTGGTTGTTTCGGTTTTCTATTGTAAACTTTTTTTGCAATTCCACCTGCAGCCATGTATCTTCTTGGAACAAAAATTTCAGGAGGTTCGGGAGTTACATATGTTGTTAAATCTGCTTCTTCTTTTCTGCCTACTAAAAAGAAAGCTGAAAAAACTGCCTTATCATCTATTTTTCCTCCGCCTGTAAAACCTGCTGACTTAAAGTGATAGTTAGGCAATAATTCCTTGAATGTTTCAAATTCTCTTGCAGTTGTCCTGCTTTTGGGAAGAGCTAAAATTAAATATCCTTCTGGAGACAAGACTCTTCTAATTTCCAATAAAGCATCTTCAATTTCTCTTCTTACTTGTTCTTTAGATTTTCCCTGGGCAGAATACATAATTGAATATGAAGAAACTGCAACATCTACACTTTCATTTTTTAATGGCATTTTTTGAGCATAACCATTTATTAACAAACTCTTTTCTAATCCACCAGGAACTTTTTCCATTTCTATTGAACCAGCTTCTTGCAGTCCTGCTTTCAACATTTCTGGCCAAGGATCTAGAGAAATTAGATTTCTCTTTAAAGCTTTAGTTAAACAAAGAGGGCCTGAACCAATATCTAAGATATGAGAATAATTTCTGCTATTTTTACTTTCCAAAGCTCTTATTACTTGAGCAATAAATCTGTTTGTGTAAGCTGATGTTGTTTTTTTGTAATCAATTTCCTTATTTGTATAAGCATCAAACATATTTTTGGCAGCTTGGGCAAGTTCTCCATTTCCTTTTATAGATTCTATAAAATCTTTTACTCCACAACCATATAGAGCTGCTGCTCCACGCAATAATTTAATAAATTTAATATTTGCAGAAACTGGTGAAGGGGGCAAACTTCTTATTACTAACTGTTTTTCATCAGCATCTATTGTAGACGGTCTTTCAGTGCTTAGTTCTGTGAAAATTTTATCAACATCACTTAATCTAATACCCTGCATTACTTTTTGATTTTGTATTGCTTCTTTTTGTATACGGGCTTCTAAAAAGTCAAGGTCTATTGTTGATGGTCTCCAGGTGCTTCTAAATTTTACTCCTGAAGCTTGTTCTAATTGTGGTTTTGCTTCTTCCATTCTTCTTTTTAATTCTTCATTAAAAGCAATTAAAGTATAAATATCAACTGGAGCTAATTGGCCAAATCTGTATGGCCTTCCAACTATCTGGGTAAACTTTCCTGGATCTGAAACTGGCTCCATAAAGTAAAGTGAAACTGGCCTTTTTCCACCAATTAATGGAAAGGCTTCTCCTGCTACTTGGGCTGTATTGAAAAGAGCTTTTACTTCTCCTGATTCAAATTTTCTAGATAATTCTATACGCTGTTCTAAAGTTGTTTCATGAGCTATTTTTGCTACTTTGGTTTCTCCAAAAATTTCCTTTCCAATTCCTACTAAAGGATCTAAAATATCTTTTTTCAATAATGAAAAAAATAATAATTGTGTGTCTGTATTTTTATTTTGCTCCATTATTTTTTTTACTTCTTCAAATTTGGACTGCAAAAGCAATTTTCTTAATTTTAAAATTCTTCTACTAAAACCAGGAGAATTTATGTCAGACCAAATCTGGAAATACTGGTCTGCATGTTCCTTGGACATTTCAACCATTGATGGATTATTTATCTTTAAATTTGGAAGTCCAAATACTTGCTGCACTTCATCTCTTGTAAAAGAATAAAGCTGGCCATTAATTCTTAAAATTCTAAATGCTTCTGGAAACTGATCTGGATCATATGGTTTAAATGGATATTTTTCAGGGTCAAGCAAATGCAGTTGAACACCAGCATCACTTAATACATTTGGAATAGGAGTTGCACTAAGCAAAACAAAATATGTATCTTTTCCACAAATATCAGAGATTTCTTTTATTGCCCTTGATCTGTTTGTTTCTGGATGTTGATAATTATGAGATTCATCTACAAAAACCATATCTATATTTTCAAGCAAATCTTTAATTCTATTTAGATAATGATTACAAGTTAAATCAGATTTAAATCCTAATTTATGATGATTTACTGCTATTATTTCAGCGTCATTTAAACAAAGAGAGTCTAAATCTTTTTTATCATGAATATAGGCTACTCTTGGAACTGAAGAAGGGTTTGCAAAATAGTTTGCTAATTTTGCCTGACTCCAACCTGTTTTTAATGACTGATCTGGAGCTAACAACATAACTCTGTGCGGTTTTTTATCTTCTCTTGGTTTTTCCTTGTCTAATAATAATTTCATTAAAAGAGCAGTTAAGGTTTTCCCAGAACTTGTTGCATCTGCACACATTATTCTTTTATGGCCATTGTTTAATAATTGATAAACACGAATTGCTTGAGATGCTTTTGGTTTAATATTTGGATTTAGACCTATGTCTGTTGATAAATCAGACCAAAAATCTACTATATCATTTAGCTTACCTTTAATATTATCTAGATAAGTATTCCACAATAGTTCTTTTGTATCTGTCATTTTATTACCACTTGCTTGTAGTATTTAATTTAAAAGCCTTTCTATTTTAGTTGTTCTATATATTTACGGGCTTCTTCTGCAGATGTTAGTCTTTGGAGGTTTTGGAGATGATAGTTAACAGAGGCATTTACAAAAACTTCTGGAGAGATGTTTAATATTTCTGTATATCTCCTTAACAGATCGTCTATTGACTTCTTTGGTATTGGTATATTATTTTCTGCTTGATAGATTCCTAGATTTAGTTTAGGCAGTAATAATGTTAAGGCTTCTGTTGAAAATACTTGCCTTGCTTCTCTTGGCAATGATTTTTGTATTTGTTCTGATAATTTTTTTTCTATTTCTGGCCATTGAGGCAGATGAGAAAATAAGTCTTTTAATTGAGGAAGGTCTTTTAATAATTCATGGTTATTTTCTTTTAATATTCTTTCCAGTTCTTGTTCAGGAGAAATATTGATTAATGGAACATCAAGATATTCAGCTGGTGGCACTAATCGACGGGCAAATTCTTTAGCTTTCTCAGCAGAAGGTCTTCTTTTATTAGTATCTAATAATTTTTTTAGGTCTTTTTTATAAATAAAATCTTCTATTCCTTCTTTCATTGATCTATATAACTCTGTTTGATAAATGTCTGATATCTTATCAAAACCAAAAAAAGTACTTAAGAACGGATTTCTGCCTTCAGAAAATGTAAATTGGATTGACCTAATTCCTTTATATTGCAAGATATATCTTTTATAGAATTCAAATGCGAGTTTTTTATCAAAATTCAATTGCTCGCAAGCTTCATTTAACTTAATTATTTCTTGACGTGTAAATTCAACATCATCTTTATCATTTGTTATTTTTAAAACTCTATTTCGTTCGCCAGCATTATCAAAAGTACTGGCAATATAAGAATAAATTCCTATTTCTCTTATAAGTTTTAAAAGTTTTTTATCTTCTTCTCTTACATAATTAACTGCTTCATTTATTTTTCCACTAAGATAATCCAAGCTTTCTTCTAAAGATAATTTTGATAATTTATCAGGTTCAATTCCCCAACTTAAAAGCTGATGAATTTTCATTCTTTCAGGAACTCTTTTAGTTAAAACTGCATGTCGATCAGCATCTGCTGCAATAAGCAGCAATAAATTGCCAAAAACTCCCGGCTTTTCGAGTTTAGCCAAGTAAGTTGCATTAAGAAGCGTATGTTCAGCAAAATTATTCATAGTAATATCATCAAATAAGGCTAATTTTTCCAAATCAATCTGGGAGCTATAATCTAAATCTATTATTTCAAATTTTTGTGTTTGTTCTTGGAAGAATTCTTCTGGAGTCTGTTGGATAACTTTTGCTTTTGGACATTTTACTTTTGCTTCTTCTGCCCTTCCATTTGGCAATAATAAAGTTATTTTATGATCTTTAATTCCCAGTCTTTCATACTGCCTTACTACTTCATCTATTGAAGTGTTTGGGTGGGGAAATGAAACTACTTTAGGGTATTCTCCTATCCAGGTTCTGTGTTTTTTTACAAACTCTTCCCAATTTAATCTGTATAGCTTTCTTTCTACTGACATTGTAGTTACTTTGCGGTAACTACGATATTATAAAGTTTTTGGTTAGATTAAAAAGGAATTTAAATAACTGATGGATTATATAATATAGTGAAAAAAAGAGTAATAATTTTAGGGGCTGCGGGCAGAGATTATCATAATTTTTTAACTTATTTTAAAGATAATTCCTTGTATGAAGTAGTTTGCTTTACAGCAGCACAAATTCCTGGAATTGAAAAGAGAAAATTCCCAAAAAAATTAGCTGGAAAATTATACAAACAAGATATTCCAATTTATTCTGAAGAAAAATTACCTGAATTAATTAAAAAATATAAAATTGATGAAGTTGTTCTTTCATATTCTGATCTTTCTCATTTAGAAGTTATGGAAAAAGCTTCTATTGTTTTGGCTAATGGTGCTAATTTTAGATTATTGGGACCAAATGATACTATGTTAAAATCAACAAAGCCAGTTATTTCTGTTTGTGCTGTAAGAACAGGCGCTGGAAAATCACAAACAACAAGAGCAGTTGCAGAAATACTTAGGAATAATAAACTGAAAGTAGTTGGAGCAAGACATCCAATGCCATATAATTCTAATTTAATGAAGCAAGTATCAGAAAGATTTGGAAGTTATAATGACCTAAAAAAATTTGAAACTACAATTGAAGAAAGAGAAGAATATGAACCTTGGATTAAAAGAAATATTCCTATTTATGCTGGTGTTGATTATGAAAAGATATTAAGACAGGCAGAAAAAGAAGCAGATATCATCTTATGGGACGGTGGAAACAATGATTTTAGTTTTTTTAAGCCAGACTTACAAATTGTTGTTGCTGATCCCCACAGAGCAGGGCATGAAATAAGTTATTATCCAGGATTTGTAAATTTTCTAATGGCTGATGTAATAATTATTAACAAAGTTGATTCTGCTTCAAAAGAAAATATAAAAATTGTTGAAGATAATATTAAAAGATATAATCCAAAGGCTATTGTAATTAAAGCAAAATCTGAGGTTTCTGCAGACAACCCAGAATTAATTAAAGGAAAAAGAGTTTTATTAGTTGAAGACGGGCCAACTATTACACACGGTGGAATGACGTTTGGAGCTGCAACAGTTGCAGCTAAGAAATATGGAGCAAAAAAAATTATCAATGCGAAGAAATATGCTGTTGGAACCATTAAAGAAACTTTTGAAAAATATAAGCATTTAGAAAAAGAACTTCCCGCAATGGGATATAGTGAAAAGCAAATCAAAGATTTACAAGATACAATAAACAGAGCTGACTGTGATGTTGTCATTGACGGCAGCCCTGTAAATTTAAAAAGATTAATCAAAGCAAATAAACCAATTGTTAACATTAATTATGAATTAAATAAAAATTGTGTAGAAACTCTTAAAAAAATATTAATTAAGTATAAATTTATTTAAATGCTTAAATCTGTTAAGAATTTTTTTCTTTTTCATTTAAACATAGAAATATTTAAGAACCTATAAACTTATTGGCGTTTTTATGAAAGCAAAAGAGATTGCAATGGTTATTGCCTTAGCATTACTTACGTCATTTTTCTTTGGACTGTTTGTAGATGCTATTTATGAAAGACCTGAGTATGATGATTTTTGTGAACCATATATCAAAGAAAGACCTTATCCAAAAACTGAATGCCCTTTTCAACAAATAAAAAGCGATCAAGCTGAAATAGATAAATGCTATAGGGATAATGGAATGCCTGAATATAATTATGATAAAAATGGGTGTGAAGCTGGATTTAAAGAATGTAATTTGTGCAATAAAGAATTTCAAGATGCACAAGAAAAATATAATAGAAATGTTTTCGTGATTATAGCCCCAATTGCATTAATTTTATTGATTGTCGGTTTATTATTGGGATATGAAGTTATTGGAACTGGATTAATGTTTGCTGGAATTTTATTAGCTGCTTATGCCACTATAATTTATTTTTCTGATATGACTAAATGGTTAAGAGTTTTTGTAATATTTATAGAACTAATATTATTAATTTTAGTAAGTATAAAGAAATTAAAAGAATAAATTAAGTAATATTCGGCAAATCAAAATAACCAGCTAATAAAAATAATACTAATAAAACTACGATTAAGCTTAATGCCATTCTATCTTTTCCTTTATAAAAAGAGATAATTATTGAAAGAATTACAAGAGTTATTCCAAATAATTCAAAACCCACCATTTAACCTTCTCCTATAGCAATTATAAAAGATCCCAGACCTATAAAAGCTATACCTAACAATTTATATTTTTGACTAATTGACAGATAGAAACCAACTGCTCCAAGTGTAGCCCCAATAAGTTTTAATACTAAATGAAAATCTATTTTTGCAGATTTGGCCATAAAACTTTTTAGTTTTTAATGTATATAAAATTATTCTTCAATGAAAATATCTTCGCCTTCAACATGGACTTTATAAGAATTTAATTTACCCATTCCAGGCATTATGTTTTGACCTGTTTTTATATCAAATTGCCAGCCATGCAGAGGACAGTTTACTTTATCTCCTTCTAAAAAACCTTCTGATAAAGAGCCCCCTCTATGCAAGCATGTATTATCTATTGCAAAGAATTGATTATTTACAGTAAATAGAGCTATTTCTTTTCCATTTACAACAACCATTTTGCCTTGGCCTTCTTGGATTTCTGATTTTTGAGCTACTTTTGTTTTCGTCATTTCTAGAAAATAGATTAAAAGATTTTTAAAAGCCTTTCTATTTTATTTGTTCTATATATTTACGGGCTTCTTCTGCAGATGTTAGTCTTTGGAGGTTTTGGAGATGATAGTTAACAGAGGCATTTACAAAAACTTCTGGAGAGATGTTTAATATTTCTGTATATCTCCTTAACAGATCGTCTATTGACTTCTTTGGTATTGGTATATTATTTTCTGCTTGATAGATTCCTAGATTTAGTTTAGGCAGTAATAATGTTAAGGCTTCTGTTGAAAATACTTGCCTTGCTTCTCTTGGCAATGATTTTTGTATTTGTTCTGATAATTTTTTTTCTATTTCTGGCCATTGAGGCAGATGAGAAAATAAGTCTTTTAATTGAGGTAAGTCTTTTAATAACTCTGGATTGTTTTCTTTTAATATTCTTTCTAGTTCTTGTTCTGGAGAAATATTGATGTGAGTTATTGGTTGTTTTCTATGTGCTAATAAACGAGCTATTATTTTTTGAGAATATGAAAATAATTCTCTAAATTTACCTTCTATTTTAATAAATCCTGCTTTGGTTTTTGTTTTTTTTACTTCTTCAACTGCTTCCTTTATAAATTTTGAAGATTTATTATTATGAAGTTCTGTTAATTTATCTAATGCCAAAAACTGGGAAACATAGGGATTACGGCCTTCCTGGAAAATTAATGATACTATATCTTCAATACATCTTGGTCTTGCCATAGCAATATGAACCAGATTCATAAAGTGACTATTTCCGAATTCAGTTTCTTTCAATAAACCAATAAAACTTTTTTCATAATCATCAGAAATTTCATAGGTTTTAGGTGTGCTATGTATGTGTATTATTCTTGGAAAAACTGGTTCTCTTAAAAATTGATTTGCATCTAATGGGGAAAATAGAATATCTCCGAGATTAGTTAAAAGAGAAGTAACTTGATAAAAGGCCCAAGGCCTTAGATATTTTCCAATATTTAACTTTTCAACTTCTGATACTAGATTATCTACTTTTTCACGAATTTCATTTGTAGCTTTTTCTATCCCGTCTTCTGAGGTCTCTTTTATTCCAGCATTTAATATTTTCAAAAATTCTTCATGAAGTTCCTGCACAGTATTTGCAAGTTCTTCAAATTCTTCTTTCGGAATATTAAAAAGATTATTTTCCCGGTCAATAGTTGTTCTTAAATATTTCTGACCAAGAACTGCTATAACTTCTCTTAACAAAAAACTTTTTACATCTGGCTTTTCAAATTTAGCTGAATAACTTCTCCCAATTAATGTTTTTTCTGCTAAATTCCTTCCTAAAATATATCCAAATGTATCGACTTTTTGAAGATCTAAAGGCGAACCATATTCCAAATCTATAATTTCGAAAATTCCTGGATTTTGTTCTAAAAAGAATTCTTCTGGAGTCTGCTGGATAACTTTTGCTTTTGGATATTTTGTTCTTGCTTCTTCTGCTCTTCCATTTGGCAATAATAAAGTTAGTTTATGGTCTTTAATTCCTACTCTTTCATACTGCCTTACTACTTCATCTATTGAAGTGTTTGGGTTGGGAAAGGAAACTACTTTAGGATATTCTCCTATCCAAGTTCTGTGTTTTTTTACAAACTCTTCCCATTTTAACCTATATAGCTTTCTTTCTACTGACATTGTAGTTACCCTTCGGTAACTACTATTTTATAAAGTTTTTGGTTTGAATTTTTGAGAAGATTTATAATTATATAATCTCGGC
>CAYWEX010000019.1:0-12992 GCA_964457785.1 Candidatus Woesearchaeota archaeon
ATTTTATTTTAACTTAAAAGTAGATTTAAAGATTTCCGGATTTTTCGGAAAGTTTACGGAGTTTTTGTACAAAGCCAATAATAAGTAACATTTTTAAACTGGTTTTATATATACTCTTTTGGTAAGCTTCAGGAGTTGATAAGAACCTTGGTTCTTATTTCCGTAAACGCTTTTCTGAAAAGGGTTCAAATGACAGTTAAGAAAGAAATCCAGCATGACAGGCCAAATTGTATTGGTTGTGCAGCTTGTGCTGCAATAGATCCAAAAACATGGGTTATGCACGAAGATGGCAAATCTGATATAATTAGTGGAGAAAATATTGAAAATGGCTGGCAGAGAAAGGAAATAAAAGAAGAAGAGTTTAAAGACAGTATGGAATGTGCTGATGCTTGTCCTGTCAATGTTATTCATGTAGTTGAAAAAGACATTGATGATTCTGGCAAAGTAATTAATGAAAAAAAATTAAAATAATTACTTTAGTATAATAATCTTTATAATTATTCAATTTTTAATTAAAAAACATGGAAAAAATAGTCGTATTTAATTATTTAAGAGAACCATTTAGAAACACAGTACATCATTATGGCTTTATGAATACCAAAGAAAAAAGTACAAAGGCGATACAGTTTGCAGCCAGTTCTCCAGATTTAGGTAAATTAGTAAGAAAATTAGAAAAAGAAAAGAAAAAGAAATTTGAAAAAGAAAATGCATGTCCATTTGTAAGTCATAGACATATAACTCGTCTTGAAATTACATATCCAACTGGAGAAAAAGAAACCTTCTGGCCACTAAACGATTTAGAATATCAAGAGTTTTTATTTAACACCACAAAATGAAAGTAAATGGAAAAGATTACAGAACTGTATGGCAGGAAGGTTCATCAGTATTTTTAATAAAACAAACTAAGTTGCCATTTAAATTTGAAGTCTATGAAGCCAAAGATCATCTTGATACTTGTGATGCTATAAAAACAATGATTGTTAGGGGAGCTGGAGCAATTGGAGCAACAGCAGGCTATGCTATGGCCCAGGCAATATGCTCTGCAGAAGATTATGCAATCAGGAATAAGTCTGAACAGTTTTTTCGAGATCGAATTGAAAAAGCTAAAAAAGATATTGAATCAACAAGACCAACAGCACAGAATTTATTCTATGCTATAGCTCGTGTTTTTCAAACCGTAAAAAAAACTGATTTAGGAAAACGCGGAAAAGCAGCCAAAATAGAAGCTCAAAAAATTGCAGATGAAGATGCAGAAGCTTGTAAAAAAATAGGTGAATATGGAAATGAATTAATTCAAGATGGATTTAATATTGAAACTCATTGCAATGCTGGTTGGCTCGCATTTGTAGATCATGGTTCTGCCTTGTCACCCGTATATGCCGCTCATAGATCGGGAAAAAATGTTTTTGTTTTTGTTGATGAAACAAGACCTAGAGGACAGGGAGCAAGATTAACAGCTTGGGAATTGTATAATGAATGTGTTCCTCACGCTATAATTGCTGATAATGCTGGCGCTCATTACATGTCAAAAGGAAAAATAAATATAATGATAGTTGGCGCTGACAGGATTGCAAGAAATGGAGATACTGCAAATAAAATAGGAACTCTGGAAAAAGCTATTGTTGCTCATGAATTTGGTGTTCCTTTCTATATTGCTGCACCGACTTCAACTATTGATTTAAAATGTGCTTCTGGAGAAGAAATACCAATAGAAGAAAGAAGTCAGAATGAAGTTTTATATCAAGAAGGGCCTGAAGTAGGTCTTACATTAGATACTGGACTTACGAGAACAATTCGTGTTTGCTCTCCTGGTTCCGAAGCATTAAATCCAGCATTTGATGTCACCCCTGCAAAATATATCAGAGGAATAATTACAGAAAAAGGAATTGTAAAGCCAAACGAAAGAGAAATTAGAAAATTATTTTCTTAATTTTTAGTTATTTTTTGATTAAACTTTTTTAAAAAGTTTATTTAATAGCGTGTTTAATTATTTCTAAATTGCAGGAATTATGCTTTTTGCACCAGTCCTCGCATTTCTCAGCCATTGTTTTCTCAATATAATTCATTTTACAAACTTCGCACTCAAATAATTTCATTCTTCTCTTGTCTACTTCCACTACCATAAAAATAACAAAATTTAATAATATTTAACCTTTTCCAAAATTATGGATGATCATAAATTTGAATTTATTATTCCTTTTTTACTCTTAGTAGCTTTGTTCTTGCCAAAAGTACTAAAAGGAATGCCGGTTGAAAATGTAAATGAATTATCTAAACTCTTGTTTGTTTCTGTTATAATCTCTATTGTAATCGTAGTTTTAAGATACATTAAAAGAATGGAAAAATAACTATTGTGGGACTTGAATTCTTGTTAATAGAAATAATATTAGAATTATAGCCAAAACTAAAGTCCAGTGTCTTTTTATTAGTTCAACAATTCTTTTTTTCTTCAGTTTCCAGACCATATTGCATCAAAATATATTAATTTAATTTTCCTGAAAGAGCCATATCATACAAAATAAAAAATAAAATTAACATAAATAATATTAAAAATATTAGCCAGTTTTCTTTAATCCATTTTAATTGTTTTTCAAACATCTTTTATTTTTTTATTGATTACTATTATAAATCCCCCAATTATAAATAAAACAATACCTTGGAATAAAAATATATAGATTATTCCAATATTTAAAGATTTCATATTGTAGTATAATCCCCAAATAAGTCCAAGAACAGCAACATAGGCTACTACAGCAGTAGATAGTGTATTTATTTCATCAGTTTTCATTTCAGAAAATATAAATGTAAAATTCTTAATATGTGTTATGGTGAAAATTCCGAAAGTCTTTCAGATTGTTTCGAAAATAATTCGGTTTTCATATTACAAAATCGAAAACTATTCAATGCGAATCGGAAAAGTAAATTATATATACAATCAAATTTATAAATAAATTAATGAAAAAAGGGGTTTCTTTGACAGTTAAAGAAGGCAGCCTGTTAAGAGAATTTATTTTTGGCTTGAATGACGGCTTGGTTTCTACTTTATCTTTGTTAGCTGGTTTAACTGGAGCCTTAATATCAAACAATATAATTATTCTTGGTGGTCTTGCAGAAATAGTTGCAGGTTCAATTTCAATGGGCCTGGGAGCTTACATTTCAACAAAGTCAGAAGAAGAGTTTTACAAATCAAAAATTGAAAATGAAAAAAAATCAATAGAAGATATCCCAAATATAGAAATAAAAGAATTAAAAGAATTATATAGAAAAAAAGGTTTTAATCAAAAAGAAATTAACTTGATTGTAAGCAAGATAATAAAACATAAAGCAACTTGGCTAGACACTCTAGTTCATGAAAAAATCGGTATTGGGGAAAAATTTGAAGATCCTAAAATTATGGGTCTTGTTAATGGTTTTTCATTTATTGTAGGTGGTCTATTTCCTATTTTGCCATTTTTCTTTTTTACTTCAAATAATCCATTGTTATTAGGAATTTTATTTGCCGTTATAGTCCTTTTCATTATTGGAGCACTAAAATCAAAAATATCAAATAAAAACTGGTTAATCAGCGGTTTAGAATTATCAGCAGTTTGTTTAATAGCTGCTGCTTTATCATTTTTAGCAGGAAAATTAATAAGTTTAATCGGAAATTTATAGTAAATCACAAAATTTAAATTATAGATAAAATATATTTCAAGAAAAGAGGTGAATTAATTGGTTGAATTTGATGATCTTGGTCCTGAAAAAATATTAGAAGTATATAATCCGAAAGCAGGAATGCATGGTTATCTTGTGATTGATTCATTAGCTTTAGGTGTATCTAAAGGTGGAATTAGAATGACTCCAACTGTTGATATGAATGAAGTTGCAAAATTAGCAAGAACAATGTCATATAAAAATGCAATGGCGGGTCTTCCATTTGGCGGTGCAAAAGCAGGAATAGTTGCAGATGACAGAACAATAACAAAAGAAAAGAAAAAAGAAATAATTCAGTCATTTGCATTAGCATTAAAAGAATATTGTCCCAATTTATATGTTGCTGGCCCAGATATGAATACAGGAGAAGAAGAAATGGGTTGGTTTTCCAAGGCATTAAAAAATAAAAAGGCCTGTACTGGCAAGCCAAAAAATATGGGCGGTCTTCCTCATGAATTAGGAAGCACTGGTTTTGGTGTTTTTAATTCCATGTTAATTGCTCTTGATTATTTAAAATTAAAAAAAGATAAAATTTCAGTAGCAGTAGAGGGTTTTGGAAATGTTGGTTGGTTTGTTTCTAAATATTTATCAGAAGAAGGGATAAAATTAGTTGGTGTTTCAGATTCAAAAGGCGTAATTTATAATAAAAATGGCTTGAATTTTGAATGGTTGGATAAAACTAAAAAAGAAACTGGCTCAGTAGCAAACTATAAAGATGGAAAAGTTCTTCCTTCAAACAATATAATTAATTTGGATGTTGACGTTTTAGTGACAGCAGCAATTCCAGATTTGATAAAAATAGGTGACGTAGATAAGATAAAAGCAAAGTTAATTGTTGAGGGCAGTAATATTCCCATGACAGCAGAAACAGAAGAATTTCTTCATAAAAGAAAAGTCCTGGTAGTTCCTGATTTTGTTGCTAATGCTGGCGGCGTTATTAGTTCATATGTTGAATACATAGGAGGAACTAAAGAAAAAATGTTTAAAACAGTAAAGGAAAAGGTTTTAAATAATACAAATCTAGTTTTAGCTCAGGCAAAAGCTAAAAACTTAAGCCCAAGAACATGCGCTATGAAAATAGCAAAAGACAGAATATTTAAAAAGTGCAGTATATGTAAAATTTAAAAAATATAGGAGGACAAAATGAAAAATGATGATTCATGTTGTCAACAAGGAAAAAATAAAAACTTCAAAGGCTCAAAATGCGGGTGTATGGAAGAATTAGAAGAAGAAAAAACTGAGGTTATTAAAGTTGAAGAAGAAAGTGAGAGCTGTGGGTGTTGTCACGGACATTAAAAGAAATTTTCTTTTTATTTTAGTTATGATTCTCTTGTCCTATTCAGTCCTATCTCAAGAAATAAGAGAATTAACATTAGAAGGCTTTTCAGAAGACTTGGGAAAAAATGAAGAAATCGTTTTTCAGCTTGTTGAGAGCAGCTGCATAAGAATTGGAAATCCAAAATCAGATTGTATTGAAAAGCACAAATTCAAGGCAGTGTCTGTTGACTCTAATTCTGTAAATATATCCAGCGATAAGACCAATTCAATTATAGTTCCAATTTCACAAACAAGAAAAGCAGACATAGACAAAGATAATGTTTTTGATCTTACAATTACTTTAAACGGAATAAGAGGCCAGGTTGCTAGTGTAACTTTTAAGTCATTGGATAATCAACTTGAAGAATTTAAAAGCACAACCCCATCAGTACCAATAACAGAAACTAAACCAACAGAAAACCAGCCTGTTGAAAATGCACAAGAAAACCAGGAAACTCCATCAGAACAACAAGAAGAACCCAAAGAAATAACAAATTCAGATAATTTGGGTAATCTAGTTCCATTAATGCAGAAAAATATAGTGATAATTGGTGCATCAATATTAGCATTAATTCTAGTAATAATTTTAATAATAATCTTTAAAAAGAAAAGATCTCAAGAAAAGAACATATGGTAAAACCTCTTGTAAATTTAGTGAAAGAAATAGACATTTATCAAAGAAATAGAATTCCAGAAACTGAAGAACAAAAATATTACAGTCCAGTAGATCAAAAATTGTATAAAAAAGAAGAAAATGTTTTTGAAGCTAATGATTACTGGTTTAGAAATCATGAAGGCAATGGAACTACTTTCGGCGTTACATTTACATATGGTGGACAAATTGTAATCCTAGATAGGCTTAAAGGTACAGATAGAGATAAAGTCTTGGAGCATGAAAAACATCATCGACATAATCCTTCAGATTCAGAATTTATGACAAGGAAAAAAACTTGCACAGAAGAATTCTATCCAAATCCAGTTGTAAGTCCAATTGGTGTTTATTAATGAGTGAATTTAAAATATCCTCAGCATCCATAATTTTTGTCTTGATATTAATTGGAATTATAGCTATAATGTGGGTTGGTAGCTGGGAATGTAAAAATGATTCTGAATGTAAGGAAGATGAAGTTTGTACAGTTAAGCATACTTGTTACAAACCAACTATTCCAGAAAAAACAATTTACATAACAGAAAACAAATACACGACAGCTTCATTAATTTTTGGAATTTGTTTAATAATTGCAGCAATAATCTTAAGAAAAAAGAATTTTAATTTTTTAAAGAAGAAGTAACTTATCTTCCATCATTTATTTTTTCTGCATTTTCAAATCCAGGGTCTTCATCTTTTAATCCTTTGCTTCTTGGTTTTCTCTGTCTAAATTTAAACTGTGCATATGATTCTAATTCTCTAGCTCTTCCTTCTCTCGCAATTTTAATAGCTTCATCTTTGCCCATTAACAAAATTAATTCCAATCTTCTTCTAGTATCTATTCCTAATCCCCTAATATTCAGTTTATCAAAAGTTCTATTTTCCCTAAAATATTCTTCTAAATTAGTATCTAAATTCTCGATAAATCTTCTTTGTTTTAAATAACTTATCTGCCCCAAACCACCATTTGGATAAGCATTTACAAAATCCCAATAATCATCTGCTAATTTTCTATTTGATTGTAAAGCCATTTTACAAAGCATCCCATTCAGAATGTCCCCATTGTATTAATAAATCAACATCTAAAACCGGAATATCACATGCACCCCAGGCACTTCCAAGCCATATAATAACAGTGCACCCAGTTTTTTCTTCTAAGACTTTAGAAATTTCACTTGCCTTTTCTTTTAATCCATCTGGTAGCTGAATGCACACTAATTTTGCATTTTCTTTTTTAATTTTCTCAACTGCCTTTTCCAGTTCTAAATCATATCTAATTTCCATAGAAAAGATTTTATAGAAAAGCCTATTTAAGCTTTATTAATGGACTTTAATCAAAAAATCTATAATTTATTGTTAAAAATTCCAAAAGGCAAAGTTTCCTCTTATAAGGCATTAGCAGAAAAATTAAATTCAAAAGCCTATAGATCAGTTGGAAATGCCTTGAATAAAAATAAACATCCAAATACTTATCCTTGCTATAAAATAATCAATTCAAGTGGAAAACTCGGTGGATACTCTAAAGGTCTAAAGCTTAAAATAAAGAAATTAAAAGCAGATGGAATTAAAATAAATAGCAATAAAATTGATTTAAGCAAATACATTTACAAGTTCAAATAATCATTTAGAATCTTCTTCAAAAATAAATTCAGTTATTTTGTCAATTACTTCTTTTCTTGTGCTCAATAAAGTTACCAAACATCTGTTTTCTCTGACTCTACTGTAATTTACTCCCAATCCTGCTTGTGGAAAATGATAAGTAACTTCACTTAAACCTATAGGTTCATCATTGCATGCGCTGGGATTTTCTATAGCCCATAATTTGGCAACAAGACTATTTCGCATAAAATCATCAAATTTTGTTGGTTCATAAATTCCTCTAACTGGGCCAAAATACACTGTTCTCTTTTCAGGTAAACTGCCTGTTGACATAAGTAAAAAGCAAAAATTAACCCATTATAAATTTATTTATTCAGAAAAAAACCAAACATATATAAATGCAGATTTTTGAAATTTAAACTATTCTCTAAAACGAGAAAATCGTGATGAAGGAGGAAAAAGTATCATGGTAAATTTAAATGAAGAATCACCAAAAGAAATCACAAAGAAAGCAATTGAAGCAATTGAAGTAGCTAAGAAAACAGGCAAAATAAAAAAAGGCGTTAATGAAGTTACAAAAGCTATTGAAAGAGGAATTACAAAATTAGTTGTTGTTGCTAAAGATGTAAATCCAAAAGAAATTCTAATGCATCTTCCAGCTTTATGCGAAGAGAAAAAAGTTCCTTTTGTTATTGTTTCTACAAAATCTGACTTGGGAGCAGCTGCTGGAATTGAAGTTGGAACAAGCGCAGTAGCAGTTACTAAAGAAGGAGATTCTAAGGATTTAATAAGAGATATTGAGAAACACAAATAAAAATGGCAGCAGAAGGAAAGAAAAAGAAAGAAGATAGAAAGGCAAAAAGAAAAGAGAAAAAAGGAATGATTTTTGCCGAAAAAGTAGATGTAACTCCTACAGGAGAAAAATCTGTTTTTACAGGAGCATTTCCAGCATCAGTTGAAGAAATATTGGGAAGAACAGGCACAAGAGGAGAAGTTACCCAAGTTAGATGCAGGATTATGGAAGGTTATGATAAAGGAAAAATAATTAGAAGAAATGTTAAAGGTCCTATTAGAGAAAAAGATATTTTAATGTTAAGAGAAACTGAAATTGAAGCTAGAAAATTAGCCCAGGGTCGTGGAAGATGAAATGTTCATTTTGTGGTGAAGTAATCCCGCCTGGAACTGGATTAATTTATGTAAAAAAAGATGGAAGAATGGTTTATTTCGATAAAAAGAAATGCGAGAAAAATCTTTTTAAACTCAAAAGAAATCCTACTCATATAAAATGGAGTCAGAATTATAAAAAAGGATAAGCTTTAGGAAATTATAAGAACCTTGGTTCTTATTTTCCGTTAAGCTTTGTTTTTCCGTAAACGCTTTTTCGTGAAAAAGGGTTTGAAAAGGTTAAAAATGAAAGAGATGATTGAAAGAACATTGGTCATTATCAAGCCAGACGGCGTAAAAAGAAGTTTGTCTGGTGAAATTATTTCTAGATTTGAAAAAACAGGTCTCAAAGTTGTTGGAATTAAAATGGCCTGGATTGACAAAGATTTTGCAAAAAAACACTATCCAGAAACTTTAATTCCTGTTCTTACTGAAAAAACATTCCTGGATTATGATTCTATGGGTATAAAAGTAAATGAAAAAAGAGAAGTAGTTGGAAAAGGAGCTTATGAAGATTTATTAAGATATATTACAGAAGGTCCTGTCATTGCAATGGTTTTAGAAGGAGTTCATGCAGTTGAAGTTGTAAGAAAATTAACAGGCTCAACATCTCCGCATAGATCTTTGCCAGGCACAATAAGAGGAGATTATACTCACATTAGTATGGGTTACGCAACTTATAGAAAAATAGGTGGCAGAAACTTAATTCATGCTTCTGGTACATTAGAAGAAGCTAAAAAAGAAATTAATCTATGGTTTAAAGATTCAGAATTACATTCATATAAATCAGTTCACGACGCACATATAAATCCATAATTGAGGTGATATATTTTGGATATAAAAGAATATTTGGGTATTGATAGAGTTCAGCAGGAAGTTAATAAAAGAATAGAAAAAATTAATGAAAGCATATTTGGAAATTACAAAAGACCATCTATCACAATTTCTCAAAATCATAAATTTCTTTACATAAATGTTGATTTGAAAGGGCTTGATAAGGAAGATGTAGATTTAATTGTAAATCACATGTCTCTTGATTTAGTTGGTGAAAAGAAGAAAATTAATTTAAAAGAAAGTTCTTACAAAGGTTATAGAGCTAGTATTGCTTTGCCGACAAATGTAAATATGGATGAAATTGAAGCAGAATTTATAAGTGAAAAATTAAGTATTACTATACCAAAAATAAAGACAAAATTAGGAACTAAAATTAATATAAAATAAAATTATTCTATTTTTTTAACACTGCCAGTTATTTCATAAATTGGAAATTCACCAGCAGAAACAGATCTTCCTTCTTTTCTTCCAGTGCTTACAACAGCATTTGAAACTGCTTTAATTGCTTCAGATTCATTATCATATTCTCCTAATCCAGGAACTACATACCTTGTAAAATTTAATGTATTTGGAGAAACTGGAACTGTTATTGTTGCTTTTTCAATTCTACCTGCTAGTCCTTTTAATCTAAGACCTTCTTGATATTTTAGTTCTTGATATTTTGGTGTCGCCCAATCAATTTGTTCTTCCCGTATAAAAGGGGTTTTTGGTTGTAATGGTGATAATGGTAATTTAGAAAAATATTCTTCTTTTTTGGAGAAATATTCTTCTTTTAGTCCTTTTGTTTCTTGTTCTCTTTGTTCTCTTCTCTGTCTTTCATCAATTTCATTTACTAATATAGTAAAAGGATCTAACTTGGGTAGATCTAAAAAAGAAAACGGATTAACCTTCTCCTTATATTCACGTTCTTTTCTTTTATCTAAAAATCCAAAGATATCATTTTTGTTTCCTTCATTATCTGCCATTTTCTTAAAATATAATGCATTTGTCTAAATAAACTTATTTATAAATCTTTTGTTTTGTTACTACTTTTAAGAAATCAATAAAAATTATTATTTTCCATTTTTGATTAAACTTTCTTAATTAAATTTAACTGTACTTCTCCTAATATTTCTCCTAAATTGCTTATTATAATCCCATACATTTTCTTGATTAAAATTTCATAAATTCCTTCTTTTAAAGGTCCTGTGCAGTAAGTTAATATATTTTCAACTTCATTGAAATTAACATTGCTTAATTCATTCTTTGGAACTAAACATCTCATTGACTTTCCTTCTAATCTTCCTTTGGTTTCAAAATCTGTTCCTTCAGCACTCTGTTCCAAACTAACCTTGATTTTACAATATTCTCCTAAAGATCTTGATATTGTATATTTGTAAACTGTATTATCTACTGATTTGTCATATTTTTTTGGAGTGCAAAAAGTAGTTGCATCTTTAAAACATTCATCAGTTTCACAGCTTCCTTTAAATGCCCCAAAATAATAAAGAAGAACAAATACAACAATGAAAAAAATAGAACAATATATGTAAAGCATCTTTTTTTCTGATTTCATTAACAAATTAAAAATAAAAAGAACTTAAAAAACCTTTCTCTTTTCAGCAATTTTTCTCTTAAGGCTTTTTTCTAAAAAGGTCTAGGAATTGATAAGAACCTAAGTTCTTATTTTTTCGCAAACGCTTTTTCGTAAAAAGGGTTTAAAGATCAGTGCTTGTCAAGATATCTACCTGTGTTTCAGAGGCCTTTATTCTTGAATCCATAGCAACTAAAACCTTTATATTGGATTTTTCAGCTACAGAAGCAATATCTTTTGTAATTGATCCGTCAAAAACAACAGCATAAATATTTGTAAGGTCTTTTATTGTGCTTGCTAATTCTGTTGTTGGAACTTTTCCCAAAATATTGGAATTTGTGTCTAAAATATAAGCTCCTCTTGTTCCAACTAAATCATCAAGCATTTTCTTCAAGCTGTCTTTTGCAATATTTGCTTTAATCTGTGGTTTAAATTGTTGCTGTTCTCTCTGTTCTCTAAATTCTCTTATTGGCGGCTGGTCTCTTCTTATTATTGGTTTTCTTAAAGAGTCAGTTACTCTATGTAAATCCATTCTAATTTGTTCAATTGCTACTTTGCTTCTTAACGCCTTGTGAATTTCTTTCTTAGTAAGTTCCTCTACTTCTTTTCCATCAGGAGCTTTAACTACATAATCTATTTCAGCAATATCTGAAATTTCTTTGATAATTAAATCTCCTCCTCTGTCTCCATCACAAAATAAAGTCAATGTTTTTCTTTTGCTTAATTCAACAATAGTTCCTGGAACAGAAGTTCCATTCATACCAACAACATTTTTTATTCCGTTTTTCAGTAAATTCAAAACATCTGCTCTTCCTTCTACAACAATAACTTCCTCAGCATCATCAATATTTGGTCCTGCCGGAAGCCTGTCTTTTCCATATTCTGTAATTTCCATCATTCTTACAGAGCTTGCTACTTCTTCAGTAATTTCTTGTGAGTCAGGCAAAATTTCATCTGTTAATTGTTTCAGTAATTCTTTTGCTCTTTCAATAACAAAATTTCTTTTAGAAATTCTAATGTCTTCAATTTTATCAATTTTTACTTTTGCATTGCAGGGCCCTATTCTTTGTATAGTTTCTAAAGCAGCCCCAATAATTACAGTTTCTGCTTTGTCTAAGCTTGAAGGAATAATTATTGCACCCTCAGTTTTTCCTGCTTTGGTGTCTAATTTTACTTCAATTCTTCCAATTCTTCCTGATCTTTGTAATTCTCTTAATTCTAATTCTGCTCCAAGTAAACCCTCAGTTTGTCCGAATATAGCACCAATAACATCTGGTCTGTCAACAACACCCTCTATTTGGATAGCAGTATTAATAATGTATTTTGAAGATACTGGGCTTATTTTTCCCATTTTTAACTCCTATATTTGTATTTAGAACAAGAAAGGCATATTTTTGCCTAGCACTACCTTTTTTGTGAGTAATGATCGTGATTTAATGATCTCGTTCTAAACCTTAAATATTATATTTTATTAAATATTGCCCGCAACACTAACTCCCAAGCTCATCGCTTGATAAATATCGTTAGCTCCATTGAGTATTCTCATGGCGGGCTTAATTATATAGTAGTATGTTAATTTAAAAACTTTCTCTTTTTTCAATCAATATAATGTTAACGCCAAATTAGAACCTGTGTAAGTTCAAAAATGCCTTTACTTCATCTATAAGCTTGTAAATCTCCTCATAAAGCTCTCCTTCTAAGGTTTCTATTCTGTTTTTTATAACATATTTGTCATAAACATCTCTAATAACCCTGGAATAGCCAGAATCAGTCCATTTATCTTCATAATCTTTTTCCAGAATAGCAGAAAAATTAATTTCAACTTCTCCCTTATTTGTCTTTATTTTTACTCCCTCTTGTTCTACTTCTACATTTTCAAGACCCAAAATAAGAAAATTAGTTATAATTACAAACTGCAAATAATCATCTATTCTTTTAATGGATTTCCATTTAATTTCAAGATGTTTTGAATTGCCCTCCAAAGAATCCCTATATTCCAGCTCCTGCATATCATACCCATATAATTCAAACCACCTCCACATTATCTTATATAATTCATCTAAATTAAAAACAGATCTTTGTTTAATTTTTAAGCCAGAAGCAACAGTTTCTCTCTGAGTCATAAAATAAATAACTTGTTTTTTATATATAAATCTTCCCTAT